>NZ_JBHUZE010000003.1:0-108276 GCF_042667435.1 Rhodococcus sp. NPDC057297 | reverse complement strand
TTTTGGTTGGTGGGGGGGGGGGGGGGGGGGGGGGGCGCGTTTGCCCCGGCCGCCCGGCGGGGCCCCGGGGGGGCGGCCGGGGGGGGCGGGCCCCGTGGGCCCCCCCCCCCCCCCACGTTCGGTCCGGGAAAAGGTGCACCCACCACAACGGGTGAGCCTGGAACTACTGTCGATCGAGTGGAACGACGAAGGATCGCTGCGCTGACGGTGTTACTGGTGCTGGCGGGGGTGTTGTATTCGGCGTGGGTGGCGGAGTTCTTTCTCGATACGGGCTTGGACCCTGCGCATTCGTTTCTCAGTGAACTCGATGCGGCTGATCAGCCGTATCGACATTTCTTCAGCACGGCGGATCTGGTTACCGGGGTTCTGCTGATCGTGGCGGGTGCGGCGGGGTTGACGTTGCCGCGTCGTCGGTTGACGAATGTCGGGTGGAGTGCGCTGGTCGTTTTCGGTGCAGCGACGATTGCCGATTCACAGTTGCCGATCGAGTGTGTTGCGGAGAACGATCCGTCCTGCCCGGTGGAACCGAGTGGATTGTTTCCTCAGTTGCATCACGTCCACGCGTTGACGAGCACCGTTGCAGTGTTCGCGGTGTTCACTGCCATGGTTGCGTTCACTGTTGCAGCGTTCCGGTACCGCACTCTTCCGCTGCTGCGCACGGTTGGACTCGTCTTGCTGATCGTGACGTCGCTCGCGACAGCGTGGTTGATGATCGCCGACAATCTTCCGGGCTCGTACGGCCTCGGTATCGCCCAGCGGCTGCAGGTAACCGGTATGTCGCTCTACCTGGTTGCGCTCGGTTTCGCACTCCGCGCGAAGCTCCGGGGCGTCGAAACCTAGAATCGGGCCATGTCGTTCACCGCAACCGCACTCGAGGGTACGAAATCCGAGCAGTACGCACAGCTGACGCAGCAGGCGCGCGCACTGGTCGACGGCGAGTCGAATCGGATTGCCAACGCCGCCAACATTTCAGCCCTGGTTTTCAACTCCATCCCGGACGTCAACTGGGTCGGGTTCTATCTGTTCGACGGCACAGAGCTGGTCGTCGGACCGTTCCAGGGTCTGCCTGCATGTGTGCGGATCGCGCTCGGCAAGGGAGTGTGCGGTACTGCGGCGTCCTCGCGACAGACCCAGCGTGTCGAGGATGTCCACGCTTTCCCCGGTCACATCGCGTGCGACGGTGCCACCCGATCCGAACTGGTGGTGCCGCTGTACGACGGGGACACACTCGTCGGAGTGTTCGACCTGGACAGTCCCCTGCTCGCCCGCTTCGACGCCGACGACCAGGCCGGTCTCGAACAGATCGCCGCGGTCTTCGTCGGATCCCTCGCCTGACCGGGCGTGGTGTGACAATCGCGCCTCTGACGGGCGGGATCCCGCCTGTGGAATGCGCAACTGCTACGCCACACCCAATCGCTACACCCAATCGCTACGCCCGAACAGCGTCCGCGGCCGCTTCGAAGAACCACGCAATGACCAGCGCACCCGGGTCTACGACGCCTCGGGCGGCGTCACCCACGTAGGACGCTCGCCCCCTGTTGGCGGTGAAGTCCTCGGTCGACTGCGCGCCATCGGCCGCCGCGCGAGCTGCGTCGGTCAGACCGGCGCGCAATTCCGTCGCATTGTCGAGGGCGTCGACTGCGGGGGCGATGGCATCGACCATCGTCTTGTCGCCGACACGGGCGCCCCCGAGTTCGGTGATTCTCTCCAGTCCGCTGCGTGCGGCGGTGGTGATCGCGGCGAGGTCTTCCGCGTGCAGTGCCAGGTAGAACTGACGGAACCAGATACCGAACAGCGCTCCGGAGGTACCGCCCGCGTGGCCGAGGTAAGCAGCGGACACGGCTTCGAAGATTGTCTGCGCAGAATAGGTTTCGCGGATCTGCGCCAGATCCACCTGTTCGAGCGCGGACACCATGTTGGTCCCGAAGTCTCCGTCACCCGCGCGGCGGTCGAGATCGGTCAGTGCGGGTTCTTCGGTGAGCACTCGCTGCACCCAGGACGCCATCCAGTCCGACACCCACTCGCTTCGCGGCGAATCGTTTTCGCTCGGGGTGAAGGTCGGGCCGAATCCCGTTCGCTCCCCCAGCACTGTGTTCTGCACCGGAGTGGGCCATGCCGGGGCGTCGGTCGGGGCGTCGAAAAGTTCGAGAACGGAGTCGTCGACGCGGACGAGCGTGATCGATGCGCCGGCCATGTTCAAGGCGGTGACCAGGCTACCGACGAGTGGACGCGCCACCTTGATTCCTTTGTCGGACAGGTACTCCGCCAGTTCGCCGTAGAGAAGGTGCAGCTCCATCGGGTGGGTTGCCCCGAGCCCGTTGACGAAGGCGATGACGGATTCGCCGCGTTCCAAGCCCAACGAATCGATCACCGGTTGCGTCAAGGCAGCAACGATGTCCTGAGCAGGCATGTCGGGTACGCGTGAGGTGCCCCGTTCGCCGTGGATTCCGATGCCGAGTTCGATTTTGCCGTCGGGCAGGTCGAAGGAGGGTTCGTTCGAGCCGGGCGCTGTGCACGCCCGAAGCGCCACCGCCATGCTTCGTGAATTGGCCGCGACTCGGCGTCCGAGTGCCACGACGTCAGCGAGGGCGTCTCCGCGTTCCGCCGCCGCGCCGCAGATCTTCTCCACGATCACCGTCGCTGCGGTTCCGCGTCTGCCCGGACCGTCGCCATCGGCCCTCTCGGTCGCGACATCGTCGTCGATCAGTACGTAGTCGGATTCGATGTCGTCCTCGCGCAACAGCTCTCGGGCGATCGAGAAGTTCATGACGTCGCCGGTGTAGTTCTTGACGATGTGCACCACGCCGCCTCCGACGCTCACGGCCTTCGATGCCTCGTGCACTTGGAGTGCGTTGGGTGAGGTGAACACCAAGCCGGGGCAGACACCGGTGAGCATGCCGGCTCCGATGAATCCGGCGTGCATCGGTTCGTGGCCGCTACCGCCACCGGACAGGAGGGCGACCTGTCCCGCTGCGAGTGGTTCTTCGCGGGTCAGGAAGCCTGGATCGGGATGCCAGGAGATGTCTGCGGTGGAAGCGACGAGCCCTCGGATGGCGTCGGCGACGAACGTTCGGGCGGAGTTGACGAACATTCCTCCACCCTAACGATCCGTCAGGAGACCGCGAAGGAGCGCTTCGCCAAACCGAATTGGAAACCGGTGATCTCGGTGTGCACAGGCGCTTCCGGGTCCGATGCCGCTCCGAGCGTGACGAAGAGCGGAGTGAAGTGCTCGACGGTGGGGTGCGCGTACGGCATTCCTGGCGCGCGGGTACGGAAGTTCGCCAACGCATCGACGTCACCTCTGCCCAGCGCTTCGGCCGACCACTGATCGAAGTCACGTGACCAGGTCGGAACGGTGTTGGTGAAGAAGTTCTCGCGAGAGAGGAACGGCAACCCGTGGGTCATGAATCCGGAGCCGACCACGAGTACGCCTTCTGCGCGAAGCGCTTTCAGCCGTCGCCCGATGTCCAGCAGGGCGTCGGGTGAATCCGTGGGCAGGCTCAGCTGGAGGACCGGCACGTCGCCGTACGGGTACATGACCTTCAGTGGAACCCACGCACCGTGGTCGAGTCCGCGCGACGAATGCCGATGCAGGTTGGCCGAGGCCGGAATCATCGCGGCCACTCGGTCGGCCAGCGCGGTGGCGTCGGGCGTTGCGTAGGTCATCGAGAAGTACCGCTCCGCGAATCCCCCGAAGTCGTACACCAGCGGTGCGTCGATGGCGGACAGGCTCAGCGGCGCCTCTTCCCAGTGCGCGCTGACGATGAGAATGGCCCTGGGTTTCGGCATGGACTGCGACCAGGTGAAGAGCTGGTCGATCCACAGCGGGTCGTCGAACACCGGCGGTGCACCGTGGCTGATGTACAGGGCGGGCAGCGGTCCGTCGGCGGCTGTCCACAGCTTCTGGCCGCGACTCGCAGGGGCCGCGTCGGCGAAAAACGCATCGAACGCGCCGCCGGCGACCGGCGGATTCATCACAGACGTCATGGGCTTTCCTTCGACTACTTAGGTTGAAGGTTCAACCTTAGCACGACATCATGCGAGCGGCACTCCCGTGGCGTCCTCCACCTGAGTACGCGTGACGTCGGGCGCCAACTCGACGAGAGACAGTGTTCCGTCGCCCACGACGTCGAGGACTGCGAGGTCGGTGATGATGCGGTTCACGACGGCTTGCCCGGTCAGCGGGAGAGTGCAGGTGTCGACAATCTTGGGGTTGCCCTCGCGGTCGGTGTGTTCCATCACGACGATGACCCGGCGCGCACCGTGCACCAGGTCCATGGCGCCGCCCATACCCTTGACCATTTTTCCGGGCACCATCCAGTTGGCGAGATCGCCGGTGCGGGAAACCTGCATGCCCCCGAGAACGGCTGTATCGATGTGACCGCCGCGGATCATGCCGAAGGACAACGACGAATCGAAGTATGCGGCACCAGGGTTGACCGTCACGGTCTCCTTGCCCGCATTGATGAGGTTGGCGTCGATGTTCTCCTCGGTCGGGTAGGGGCCGGTGCCGAGAATGCCGTTCTCCGAGTGCAGGACCACCTTGACTCCGTCGGTCAGGTACGCGGGAATCAAGGTGGGCAGGCCGATTCCGAGGTTGACGTATTCGCCGTCGACCATCTCTGCTGCCGCGCGTTCGGCCATCTGATTCCGTGTCCAGCTCATGCCTGTCCTCCTGCACTGACGGTGCGCTTCTCGATGCGTTTGTTCTGCGGTCCCGTGTGGACGATGCGCTGGACGAACACGCCGGGCAGATGTACTGCGCCCGGGTCGATGTCACCGGGTTCGACGAGTGTCTCCACCTGGGCGATGGTGATCTTTCCCGCCATCGCGGCGAGCGGGTTGAAGTTCATGGCCGTCTTGTCGAACACGAGATTGCCTTCGGTGTCGCCGATCTCGGCGTGCACGAGTGCGTAGTCCGCATCGATGGCCTCTTCGAGAACGTAACGCTTGTTCCCGAACACCCTGGTTTCCTTCGGTGTCGACGCCACGGCAATACCGCCGTCCGCGTCGTAGCGCCACGGCATACCGCCATCGGCGATGGGGGTTCCGACGCCCGCAGGTGTGAAGAATGCCGGGATACCCGTGCCTCCGGCGCGCAGCCGCTCCGCAAGAGTGCCCTGGGGAGTCAGTTCGACTTCGAGCTCACCCGCGAGGTACTGCCGCGCGAACTCCTTGTTCTCGCCGACATACGACGCAGTCACCCGGGCGATGCGCCCCTTCGACAACAGAATTCCCAGGCCGTGATCGTCGACGCCGCAGTTGTTGGAGAAGACCTCGAGCTCCGAGGCGTCCGTCTCGGCGATCGCTTCGATCAGAGCGTCCGGGATGCCGCACAAGCCGAATCCTCCGACCGCGATCCGCGCGCCTGTGCCGATGTCGGCCACGGCAGCCGCGGCCGACCGATACACCTTCCCTGCCATGGACAAACTCCTCACGTGTTCATTCAGTAAACGCACCTCCAGTAGACCCTGACGTGGTGATTCTGCATAGAAGTCGGCAAACACTGCTCGTTCAGCGAAAAACGCTGCTGTTTGCGTTCACTGAGCGAACGCCCGGGTAGAGTTGCCCCTATGCAACCCAACGTCGTCGCTCGCTCGGCTGCGCTTCTCAGAGCCGCCGGCGCTGCGGAACCGACTGGGGCGTCGACCACGGAACTGGCACGCGCGACCGACCTCGCCCGACCGACTGCGCACAGGTTGCTCACCTCGCTCGCCCACGAGGGGTTTCTCGACCGCGACTCCGCCACCGGTTCGTGGACCCTCGGACCAGAGATGTACCTCCTCGGCGCTGCGGCCGCGAGCAGATACGACATCACCGACCCAGCGCGCGGCGTCGTTCATGCTCTGGCTGCGGCCAGCGGTGAGAGTGCATTCCTGTCTGCTCGGCGTGGAGACGAGACGGTCTGCCTTCTGCGCGAGGACGGTAGCTTTCCCCTGCGGTCACACGTGTTGTACGAGGGGATTCGGCTGCCGCTCGGAGTGGCGTCGGCGGGCCTGGTGATCCTGTCGCATCTACCGGATCGAGAGATCGATCAGTACCTGGCCGGCGCCGACCTGGAGCCGACGTGGGGCCCGCAACACGCGACCACCGAAATCCGGCGGCGAATCGTCGCGACACGAACGACGGGTTATGCAGTCAACCCCGCGCTGCTCGTCGAAGGCAGCTGGGGCATCGGTGCCGCGGTGTTCGACCGATCGGGAAAGCCCGCATGGGCCCTGAGTCTCACCGGAGTCGAGACCCGCTTTCGCGCGGATCGGCACCACGAACTGGGCACCCTCCTGCTGGAACATGCCCACGCACTGACCGGGCGCCTCAGGTGAGTGGACGGGCTGCGCGGTGCTGTTTCAGTAATTCGCGGTAGACGGCGGCGTTGAGTCCGTTGTGGTTGACTTCGTCGTCGGAAAGTTCGCGCCGGATTTTCGCCGGGACGCCTGCGACGAGCGAACGCGGCGGAACCTGAGTTCCTTCGAGCACCAGCGCACCGGCTGCCACCAGGCTGCCTTCGCCGATGACGGCGCCGTTCATGACGATCGCACCCATTCCGACGAGGCTGCCGTCGCCGATGGTGCATCCGTGGAGCACCGCGTTGTGTCCGACGCTGACGTTCTCACCGACCGTGAGGGGAAAGCCGGGGTCGACGTGCGCGGCGACGCCGTCCTGCAGGTTGCTGCCCGCGCCGATGGTGATGTCCTCGAATTCGGCGCGCAGTACCGCGCCGTACCAGATTCCCGACGTCGGGCCGACCTTCACGCGGCCTACCACGGTAGCCGTCGGCGCGATCCACGCTTCCTGGTCGATGTCCGGGCTTCCCCCGTCGAGTGCCCACAGCTGTCCTGCCATCGTCACATCCTTCTCTCGTACACCGTTGTGTCGACCACTCTGCACCATGACCATTCCCTCGGGTTCAGTCGAGCAGACTGGGATGCCCGGTGTCGTCGACGGGGACGGGATCGGGGTCGTCGGTGTGCCCGACGACGGTCATCTGCACCAGCATCAATCGCGGCCCACCCTTCTCTCTCGGCAACAGCGCGGCGCGCGCGTCGACGACGGTCCATCCGCCGCCGATGCGCCGGAGGCGGATGCCGTCGACGGAGGTACTGGTTTCCGTGCCCGCGTACATCCCCGACGCGGCGGCGAAGATGCGTGTGACGTCGTCCGGGTGCGGAGTATCCCTGTCGTCGACGATGCCCTTCCACTGAATCTCCGGCACCGGATCGGTCAGCCACCGAATCAGCCGATTGTGCGTGACGTCCATCAGGACCAGCGCCATCTGCGGAGACACCTGACCCAACGCCGCGAACGCCGCCGTCTCGAGCCTCGGCGTCACCACCGACTCGGATTCGACGGCATGGACCACACCTCTCCACGTCGATCCGTCGTCGACGGCAGTGAACACGATGCCGAGGCGGGAAACGCCGGGAAGGTGCGGTGTCGAGGCCAGGCCGGTCCACGTGGCCCCGTCCTCGGGAGAGGGTTGCAGGAGCGCGCCGATGGCGCCGACAGCGTCGTCGACGTCGATCTTTCGGAACACTTCGGGTGAGGTGAATCTGGTTCGGATGTCGGGGGGAAGGTCCGCGGCGATCGCGCGGAGGCAGTCTGCGTCGACGACGAACGCGCGCCGCTCGGAGTCGAAGGTCACGGCGAGCGCGTCGTCGGGTCGCTCGGGGACGGCGGAATCTGCGTCGCCGACCCACAACGCGATGCCGTGGACGGCACCTGACGGACCCACAACCGGATGCAGGACGACGCGGGTGCGTCCGTTACCGGTCGGGATCGTGACGTCGCGGGAGGTTGCGTGTTCGCGGACGACGTCGATCGACCGAGCGACCTCCGCCCAGACCTGTGCGGAGGATCGTCCGCCGACCATGGATCTGACTGCGCGCGGCAGGGACGACATCTCGCGTAGCCGTCCGCCGAGGGAGACCAGAGTCGCCCTGTCCTGATGTAGCGTCTCCACCAGCATCCATGGCTGTGCCCCCGCGTCGACGTTGCGCTGCGGCGCCGCGGCATCCGGTTTCGAATTCACACAGCCACCCTAGTGCGAACCGACTGTTCCGAATGATTTCTCCGGGGGGCTCTTGACTGGCCGAATCGTCGCCGCAACCATCGCCGACGCCACCACCTGCGCCTCGGTTCTGGCCGACGCCTTCCGCGACGATCCGCTGATGGCGTCCATCTGGCCCGGCCGCGCGCGACGGCACGCGGCTCTGACCGGCTACTTCACTGCGTCACTGCGGCACTTTCACATCGCCGGAGGCGGGGTGCGGTTCGTCGAGGAGGACGGGGCAGCCGTTGCCGTCGAGGTGTGGGATCCGCCCGGTCGTCAGCACTCGTCGCTGCTGCGCACCGCGCGGGCGCTGCCGTCGCTGCTTCCGGCACTGCGGACCCGCGTCGGCGCAGCGGTACGAGTCAGGTCGACGCTCGATGCCCACCACCCTTCCGAACCAGCGTGGTATCTGGCGAATCTGGGTAGTACCCAGTCGGCTCGGGGCCGGGGTTTCGTCTCGACGCTCCTGCACGACCGGCTCGCGCGCTGCGACGTGGGCGGCGCCGACGCCTCTCTCGTCTGCACGTCGACCGACAACGTCACTTTCTACGAGAAATTCGGGTTCGAGGTCACGGGGACGTTCGCGTTGGCGTCGGGCGCGGTGATGACCTCGATGTGGCGGCGAGCAGCTGGGAGCTGACGACAGTCGGAGGACTCGTCACGCCCACGCCGGCCGACGCGAGTGTCCGCTAACCGTGCAATCCACCGCGAGCTTCGTCGAAGATCAGCCACGTCCTCGTCGACCGAACCCCGTCGAGACTTTGCAGACCCTCCAGCACCACGTGACGGAGCGTCTCGTTGTCCGGTGTCCGAACGAGGACCAGCACGTCGAAGTCGCCACCCAGAAGACTGAAATGGTCGACGAAGGACATCGTCTTCAGCTCTGCCGCGACGCTCCGCCATGAATCCTGGCGGATCGACAGTGCAATGAACGCCGACGTGGCCAGGCCGGCCGCGGTCGGATCCACGCGAACGGTGAACTGCTCCACGACGCCTGCGCTTACCAGTCGCTCGACCCGTGTGTAGGCGTGCGCGCGTGAGATATGGACACGGTCCGCGAGGACGCGCATCGACATTCTGCTGTCGGCTGTCAGTTCACGCAGGATGCCGCGATCGACATCGTCCAATTCGACCCGTCCGCGAGCGTCTGCCATCCGTCCACCATCCTTCGATCCACCACGACGTCGATTGGACATTATGCCGAGATTTCGCCCGCCTGCCGACCATATGTCTCCGATCTGCGGCAGCCCAGCGAAAGACTGAGCATCGAGGGCCACAATCACCTTACAAGTCGAGCTCGAAAGAGGTGCCCGTGACAACCCCCGTGACGTCAACACAACCGTCAACACAACCGCAGTCGACCCATCCGGCAGATGCTTCGGCTTCGTCCTATCAGCAATTCATGCCTGCCGACCATCCGGTGCAATACCTCGCTCCGGACGGTACGAGCGTCGACAGCGCCGCCAGGTATGCACGGCCGTCGAACGCGCGTCTTCTGGACATGTATCGGTCCATGGTGCACGGACGTCGGTTCGATCAGCAGGCAACCGCATTGACCAAGCAAGGCCGCCTTGCGGTGTACCCGTCCTCGCGAGGCCAGGACGCATGTCAGATCGCGGCCGCCATGTGTCTCGGCGAGCAGGACTGGATGTTCCCCACGTACCGCGACTCCATGTCTCTGGCTGCGCGCGGTGTCGACCAGGTCGAACTGTTGGGGATGCTTGCCGGTTACTGGCATTGTGGCTACGACCCGACGCAGTACCGCGTGGCGCCTCAATGCACGCCGCTGGCAACACAATTGCTGCACGCGACCGGATTCGCGTACGCCGAGGCGAAGCAGGGACGCGACACCGTCGCCCTCGCGTTCTGTGGCGACGGCGCGACCAGTGAAGGCGACTTCCACGAGGCACTCAACTTCGCTGCCGTGTTCCGGGCGCCGGTCATCTTTCTGGTGCAGAACAACGGCTTCGCGATCAGCGTTCCACTGGCACGCCAGAGCGCGGCACCGTCGTTGGCGCACAAAGGTGTCGGCTACGGCGTCGGCAGCGAGCAGGTCGACGGCAACGACCCGGTGGCGATGATGGCCGTCATGGATGCAGCCGTCGAACATGTTCGGTCCGGCAAAGGGCCCGTCGTCGTCGAGGCACACACCTACCGAATGGATGCGCACACCAACGCGGACGACGCCACTCGGTACCGCAAGGCCGACGAAGTCGAAGGATGGCTCGCTCGCGATCCGCTCACGCGATTGGATGCCTACCTCGGCGCGGCCGGGATCCTGACCGACGAGGTGCGCGAGGAGATCACTGTGTCCGCCGACGCGGATGCCGCAGCACTTCGCGCAGGTATGAACACCGATCGGGATGTCGATCCCCATGATCTGTTCGAGTTCGTCTACGCGGTGCCCACCCCGTCCTTGATCGAGCAACGCGACCAGGTGACCGCCGAAACCGCAGCAGCACAGGAGAACTGATATGCCCACGTTGACCATGGCAGGAGCTCTCAACGCAGCACTGCGCGACTCGCTCACCGAGGACGAGAAAGTCGTCGTGTTCGGCGAGGACGTTGGAACCCTCGGTGGCGTCTTCCGTGTCACCGACGGCTTGACAAGAGACTTCGGCGAGGACCGATGCTTCGACACCCCGCTCGCCGAGTCGGGCATCGTCGGCTTCGCGATCGGAATGGCGATGTCCGGCTACAAGCCCGTCGTCGAAATGCAGTTCGACGCCTTCGCCTACCCGGCCTTCGAGCAGATCGTCTCGCACGTCGCAAAACTCCGGAACCGCACTCGTGGTTCCTTGACGGCACCGATGGTGATCCGAATTCCGTTCGCGGGAGGTATCGGTGGCGTCGAACACCACTGCGATTCGTCAGAGGCCTACTACGCGCACACCCCTGGCCTGAAAGTGGTCTCGCCGTCCACCGTCGCCGACGCGTACTCGCTGATGCGCGACGCCATCGCCGATCCGGATCCGGTGATCTTCCTCGAGCCGAAGCGGCTGTACTTCTCCAAGGACGACATCGAATTGACACGGACCGAACCCATCGGCACCGCCGTGGTTCGTCGCCCGGGCACCGATGTCACCTTGCTCGCCTACGGGCCGACGGTGTCGGTGGCCATGGAGGCCGCCGAGTTCTCCGCCGAGGACGGCCGCAGCGTCGAGGTGGTCGACCTGCGTTCGCTCAATCCTTTCGACGACCAGACTGTCGCGGCATCGGTCCGCAAGACCGGCCGCTGCGTCGTCGTGCAGGAAGCACAGGGATTCGCAGGCGTCGGTGCCGAAATCGCATCCCGCGTGTCCGAGCGGTGCTTCCACCACCTGCACGCACCTGTCCTTCGTGTCAGCGGCCTCGATATCCCCTATCCTGCACCGAAATTGGAGCACTTTCACCTTCCCTCCGCCGACCGGGTGCTCGACGCGATCGACCGTCTTCAGTGGAACGACGTCCCGGATCTGAGCAAGGCGGTGTCGGTATGACTGCACAGGTGTTCATGCTCCCGGACCTCGGCGAAGGTCTCACCGACGCAGTCGTGCTCGAGTGGAAAGTGAAGCCGGGTGACACCGTGACCATCGACCAGGTCGTCGTCGAGGTCGAAACCGCGAAGGCCTCGGTCGAGGTCCCGTGCCCGTTCGAAGGCGTCGTCGCCGAACTGCACGGCGCGGAAGGTGATGTGCTTGCGGTGGGAACGCCGTTGATCACCGTCAGCGGCGGCACCGTGGCCGACGTGTCCACCGCCCACGAGCAATACCGCCAGGAGGAACGCGCAGGTTCGGGAAATGTGCTGATCGGCTACGGGACGGGCCACGGTCCGACCGGGCGCAGGCGTCGAGTGCAGCCCGCATCCCGCCCCACGGCGGCACCTCATCGGTCGGCCGGCCCGAAGGTCCTGTCCCCGATAGTCCGACAACTCGCGTTGTCCGCTGGACTGGAACTCGACACCATTCCCGCCGAAGGTAGCCACGGGGTGATCACCCGCGCCGACGTCGAGCGTGCGCTCGACGTCAAGTCCGTGTCACCGGCGAGCGGGGTCACCCGCATCCCGATCACGGGCATGCGCAAGGTCATCGCCGACAAGCTCTCGCGCAGTCGGGCAGAAATTCCCGAGGCAACCGTATGGGTCGACGTCGATGCCACGGCGCTTCTGCAAGCCCGACGGGACCTCGACGCCTCCGTCGACGGAGTCAAGGTGACCCTGCTCGCAGTGCTGGCCAAGCTGACGGTGATCGCGTTGTCGAAGTACCCGGAACTCAACAGCACTGTCGATACGGCCGCGGAAGAAATTCATCGGTACGAGGACGTCCACCTCGGCATTGCCGCTCAGACCGACCGTGGACTCATGGTTCCCGTTCTGTCGCAGGCGAACCGAGCTGATCTACGCGAGCTCTCCGAGCGGCTCGCCGAGACGACGGAGATGGCACGCACGGGGTCCATTCCGCCGGCACGGCTGTCGGGTGGGACGTTCACGCTCAACAACTACGGTGTTTTCGGAGTCGATGGTTCCGCAGCGATCATCAACCATCCCGAAGCTGCAATTCTGGGAATCGGGCGCATCATCGATCGCCCCTGGGTCGTCGATGGGGTGGTCACAGCGCGCAAGGTCGCTCAGCTTTCGCTCGCGTTCGATCACCGCGTGTGCGACGGCGGTGTGGCGGGAGGGTTTCTTCGTACGATCGCCGACTACATCGAGAACCCCGTGGTGGCACTGGCGGGAGTGCGATGACCGACATCGTGATCCTCGGCGGCGGCTCAGGCGGTTACTCGTGTGCCATCCGCGCCGAGCAACTCGGTCTGTCCGTCGTCCTGATCGAGGAAGACAAGCTCGGCGGAACGTGCCTGCACCGCGGATGCATTCCTACCAAAGCCTTACTGCACACGGCCGAGATCGCGGATGCGGTTCGCGGTGCCGGGCACGTCGGTGTGACGGCCTCTCTCGGAGGCGTCGACGCCGGTGCTGCAGTGAAGTATCAGCAGAGTGTGGTCGCAGCGTTGTACACCGGCCTGCAGGGGCTGCTGAAGCGCCCGAACATCGAGATCGTCTTCGGTAGAGGACGTCTCGTCGACAAGAACACCGTGGAGGTCGACGGGCGTCGCATCACGGGGAAGTCGGTTGTGCTCGCCACCGGTTCCTACTCACGCACCATCCCTGGCATCGAGGTCGGTGACCGCGTGATGACGAGCGAGCAGGCACTGACCCTCGATCGGGTGCCCGAATCCGTGGTCGTCCTCGGCGGCGGTGTCATCGGAATCGAATTCGCCAGCATCTGGGCGTCGTTCGGATCGAAGGTGACCGTGGTGGAGGCGCTCGATCGCATCCTTCCCGGCGAGGACGAGTGGTCCTCGAAACAAATGCTGCGCGCTCTGAGGAAGCGCGGCATGGCCATTCGCGTCGGCACCAAGGTCGACGCAGTGCAGGAGACCGAGAAAGACGTGACGGTGACGCTCTCCAGCGGCGACACCATCGACGCCGACGTAGTGCTCGTCGCCGTCGGAAGGGGTCCGCGCACCGATGGGCTCGGTCTCGCCGAGATCGGCATCGCCACCGAACGGGGATTCGTCACTGTCGACGACAATCTGACGACATCGGTACCGGGCGTCTACGCCGTCGGCGACATCGTTCCCGGATACCAATTGGCACACCGTGGGTTTCAGCACGGGATGTTCGTCGCCGAGCACGTCGCCGGCATGGAACCGGTTCGAGTCGACGGCGACATCGTTCCGCGGGTGACGTACTCGCATCCCGAGGTCGCATCGGTCGGAAAGACCGAGAACGCCGCTCGCGACGAGTTCGGTACCGCAACCTCAGCGGTGTACGACCTGGGCGGCAACGGAAAGAGCCGGATCCTGGGCACCGCAGGCGGAGTCAAGGTGATTCGCGCTCGGGAGGATGGACCGGTGGTCGGCGTGCACATCGTCGGGGATCGGGCGGGCGAGCTCATCGGTGAGGCGCAACTCGCCGTGGCGTGGGAGGCGCTGCCGTCGGAGGTGGGGGCGTTCGTTCATGCTCACCCCACTCAGAACGAAGCTCTCGGTGAGGCGATGATGGCATTGTCCGGCCGGCCGTTGCATGCACACAGCTGAGCAACCGACCCCACGACAGACGAACCCCACGACGGAGGCCCCCGAAGCTCCTTGCTTCGGGGGCCTTCTCCGCTGCGTCAGACGTTCAGATCCTGATCGCGGCGGTTCTTGATACGAGAGGTCGCGATGAACGAGATCGCGGCCAACAGCATCAGGTAGATCGAGATCGACATCGATGTTCCTGTTCCCTTGAACAGCGCCTCGGAAATGGTCGGTACGAAAGCGCCGCCCAGAACGGTGCCGATCGCGTAACCGATGGACGCACCGCTGAATCGTACTGCGGCGGGAAACATTTCTGCGTACAGAGCCGGCTGTGGGCCGTACGACAGACCGAGACCGACGGCGAACAGAACCAGCGCCAGATAGACCCACTTCAACTCGCCGGTGTCGACCAGGAGGAAGAACGGAACGGCACACAACATCATGGCCGCGTTTCCGATGTTCATGACCGTGGTCCGCGGCATTCGATCGGAGGCGTAGGCACCGACGAGCGTGAACAGTCCCCACACCATGGCGCTGACGAGACTCGCGACCAGTACGTCGACGCGAGCAAGTCCGTGCTCGCGCGTCGAGTAAGCGACGATGAACCCGCCGACGATGATGTATCCGTTGCCGTTCGTTCCGATGAACGACAGAGCGGCCAGCATGACCTGCTTCTTGTTGGTCTTCCACAGCGACCGCACCGGAGTGTGGTTGCGCTCCTTGCGCTCCGAAAGTTCCTTGAACACCGGAGTTTCCTCGACACGGCGACGAATGTAGAAGCCGACGAGGATCAACACGAAGCTGATGAGGAACGGGATCCGCCAACCCCAGGATTCGAACTGCTCCTCGGTCAGCAGACCGGTGCACAGCGCCAACGTGCCGACGGCGATGAGCATGCCCAGCGGAACACCCATCTGTGTCGCGGCGCCGTAGATTCCGCGCTTCCCCTTGGGGGCGTGTTCGACGGCCATCAACGCCGCACCGCCCCACTCACCACCCGTCGAGAAGCCCTGCAGGATCCGCAGAACGATCAGAATGATCGGCGCCCAGATGCCGATCGTCGCGTAGGTCGGCAACAAACCCATCCCGACGGTCGCGGCCCCCATGAGAGTCAGCGTCAGAATCAGGACCTTCTTACGGCCGATCTTGTCGCCGAAGTAACCGGCCACCACGGCGCCGAGGGGCCGGAAGACGAAACTGATGCCGATGGTCACGTAGGCCACCAACTGTCCCGACGAACCCATGGGCGCAAAGAACAAACTGGCGAAGATCAACGACGCTGCCTGGGCGTAGATGAAGAAGTCGTACCACTCCACCGTCGTACCGACCATGCTCGCCAGTGCAGCGCGACGATGTTCCCGTGTCGCCACGGTGCGCGACGAGGTCTGTGTTGCCATCGACTGTCTCGTTTCGTTTCGGTTCCTCACCGCGACGGGGGTTCGTCGCGGCAGAAGTCTTCTCGGAGGGCGGACTCGGATCCGATGTCCTACCGCAGCGGTCGAGATCGACAGCCGGAGTCCGACGGACCCACACCACCGTCCGTTCGGTCGGTAATACCATGACTGGAGCCGGGGATGTTGTCAAGATCTCATCCACGAAAACTTCTGCATCCAGTCATCGCACTGTAAAGAACTCGGTTGTGGCGGCGACGCAGAACAGCAACACACATCCATGAATCGTTCGAAACTACGGATCGGCCCGGACTTCTTCGTAGTTCTCGACGCAGACATCGCTTGTGAGACCGGCCATACTCGATTCTCATGACATCGCCGAACTCTGTTCTCGATCTGGACGAGTTGATCGCAGTACTCGGCGACGGTGCCGTCGTGACCGACCCCGACATACTCCGTAGCTTCACCCACGACGCTGCCGCTCTCTGCGATTCCACTCCACCTCTCGCAGTGGTTTTTCCGAGCTCCGAAGCGGACGTCCAAGCGATCATGCGATTCTCGGCGAAGCATCTCGTGCCCGTCGTGCCCCAAGGCGCACTGACCGGCCTGTCCGGGGCAGCGAACGGAACTCCGGGGTGCATTGCCCTCAACACCAGGCGCATGAACGCGATAGTCGAACTCGACGTCGCCAATCGGGTGGCCGTCGTCCAGCCGGGGGTGACCAACAAGCAGCTCAAGGTTGCCGCAGCCGAACAAGGTCTGACCTATCTGCCGGATCCGTCGAGCTGGGAGTCGTCGACGATCGGGGGAAACATCGCAACCAACGCGGGCGGCTTGTGCTGCGTGAAGTACGGTGTGACAGCTCGGTTCGTCAGGGGGCTCCGCGTCGTTCTCGCCGACGGGCGTGCGATGTTCGTCGGGAGGCGCACAGTCAAGGGCGTCGCAGGATTGTCACTCGCCGAGCTGTTCGTCGGTTCGGAGGGCACACTCGGCGTCGTCACCGAAGCCACCGTCGGCCTCGACTTTCCCGCCTCCGCTCCGCTGACCATGGCCGCCACGTTCCCCTCGACCGCAGCTGCAGGTGTGGCCGTCGCACGAACCCTCGCGCAGGGGATCACGCCGAGTCTCTTCGAACTCCTGGACCGCACCACGATTCGGGCGATCGACGCCTACGCCAAGATGGGATTCGGCTCCGATGCAGCCGCTGTACTGATCGCTCAATCCGACACCGGCGTCGGCGCGTCGGCTCAGTTGGACGCCATCGCGTCGATCTGTACCGCAGCGGGCGCATCCGAGGTGGTGGTCGCCGAGAACGCCGCCGAATCCGATCAACTCGTGCAGGCACGCAGGCTCGCGTACCCGGCGCTGGAAAGCCTCGGTGCCCCTCTCGTCGACGACGTCTCGGTCCCACTGTCCGCGCTGGCGACCATGATCGACGAGTCCGAGCGCATCGCCGAGCGTATCGGGATCGTCATCGGCGTCGTCGGGCATGCCGGTGACGGCAACCTCCACCCGACGGTCATCGTCGACCCCGAGGATCCGGCTTCTCTCGATGCGGCCAACCGAGCGTTCGACGCAATCGCCGACGTCGCACTGAGACTCGGTGGCACCATCACCGGTGAGCACGGTGTGGGACTGCTCAAGCGCGATCTGCTCGAGAAAGAACTCGATCCTGTCGCGGCCACTCTTCAGCGTGGCATCAAGGAGTTGCTCGACCCGCAGTATCTTCTCAACCCAGGCAAGGTTCTCAGGGCGCGCTAGCCGGTGAATCGCAGCGCCATCCACACCAGAAGTCGGGTGTCGGCGTTGTCGAGATCGAGACCGAACAGCTCCTTGGTCCGTCGAATTCGGTAGCGAAACGTGTTGGCGTGCAAGTACAACGACGCCGACGCCACCGCCACGTTTGACTCGTTCTCCAGCAGTGCGAGCACAGTCGCGCCGTAGGCGGTCCCCTCCCGCGAATCGTGCACGAGCATCTCCTCGACGGCAGGAATGGCAAGAGGTACGTTCACCAGCGCCGATCGTGCATCGGACAGTAAGAGTTTCACCTCGACCTGCTCGAAGGTCGCCGTCCGGCCCTCTCCCGCAACCACGTCCAGAACTCTTCTCGCACGGACGCGTGCGTCGACCGGTCGCGAACGTACGTCGCTTATCCCCATCGCGATCGAGATCCCCACAGTGGCGCACGCGCGCTGACGCACTTCCTCCGCCTCCGCGACCAGGGCTTCGGTGGACGCGTGCAGGCCGTCGACAGTACGCAGCACATAGACGACCCCATCGATCACCGCGCATCCCGAGTGAGGACCGCGAGTCATCGTCAGGTCGAGCAACCCGATCAGCGACTCCACCGTATGGTGTGCGCTCTCCACAGCGACCACGACGAACCCACGGTCCGACGGCGTCAACGTATCGTCCGTCAGAAGTTTCCGTACTTCGTCCGAACCGTCCCGCCGGGGCGACACACGCGCACGAAGCAGGGGTGCCGCCGCGGCGGCGGCACGCGCCATCGCCGCGACAGCCGAGCGATCGGGTGGGTCGATCGACTGCCTGGCCATGATCACCCAGATGGAACCGAGGTGACCGGACGTATCGCCCACAGCCACCGCCAGCCGCGGAAGTGTCCCCTCGAGATCGACGACATGCACCGCAGAACTGGCACGAAACGCGGGATCCTGGTGATGCACCAGGTACTTGTCCGGTACGCGTTTGCCGAGAATGCCGTCACGCCGCACTTCGTCTGTCTGTTGACCCGGTAACGACGAGTATGCGACGACATAACCGTGCGGATCCATCACTGCGACCGCACCGCCTGTGGCGGCCGCGGTCGCATCGGCGAGAGCCGACAGATCGCCCGAGTTCACCGACTCACGATACGACTGTCGCCTCGAAACTCCGCAACTACTCGGTCACCGCTGGTGACGGTGACGTCGTAGATCCCGTTCTTACCGAAGCGTGCACGCTCGACGGCGTCGGCGACGAGAACGTCTCCGGCCTTCGTCGGCCGCAGATAGCGAATATCGCAACGCGCCGCCACTGCGGCATCGTCGTAACTGTTGCACGCCATCGCGAATGTCGTGTCGGCAAGGATGAACACGTATCCTCCGTGCGTGATGGCGTGACCGTTGACCATGTCCTCGGTGACGACCATCGACATCCTGGCGTGGCCGTCCCTCAGCTCGAGCAACTCGATTCCGAGTTTGCGGGATGCGGCGTCGGCGGCGAACATCTCGTGAGCGATCCTGTTCTGTCCCATCACTACCGATCCACCGATGAGACCCGCACGTCCTCCTGCGTGAACATCGTCGCTCCACCGGTGGCGAAGTTGCGGACGTCCTTGCCTGCGGCCTTCATCTCGGCTGATCCCAGACCGACCTTCAGGGACGCCTCGTCCGCGAAGACCAGGTACGCGATCATGTAGTACGGCGGCTCGGATCCGTCCATCGAACTGGCTTTGCCGTAGGTGAATTCGACCAATCCCGGCACCGCGGCAGCAAGCGGGACATGCACCGAGGTGTAGTGCTCGTCGAATGCGGCCGGATCTTCTGGTGTGCCGTAACACACGACTACACGGGCAGTCACTTGTCTCCCTCCGGCTTCGCGACGAGTGTGAGCACGTCGTATGTCGCGACGGGGTCACCTTCCTGATTCACTACCACTGCATCCCAACGCACTTCACCGTAGTCCGCACTCTGACGAGGTGTTATCAGTTTGGCCGTGAGCGTCACGGTGAGCGAGTCCTCGGCTTTCACCGGTGTCAGGAAGCGCAGGTTGTCGACGCCGAAGTTCGCGAGAACGGGGCCGGGCGCGGGGTCGACGAACAGTCCGGCCGCCAGCGAGACGACGAGGTACCCGTGCGCGACGATGCCGCCGAACAGTGGATTGGCTGCTGCCGCTTCGGGATCGGTGTGGGCATAGAACGTGTCGCCGGTGAACTCGGCGAAATGATCGATGTCCGCGCGGGTGACCTGACGAGGACCTCCGACAATGGTGTCGCCGAGCTGCAGCTCACCGAGGTCTTTGCGGAAGGGATGGATGTCACCGGTGATCCGAGCCGAACCAGCCACCCACTTGTTGCCGACGGCTGTCAACACATCCGGTGTGCCCTGAATCGCTGTGCGCTGCATGTGATGCAGCACGCCTCGCATGCCGCCGAGTTCTTCACCGCCACCCGCTCGACCAGGTCCGCCGTGCACCAGAACCGGCAGGGGGGATCCGTGGCCGGTGGACTCTCGGGCGTCTTCACTGTTGAGCACCAGGATGCGACCGTGGTACGGCGCTGATCCCAGCACGATCTCGCGGGCGAGCGCCGAATCCTTGGTGACGAGCGAGGCGACGAGAGAGCCCTTGCCGCGGGCAACGAGGTCCAGGAGATCCGCGGTGTCGTCGTATCCGATCACCGTGGACACGGGGCCGAATGCTTCGATTTCGTGCGGCTCGGGTGCAGACGCGTCTGCGGCCTTCAACAGGACCGGCGCCATGAATGCGCCCGGGCGCGGGTCGACGGCCTCGGGGTCACCGAAGACAACCGAGGCCGATTTGGTCAGGCCACGAATCGATTTGAGGACTTCGTCGCGCTGATCGATGCTGGCGAGCGCACCCATCGTGACGCCGTCGTCGCGGGGATCGCCGACGACGACCTTCCCCAGCTTGGCCGCCAGCGCGTCGATGACCGGGTCGACCTGCGCCTGTGGGACCAGGACGCGCCGAATGGCGGTGCATTTCTGTCCGGCCTTGACCGTCATCTCGGTGAAGACACCCTTGACGAAGAGGTCGAATTCCGGATCCTGCTGCGTCACATCGGTGCCGAGAATCGACGCATTGAGCGAATCGGCTTCGGCGGTGAAGTGCACACCCTCGCCGACAACGTTCGGGTGCGCACGCAGCTGTGCCGCTGTGTCGGCAGAACCGGTGAACGCGACGGAATCCTGCCCGCCCAGGTGATCGATGATCCCCCTGGCGCTGCCGGCCAGCAGTTGTACGGATCCCTCGGGGAGAATTCCGCTCTCGATGATGCGTCGGAAGACGAGTTCTGTCAGATAGGCGCTCTGGCTCGCCGGCTTCACGATGGACGGCACGCCCGCGATGAACGCAGGCGCCAATTTCTCGAGGAACCCCCACACCGGGAAGTTGAACGCGTTGATCTGCACGGCCACGCCGCGACGGGACGTGTAGATGTGCTGGCCGAGGAACGTGCCCTTCTTGCCGAGCTGCTCGACGGCGCCGTCGAGGTAGACGGTGTCGTTGGGAAGTTCACGCCGAGCCTTGCTCGCGTAACTCAGCACGGTCCCGAATCCTCCGTCGATGTCGACGCCGGAATCGCGCTGGGTGGCGCCCGTCAGGGTCGACACCTCGTAGAACTCGTCCTTGCCCGCCATCAACGTCAGACCGAGCTGTTTGAGCAGGCCGGCGCGTTCGTGGAACGTCAGCGCGGCGAGCGCCGGGCCACCTACCGTGCGGGCGTAGTCCACCATGCCGGCGACATCGAGGCCGGTGGACGAAATACGAGCGACCTCGGTTCCGTCGATCGCGCTGAGCAGCGGAGTGCCCTCGTCACTCGCGGCGAACCAACGACCTTGTGCGTAGCTTTCCAACAATCTGCTCACAGCATCTCTCCGTCTCACCGTACGTTCGGTCGGTAATTACCATCGCGCTCCGGTGCGGAGATGTCAAGGAACGTCTCACTCGGGGCGGTGACGCAAACCGTCGAAGGTCAGGGCGACGACGGCGTCGGCCAGGGCGTCGGCGGAACCGCCGGTCCGGGGCTTGTACCACTCGATCAGCGAGTTGACCGTGCCGAAGAGCAAGCGCGACACCAGAGCGGGATCGATGTCGGCACGCAGGTCCCCCTCCTCGGCGGCCGCGACCACGAGGCCACTGACGAAGGCGTCGAACTCGCGGCGCCTGGCCAGGGCACGACGCTCCACCTCGGTATTCCCGCGCACCCGCAGCAACAGCGTGACGTACGGCAACTCGGCGACGAGGATCTCGACGCTACGCCGGACCAGGTATTCGAGCCGATCGATGTATCGACCGGTAGTGGCCCGCTCCTCCGTGGTGACGGCGAACAGGGCGTTGAGCGCACGCGACAGGGCCAGCTCGAGAAGCTCGGACTTGCCGGACACGTGGTGATAGATGGACGACTTCGTGATACCGAGCCGTCCGGCCAAGACCTCCATCGACGTGCCGTCGTACCCCTTGTCGTTGAAGACCTTGACTGCGACGGCCAACAACGAGTCGAGGTCGTAACCCGGGCGTCCCGGCAGACCGGTGCGGCGCGGAGTCCGTGCAGTTGTCATGTCGGACATCTTCCCAGGCGCTGCCCGATTTCACAGCACCGAGGCCTCCCACCCTTGCGTGTCGACCGAATGTTCGGTTATTAATAAGAGGAACCGGAGAAGGAGTGAACAGTGGGCGAAGTATTTCTCGTGGCGGGCGCACGTACACCGCATGGTCGATACGGGGGTGCGCTCGCGACGGTCCGTCCGGACGACCTCGCCGGGATCGTCGTCGCCGAGGCAGTGCGCCGCGCGGGCGTCCCCGCGGACAGCATCGACGAGGTCATCCTCGGCGCAGCCAACCAGGCCGGCGAGGACAACCGCGACGTCGCACGCATGGCGGTGCTTCTCGCGGGCCTGCCGAACACCGTGCCCGGCTACACCGTCAACCGGTTGTGCGCGAGCGGGCTCACCGCGGTCGCGAGTGCCGCGTCCACCATCCGCAGCGGAGAAGCAGACGTCATCGTCGCGGGCGGTGTCGAATCGATGACTCGTGCCCCATGGGTGATGGCCAAGCCCGGCACGCCGTGGGCCAAGCCCGGCCAGATCTTCGACACGGCCCTCGGGTGGCGTTTCACGAATCCTCGCTTCGACGACAAGACGACGTTGTCCATGGGCGAGACCGCGGAGGAGGTGGCCCGCCAGGAGGGCATCACCCGCGAGGAGTCCGACGCTTTCGCCTTCCGCAGCCAAAAGCGCGCTGTCGCCGCGCAGGATGCGGGACGATTCGTCGACGAGATCGTGGCGGTATCCGCGAAGACCGGGGACGTCACCGAGGACGAAACACCACGGCGTCGAACAACTCTGGACAAGCTCGGCGCACTGAAGACAGTGTTTCGGCAGGACGGCATCGTCACCGCCGGAACCTCGTCGCCGTTCACCGACGGCGCCACAGCGCTGGTCGTCGCATCCGAAGAGGCAGTGAACAACTACGGCCTCGAAGTGCGGGGCCGCATCGTCACCAGCGCGAGCGCAGGCGTCGCACCCCACGTCATGGGCCTCGGACCCGTGCCCTCGACACACAAAGCACTCGCACGTGCGGGGTGGTCGATCGACGACCTCGGTGCCGTCGAACTCAACGAGGCCTTCGCCGCGCAATCTCTCGGCGTCATCCGGCAGTTGAAGCTCGACGAGACGATCGTCAACGCCGACGGCGGTGCCATCGCACTCGGACATCCACTCGGGGCATCGGGAGCGCGCATCCTGTTGACTCTCCTGGGCCGAATGGAACGCGAGAAGGCGTCGCGGGGACTGGCGACGCTGTGTGTCGGCGTCGGGCAGGGTGTGTCGATGTTGATCGAGGCGCCGTGAACACCGTCGTCGTCGAAGAACGTGCGGATCGCGTCGTCGTCACGCTGGCACGAGAGAAGCAGCGCAACGCGATCGACTCCGACATGATCTCGGAGCTGCACGACGTGTGCGCGCTGATCGAGCGGGATCCTCGTGTACTGATCCTGACCGGGCGCGGTGAGCACTTCGCCGGCGGCGCTGACATCAACCAGCTCCGTCGACGCACGCGCGACGACGCTCTGCGCGGCATCAACCGAAACCTGTTCGACCGCATCGCTTCCCTTCCGCTGCCGACGATCGCCGCCATCCGCGGTTATGCCTTGGGCGGCGGCGCCGAACTGTCGTATGCCTGCGACATCAGAATCGCCTCCGCTACGGCTGTTTTCGGCAATCCCGAGCCGGGCCTCGGAATCATGGCGGCCGCGGGAGGGAGCTACCGGCTGCCGACGTTGGTGGGGGTGTCCGTCGCCAAACAGGTCCTCCTGGGAGGCCGCTTGCTCGACGCCGACGCAGCGTCGAAATCGGGGTTGGTGATGGAGATCGTGGACGATCCGCTGGCTTCGGCACACACGCTCGCCGATCGCATCGTTAAGCAAGCACCATTGGCCCTGAAACTGACCAAGACGATCCTCGATGCACCCGGTTCGCACCCGTGGGCCGACGACATCGCTCAAGCCGTTCTGTTCGAGACCGAGGACAAACAACGCCGCATGACGGCATTTTTGGAGAAGAAATGACAGTTCCCGTAAGCGTCGGTGTAGTCGGTGGTGGCAGGATGGGCGCGGGAATCGCCCAGGTCTTCGCCGCTCTCGGCGCCGCCGTGACCATTGCCGAAGCGGCAGACCAGGCAGCGGCGCTCGGCCGCGTCGAGACCGGGTTGGCCCGGGCTCACGAGCGCGGAAAGCTGGACGAGGATCCCGCCGCGATCCTTGCGCGTGTCACCACCGTCGCGGGCCCGACCGATCTGCCCGCCGATCTCGAACTCGTCGTCGAGGCCGTACCGGAAATCCCGTCGCTCAAGGTCGAGGTACTTGCGCTGATCGACAAGACGGTGTCGGCGAGCACTGTGATCGCCTCCAACACCAGCTCGATTTCGATCGCCGAGCTCGGTGCTGCGCTGAGCGATCCTTCGCGATTCATCGGCATGCACTTCTTCAATCCGGTTCCGGCGTCGACGTTGGTGGAGATCGTCCGAGCGCCGGCCACGTCGGCGGCCGTCGTGGAGCACGTCCGCGAATGGGTGTCGTTGCTCGGCAAGACCGAGGTCCTCGTCAACGACTCCCCCGGATTCGCGACGTCCCGGCTCGGAGTGTGCCTGGGACTCGAAGCGATCCGCATGCTCGAGGAAGGCGTCGCCGATGCCGAGTCCATCGACCGAGCAATGGAACTCGGATACAAGCACCCGATGGGGCCGCTACGTTCGACGGACCTCGTCGGCCTCGACGTCCGGCTGGCGATCGCCGAACACCTCGCGTCGACTCTGGGCGACCGTTTCACTCCACCTCGGTTGCTGCGGGACAAGGTGGCGCGTGGTGAGCTCGGACGTAAGTCAGGTAAGGGATTCCACGACTGGGAGAAGAAATGACCGTACGACTGGACATATCCGACGGGTTGGCGACAATCACCCTGGAGCGGTCCTCGCTGAACGTCGAGACCAAGGTGGCGTTCCAGCAGGCTGTCGACGGGGTGGCGGGCGCTCGCGCCGTGCTCGTCACCGCCGAGGGAAAGAACTTCTGCGTCGGCCAGGACTTGGCTGAGCACGTCGAAGCCTTGCAGGCAGATCCCAAGACCGCGATGGACACCGTCGGAATTCACTACAACCCTCTGATCAGGTCGCTGAAGAGTCTCGACGTTCCCGTCGTCGTCGCCATCCCCGGAGCATGCGTCGGCGCCGGTCTCGGCATCGCGTTGGCCGGGGACGTTCGAGTTGCCGGCTCAGGATCGTCGTTCGCGACCGCCTTCACGGGAATCGGGTTGGCCAGCGATTCCGGGCTCAGCTATTCCTTGGTGGAGTCGCTCGGCAGCTCACGGGCCGGCGCGTTGATGCTGCTCGGTGACAAGATCACCGCCGAGCAGGCTCTCGACTGGGGCCTGGTGCACCGCGTGGTTCCCGACGAGGAGGTGCGGGACGCGGCCGCGCAGATCGCCGGCAGGCTGGCGACAGGGCCCACCGAGGCATATCGGCACGTGAAATCTCTCGTGCGTGCCTCTGCTTCCGGCCTGTTCGACGCCCTGGATCGCGAGGCTCGGGCGCAGACCGCCCTCGGCCAGACCGTCGACCACAAGGCCGCTGTGGACGCGTTCCTCGCCAAGGCGAAGCCGGTGTTTCAGGGCCGCTGATACGGGTTTCGGACCGAGCGGGCCTTGTAATCCAGGCCACTTCGTTGCATACTAGTTTTCGACCGATCATTCGGTAATGAAAGTAGGACTTATGACCACGTCAGAGACCCTGCAAGCCGACGCGCTTCAGGGCGGTTTCGACGAGACCATCGCCCGCGAGCAGCGCGTAGAGCCCCGCGATTGGATGCCCGACGGCTACCGCAAGTCGCTCATCCGCCAGATCGCCCAGCACGCGCACTCCGAGATCATCGGGATGCAGCCGGAGGGCAACTGGCTCACCCGCGCGCCGTCGCTGCGCCGCAAGGCCATCCTGATGGCCAAGGTGCAGGACGAGGCAGGACACGGCCTGTACCTGTACTCGGCCGCGGAGACGCTCGGAGCCGACCGCGCAGACCTGACGGTCAAGCTCATCGAGGGCAAGCAGAAGTACTCGTCGATCTTCAATTACCCCACCCTGACGTACGCGGACGTCGGCACCATCGGCTGGCTCGTCGACGGCGCCGCGATCTGCAATCAGGTTCCTCTGTGCCGCAGCAGCTTCGGGCCGTATGCGCGCGCGATGATCCGCGTCTGCAAGGAGGAGTCGTTCCATCAGCGCCAGGGGTACGAGCTACTCGCGACGATGATGCGTGGCACCGACGAGCAGCGTGCCATGGTTCAGGAGTCGGTGAACCGCTGGTGGTGGCCTGCTCTGATGATGTTCGGCCCCCCGGACGACGAGAGCCCCAACACCGAGCAGTCGATGAAGTGGGGCATCAAACGCCACACCAACGACGAGCTACGTCAGCGTTTCGTCGACATGTCGATTCCTCAGGCGGAGGCGCTAGGCGTCACGTTCCCGGACCCGGACCTGAAGTGGAACGACGAGCGGCAGTCGCACGATTTCGGCGAACCCGACTGGAGCGAGTTCATGCAGGTCATCAAAGGCAACGGCGCTTCCAACGTCGAGCGCATCGCGAACCGTCGCGCAGCCCACTTCGGCGGTGCCTGGGTTCGCGAGGCAGCGACGGCTTTTGCAGCAAGGAATGCATCATGACTGAATTCACCGCCGAAGGCGGACACGGCGCGGTCCCGACGGAGAATGTGCCAGTAGAGCCGAAAGCATCTCAGGTCAAAGCAGATTGGCCCCTGTACGAAGTGTTTCTCCGTGGCAAGCGGGGGCTCAATCATGTGCACGTCGGATCCCTGCACGCCGCCGACGACCACATGGCGCTGCGTCATGCACGGGACGTCTACACCCGTCGCAACGAAGGCGTCAGCATCTGGGTGGTGCCGTCCAACTCGATCGTCGCATCGTCTCCGTCGGAGAAGGATCCGTTCTTCGCCCCCAGCGGAGACAAGGTGTACCGGCACCCGACGTTCTACGAGATTCCCGACAACGTTCCCCACATGTGAGGCCTGCAATGACAGATCATGACAACGCCTACGAGGGCCTCGTCGACGAGGATTCACACGGGCAGTGGGCATTCGGTACCAGTTTCGACGACCCGCTCGCCGGCGTCGACACCACGGTTCCGGACGACGTCGACCTCGAAGCTCTGGCCGCGTACTGCCTCATGCTCGGGGACGATGCGCTGATCAGCTCACAGCGCCTGGCTCAGTGGAGCACACGCGCACCGGAACTCGAAGAAGAAGTGGCGCTGGCCAACGTCGGACTGGACTTGCTCGGGCAGGCACGTCTCCTGCTCGCTCGCGCCGCGAAGGCCGATTCGGCCGTGGTCCCGTTCGTCTCCGAGAGCTCCCCCGCGCCCGCGGAAGACGCTCTGGCGTTCTTCCGTGACGAAGCAGACTTCCGTAACGTCCGGCTCACCGAGCTCGACAACGGCGACTTCGCGAAGTCCCTCGTTCGTCTGCTCGTGTTCTCGACATGGCGCCTCGCTGTGTTCTCGCGTCTGAAGGACTCACGGGATCCGGTTCTCGCGGCCGTCGCCGAGAAGGGCGTCAAAGAGCTCACCTACCACCGCGACTACGCAGCACGCTGGGTCGTGACCCTCGGGTGCGGGACCGACGAATCCAAGCGTCGAGTCCGTGAGGCCATCACCCGCATCTGGCCGTATGTCTCCGAGCTGTTCGTCCCCACCGACCAAGAGATCGCCCTCGCGTCGGTCGGCGTCGCAGTGGATCCGCGAGATGTGCGCGAGGAATTCGACTCCGTGATCGCGCAGGTCCTGCACGCGGCAGAATTGGAAGCGCCGGAAGGCAAGTCAGTCGGCACCATCGGCGGCCGCGGCGGCCGACGCGGAATCCACACCGAGGCATTCGGCCCGTTGATCGCGGAGATGCAGGTCGTCGCCCGTGCACATCCGGAGGGAGTCTGGTGACGACAATGGAACTTTCTGCTCGCGACATCGCGGCGACCGTCCTGGACCCCGAGATGCCGCTTCTGACCCTCGACGATCTCGGCGTCCTACGCGATGTCGAGGTACGCGACAACGGCAGCGTGCTCGTCACCATCACTCCGACGTACTCGGGATGCCCAGCGATGGCAACGATGCGTGACGACATCACACACAAGCTGGTCGATCACGGCTACACCGACGTCGAGATCGTCACCAGCCTGACCCCGCCCTGGAGCACGGACTGGATTTCCGCCGAGGGCCTGCGAAAGCTCCGCGAGACCGGTTACTCGACGCCGGGGCCTGCGCCCGCGCGGACGTCGGGTCCGGTGCCCCTTACCCTCACCGTCAAACCACGCCAGCTCGCGTGTCCTCGGTGTGGGTCGACGAACACGCGGCTGACCTCCGAGTTCGGCGCAACCCTGTGCAAAGCCCAGTACCGATGCGACGACTGCCTCGAACCCTTCGACCACGTGAAGGAGATCTGATGACTGTGACCGCCGAGCCCGTCGTCACCCCCAATCGCAACAGGCCCTTCCACACGCTGACCGTTGCCGACGTCGAATCACTGTGCGACGACGCCGTTGCCGTGACGTTCGACGTACCAGAAGACCTGCGCGACGAATTCGATTTCCGCCCAGGCCAGTCCCTGATGCTCTCGCGCACGGTGGACGGTGTCGAACATCGGCGTTCCTACTCCATCTGCGCTCCGGCGGGTGCACGCCCCCGCGTCGGCGTTCGTGAGGTGACCGACGGACTGTTCTCGTCGTGGCTCGTGCACGAGGTCAAGGCAGGCGACCGCATCGAGGTCCAGGGACCGACCGGAAACTTCCATGCCGACCCCGCCGCCGGTGGCAGGCACGTACTCATCGCGGCAGGCTCCGGGATCACCCCCATGCTGTCGATTGCCGCATCCGTTCTGGCCAACCCCGACGCCGAAGTGGTTCTGCTGTACGGCAACCGGCGCACCAGATCGGTGATGTTCGCCGAGGAGATCGCCGATCTGAAAGATCAGTACGGCAGTCGGTTCGACGTCATCCATGTTCTGTCCAGGGAACCTCGCGAGGTCGAACTGTTCAGCGGCAGGCTCGACGCCGACAGACTCCGCGCCATCCTAGACTCGGTCGTCGCGACACCCGAGATAGATCATTTCTGGCTGTGCGGTCCGTTCGGGATGGTGACCGACGCGCAAGCCGTTCTCGGTGAACTCGGCGTCGCCAAATCCAACGTGCACGCCGAACTCTTCTACGTCGACGACGTTCCCCCACCACAGGAGAAGCACCGCGAGCCCGGCGTGACCGGACCCAGCAGCGAGGTCACCATCACCCTCGACGGCCGAAGCGTCACGGGCACTCTCCCGCAGGACGAGTCGATCCTCGATTCCGCGGAACTGCTGCGATCGGACCTCCCCTTCGCCTGCAAGGGCGGCGTCTGCGGCACGTGCCGCGCCAAGGTGACCTGCGGTGACGTCGACATGCGCCGCAACTACGCCTTGGAGGAGAACGAGGTCGCCGCCGGCTTCGTACTCACCTGCCAGACATTCCCCCTCAGCGACACCGTGACCGTCGACTTCGACGCCTGATACCTCCGGAGACCGCAATGACCAGCGTATTGTCCACCCCGACCGACACCCCCGACATCGAGTTCGCGTCGCGCGATCGCATCGAGTCCTTGCAGCTCGAGCGGCTTCGGTGGTCATTGCAGCACGCGTACGACAACGTCGCGCACTACAAGAAGGCCTTCGACGATGCGGGAGTTCATCCGACCGATCTGAAGGACCTGTCGGATCTTGCGAAGTTTCCGTTCACCGCGAAGAACGACCTTCGTGAGAACTACCCGTTCGGGATGTTCGCGGTTCCCCAGGACAAGGTCTCGCGGATACACGCGTCATCGGGAACAACCGGCAAAGCCACGGTGGTCGGCTACACCGCGAACGACATCAGCAACTGGGCCGACCTCATCGCTCGCAGCCTACGCGCGGGTGGCGTCAAGCCGTCGGACAAAGTTCACGTAGCCTACGGTTACGGCCTGTTCACCGGCGGTCTCGGCGCCCATTACGGCGCAGAGCGGCTGGGCTGCACCGTCATTCCGATGTCGGGCGGAATGACCGATCGTCAGATCCAGCTCATCGAGGACTTCGAACCCGACGCGATCATGGTCACGCCGTCGTACATGCTCACGATCGTCGACGCAATGATCAAGAAGGGCATCGACCCGGCCAAGACATCCCTGAAGACCGGAGTCTTCGGCGCCGAGCCGTGGACCGAGGAGATGCGCAAGGAGATCGAGAAGACCCTCGACATGGACGCCGTCGACATCTACGGTCTGTCCGAGGTCATGGGACCGGGTGTTGCGATGGAATGTGTCGAAACCAAGGACGGACTCCATATTTGGGAGGATCATTTCTACCCGGAGGTCATCGACCCGGTGACCGGCGAAGTCCTGCCCGACGGCGAGGAGGGTGAGTTGGTGTTCACGTCGCTGTCCAAGGAAGCGATGCCGATCATCCGCTACCGCACCCGCGACCTGACGCGCCTGCTGCCGGGCACCGCCCGCACCATGCGCCGGATGCAGAAGGTCACCGGCCGCACCGACGACATGATCATCCTGCGCGGGGTGAACCTGTTCCCGACTCAGATCGAGGAGCTCATCCTGACGGTTCCCGCGCTGGCGCCGCAGTTCCAGTGCGTGTTGGAGCGTGCGGGTCGCATGGACTCGCTGACCGTTCTCGTCGAGTCACGTCCGGGTGCCACCGCGGAAGATCACGGCACTGCGGGTGCAACCCTCCGTAAGCTCGTCAAGGACCGAATCGGTGTCAGCGTCCAGGTAGACGTGGTTGCGCCGGCGGCTCTGGAGCGTTCGATCGGTAAAGCTCGTCGTCTGATCGACAACCGGCCCAGCTAGAGGTGGAGTGAGTGCAGTTCGACAGGTGGCGTGAGGAGGTGTCGGCGGCGTTCGTGCCGCTCGACGCCTCCTCTTCCGCGTCCGAGGGCTGCTTCGACGGCGGGTTGCACTCCGGTTCGATGGGTGTCCTGCACATCAGCGAGGTGTCCGGGCGGTGCGTCGACGTCCGCAGAACGCCCGCAGTGATCCGACGCAGCGATCCAGGCCTGGTCAAGGTCGGTGTCCAACTGCGCGGCCGAGGGGTCGTGGTCCAACGCGATCGTGAAGCGGTGCTGGAACCGGGCGATTTCGCGGTGTACGACACCAGCGAGCCCTACGCCCTGCACTTCGCGGACGACTTCGCCATGTTCGTGCTGATGTTTCCGCGCGAGTCGCTCAAGATCAGGCCCAACGATCTCGCGCACGTCTCGGCGCTGAGGATCAAGGGCAACGACGGCGTCGGGTCACTCGTCTCACCGTTCCTCGCGGGGCTGCGAAAGGGCCTGTCCGACGGCTTCTCCCCGTCGTCACGGTTGTTCGAGGATGCGGTCCTCGACCTCGTCAGTGCGGCACTGGACGAACGAGCTCCGCACGAGAACACCTCCCCGGGCGCCGCGATTCTCGCCGGCGCACAGTCGTTCGTCGAGAGCAACCTGCACGACCCGGGGTTGAACACTGCGATGGTGGCCTCGTCGCAGCACATTTCTCCGCGCTACCTGCAGAAGCTGTTCGAATCGGACGGCGGAGTCGCAGCATGGATCAGGTCTCGCCGGCTGGAGTGTTGTCGACGAGACCTGGAGGATCCGAGATTGTCCGGCGACAGCATCGGGACCATCTGTGCACGGTACGGTCTGGTGGACTCGGCTCATTTTTCGAGAGTGTTCAAAGAGGCCTACGGAATGTCACCACGGCAGGCGCGCCTCGCCAGTCTGTGAAATGGAAATGCGCCCTGTAGGACGCATTTCCACTCACAGCGGGTCACAACACGATCGTGACGACCTTTTCCTCGGTGTTGGCTTCGATGCCGGCCCAACCCAATTCGCGACCGGTGCCACTGCTCTTCATACCGCCCCACGGGAGCGCGGGATCGATTGCAGCCCAACCGTTCACCCACACTGCGCCGGAGCGAACCTGCGCCGCCAGCGAATGCGCACGCGAGACGTCGCGCGTCCAGATCGACGCGGCCAGACCGTAATCCGTCGCATTGGCGATGCTGATGGCCTCCTCGGGGGTGTCGAACGGAATCACCGTTCCGACGGGACCGAAGATTTCCTCCTGAGCGATCTTCATGTCATTGTTCGCGTCCGCGAAAATCGTCGGCTCGACGAAGAATCCGTCACGCTCCGGACTCCCACCACCGGCGGCAACCCTGGCCCCACCGTCGCGGCCGGCCTGGATGTATCCCATCACCGAGTCGCGTTGCTTGGCGTTGACGAGCGCGCCCATCGTGGTGGCGGGGTCGAACGGATCTCCGAGCACCTGCGCCGACGCTGCCGCGGAGAGGCCGTCGACCACCTGCGAGTACAGCGAACGGTGCACCAACACACGGGTACCCGCGGCACAGACCTGACCTTGATTGAAGAACAGTCCCATCGCGGTGCCGTTGATGGCAGCGTCGAGGTCGGCGTCCTCCAGAATGATCTGCGGCGACTTACCACCGAGCTCGAGTGTGGTTCTCTTGAACGTATCGGCGGCCTTCTTGGCGATGATCCGGCCTACGCGCGGGCTTCCGGTGAAGCTGATCTTGTCGACGCCGGGATGTCCGACGAGCGCGTCGCCGGTCACCTCGCCCAGGCCTGGAACGACATTCACGACGCCCGCAGGCACTCCTGCCTCGTCGATCAGTCGCGCCAGGTGCAGGATCGAGAGCGGTGCGTCCTCCGGTGGCTTCACGACCAGCGTGTTGCCGGCCGCCAACGCAGGAGCCAACTTCCAGGCCGCGATCATCAGTGGGGTGTTCCACGGGACGATCGCACCGATCACTCCGACGGGCTCACGCACGGTGTAAGAATGCGTCGGCTGTCCGAAGTAGCCGGCCGTCGGGATCGTGGTGCCCTGGATCTTGTCGGCCCAGCCCGCGAAGTGACGGAATGTGGCTGCCGCGTTGGGGATGTCCAGCATCGCGGGCTGTCCGACGGGCTTGCCGACGTCGTGGGCTTCGAGCCGGGCGAGCAGGTCACCGTCGCGCTCGATCAAGTCGGCGATCTTGTTCAGCAGCTTTCCGCGAACCACGCCCGGGGTCGAGCCCCATTCTCCGCCGAGCTGCGCGCGGGCAGCTCGTACCGCGGCGTCGACGTCCTGAGCCGTTGCGGAGGCAATGTCGACGAGCAGCTGACCCGTAGTGGGATTCAGGTCCGCGAAGGTTCCACCGTCGGACGCGTCGTGCCAGGTGCCGGCAACGAACAGCTGCGTGGCGGTGTTGTCGGGAAGAGTCGTGAGTACTGCAGTCATGTGTCGAGCCTTCCTAGTACAGGATGAGTCCGCGGACGTTTTCGGCGTTGCGCATGGCCTCGTACCCGTCGTTGACCTGGTCGAGTGTGTAGGTGCGTGTGATCATCTCGTCGAGCTTGAGCTGGCCCTCCATATACAGGCGCAGCAGGTGCGGGATGTCGAAGCGGATGTTCGCGTTGCCGAACCATGCGCCCTTGAGCGTCTTGCGCATGGCCGTCAGGTCGAACAGGCTGAGCGAGGTCTCGGTCTGGGTTACGTCTCCGACCGAGACGTTCACGCAGGTTCCACCCTTGGCCACCAGGCTCATGGCAGGTGCGATGATCGCGCCGCTCGCCACGTCGATGGTGATGAGTACCTTGTCCGCGAGCGCTCCCCAGGTCAGGTCGTTCACGAGAGGCAGCGCCTCGTCGATGCTGGCTGCGGTATGCGTGGCACCGAAGATCTTGGCCTGTTCACGCTTGAACGGCGACGGGTCGACCACGACCACGTGGCGTGCTCCCGCCAAAGCAGCACCCTGAACAGCGCCACAGCCGACGCCACCCATACCCAGGATCACGACGGTCTCGCCCGCGGAGACTCCCGCGGCGTAGACAGCGGAACCCCAGCCGGTGGTGACGCCGCAGCCGACGAGCGCGGCCTTGTCGAGTGGGATGTCGTTGGTGATCTTGACGCACGACGCTTCGTTGACCACGGTCTGCGGCGCGAACGTGCCGAGGAGGCACTGGATGCCTGCGTCCTGGCCGCGCACATGATGACGGGCCGTGCCGTCGCTGACCTGGTAGCCCTCGAGCAGGTGAGCGCCGAGGTCGCAGATGCTGGACTGGCCGTTCGCGCAGGCCCTGCATCGACCACAGGCGGGGATGAAGCCGAGTGCGACGTGGTCTCCTACCTCGACCGAGGTGACGCCCGGTCCGATTTCGGTGACGATCCCTGCGCCCTCGTGTCCGCCGATGAACGGAAGCAGTCCGACGGGCACGCTGCCGTCACGCACGTGTTCGTCCGAGTGGCACAGCCCCGATGCCGCCAACTCGACCTTCACTTCGCCGTATTTCGGAGCATCGAGAACCAGGTCCTCGATCTTCCAGTCCTGACCGGCTTCCCAGAGAACTGCTGCTTGCAATGTCATTGCTGACCTTCTTTCCGAGTGTGTCCTAGGTCATAGCTTCGTCTCGGACACCCCGGAAAGACTTGTCGCTCCGCGCACAGATGTTGTCGTTATGCGCACTCGGTTATGCATCGGGCGGAGCTGTCCACCTCAGCCGAGTTGTTTCCCTGGATCTACCCCGATGATTACCGCCCTGTTTCGGCGCGGACCACTGCAACGCAGAGTCAAATTTCTCGACATTCTCGGGCCATCCGAGACCCTGTCCGCAGGCAAAACTAGGGCACTCCCAATGAAAGGCCCACCATGACGCACCATCAGTTCCGCGCCGCAGCCGTTCAGGCAGCACCTGTTTTCCTCGATCTGGACGCCTCCATCGACAAGGCCATCGGACTCATCGAGGACGCCGCGCGCGCAGGCGCAGAGCTCGTCGCTTTCCCCGAGACCTACCTGCCCGGCTACCCCTGGTACATCTGGCTCGACGCCCCCGCCTGGGGCTTCCAGTTCACGCAGCGCTACTTCGACAATTCGCTCGAGTACGGAACACCGCAGGCAGACCGAATTGCGCAGGCCGCCAAGGACAACCACATCATGGTCGTGATGGGCCTCAGCGAACGCTACAAGGCCAGCCTCTACATCGCGCAATGGATCATCGACGCCGAGGGCAAGACCGTCGCGATGCGTCGCAAGCTCAAGCCGACCCACGTCGAGCGGACCGTCTACGGCGAGGGCGACGGTTCCGACCTCTCGGTGTACGACACCGATCTAGGACGCGTCGGCGCACTGTGCTGCTGGGAGCACCTGCAGCCACTGTCGAAGTACGCGATGTACGCGCAGAACGAGCAAGTCCACGTCGGCGCCTGGCCCAGCTTCTCGTTGTACACCGGCGCCGCGTACGCCCTCGGACCGGAGGTCAACACCGCGGCGAGCCGCATCTACGCCGTCGAAGGTGGTTGTTTCGTCATCAGCCCGTGCGCGACGGTCTCCCCCGAGATGATCGAGATCATGTGCACCGACGACGCCAAACGCGCAATGCTCACCGCAGGCGGAGGACACGCCAGGATCTTCGCGCCCGACGGCCAGCTGATGCACGAACCTCTCGCACACGACGAAGAGGGACTCGTCTTCGCCGACATCGACACCAGCCTCATCTCGATCGCCAAGGCAGCGGCCGATCCGGCCGGACATTACTCCCGGCCGGACGTTACTAGACTGTGGCTCAACAAGACTGCCGGTGATCGAGTCGTCTCCGGCGCTCAGCAGACCACCGCCACCCGCTACGACTTCACCGAGGAAACAGCCGCCGAGGTGCGCCTGGAAATCACCGAGCAACTTGCCCGTGACGAGGCCCCTGCACATGTCTGATCTGGAATCCGCAATACCGGAGCATTTGGCCAGAGAACGCACCTGCCCCCGCCGGACACCCGAGTCCTACCAACCGCCGTTCCCGTCGTACGTCGCTCGATTCCCGGTCTCGACGACGCGAGTGGTCATGGCGTACTTCGGTATACAAGGCATGCCAGATGACAGCCCATGGGGAGTCGACGGGCCGCCGCGCAGCGATCGTGCACGGTACGTCGACGAGGAAGGCATCGACACGACGGTGTTCATCGGCTATTGGGACGACACCCTGGCCTTCGACCGGTGGTATCTGTCGACGGGCATCACGTGGACCGAGACGCCAGGACGGTTCGTCGAGGTCATCCGTCCGACAGTCGACCGCTACGAGACGCTGTTCTCGTCGACCGGCCGCTTGGAAGGTGTTGCTACGCTCACTGATTCCCTCAGCGGGCAGATCGAGGAACATGCATACTGGGGCGGCGTTCGCGATCGAATTCCCCGATCGCAGCACGATGCTCTGAAACCGTCCGGTATGCCGGAAATCGTCCGCGACGGCAACAAGGTTCGGATCGTTCCGCACGACAACATCTGCCTCATCAGGTCCGGACAGGACTGGGCGGACACCGCGGGCACCGAACGTGAAATGTACCTGCGGGACGTCGAACCGGTCCTGCGGGACGGGATGGACTTCCTGCGCGACGACGGCCTGAGCATCGGATGCTTCGCCAACCGGTACATGACCGTCGTCGACGAGCACGGATACGATCTCGACAAGTCGTTCGGCATGAGTTGGTGGCGCTCGTTGGCCGAGTTGGAGGCCTGGGCGGAGTCCCATCCGACGCACGTCGCCATCTTCGGCGCGGCACTGAAGTACTTGTCCACGATGGGGCCGGCCGCGCAGCTACGGCTCTACCACGAGGTCACGGTCGCGTCCGCCGACGAGCAGTTCTTCGAATACGTCGGCTGCCATGATCGCACCGGTCTCCTGCGTACGGCGTCGGCGCGATCTACGCTGGGATGAGACTGGAGGTACCCCACATGGCTGACGCTCTGCGCACGGATTCCGTCGACCAGGCAGACAGCATCGATTTCTGGACGGCGGCGGTGAGCCGCACCTACGTCGACCTGGACTGCACGGTGCCCCGGGATGCGTCGGCGATATCCGGGAAGATCGAGTCGACGGATCTGGCGACGCTCGGTCTGTCCAGAGTGGCGGCGACGGCGCAGAACGTGCTGCGTACCCCAGCCGGTATCTCCCGCACGAGCGCCGACTACTTCCTGGTGAGCGTGCAGACGTCGGGAACGGGGATCATTGCGCAGGACGATCGGACGGCGATTCTCGAACCCGGCGACTTCGCCCTCTACGACAGCACCCGGCCCTACAGCCTGCACTTCGACGACCCGTTCGCGCAGTACGTCCTCATGCTTCCCGGGGCCACGCTGCGCACCCTCGTGCGGGACACCAACGAGCTGACCGCGAGAGCGGTGTCCGGTCGTCACGGTGCCGGCAAACTTCTGGTCAGCATGATCTCCTCGATCATGGACGATGTCGACATGAGCGCGGCCTCCGCCGAGGCCGTCTCGCAGAGTGTCGAGTACATCCTCGTCGCCGGTCTCGTCGGGCTCACCGGTGTCGAGAAGCCCGCGCCGTACGCGGCATCGCAACGTCTCGACGAGATCAAGCGTGCGATGACGGCCGGTCTGCGTGATCCCGACCTGACAGTGGCCAAAGTAGCTGCCGCACTGCATCTGTCGCTCAGCACAGTGCACCGCGCCTTCGCCGGTGAGCCGTGCACCGCAAGCGAATGGATCTGGATGCAGCGACTCGACGGCGTCAAGCGTGCGTTGTGCGAACCTCAGAACGCTCACACGACCATCGGTGCTCTCGCAGCGTCGTGGGGATTCACCGATCCAGCCCACTTCTCCCGTGCGTTCCGCAGCCGATTCGGCTGCACACCAAGAGAATTCCGCGAGCGCTCTATGCCGGAGCGATAGGACGACCGGGCAAGGTGCTCGAGTAGACGACACTGGTGGTGATGCTGCCGAGGGTGGCCAGACGCCCGATCGATGACCTGACCGCGCCGGTGTAATGCGCTCGGTAGAGGAATTCTCCATGTCGTAATCGCGGGATCCGTGGTTGCATCGTGAGCGACCCGAAGGAGTGCCCATGCCCACCGTCGTCACCAACGACAATGTGACCCTGAGCTACATCGACGAGGGCGTCGGGCCCGTGATCGTTCTGATCGCAGGTTTCTGCGCTCCTGCGACGACGTGGGTGATGCAGCAGGACGCACTGGTGAAAGCCGGTTATCGAGTTCTTGCTCTGGACCGCCGAGGGCATGGAGATTCGGAGACTCCCGAGCACGGTGCCACGATGGCCAGGCACGGTCAGGACGTCGAGAATGTCCTCGCGTCGCTGGGCGTCGACGATGCTGTGCTGTGTGGTGGCTCCATGGGCGCCAGCACCATCTGGTCGTACGTCTCGCAGTTCGGGACCGGCCGCGTGAAGGCCGTCGTGTCGGTGGATCAGACCCCGAAGATGATCAACGATGCCGAATGGTCCAACGGTTTCTACGGATTGACCGACTCCAACAAGGACACGTTCTTCGCCGACGGGGTACCGGACACGGGCAAGGGCCTGCCGAAGTGGAAGTCCGCGTTGCCGATCCTGAAGCTCGTCGCGAAGCTCCGCGCGATGCCGAAGATGGTCTCACCCGATACGCCACCGATGAAAGCGCTTCTGCACGATCACGCAGTCGCGGACTGGCGCGAGGTCGTTGCCACAGTCGACGTTCCGGTGCTGATGGTTGCCGGCAGGGAGAGCCAGTTCTGGCCGTGTACGCACGCAGCGGACGCCGTTGCCGACAATCCGCTCGGACGCTCCGTGGTGCTCGAGAACTGCGGTCACGCGTCCAACATGGACCGCCCACAGGACTTCAACGCTGCGCTGCTGGACTTTCTCGGTTCACTTCCCCAATAGATCCGCGCTTCGTCGGAGTCGCATCAGCACTTGCAGGTCCAGTGCCTTGTCCGGGTCACGCCACTCGACGCCGATGAGCCGGTCTATGGCGTCGAGCCGTTGGTAGAGCGTGTTGACGTGCACTCCAAGACTTGCGGCGGTGGCCGAATGGTGACGCCCGTGTGCGAGGTACACGGACAGCGATTCGAGCAACGGAACGCCCCGCTTGCTCTGCTCGGCCATCAGCGGACCCAGTTGCTCCTCGGTGAGCTCGTCGAGATGCTCGCGAGCCATGTGGCTCAGAAGAATTCGATAGATGCCTAGCCCGCGCGCCGACGACACCTCACCGCCCCGCCCGAGAGTGATCAACACATCGACGGTCTGCTGGGCCTCGCGGTAGGCAGCCGCTAGCGCGACCGCTCCGCGTGCCGGCTCCGAGATTCCCACCGTCGCGCCCGTCGTGAACATCGGCCGCACCACCGCCGATTCCTGCGCGGGCACCGCGACCAGCACCCTCGAACCATGTTCTGCCACAACCGTACCCACCGGGAATTCCGATCTGCCGATCTCGGTACGGGACACCGGACCCTGTGCGACGGCGATGCAGTACGAGGCACCCGGGGACAGGCCGGCAAGGCGAAGTTGCCGTCGCTCTTCGTCGGTGGACGCTGCCGGATGAGAGAGCAGATCGACGAGAAACGCATCCTGCGCCCGTCGGGCAGCTTCCGCCGCCGCGCGCTCCTCGGCGAGCGACAACGCGATGGCGGGCACCGCGCGGTCCAGGAGGAGCCGCGTCTGCTGATCGTCCGGACCCACCGAGATCAGGACCCCGAGAAACTCGCCCGCAGCGGCGACACGGTGGGCAACGACGACGTCGTCGGCGACGATGTCGGCGCCGTCGCGGCATTGTCCGAACAGAATCTCGACTGGAACGACCCGTTCTTCCAGAGATTCCGGAACAGATGAGGCGTCGGTGAGAAAGAACGCCGGCCGACCGGAGAGCGTTGCCACCTCCCGAACGAGACGACCCACCCCACCCCCGCGCAGCACCACCTGAGTCAGCATCCTGTCCCACTGCAGAGTCTGTTCGAGTTCGGCGGTCCGTGCCGACAGCTCGGCGTTCACCGCTTCGAGCCGTTCGATGGCACGGACGTTCTCGATGGCAATCGCAGCGTGCGCGGCGAGAGCAGACAGCAACGCGATCTCACTGTCCGCGAAGTCACGCTCCTGACGCTTGCAGGCGAACAGCGCTCCGATCACCCGGTCCCCCACCTTCAGCGGAACCCCGAGCAGCCCTCGCATGTTCTCCGACCGTGCCGCACTGTCCGCACCGGTGATGTGTCGGAAGGCGGGCTCGCTCTGATAGTCGGGTGTCCACGACGGCGCCGCTCCGCGCACGATGACGCCCACCAGCCCTTCGTCCTGAGCCAACCGGATCCCGATCAGATTCGGCGTCAGTGCACCGCTGGTGACTTCGATGACGAATTCGTCGTCGTACACCGAGCCCATGTAGGCGAGATCGACTCCCAACAGGCGGCGTACCTGGTCGACGACCTCTTGAAGCAGGACACGGTCGTCACGTGCCGTGGTCAACCGCACCGCGATGTCGTTCAGAGCAGCCAGTTCGGTGCTGCGCTGACGCCGCTGGTCCAGCAGCGCGCGCAGCCGCAGGGCGGCGTGCGCGTCGGGACCGGGAAAGACGTGGCGATGCGCTTCGAGCTCGTCGATCGATGCGTCGTCGAGCAGCAAATCCATCCATGATCTATCCGACTCCATGGATGGAACCTACATTGGTAGAGATCCAGCTCACAGATAAACTCGGGGCATGACGCTCGTCGAACAACTGTTGGATTCTCTCCCCGCAGACCGCATCGTCGTCGATCCGGACGTCGTCGCGTCCTACCAACACGACGAGGCCGAGTGGGCTCCGTACTCCGTGCCGGTAGCGGTTGTCCGGCCGCGGACTGCAGAGGAAGTCCAGGCCGTCGTACGAGCCTGTCTGACGCACGGCGCCCCCGTCGTCACCCGCGGCGCGGGCACCGGACTGTCCGGCGGCGCCAACGCCACCGAGGGGTGCGTCGTCCTCGCCCTCGACGGAATGGACGCCGTCAAGGAGATAGATCCGCTCGAACGGTATGCCGTCGTCGAGCCTGGCGTCGTCAACGACCACCTGAGGGCAGCCTGCGCAGAACAAGGCCTCTGGTACCCACCGGACCCCGCCAGCTCACCCTGGTCGACCATCGGCGGCAACGTCGCCACCAATGCCGGCGGCTTGTGCTGCGTCAAGTACGGCGTCACCCGGGACTACGTCATGGGCATGCAGGTGGTCACCGGAACCGGTGAGCTGGTCCGGCTCGGTCGGAAGACCGCGAAAGGTGTTGCGGGATACGATCTCGCAGGCCTCATGGTCGGCTCGGAGGGAACCCTCGGGATCATCACCGAGGTCACCGTCAAACTCAGACCGCTGCAGGATCCGCAGCGCACGGTCGCGGGATACTTCGACTCGATCGTCGACGCCGGGCGAGCCGTGGCCGCGGTTGCCGCAGCGGGACTCACTCCGTCCGCGTTGGAACTGATCGACAGACAATGCCTCATCGCCGTCGATGCCTGGAAGAACATGGGGCTCTCGGTCGAAGCGAACGTCGTGTTGCTCGGGCGGATCGACGATCCAGGCCTCGTGGGAGACCAAGAGGCAGAGAAGATGCTGTCCTGCTTCGACGAGGCGGGCGCAACCTGGTCGGCGGTGTCCACCGATCAGGAAGAAGCCGACGCGCTGTTCGCGGCCAGGAGGTTGGCCTACCCCGCGATGGAGCGCCTCGGACCGGTACTCACCGAGGACGTGTGTGTCCCGAAGAGACAGGTGCCGGAGATGCTCTCGCGGATCGAGCAGATCGGCCTGCGGCACGAGACGACGATCGCGAACATCGCCCACGCAGGCGACGGTAACCTGCACCCACTGCTCATCACACCGCACGACGACCTCCCCGCGCGCGAACGCGCACAGGCAGCGTTCGCCGAGATCATCGACGCGGCACTGGAACTCGGCGGCACCGTCACCGGTGAACACGGCGTCGGGTTGCTCAAGATGGACGGGCTGGTTCAGGAACTCGACCCGATCGTCCTCGACATGCACCGCTCGGTGAAGAACGCCCTCGACCCACACGGCATCTTGAATCCGGGCAAGGTTTTCACCGGGTAGGCGACGGCCTGAACCACGGTGGAAGCTGGAACGCACTGTCCGCCTGCGGGTCCGGACTGAGGATTCGGTGCTTGCCGTCCTGGATCTGATACACCAGATGCGCCTGGGCCAACGAGGCATCCGCCGACGCCAACGGGTACGCGACGGCAGCCTGCCCTTTGCCGCCGAGGTAGTACGAGCCGTTGACACCTCGGTGCACGAGACTGCGGATCTCGTGCGAGACCTTTCCGTAGTCCCGCGGAGATGCCGACCGAGACCACGCGTCGGCGAGAATCATCGTGCGGTCGTAGGAAATTCCGGCGTGCGACCGTCCGGGGAACACTCCGTAGGCGCGCTTGTAACGCTCGGCGAAGCCTTTGCTCACCGGATCCGAGTACGTTCCGGTCACCGTCGCCCACAGGATCCCGTTGGCACGCTCGCCCAACTGCTCTCGGAACTCCGGGATCGACGGCGCGTAGAGGCTGTAGATCAACGTATCCGGCATGTTGTCCAGGAGTGCTCGGATGGTCGCGACGGTGCCGTCGACGAAGTAGTGGCCGATCAACAGTGCTGCAGGAGCGAGAGACCGCACACGGCTGGCGGCGTCGACCCAGTCCTGCGTGCTGGGACCGACCCGGACGATGTCGAGCGACCACCCCTGTTCCTGAGCCAGGTCGGCAGCTCGATCGAGTCCCAAGTTGGACACCTTCCATGCTCCGAGCAACACCACCAACCGCTTGGACGACGGGTTCCACTGTCCCCGCCTCTTCAGGCCTGCAAGAAATTCCACGAACCCGGGGCCGTAGTTGGTGTCACTCGGGCAGACCTGGAAGATCCGCCCGTACCGCGACGGGTCGTGCTCGACACGTTGGACCATCGCGTCGAGCGTCGCAGCGTGCAGATAGGGTGCCCCGTAATCGGCTGCGACTTCGTGCGCCACTTCCTGCCACGCGAAATAACCCGAGGTGATGGCGTCGACGCCTTTGCCTGCCAGTTCGAGCATGCCCTTCTCGATGCTCGACTCCGACACGATGTCCACGTCCGCGGTGGCCAGTTCGACACGTCGACCGCAGACACCACCACGGGCGTTGATCTCCGCGAGAGCCAGTTCGGTGCCGCGCACCATTTCCTCGCCGTCGGCACGTGCGATTCCGGTGATCGGAACAGCCGAGCCGATCACGAGTGGCTGCAAACGGATACGTCGCGATGCAGGGACCAGCCTTCTGCCCGGCACCGCGGCGGATGCCCGGACGAGAGCGAGATGCTCGAAACCGTCGGTCCCGCCAGGCACGGGCAACCGCGTCATGCCCTCGTCCAAAGCCTTGGTCGCGGCCGCGGTTCGACTCTTGACCCCGAGCTTCGCGAGAACTCGGTCGACGTGAGTGGTGACCGTCCTCGGACTGAGCCACAGTCGGTCGGCGATGTCCTGGTTCGTCAGGCCACCGGCCAGGAGGGTGACGACGTCGACCTCCCGTGCGGTGAGCCCCCACACGAGTTCTGCGTCCTCGCGTATCGACACCTCGGCGCGTGCCTCCGCACCGGCATCGACGAGGGAGATGCACACGGCGAGCAGCTGCTTCTTCGGCGACATCCACCGAAAGCGCGCCTCGAGGAGGTCGTCACGCATGACTCCGACGGCGATGGCCGCGACGTCACCGGGAATCGTCGACAGCGGTCCCGGCTCGGTCACCCAGGAATGTTCGACGGTGCCGTCGGGACGAACCAGATAGCTCGCCGCGACAGTGGTGTCCGCATGATGATGTAGCTTCACTGGCGAAGAGCCTTTCCGACCTAGAACTCGAGCTTCCCCGCCCTGGTCAGGACACTAATCCGGAAACCGGCGTCAGTTGTGTCGAACGAGTTAAATCCGTTCGACCAGCAGTGTGATCTTCCGCGGCGAGCGCGAGATTTTCCTTGATCGCCACTCCGCTGTAGCGACGGCTGTGCATCTGGGCGGCCAAGTCGAGGATCCGAGCGACCGAATCGACCGGGCCCACCCCACGTGCATGGATGTTCGCGACGAGGTTGCGGTCGGCGTCGGTGTTGCCCGGCCCCGGTCGCCACGCCATGTACGCAGACAGACTGTCCGCCGCACGCAGCCCTGGTCGCTCACCGATGAGGAGAACCACCACGCCCGAGCCGAGCGAAGCGCCGATATCGTTCATGATCCCGACGCGGCAGTTCTCGACGGTGATCACCCTCCCGACCGTCCATCCTCGCGCACTCGCACCGTCCAGCAGACCGGGCAGAACGAGTGGGACCTGGCGGGCGACGGCAGTCCCGGAAAGACCGTCACCCAGAACGATCTGGATGTCGGCGTCTTTCGTTCCTCGATGCCGCAGTTCGGACCGTGACTCGGTGTCGAGTACGCGTCCGAGATCGGGACGCACCAGGTATCGCTCGCGGGATCCGGCCGCACTGACGAGGTGGATGGGATCTCGACCTGCCAGCACCCGCTCGAGTTCCCCGGAGCGGTAGTCGACCGCGGAATGGACCGCGTCGCGGGCACTGGCGTGGTCGGCTCGAAGCTGCAACAACAGCGAGGTCGGGTACGACGTACCGGCCCGTCCCACTCGGATTCGCGCAGGAGTCACGGTTTCCAGGGCTTGCCGAGCCGCCGCCCCACCGTTCTCGACGAGGTCGTCCATCACGCGCCGATCGCTGGAAGGCTGCGCGCACCGACTGCCGCCCACCACTGCTCCGGTAGCTCGAGGATCCCCTGCGCCGGGTCCCAGCCACGTTGCTCGGACAGCCACGACGCGAACTCCGGAGCGGGGCCGCTCCCGAGCAGCTTCCGGACGCTCGCGACGTCGTGGTAACTGGTCGACTGATAATTGAGCATCACGTCGTCCCCTGCCGGGACGCCCATCACGAACGTGCACCCGGCCAGGCCCAGCAGGGCCAGGAGGTTGTCGTTGTCGTTCTGGTCGGAGTCGACGTGGTTGGTGTAGCAGACATCGCACCCCATCGGGAGTCCCATGAGCTTGCCGACGAAGTGATCCTCCAGTCCGGCTCGGGTGATCTGACGCGAGTTGGCCAGATACTCGGGGCCGATGAATCCCACCACGGAGTTCACCAGGAACGGGTCGTAGAGTCGCGCGACGGACTGCGCCCGGGCTTCCAACGTCAGTTGGTCGACGCCGTGGTGTGCGTCGGCGGACAGCGCGCTCCCCTGTCCGGTCTCGAAGTACATGAACTGCTCGCCGACGAACTCATGTGCGCGACGCCGATGGGATTCCGCCACGGCGTCGCGCCCTTCGGCCAACATGTCGAGCGAGATCCCGAAGCTCCGATTCGCTGCCTCGCTGCCCGCTACCGATTGGAACAGCAGATCGACGGGAGCGCCGCGTTCCAGCGCTGCGAGTTGGGTCGTGATGTGCGACAACACACAGGACTGGGTCGGTGCTCCGGTCAGTTCGATCAGGTCGTGAATCGCGTGCAGTACCCGGCCGACGGTATCGGGCGACTCGGTCGCCGGGTTCACACCGATGACGGCGTCGCCGCAGCCGTACATCAGACCGTCCAGCGCCGACAACATGATTCCAGTGACGTCGTCGGTCGGATGATTCGGTTGAATTCGACACCCGAAGACGCCGCGTTCACCCTGCGTGTTGCGGCACTTGGTCACCACCTGCAGCCTCGATGCTGCGACGATCAAATCGAGGTCACTCATCAGTTTTGCTGTTGCTGCGGCGATTTCAGGACCGATCGCCGACGCCAGTCCGCCGTTCCATTCCGTCGGAAAACTCTCGGACAGAACGACCTCACGAAACTCGCCCACGGTCAACGCCGAGATGGAACGGAAGCCCACTTCGTCGTGCGCGGCGTGGACGGCGTCGGTGATCGCGTCCTCGATGACGGGCTCACCATGGATCCTCGCCAGGGTCTCCTCGGACAATGCGATCTTCGCTGCTATCCGTTCGCTGTCGGATCGAGCCGCGATGCCGGCAAGCTCGTCACCGGATTTGATCTCGTTCGCTTTCGCCAACACCTCTTTCAGCGAATCGAATCGAAATCGCTCCCCGCCCACCAGAGCCTTGTACATGGAACTCCCTAGGATCGGCGTCGTGCAGCGGAATCGAGAGCGACAGCGGCGATCACGATCAGACCCTTGGCGATGAGCTGCCAATGCTGACTGACGTTGAGGCTGTAGAACACGTTGGTCAGCGTCGCGAGGATCAGCAGACCGACCGCGGAGCGCCACATCGCGCCCTCTCCGCCGCGCAGCGACGTTCCACCGACGACAACGATCGCAATGGCGTCGAGCGCGATGTTCGCACCGACATCCGCCTGCCCGACGGCTAGGCGCGACGCGTCGATCATCCCCGCGATCGCGGCAAGCGCGCCGGTGAGCACGTACACGCTCGCAGTGATCGACGGAACCCTCAGTCCCGACAACCAGCCGGCTTCGGTGTTACCACCGACGGCCTGCACGTTTCGTCCGATCGTCGTCTTGGCCAACACGATGCCGCCGACGACCATCGTCAGGATCAGGATGAAGATCGGAGTCGGGATGCCGAGCGTGTGCGACTTCGAGAGTGCCTGGAAACCGGGTTGGGAGACGATGAACGGTGCGGAGTTGGAGTAGATGTAGGCCAACCCCGAGATCACCGACGCAGAACCGAGCGTCGCGACGAATGGGTTGATGTGAAGTTTCGCCACCAACAATCCGTTGGCCAATCCGCACAGTAGACCCGCGGCCAACGCTGCCGCGCCGGCCAATGCCACCGAACCGGTGGAGATCGTGACGCCGGCGAACACTGTCGAACCGAGTGCGTACGTTGCGCCCACGGACAGGTCGAATCCACCCGAGATGATCACGAATGTCATACCGACAGCGATGATTCCGACGGCCGCGTTCTGGACCAGGATGTCCCGGATGTTCGCCGGCGCCAGGAACCCGTCGTACAGGAACGTCGCGACGACGACGAGAAGTACCAGCACGACCAGCATGCTGTACTTCACCAGGAAGGTGCTGGGACTGGTCTTCTTCTTCGAAGACTTGTCGGGAGCGGGACTGCTCGCGACCGGGTTGGTGTCGATTGACGTACTCATGCTGCATCCTCTCGAAAGCCGAGCTTGACGATGTCGGCCACCGTGAATGTCGGTGAACCTGCTGGAATGTCGTCGACGATCCGCCCGTGCGCGAACACGAGCAGTCGGTCGGCGACTGCGAGAACTTCCTCGAGTTCGGAGGACGTGACCACGACGGATGCGCCTTCCTCGGCCAAGTTGACGAGCGAGGCGAGCACCTCGGACTTGGCACCGATATCGATACCGCGCGTCGGTTCGTCGACGAACAGGACCTTCGGTGTGTGCCCAGCCCACTTGGCGAGCAACACCTTCTGCTGGTTGCCGCCGGAGAGGTGGACCACCGGTTCGCCGAGACGACCGGGGTCGAATCCGAAGTACCGCACCGGTTCCGACGCACCGTCACGCTCTCGTCCCGGACGGAGCCATCCGAACGTGCGTTTCGAGCGGCCGAGCCAGTAGTTGCTGGCACCGTCCATGTTGAGTACGAGGCCGGCACGTCGACTCTCCGGAACCAGAACCAGCCCTGCGTCGATGGCCGCGCGAGGACTCTTGGGCCAGGCGATCTCGGCACCGTCGAGCGTCATCCGACCTGTGGCTGCCGGTTCCATACCGCAGATGGAGCGCATGAACGTCGTCCGGCCGGACCCGACGAGTCCCCACAACCCGACTATCTCGCCCTGGCGGACGGTGATGTCGAGACCGTGCAGGACGTTCGGCAACGACACGTCCTGTGCTTGCAGCACTGTCTCGCCCAGCGGCCGGCGTTCGGCACGCACAGCGACCTCGACGTCGCGGCCCACCATTTCCTGGATGAGACGCTTTCGATCCCATTCGGCACGGTCCGCGGTGCGTACGATCGTTCCTTCTCGCAGCACGGTGATGCGGTCCGCAAGTGCCAGAACTTCTTCCAAGTTGTGGCTTACGAAGATGATCGTCGTACCCTGTGAACGTAGGCGGTCGAGCACCCGGTACAACGTATCCCGCTCGTGCTCGGCCAGAGCCGCGCTGGGTTCGTCGAGCATCAACACCTTGCTGTCCGCCTGGACACCGCGCATGATCTCGAGAATCTGCTGGGTGGACACCGACAACTCACGCACCGGGACGCCCGCCGGGATGTCGACGTCGAAGTCGACGCACATCTCGGTGAATCGGGCTCGCATCGCCTTCCCGTCGAGAATGCCCCGCCGGGTGAGATTCTGTCCGAGGAATACATTGGCCACCGCGTCGAGCGCGGGCACCATCGTCAGTTCCTGGTAGACGGCCGCAAGACCGAGTTGGCGTACTTCCCGGGGGTTGCCACCGTGCAGTTCGGTGCCGAACACCGTGATGGAACCCGAACTGGCTTCCACACGGCCGCTGATCATGCCGAGGAGAGTGGACTTGCCTGCGCCGTTCTCCCCCACCAGAGCGTGCACACTGCCTGCTTCGATCTGCACCGTCGCCGACTTCACTGCGCGATTGGCGCCGTAGGTCTTGCTCACCTCGATGCAGTCGATCGCGGTCGACCGCGTTTCGTTCACAGTCATCTCGCGCCTCTAGTACTCGGCCGTGAAGTCGGCGACGTTGCTGCGCTCGGCGAACGGTGTACCGGGGAGGGAGTCCGACGTGGACAGATCGACGAACCGCGCGGTGTCGCGCTTCTCGACGGTGTCGGCGAGTCCCTGGATCGCCATGCGGGTCTCGAGACGCGGAAGCATCATCACGCTGCTGGTGATGGCACCGGAAGAGACGTTGTCGAGCGCCCACTGATCGCCACCGAAGTCGTACACCGAGACATCGCGGCCTGCGGTCGCCTGCACGACCCCACGCGTCATGCCGGAGAAGTTCGACATCACGACGTCGAGATCAGGGTTGGCCTGCAGAATCGTCTGTGCGGCTTGGAAACCCTTGGGAGTGGTGTAGTCGGTGGTCTGCTTGGCGACGACCTGGTACCGGCCGTCACCGTCGAACGCCTGTGCTGCATCGAAGAAGCACAGCGTGTTCGCGTTGAGGTCGGGTCCGGAGATCAGCGCGATCTTGGCGCCGTCGGGATGGTCGGCTTTGACCTTCTCCACCCATGCTTCGTAGACGTCGAGGGTCTGCCCGCCTACGTAGTTGACGGTGCCGGGCTCCCAAGTCTCCTCGCCACTGTTGGTGGCGCGGCCGCAGATGGGGAGGTTGAACACCGAGACGATGATGTTCTTTTCGGGTGCCTGCTGAGTCAGCATGTTGCACACGAGGTTTCCGTCGTTCGGCTCGACAGCGAACGCGTTGTACTTTCCGCTCGTGATCGCATTCTGCATCTGATCGAACTGAGTCTGGGCGTTGAACTGTCCGTCGAAGACATCGAGTTCGGCGCCGAGTTCGTCGGCTGTCTTCTTCGCCTCGTCGATGGAGGCCTGCAGGTAGGCGTTGCTCGCTCCGGCGGAGAAGTACGCGATCTTCAGATCGGATGCCGAGTCGACGGTGGGAACTGTCTGCTCGCGCCCTTCGCCGGAGGAGTCGGCGACTGCGTCGACCGAACAGGCGGGCAATACGGTGAGCACTGCTGCCGCGGCTGCGATGCTCATGGTGCGAAGCTTCATGATGGTCCTTTGAGTTTGGAAGGGGCGTTCAGTTCTCGGTCCACGTGTCGTAGATGTCGCTGAGGGACGCGAACCAGACGCCGTCGTGACCGGACATGTAGTCGAGGAGCTTCTCGAACATGATGATGTGGTGCGCGCGAGCAATGGTCTGCGGATGCACCGTCAGGGCCATGACTCCGCCTGGGACGTTGTCGTAGCAGTAGTCGAAGTGGTCCTTCCAGCGCTCGTACATCGACGCTGTCGACTCGAAGCCCTGGTTGACGCCGGGGATGTACTCGGCCGCGGGGAAGTCGTCGAGGAACCAGGACACGGGGAACTCGAGAATCGGTGACGGGGCGCCGAGGACGCTTCCCTCTTCCCAGCGCACCTCCACCGGACGCGGATGGTACGGCTCGAAATCGCGGCCCATGAGCGAGGAGTCCCATTCGAAACCGTGCTCTTCGAGGATCGACATGGTGTGCTCGGTGAAGTCCCAAGCCGGCGAACGGTATCCGCGCGGGCGCTTTCCGACGTACTTCTCGTGCAGCTTCAGGGTCTTGTCCATGAGGTGCCGTTCGGTGTCGAGATCGAGCGACGGCACCGATTCGTGGTAGCACCCGTGAGCAGCGACTTCCTGTCCTGCGTCGACGATGCTCTGGAAGGCGTCGGGAAACGTCTCCATGGAATGTGTGGGGGTGCACCAGGTTCCGGCGATCTTGTAGCGATCGAACAGTGAGAGCATCCGCGGCACACCGACCTCGGCGCAGAACTCACCGCGGGAGAGGTAGCTGGGGCTGGTCTTGCCGAACGTTCCCATCCAGACACTGTGTGCGTCGAAATCGCAGCCGATGTTGACGGCGATCTTCTTACCTTCGGGCAGGTTCAGAGGCATTTGTCGAGGTCTCCTTCTATTCGGGGAGTAGGTCTGCGGAAAATGTGCGATACAGCGGGTTCCGGCGCTGCCGATCGAAGAACGTCGTCGCCGCTCCCGTCTTTCGGTTCTCCGCAAGCAGGTCCAGGTCCAACGTGGCCGTGATGACGTCCTCGACGTTCGTCCGGGCCTCGGCCACCACACCGTCAGCGGGGAAGTCCAGATCACACGGGCTCAGGATCGACGCCCTCGCCCAGCCCGGTGACAGTGGCGCTCCGGCGAAACCTGCGATCGGTGCGTGTACTGCGTAGACCTGGTTCTCGATGCATCTCGCTGCCGCGGTGTGCCGGACGCGATAGAAGCCGGCCTCGGTGAACGTGTACGACGGCATCAGCAGAAGTTCGGCTCCGCGCCGTGACAGAACCGTGCTGACCTCCGGTATCTCGGCCTCGTAGCAGACCGCGATTCCGACGGTGACGTTGCCGAGATCGATCGGATCGAGTCGGTCTCCTTCACCCGTTCCCCAGTCGGCCTCGGCCGGGAAGATATGAGTCTTCTCGTGCCGGTATTCGGTGCCGTCCGGAGTGAACAGAAAGGCCGTGTTCAGCAGCCCCTCCTCGGTGCGCACGAGATGTGTGCCGGCGAGGATGTTCTGACCACGAGTGCGGGCGAGGTCCGCGAACAAGGCGCGGTAGTCGTCGGTGTACTCCGAGATACGTCCGAGTTCGGAGATCGGATCGGACTGCCACCCGGGCTTGACGGTGAACAGCGGCTCGGTGACGAGCTCCGGGAACACGACGATGTCGCTACCGTCCGTCTGCTCTGTCAGCCCTCGGACCTGTGCGGCGAAGGCGTCGAAACCGTCGAGCTCGCGCATTTCGAATTGCACCGCGGAAACGGTGACTGTCCTGCTCATAATGAATCTCTTTCTCGTTCGGGCTCTAGCGAGCGAGCAGGCCGCCGTCGATGACCAGATCGGTTCCGGTGACGTAGGAGGACTCGTCGCTGGCGAGATAGACACAGCCATAGGCAATTTCGCTCGGTTCCGCGCCCCGTCCCATCGGCGTTCCACCGATGACGCGTGCGTTGATCTCCGGATCCTGAGCTTCGGCGAGAGGCGTTCGAATCCACCCGGGCACGATCGAGTTCACTCGAATTCCCTGCTGCGCATAAGTGATTGCCGCATTTCGGGTCATGGACCGTACGGCTCCCTTGGCAGCCTGGTACGCCGCGACGCCGACGCCACCGACAACCCCCCATGCCGAGGACAGGTTGATGATCGAGCCTGCGCCTGCCGCGAGCATGGACGGAACGACCGCGCGCATACCGAGCCACACACCGGTCTGATCGACGCCGATGACTCGGTCCCACTCGTCGACATCGATCTCCTCGATCCCGGAGTATGCGATGACGCCTGCGTTGTTGACCAGTACGTCGATGCTGCCGTGCTCGGCGAGGATGGCCTCGACTGCGCGCTGCCAGGCCGCCTCCTGCGAGACGTCGAGGGCGATGGAGTGTGCACCGTCGATCCGTTCGAAACTGTCGGTCAGGTCGGCCGCGTAGACAGTGGCACCTTCGGCCACGAACGCTTCGGCCGTCGCGCGTCCGATTCCCTGTTGCGCGCCGGTGACCAGCGCGACCTTGCCGTGCAACCTGTTCATGGTGGAGCGTTCGCTTTCTCGGGTAGGGGCGCTCATTGCGCGAGGTATCCGCCGTCGATAGGCAGTTCGACGCCGGTGACGAAGGCTGATTCGCGCGACGCGAGATAGACGGCGCCCCAGGCGACATCCTCGGGATCTGCACCGTGTCCGAGCGGTGTGGCGTCGAGGTAGCGAGCGTTGAGTTCGTCGGTCTGCCCGACGGTCATCGGCGTCTTGATCCAGCCGGGAAGAATCACGTTGGCGCGGATCCCGTCGCGGGCGTAGCTCACGGCCGCGTTCTTGGTCATGGTGATCACCGCGCCCTTGGTGGCGTGGTAGGCCGCGACACCGGGCACAGCTGTCGATCCACAGATCGAGGACACGTTCACGATCGACCCTGCGCCGTTGGCGCGCATCGCCGGAATGACGGACTGCATACCGAACAGCACGCCGGTCTGGTTGATAGCGACGATGCGTTGCCACTCGTCGACGGGTGTCTCCACGATGTCGTGGTAGCCGGCGACGCCCGCATTGTTGACGAGTACGTCGACCTTGCCGTGGGCGGCCAGCACGTCCTCCAACAGTGCCGACCACTGGCCTCTGTCGGTCACGTCGTGCTGACGGATCGCAACCGCACTGTCCCTGGTCAGGCCTTGGACGTCGGTCGCGACGACGGTTGCGCCCTCCAAGGCGAAACGCTCGGCGATACCCAACCCGATACCGCCCGCCGCACCGGTCACGATGGCCACTGATCCGGACAGACGTCCCATCATGCCTCCTTCTGCTTGCCTCACCGAGATCGGTGATGCGCATCCGATTGATGCGATGGCTGAACAGTAGGAACTACTCGGCAGTGGGCACGTCCGTAGATTTACGTATGCGGGACGCTGGGAGGATTAGTTTTCACGGGCGTAACAGAAGACACCTCAGTGGGAATGCAGCGGCTTCCCCGCCAGAGCGAGGTGAGCTTCCCCGAAGGCCTCGGACTGCGTCGGGTGCGCGTGGATCAGGTGCGCGACTTCCTCGGGATATGCACCCCAGTTGACGACCAACTGCGCTTCACCGATCAGTTCGCCGACGCGTGCGCCGACCATGTGAATGCCGACGACTGCGCCCCCGGCTCGCACCAGCTTGACCCCGCCCGACGCGCCGAGGATCTGACTCTTGCCGTTGCCGGCGAGGTCGTAGACGACAGAATCCGCGGAGCCGTGGCGCTCGACCGCCTGCGCTTCCGTCAGTCCGACGGACGCGATTTCGGGGTTCGAGTACGTGACCCGGGGGATGTTCTCGTCGGGGACCGGGACGGGCTTCAGACCCGCGATGTGCTCGGCGACGAAGATTCCGTGCTGAAATCCTCTGTGCGCCAACTGTGGTCCCCGGACGATGTCGCCGACGGCGTAGACACCGTCGTCCGAGGTCATCAAGTTTCCGTCGACGCCGACGAATCCCGAATCCATCGAGACGCCGCCGAGGTCGGACGTAGTGGGCCCACGCCCGACCGCGACCAACAGAACATCGGCATCGAGCGTCTCCCCGGAGTCGAGGGTCACTGTCACACCGTCTGGGGTTTCCTTGACGCCGGTGAACGGCGACGATGTCCGTGCGGCGATGCCTCGTTTCTTGAAGGCCCGGGTGAGCTGTTTGGACGCCCACTCGTCCTCGGCTGCAACCAGTCGGGGCAGTGCTTCGACGATGGTCACCTCGACGCCGAACGATGCCCACGCACTGGCGAATTCGACGCCGATGACTCCCCCGCCCAGCACGATGGCTCGTTTCGGGACGTAGTCGAGGGTCAACGCCTGGTCGCTGGTCAGCACTCGCGGACCGAGTTCGATTCCCGGTAGCACCTTTGCGTACGACCCGGTTGCGAGGACCACCGATGATCCGGTGATCCTGCGGCCGTCCACGTCGACGGTCTTGTTTCCGACGTATTTACCTGTACCGCTGATGAATTCGATCTTGTGAGCCTTGACGAGGCCCTGCAAGCCCTTGTACAGCTTGGAGACGACGCCGTCTTTGTAAGCGTGGACCCCGGCGATGTCGATACCCTCGAAGTTCGCACGAACCCCCACCGACGAGCTCTCCCGGGCGGTGTCCGCCACCTCCGCCGCGTGCAGGAGGGCTTTGGTCGGGATGCACCCGCGGTGCAGGCAGGTTCCTCCGACCTTGTCCTTCTCCACCAGGGTGACCGAAAGTCCCAGTTGCGCAGCACGGAATGCAGCTGCGTACCCGCCCGATCCGCCTCCGAGGACGACGACGTCGCTCATGCCAACGCCACCAGGTTCATCGGATCGGCAAGGATCGACGCGATGTCGGCCAGGAATCTCGAGCCCTGCTCACCGTCGACCAGACGATGATCGAACGACAGGCTCAGTGTCGTGACCGAGCGCAGAGCGATCTCCCCTTCGAACTCCCACGGCTGACGACGGATCGCTCCGAAACAGAGGATCGCTGCCTCCCCTGGGTTGAGAATGGGGGTCCCCGAATCCACCCCGAAAACACCGACATTGGTGATCGTGATGGTGCCGTCGGCGAGATCGGCCTGGCCGGTCTTGCCTTCCTTGGCCGTCACGGTCAGTTCGGTCAAAGCCTGCGCGACGTCCTTGAGGCCCAGCATGTGCGCGTCCTTGATGTTCGGGACCATCAGCCCTCTGGGTGTCGCGGCAGCGATGCCCAGATTGACGTAGTTCTTGGTGACGATTTCCTGATTCTGTTCGTCCCACTCGGAGTTGAGACTCGGATTGGAGCGCAGAGCGACCAGCAGTGCTTTGGCGACGAGCGCCAGCGGGGTGAGTTTGATGTCGCGGAAGTGCTTGGTGCCGCGTAGTTTTTCCAACAGTTCCACCGACGGTGTCACGTCGACGGTGATGAACTCGGTGACGTGCGGCGCGGTGAATGCGCTCGACACCATGGCTGCCGCCGTGTGCTTGCGAACTCCCTTGATGGGAGTGCGGGTTTCGTTCTTCACCGTGCCCGAGACCGGGGCTGTGTCGCGCTCGGTGTACGCAGCCAGATCATCGCGGGTCACCTCGCCGTGTGCACCGGTCGCCGATACGTCCGCAAGGTCGATTCCCTGCTGCTTGGCGACGAATCGGACCGGTGGGGACGCGAGCGGTCTACCGTTCGACGGCGGCGGCGACGCGGGGGCCGCCGCGCGACGGTTGCCGCGTCGGCTCACGCCTTCGCCGGCAACGCCGTATCCGACGAGAACCGGGACACGTTCTTCCTTCTCGGCTGGCTCTTCGGTCACGATCTCGGTCGAGCCGTCGGATATCTCGATGATGACGCTGCCCACCTGGACTGTCGAGCCTTCGTCGGCGTGCAGTGCCGTGACCGTACCGGCGAACGGCGACGGCAGTTCGACCGATGCCTTGGCGGTTTCCACCTCGGCTATCACCTGGTTCAGTGCGATGGTGTCACCGACCTTCACCGACCAGCTGATCAGTTCGGCCTCGGTGAGTCCTTCGCCGAGATCGGGTAGGCGGAAGCTGTTCGTCATGCCGGGAACGTCCTGTCCACTGCGTCGAGAATTCGGTCGGCGTCGGGGAGGAAGAATTCTTCGAGCTTCGCCGCCGGATACGGGGTCGAGAATCCGCCGACGCGCTGGATGGGTGCTTCGAGACTGTAGAAGCACTGATCCTGCACTCGCGCAGCGATTTCGGCGCCGATTCCCATGAACGTCGCTGCCTCGTGGGTGATGACGAGCCTGCCGGTCTTGCGGACCGATTCCGCGATGGTGTCCATGTCCAGTGGAGAGAGCGAACGGAGGTCGATCACCTCCAGCGAACGGCCCTCCCCCGCGGCGACGTCGGCGGCCTGCAACGCGGTGACGACGAGTGGTCCGTAGGCGATGACGGTCGCGTCGGTCCCTTCGCGGACGACCCGCGCCTTGTGGAGCGGATAGGCGTCGTCGATCGGTAGGGTGACGTCGACTTCACCCTTCTGCCAGTACCGACGCTTGGGCTCGAAGAACAGGACCGGGTCGTCCGACGCGATGGCCTGGCGCAGCATGACATTGGCGTCGGCGGCATTGCTGCAGCTGACGACGCGAAGACCGGCGGTCTGGGCGAAATACCCTTCCGGGGATTCCGAGTGATGTTCGACGGCACCGATTCCGCCGCCGTACGGCACGCGGATCGTCAGGGGCATCTTGACGTTGCCACCGGTGCGGTAGTGCAGCTTCGCGACCTGCGAGACGATCTGATCGAACGCGGGGTAGATGAAACCGTCGAACTGGATTTCGACGACCGGCCGGTATCCGCGGAAGGCGAGTCCGACTGCGGTGCCCATGATTCCGGACTCGGCCAGTGGAGTGTCGATGACGCGGTTGGGTCCGAAGTCCTTCTGCAGGCCGTCGGTGATGCGGAAGACCCCGCCGAGTTTGCCGATGTCTTCGCCGAGAAGCACTACCTTGGGGTCGTCTTCCATCGCTCGACGCAGGCCTGCGTTCAGGGCTTTACCGAGCGGAATCCGGGGGGCGGCAAGGGTCGCGGTCATGACTGAGCTCCTTCGAATCCGGCGAGATAGGTGGCGTAGGCGTCTCGCTCCTCGGCGATCAGCGGATGCGGGTCGGCGTAGACGTTGTCGAACACCGACATCGCCTTCGGCTCCACAGTGCCGAGGCATCCGCGGCGGAGTTCCGCTGCGGTCCACTCGGCCCGATCCTCGACGCGTGCGCGGAGTGCGTCGTCCATCGCTCCTTCGGCGTCGAGCAGTCGCTCGATGCGGTCGATGGGGTCCTTCTTCTTCCACTCGTCGTCGACTGCCGCCGACCGGTAGCGGGTGGGATCGTCGGAGGTGGTGTGCGGTCCCATTCGATAGGTGACGGCCTCGATCAGCATGGGTCCGCTGCCTTCGCGTGCGCGAGTCAGAGCCATCCGGGTGGCTGCGAGAACGGCCAGCACGTCGTTGCCGTCGACACGCAGTGCGGGAACGCCGAAGCCGCGGCCACGTTCGGCGATCGTGATGTGTGTTTGCAGAGTCACCGGCTCCGAAATTGCCCACTGGTTGTTCTGGCAGAAGAACACGACAGGGGCGTTGAAACTTGCCGCGAATCCAAATGCTTCGGAGATGTCGCCTTGGCTCGTGGCGCCGTCGCCGAAGTAGGTGATGACGGCCCCCTCGGCTCCGTCGAACTTCATTCCCAGGCCGTATCCCGTGGCATGCAATGCCTGGGATCCGACGATGATGGCCGGCGTCGTCATGTTGTACTCGTACGGGTTCCAGCCGGATTGTGTGGAGCCGCGCCAGAACCGCAGCATTTCCGTCGGGTCGACGCCGCGGCAGTACGCAACGCCGTGTTCGCGGTAGCTGCCGAAGACGAAATCGTCGGCGTGCAGAGCACGTGCGGATCCCACTTGAGCGGCTTCCTGTCCGAGGAGGGGAGCCCAGAGGCCGAGTTCTCCCTGACGCTGGAGTGCGGTGGCTTCTGCGTCGATACGCCGCACGACAACCAGGTCCTCGTAGAGATCACAAAGCTTCTCCGTCGTGATGTCCTCCACGAGGCCGGAGAATTCGGAAGGCGCGGTTCGCGTGCCTTCGGGTGTGACGAGTTGGATGAGGTCGTCATTGCTCGCCCGTGAAATTGCGGTGTCCATCTCGGCCTCCATACAGTTGCACTGTTACCTGGAACACAACCAAGAATCATCAGAAGGATCAATACATCACTTAGAAGTTGAGCACTCTGCATGATTCTGGGTAACGAAAACGTGCTTACCTTGTGCGCACTGACTGCTCGTGCGGCGGGGCGACCGGTCCCGGCCCGGCGCCCACACGGCCTCGAAGAATCAGGACCAACGCGACGGCCAGCAGCATCACCGCGCCCACTACCCACAGCCCTGCGCGCGCGTTCCCGGTGGCGTCGAGCAGCCACCCCGTCACGTAGGGCGCACCGAAACCTGACATGTTGCCCACCGAATTGATGATCGCGATTCCAGCGGCAGCGCCCGCACCCGTCAGGAACGTGCTCGGGAGGTACCAGAACACCGGCAGTGCGCAGAAGACACCGACGGCGTTGACCGTCACCGCAAGCATCGTCGTGAACGGTGTGTCCATGTACAGCGCGAACGGGATGGAGACGGCACCGACGAGGGTCGGAATCGCGACGTGCCAGGTACGTTCACCGGTTCGGTCGGAATGCCGGCTCCACAGCACCATGGCCACAGCACCGACGGCGAACGGAACGGCGACGATGAGTCCGGTTGTGACGAGGGAGAAGTCCGTATCGAACGTCTGCTTGAAACCGGCGACGATGCTGGGCAGGAAGAAACTGAGCGAGTACAGCCCATAGGTGATGCCGAAGTACACGAGGCCGAGCATCCACACGCGGACGTCGCGAAGCGCTCGTGTCACCGAGCCACTGACGTGTCCACCCTTCGCGGAGTCCTCGGACTCCAGTTCAGCGGTCAGCCATGCCTTTTCGTCATCGTCGAGCCATGTGGCCTGGGAGGGCCGGTCGGTCAGGTAGAACCAGGTGACGACGGCGAGTAGAACCGCGGGAAGGCCTTCGACGAGGAACATCACACGCCAACCCGACAGCCCGAACAGTCCGTCCCAGTACTGGATGATCGCGCTGGACAATGGCGCACCCAAAGCCGACGAGACCGGCAACGCCAGGAGGAACAGGCCCATCAGCCGGACGCGGTACGCACGCGGGAACCACATCGTCATGTAGAGCAGCACACCGGGGAAGAAGCCGGCTTCCGCGATACCCAGCAGAATGCGCAAACCGTAGAGCCAGCCCGCGGTGGGCACGAAGGCCATGCCCGCGGCGATCACTCCCCACGTCAGCATGATGCGGGCAATCCAGCGCCTGGCACCGAACTTGTGCAACGCCAGGTTGCTCGGCACCTCGAAGAGCAGGTAACCGATGAAGAACAGTCCGGACGCCAACCCGAACATCGTCTCGGTCAGGCCGAGCTCGTCGCTCATGGTGAGTTTCGCGAGCCCGATGTTCGTTCGGTCGAGGTAGTTGACGAAGTAGGCCAAACCCAGGAACGGAATGATCCGTCGGGCGACCTTCTTGACCACCCGCGTTTCGATCTCGGGTTTCGATGCGTCTGCAGGCATGTGTCTCGGCTTTCTCGGTGGTGAGAGTGACCTGGGACACGTTATGGGCTGGAGCGCGCTCAGCCTATGGAGGAATCGACCACTCCCGCGGCGTCGGCACGTGCAGTTTGCCCTTTCCGATCTCCGTGTTATCTTTAGTAGTCACATCGACTACTAAAGGAACAGCACATGACCGCGTTCACTGAATGGCTCGCTTCGACCGCGTTCGTGTCGTTCGGCGCCCCGACATCCTGGGTCGAAGTCATCGGATTCGCGACGGGAGCACTGTGTGTCCTGCTCGTCGCGCGACAGTCGGTGTGGAACTGGCCGATCGGAATCGCGAACAACGTCGCGTTCGTTCTCCTGTTCGTCGGTGCCGGGTTGTACGCGGACTCGGCCCTTCAGATCGTCTACATCGCGCTTGCCGTCTGGGGCTGGATCACGTGGACGTCCGGCGGACACCGAAAGACGACGATCGTCACCGCAACCTCGGTTCGGGAATGGACATGGCTGGCCATCGCGGGCGTCGCAGGCGTCGCGGGCATCACCATGCTGCTCTCCACGGCAACGGAATCCGTTGTGCCGTTCTGGGACGCACTGACCACCACGCTGTCACTGCTGGCGACGTGGGGGCAGATCAACAAGCGTCGGGAATCGTGGTTCCTGTGGATCGCCGCCGACGTGATCTACGTGCCGCTGTACCTGTACAAGGATCTGGTCCTGACGGCCGTGCTCTACCTGGGCTTCATCGCCCTGTGCGTGGGCGGCCTGCTGGCGTGGACTGCATCGATGCGCGACGCGGAACTGGTGGAGGCCTGAGATGTGGAACCACGCGCTGGTCATCGGGAAGTTCTATCCGCCCCACGCCGGCCACCACGCCCTTGTTCGCTTCGCCGCAGCCCGTGCCCGACGAGTGACCGTCGTGGTCATGTCCTCGGCGTTCGAATCGGTCCCCCTGGAACACCGAGTCGCCTGGATGTCCGAATCACACAGCGTGTCCGAATCACAGGCGGGCGACGCCGGGGTGACCGTCACCGGGATCGTGTGCGATGCGCCGATCGACCACACCTCCCGTGCCGTGTGGGCTGCGCAGGTGGCCTGTATGAGGGCCGCGGTGCGCACCGTGACCGACACCGAGGTCGACGCCGTCGTCAGCAGTGAAGCCTACGGCGACGAACTCGCGCAGTGGTTCGATGCGACGCACGTGCCGTTCGACCTGCCTCGATCGGCGGTTCCCATATCCGGCACCGCTTGTCGATCCGACTTGGCATCGTCGTGGGACATGCTCGATGCCCCCGCGCAGGCCGGTCTTGCCACCCGCATCGTCGTCGTCGGCGCGGAATCGACGGGCACCACCACGATCAGCGTCGCTCTGGCAGAGCACTTTCGACGACGCGGGGGCGTGTGGGCGCGTACGGGGCTCGTGGACGAGTTCGGCCGACAGGACACCTTCGACAAGCTCGCGGCGGCGCGGAAGGTCGCCCCGGATGCGGAGATGGACGACATCGTCTGGACGGGTGAGGACTTCGCGCGGATCGCACGCACGCAGCACGCGATGGAAGACGACGCCGCCCGCGCTGGTTCGCCGATTCTGATCTGCGACACCGACGCCTTCGCGACGACAGTCTGGGAGCGCCGCTACCTCGGCCCGGAATCTCGCCGAGCCGAGAACGAGGTCGACGGCCGCCGAGCGCTGTACCTGCTGACCGATCACGTGGACGTACCATTCGTGCAGGACGGCATTCGGGACGGTGAGTCGATCCGAGCCGACATGACAGGATGGTTCGTCGACGCGCTCACGCGTAGTGGGCGGTCCTGGGTCATGCTGACGGGAAGCCTAACCGAGAGAACTGCTCTGGCCGTTCGAGTTGCAGAACAGGAGCTGGGTAGGCGCATGACCTTCACCGATCCGCTGGGAGTGGTATGAATTACGACGCCACCCAGTATCCAAGGTTTGCCGTGACCGTCGACCTCGTTGCTCTGACGATCCGTGACGCCGATTTGTGCGCCCTTCTCGTCGAACGTGGCGAGGACCCCTTCGCCGGAAAGCTCGCACTGCCGGGCGGTTTCGTGCGACCGGAGGAATCCGCCACCGCCGCGGCGTCGCGTGAACTGAGCGAGGAGACAGGCCTGACCATCTTTCCGGGCTACGTCGAGCAACTCGGGACCTACAGTGCGCCCGATCGGGACCCTCGTATGCGCGTCGTCTCGGTCGCCTATGTCGCGTTCGCACCGGATCTGCCCGAGCCCGTGGCGGGAACGGACGCCGCTTCTGCCGCATGGTTGCCTGTCGGGGATGCACGGTCTCTCGCTTTCGACCACGACGAGATCCTCGCCGATGCCGTCGAACGCGTGCGTTCGAAGCTCGAATACACCACTTTGGCCACGAACTTCGTCTCCGACCCCTTCACCGTAAGGGATTTGCAGTCGGTGTACGAGACGGTGTGGGGGACGGAGTTGGACCGGGCGAACTTTCGCCGCAAAGTCCTGGGCACGGCCGGATTCGTGGAACCCGTCGACGGGGTCGTCGCCTCGACCGGCCGGCGTGGGCGCAACGCGCAGGTCTATCGCCCCGGACCCGCCTCGTCGCTCCACCCGCCGATTCTGCGCTGAACCGCCACTCGCCCTCAGGCGGAGCTGCCCGGATTGGTCACACCCGGCACCAGGTGGGTGGACACACCGATGCGGTTCCAGGCGTTGATCGTGAAGATCTGAGCCAGCAGCTGACCGGCGCGAGCAACGCCGGCCTCGCCGTCGAGACGTTGGTCTCGGTTCTCGAACTCACAACCCGAGGCCGGCGGCGAGGGTAGGCCAGCTCTTGGGCAGTTGATCGACCCAGTACGCCCACGAGTGGGTGCCGACATTCTCGAAATCGAAGGTGGCGGGGATGGAGAGCTCACGCAACCGATCGTCCAGTCTGTGGGTGCAGTAGTTCGATCCCACCTCGATGAGGCCACCCACCACGACGACGTCCCAGTCCTTGGCGGTCTCGAACTTCTCGTGCGGCCCCGGCAGCCCGCTTCCGACGGAGACGTAGATCGATTTGCCGCGCAACGCTTCGGCGTTGACCAGTACGTCGTGAGCCGCCCAGGCCGGGTCGAGCGGACTACCGAACATGTTGTCCGCGTTGCCGCCGAAGGCCGTGACGATCCCGCGCATACTGCCCTGACCCAACAGTTCCGCCGAGGCGAAGCAGCCACTGTACGCACCGACGGCCGAGTAGAGACTCGGATTACGCGACGCCAGCATCATCGCCGACTGCGCACCCATCGACAAGCCGGCGATCCCGTTGCGCCCGTTGCCGTCGAACTCGGCATCGATCAGCGGCGGAAGCTCCTGCGTCAGGAAAGTCTCCCACTTGTAGCGCCCGAGCTTCGGGTCGTCGCGCTGCCAATCCGCGTAGAAGCTTCCCGGCCCGGCGAGTGGGAGTACGACGTTGACGTTCTTGTCGCGGAAGAACTCGGCTGCCCCACCTTTGCGCAGCCACATGCTGTTGGTCGGATCCTCCTCACCGATCCCGCTGAGCATGTACAGCGACGGACGAGGTCCGCTCTCGGTCTCCGGGGTCAGCACCTGGACGTCGATGATCCGATCCATGCTCGGCGAGTACACCGCGAGCTGGGTGAGGGTGGTGCTGACGTCGACTCGGCTGTCGATCCTCGGGGCCGACGGTTCCGCAGTGGCGAGGGCGGGGATACCGACCCAGCCGACCAGAAGGACCGCGCAGAACACAACGAAACGCCATGCGTGAACCATGAAACCCCCGTGCTCGAGACGGCCCAGACGACCGTGTCCACCGGCAGTTTTGCATACGAAAACAATTGTGGGGCAACTTCGTACACAGACCGAGCGACAAACCGGCGAGTCTTCAATCGAAAGCGGGCGTACCAATCCATTCGATTGTTATCGGGTGCCCGCTCGGTCGGGGCTCGGCTACGCTCCCAACCCGGCCCCGGCGCGGGTGACCACCAGGCGAGGTACGACTGCGCGGGAAGAGAGCGACAGGACGCTCGTTGCGAGTTCGACGATGTCGTCGACTCGGATCATGGAGTCGCCGGGGATCTTGTCCTTGGTCCAGTCGCTCATGTCGGTGTCCACGTATCCGGGTGCAATGGAGGTTCCGCTGATGCCGTTGGCGCTTTCCTCGGCGTTCAGGGTTTCGACGAGTGACAGCATGGCGGCCTTGGTGGCTCCGTAGACGGCCAGACCTGCTTCGGAGTACACGCCCGCCATGGACGCGAGCGCGATCACCTTGGCTCCGCTGTCCGGGTTTGCTTGGACTGCGACGCGCATCAGTGGGATGGAGTTCTGCAGTAGATGGAACGGTGACCTCAGATTGACGTCGAGGGTCTTGTCGAAGCGGCGCATGGGGTAGTCCTCGATACGTCCTGCCGTCCCGACGCCTGCATTGAGGACCAATGCGTTCATGGATCCGTACGCCTCGGCGTGCGCGTCGGCGATTCGGTCGGCGGCCTCGCGATCGGCGAGGTCGGCGGCCACGGTCACCACGCGGGGAGCACCTGCCTGGACGAGGTCCTCGGCGACCTTCTCGAGCACCGCGCCGTCGCGCGCCGTGATCGTGAGCGAGTAGCCCGAACGCGCCAGACGTGTGGCGATTCCGAGTCCGATTCCACGCGAGCCACCCGTCACCAGAGCAGTTTTCATTTCTTCCCCTCGATCGCGCGGAGTCCCGACGCCATGAATTCCTGTGTAGCTTCTGCTGCGGATGAAGCCCCGGGTCCGGAGTCGGAGCCGGACAACGCTCGGTGCGTGATGCCTTCGCCGATGACCCCCAGCTTGAAGTTCGCGAGGGCCAGATAGAAGTTCCACTCGGGCAGCTCGGAACCTGTTTCCCGGCTGTACATCTGGGCGAGCTCGTCCGCGGACGGGTATCGATCACTGGTCCAGGCCGCGGACGTACCGAGTACCGCGTCGAACACGGGTTGCCGGTACACACACATCAGGGCGATGTCGGTGAGTGGGTCACCGAGGGTGGACAACTCCCAGTCCACCACTGCAGCAATGGAACCTGGATTCTCTCGCTGGAGGATGACATTGTCGATGCGGTAGTCGCCGTGCACGATGGACGCCTCGGACGACGGCGGCACCGCCGCTTCCAGTTTGTCCCGCAGTTTCTCCACATCCGGGAGTTCACGCGTTTTGACGGTTTCCCACTGGCGTGCCCACGTCTTGACCTGACGCCCGACGAATCCTGCCGGCTTGCCGAACGATCCGAGACCCACTGCGTCGTAGTTCACCTGGTGCAGGCGGGCGAGTACTCGAATCAGCTCGGACGTATTGGCCGCGACGTCCTCGTCGGAGAGACTGTCCAGATCCTCGCGGGTTCGGATGACCGTACCTGGATCGAACTCGACAACGGTTGCCGGAGCCCCCAATACGTCGCCGTCCCGGTCGAATGCCACCGTCCTCGCGACGGGTACATCGGTGGATTGCAGCGCGCTGGTCACAGCCCACTCGCGGGCCATGTCGTGTGCCGACGGGGTGAGACCGCTCGTCGGGGGCCGGCGCACGACCCAGGCGCTCGTGTCGTCGAATGCCTTGTACGTCAGGTTCGATCTGCCCCCGCTGATCAGTTCGACGCGCAGTTCACCGTCGAGGGCCACCCCGTTCTCACCGAGGAAGGCGGCGAGGGCCGGGGTGTTCATGCCTGGCAGTTCGGTCATTTCTCGGCGGCCTGACGTGCTGCCTTCTTGGCCGCGCCGACAACTCGCTTGGCAATTGCCCACCGGTGCACCTCGGACGGACCGTCGTAGACGCGGAAGGGCCGGACTTCCCTGGACAAGCGGGCCAACGGCAGGTCGTCGGACACTCCGAGCCCACCACACATCTGAATGCTGCGGTCCACGATTCGGAAGATGGCCTCGGCCGCATAGGTTTTGGCGATCGATGTCTCGTTCCCGGCGTGCGATCCCTGGTCGAGGGCGAAGCATGCCCGAACAAGAAGGGCACGCGTCGCGGCGATATCGATTTCGTTGTCCGCGACCATCTTCTGCACCATGCCGAGATCGCCGAGCGCGGAGCCGAATCCTTCGCGACGCGCCACGTGATCGACGGCGATGTCGTGTCCGCGACGGGCAGCGCCGAGCCATCGCATCACGTGGGTCATGCGCGCCGGTCCCAGGCGGACCTGCGCGTAGGAGAAGCCTTCGTCGACGGCACCGAGCACGTTCTCGTCGGGTACGAAGACGCTGTCGAAGAACACCTCGCAGTGTCCGCCGATCATCGCTTTGTCCAGGGTCCCGATGTGCCTGCCGACCTTGATGCCGGGAGTGTCGGCCGGCGCGAGGAACATCGTCGCACCGCCGCGGTCCCCCGGCTTGCCTGCAGTCCTGGCCATGATGATGAAGAACCCGGCGCCGTCCGCGCCCGTGATGAAGTACTTCTGCCCGTCGACCTTCCATCCGCCGTCGACCTTGACTGCGGCCGTGGTCAGTGCGGACGGGTCGGAGCCTGCACCAGGAGCCGGCTCGGTCATCGCGAACGCGGATCGAACATCACCGGATGCCAGCGGCGCGAGAAACTGCTCCTTCTGCGCCTGCGATGCGATGTGGGCAAGCATGTGCACGTTGCCTTCGTCGGGGGCTCCGATGTTCAGTGCGATGGGACCGAACAGCGAGTATCCCCCCTCTTCGAACACGGGCGCACGATCGCTCATGTTCAGCCCGAGGCCGCCGTACTCGACGGGGGCGTGCGGGGCGAAGACGCCTGCCTCCTTGGCTGCCTGCTGCAGGGAATTCCGCAGCTCGTCTCCGCCTGCATCGGCGATGTTTCCGAGGAACTTGTCCTCGATCGGCAACACGGTCTCCCGTACGAACGTCCGCGTCTTGTCGATGACGGCCTGGACCTGGGGTGAATACGTCAGATCGATCGACACCGGCGCGCTCCTCGAATTCGGGCCGACCGAGCGATCGCTCGGTCAGGTTTCAGGTTGACACAACCCCGCGAGGCTAGTCAAGAACACGCCGTCGACTCATCCCATCGGCAACGGGACGAAGAACTGTGCTTCGCCAGTTGCCGCCCCCGTCGCTCTTGGTGCGGTAGAGCATCGCATCCGCGGACTCGACCACTGCCTCGGCCGTGCTACCGCTTCCCGCGTGCGCGATGCACACTCCGACGGACATCCGTCCGTGGACGGAACTCTGCTTTCCGACGCAGCGGGCCGCGAGATCTTCGATGTCGTCCACCGTTTTCCTGGTCGCGACGATGCCGAATTCGTCGCCGCCGAGCCTGCACACGAGGTCACCGTCCTCCACGCATTCGCGGAGGCACTCCGCGATCTCCACCAGAACCCGGTCGCCGACGAGATGGCCGTGCCCGTCGTTGACGGCTTTGAAGCCGTCGAGATCGCAGAACAGAAAGGCCACGAGGTCGTCGTCGACCTGATGGCCGAGCCGCTCGGCGAGTTCGGTCATCGCGAGGCTTCTGACCCCGAGGCCGGTGAGGTCGTCGCGCTCCGCGCGCAGACGCAGGTGATCGAGAGCGAGATGCGAGGTACTACGATCCTCGGCCGTGCAGACGAACCTTGTGCCGTAGGCGCTTTCGATGCGTTGCAGCCGAACGTGCGCCCATCTCTCCTCGCCGTCGATGCGCACGACTCGTCGGTCTTCGACGCCGGCATGTCGGGTCTCGACACCGAAAACCGCAGTCAGATCGAGGCCGCGCAGCTCGTCGTCGTTCCGGCCGGTGAGCTCCTCGAAAGCCCTGTTGACCTCGACCACGGCGGAGTCGAGACCGAGCATCGCCGTCGGAATCGGCGAATCGAGGAACACGGCTCGGTACTGCAGTTGCTGATCTTCGGCATCGCCGATCCTGGCGGCTTCGGCGATGGCTGCACCTGCCTGGCCTGCGAACAGTTCGAGCATCGCGCACTGTTGAGCGTCCGGCACGAGACCGGAGATCGGGAGATCGACGCTCAGAACACCCAGCAGCGTGTTCTCCCCGGCCCACATCGGCGCCAGAAGCGCGTACTCCGGCCGCCAGATCCTCCGCTCACCATCCGGTGATGCGGCGAGGTAGTGCGTCCGATGCGGGTCACGATAGGACACGCCTCCGAGGGCATCGACGTCCGCCAAGTTCTCGTGGAACCGCAGTTCACCCCACCGCTCGCAGGCCTCCAGCAGCCCCAACCACACCTCGTGCGTCATCGTCTCGCCGACCATGTCGCGGACTTCCGGAGGGCCGGTTGCCGACGAGACGACGAGGCCCCCACCCGGAACCTTGACGTTGACGACAACAGCCCCGAAACCCAATACGTCGACGACAGCGGCGGCTATGCGATCGAGGGTGACGTCGAGCCCCTCTCCGACGCCGAGCCCGCGCACGACCTCGAGGATTCGCACGAGCGAATCCCGTCGTAGCGCCACGTCGTCGACCATTGTTCGATTCTTGCAGATTATGCGCCTGGCCTGCGATGAACCGTTTCGATCACACCCGCCCGTATGGCACTGTAGGTCCGTGCACGAAGCGGACAAATACCCCCAACCGACAGTCATCGGGCATCGCGCTCGCGGCCCTCGGGACATCGAGTGGGTACTGACCGTCGGAGTTGCGCCGCTACTCGTTCTGGTTCTGACGATGCCGATCATGGCACTGATAGACCATCAGGACCTTCTTCCCGGCGCACTCGGCGACTGGAATCTGTATGCGGTGTTCGGCCTTACCGTGTTCGCTCCCATCATGATCGTCGCCTGCGTCGCGGCGCTCGTGATGATCGCCGACTTCCGGGCAGGCCGGGCCGTGTCGACGTTCGGCAACGTGCTGGCGATCCTTTGCATGACCGTTCTCGTCACCGCCGAGATCACCGACTTGTTCCGTCCCGTCGTCGACGGCGACCCGGCCGGCTGGGTCTCGGCGCTGACGCCGTCGGGCACGCCGTTGTTCGTGGCGCCGTACATCGCGGTTCTCGTTGCGAATGCGTTCGTGGCCCTGCGATTATGGCGCCAGCGCCAGTAGTCTTTCGCCTATGAGCGCAGACTGGCGGAACGACACCGTGGACACCATCCGTGGACTGATTCTCACTGCTGCTCCAGGTGCCACCGAGGAAGTGAAGTGGCGCAAGCCGTCCAATCCCGACGGCGTGCCTACGTTCAGTCTCGACGGTCTTCTGTGCACGGTCGAGACCTACAAGGACAAGGTCAAGGTGACCTTCGCGAAGGGCGCGTCGGTGACCGACCCGTCCGGAATCTTCAACGCCAGCCTCGATGCCGGAACGCGCCGCGCGATCGACATCCACTCCAGAGACGTCGTCGACGAGAAAGGCTTCTCGGACCTGATCCGCAGCGCCGTGGACGTCAACCAGCACTAGGCCCACGGTGACCACCGCACGTCACGGACCACCGCACGTCGCGGACCACCGCACGTCGCGACGGTGACGTACGTGCGCGATTTGCCCTGCGCACTGCCCTATGTACGGTGGACGGGACGACCTGACGACACGTTTCCGACGGAAAGGACCATGTATGCCGCAGCCCACACGACTGGAGAAGAATCCGGAGAAGGGCTACGTCGCACTACTGGGCTGGAGTCTCGCCGCGGTGGAGGCCCTCGATGCATTCGACCGTCGGTACGTGGTCGTGGCGCCCGAATGGGCCGAGCAGTACTGCACCGAACACGACATTCCGTACATCTCCTGGAACTTCGAACGCATCAACGACCGTTCGCTCGAGATCGCCGAGGCATTGCAGGATCGTGGTGTCGACGTCGCGATCCCGCTGTACGAGGAAACTGTCGAGTGGGCGGGTGCCATCAACTCCGTTCTGCTCGGTAACCCACGGTTGTTCGGTCAGGCGATGTTGCTGCGAGACAAGGCGCTGATGAAGCGTCGCGCGCAGCTCGGCGGCATCCGCGTCGGCATCTTCGAGGAAGCGCACGACCGGGAAGACGTTGTTCGATTCCTCCGCCGCGTCAACCAGACACTCCTCAAGCTCGACGGCGACCCCAACGATCCCATTCACCTCAAGGCCTTCGACAAGGCCGGATGCCTGGGGCACCGCGTCATCCGCACTCCCGACGAGGTCGACTCCATCCCCGACGACGAGTTCCCGGTGCTGATGGAGTCGCATTTGGACGGTTGGGAATTCGCTGTCGAAGCGTGGATCCACAACGGAAAGATCAAGTTCCTCAACATCTCCGAGTACGTGACGCTCGGATACTCGGTGTTCGTGCCCGCAACTCCGGAGCTCGAGAAGTACCGGCCGCAGATCACCGCGCAGATCGAGAAGCTCATCAAGACCTTCGACATCGAGTTCGGATTCGTGCACCCGGAATACTTCGTCACCAGCGACGGAGAGATGTACTTCGGTGAAGTGGCATACCGGCCACCAGGTTTCAAGGTGTTCGAGCTCCTCGAGCGCGCCTACGGCTTCAACGCCTACCAAGGGCTTGCGCTGGCGTTCGACCCCAAGACCACAGAGGAAGAGATCGACGCGTTCTTCCCGACCGAGGTCGAGGACGCCACCGGCATCGCCGGCTGCTTCGGCGTGTACCCACGCCGACGCGTCGTCAGCCACCTCGAGATTCCGGCCGAGACCGCCGAGCACGACTATTACGAAACCAACGACCTCTCGGCACCAGTCGAGGAAACCGTCACCAAGCGAACAGCTTTCGGAACGCACTGGGGTCTGCTGTACTTCTTCGGCGACGACCCGTACCGCATGCGTGACCTGCTGAAGCATCAGGAAGAACTGGACTTCTACGTGTGAGGCAAGACTTCGGGGACTTCTCGACCGGTCCGTCACAGACATTGGACCCACCTGTCGACCAGGCGCTGGTCAGTCGAGTCGCGCAACTCGACCACGCCACCGAAGCATTGGCGGCGGCACCTGAATTCTCCAAGAACACCAAGGTCAAACGTGTCCTCGACGCGCTGCATCGAGTTCTGTTGCAACGCGGTGGATGCGCAGCAGTCCGTGAACGTGCCGCAGCGCTGGACGAGGCGGGGCTGTTCGCGGGCACCGACTGGGCGCATCCGGACATCCTGGTGCCCGGTTTCGTCGGACCGTCGCTGCGCAGCGGTGTGATCGATACCGTCGTCCTCGAGGCAACGAGCGAGCTTCGGCTGGTCGCAATTGCAGCAGGCGAGTACACACACCCGGCGGTCAGTGCCGAGGACGCGAAACACTATCTGTCGCAAGTGTTGGCGATGAACCTCGAAGTGCTGTTTTCCGCACCGTCGGAGGCCGAGCGCGTGAAACTCGGCCGCATCGCGCACCTCATCCGTGATCTGTTCGGCTACGTCGCCGATCAGATCGGCTACGACAGCGTCCTCGACAAATTGGGCGACGAGATCTGGCGGGTACTGCGGCAGCGACCCATTCAGGTCGACCACATCAAAGCCATGGTCACACGCATCGCGGTGTACCGGGAGGACCCCGAGGTGGATCTCGGTGCGTCGGGCCAGGGTCTCGATCGACTGATCTCGGCGTTGTTCGGTCCGACTGAAGCGTGCCGAGAGGATCCGGGCGTCGACGTGTATCGCGCCCGCCTCGACGCCATGGACGCCGAAGGTCTCGAGTTCGAGGCTCGTGGGTTCGCCCGCGCCATGCACGACACCGGTCTGGTCTCGCCGTACCACGCGACGCTGGTTCGATTCCTGATCGAGCACAACACATATCTGCTCGGCGAGGCACTCGGAGTCTCCGAAACCGGACGTACCTGCCTTCAGCGATACCCGGAACTGGTGCACTGCTTGATCAACGAAGCCGTGCACCCCGAGTCGGCGCAATGCCTCTACGGAATCGCGCTGTTGCTCGACCGCGGCATCCTGCACCAACCCCCGATCGTGCCGTCACTGTGGCGGCAGTTGGCGCTTCGACTGGAACCAGGCGTACGTCAGCGGCTCGTCGACGTGTTCGGCCCCACACCGGATCCGGAGTCGAGACTGCTCGGCGGGCTGCTCTCGATGCTCGGGCAGCCTCTGGGCGTCGGGCAGGGCGACAATCCCACGTGCCAATCGGCGCGCGCACTGTCGATGTGGGCGTACAACGATCCCGACTACCTGCTGCAGATGGTCGTGTGGGCGGCCCGCGACGACGAGATCGTCATGCACTTCGAGGGCCAATCGCTCTCGTCGAAGGACAGCTCGGGAGGTGTTGCCACGGCATCACCCGTCGACCTCGATCCAGTGTCGCAGCTCCTGGTTCCGCATCTGGATCGCATCTACGCAGAGATGATTCGTCGGTGCGCCGACCGCCCCGGGGATCCGCACAAGTGGGTCAACCCGGAGTTCCACGGATGGTGGTCGGCGCGCGGATTCAACATCGACGTCGACGTCGCAACGGGCAACCTGATCGATCTGGACGACTTCGTTCGGCAGTTCTACGCGTCGTACCACCTGGAATACAACGGCGGCCAACCGCTGGTGCACCCCCAGCCGGCGGGTGTCGCCGTCACCGACAGCGCCGCGCGGTACATCGGATGGCACGCCATCACGATCCTGCGCGTCGCCCCCGACCCGGATGCTGTCATGCGGGTCTACTTCTTCAACCCGAACAACGACAGCGGTCAGGACTGGGGCGACGGCGTCGTCGTCGGCACGGCCGGTAACGGGGAGAGAGCGGGCGAAGGCTCACTTCCGTTCGAGCAGTTCGCATCTCGGCTGTACATCTTCCACACCGATCCGCTGGAGAACGGTGAGCCGGACAAGGTGCCTGCATCGGCAGTGCAGGACACCATCGGCTACATCGAACGCAGCTGGGGTGCGGATCGGATGCCGGAGTCGGAGAGTTAGCACCGGTTCTGCCGGGTTGCCACCGCAGTTCGCGTCATAGTGCGTGTGGCAGCTCGGCAAAAAAGGTGTCAGCTTCGGAGCAGCCTGCCCATCAGTGTCCCGAGTTGCCCCAGTTCGTCCGCAGAAAGGTTCGCGAACCCCGCGGGCGGTGCGTTCAGTGCGGCGTTCGCTCGGTCGGCTACCTCACGTCCGGCGGGGGTGAGGTCCACGACCCGACGCCGACGGTCGGCAGGGTCTTCGGTCCGTATCACGTATCCGCGGGATTCCAACTCTTTCAACGTGACCGAGAGGTACGGCGGATCGGTGTTCAATCGCTCCGCGAGCGCTCCCGCAGACAGCGGGCCGGCCACCAGTCGCCGAAGCACCTTGCATCGGTAGAAGCTCTCCCCTGTCGCCGCGACCACAGCGCGGTGCGGATCGGCATGATCGAAGACGAGCGTACGGATGTCACCCCACACGTCCTCCGCACTCATGACACGAGCTCCGGCGACCGATCGGCAACCCGCTGCGCGGTGCCGCGGGCCCACGACCCGGTCGTGACGAAGGCGAGTACGAAGACGACGATTCCGGCACCTGCCATGACGAACCACGCCGAACGCGCAGCGTCGACGAACCCGTCGGCGAAGGTACCGACGAGACCGGAGGTGATGATCGACCCCACCACCGCGACACCGAGAGATTGGCCGACCTGTCTCGACGTCGACGCCACTGCCGACGCGACTCCTGCTTGACTGCGGGGCATTCCGGACACGGCAGTGTTGGTGATGGGCGCGTTGACCATTCCGAATCCGATTCCGAACACGATGTAGGGCAAGGCAAGCCACGCGAACGACGTCGTCGCCGTCAGCTGGGTCAGCATCAGGGACGAGACGACGAAGCCGACTCCGGCCACCACCAGTGAGGTCCGAGGTCCGCGAGAACCCGTGAGGCGTCCCGATATCGGTGCGAGTATCAGTGTCATCAACGCCATCGGAAGCGTGTAGAGGCCGGCGTGAAGCGCCGAGTAGCCACGAACGTCCTGCAGATACAGCGTGTTCAGGAACAGGAATCCGCCGAGCGATCCGAACGCACACACGGCGATGACCGTCGCCCCGGAGAACGGAACGCTGCGGAAGAAGCTCAGTTCGACGAGAGGTTCGGTCCGGTGCGTTTCCACGTACAGAAATGCGACGAGTGACGCCACAGCAACGGTGGCTGTGACGAGAATCGTCGGCGAGGACCATCCCTTCGCCGGTGTCTCGATGATGGTGAACACAACGCTGGCAAGCAGCACGATCATCAGCACCTGCCCGGCCGGGTCGAAGCGTCGTGCATGCGCGGCTCTGGATTGGGGAACGAACTTCCACGTCAAGAACAAGGCGATCACACCGATCGGGACGTTCACCCAGAAGATCGACTCCCAGCCCGCCGACGTGACGAGTGCACCCCCGATGAGCGGTCCTCCTGCCATGGAGATTCCGACCACGCCACCCCACACTCCGATAGCCCCCGCGCGTTCTTTCGGATCGGTGAACGTGTTGGTGATGATCGACATGGCCACCGGGTTCATCATCGATCCTCCGACGGCCTGCACCATGCGGAACGCAACGAGCCAGCCCAGCGACGGCGCGACGCTGCACAGCAGTGATCCGACGATGAACAGTGCCGTGCCGATCATGAAGAACTTCTTGCGGCCGAATCGATCAGCGCTCGAGCCTCCCAGCATCAGCAACGACGCCAGGACCAGCGTGTAGGCGTCGATGATCCACTGCAGGCCCGACACCGATGCCTGCAGGTCGGACCCGATCGACGGCAGCGCGACATTGACGATCGTGTTGTCGATGCTGACGAGGAACAAGCTCATGCAGCAGATTGCGAGCACAAGGTAGCGGTGCCGCTTGGTCAGTTCACTCATCGAAATCCAATACTTGTAGATACACAACTATTAGTTCGAGTATTGATCTCGGGGCGCCGCAGCGCAAGTCAGCGACGAGCGCCGAAGGTGGCCAGTGCCAGGCCGATGCAGGCGACTACTGCGGCCACGAGGGGACCGAGTCGGGGTGCGGCGTAGATCGACAGGGCACCGGCAAACGATCCCGCGATCAAGGCTGCGATCGCCCCGAGCCGGAGCGCGAGATGCTCGGTTCTGCCCCGGGCGAGGTCGTCGGCGATGTTGACCAGCGTTCCCGTGACGAACGTCGACGACAATCCACCTTCGGGGAGCGACGAGCGCGCGACCACCGTCTGCAATGCCATCGCCGAGGCCGACATGGCCACCAGAGCGACGACGGCGCCCACATCGAGCCACCATCCCACGAGAGTGAGCACCTGGACGGCTGCGGCCGTCGCCAGCAACGGCAACGTAGGTGCGCGCACGGAGCGGTGCGCGTACCAGAACCCAGCGAGCAGCACCACGAAGAACACTGCGATGGCGATTGCGGCGCCGACCAGGCTGGCGAGGTAGTCGTCCCGGCCGACCAGTCCGACGAGCACCAGATTGCCCGTCATGTTCGCGGTGAAGATGCCGCCGAGTGCGAGGAAGGCGAACGCATCCGTCGCACCCGCACCGAACGAGAGCATCAGAAGCAAGACCCCAGGTGAGTGGAAATGCGTCCCCCAGGACACATTTCCACTCACAGCCGACGGCCCAGGACCGCCATCGTCGTCGACCATGCCAGCGCGAGAAGGTCACGTACGGCACCGAAGGACGACGCCGTCGACCAGACCGTGGTGACGCCCGACGGCGGCACGGGGCGTCCGTCGAACCGGTCCTGTAGCCAGTCGAGGGTGAGCGGAGCGGACAGGGGGTGCAAGGACAGGTGTTCGCTGAGTCGGTCTCGCAGGTACGTGACGTGGACACCGTTGTCGAGGTAGCGGTCGACCTGTCCGTCCACGTCGTCGACGGCGATGATCTGATCGTGGACGGCCTGCACCACGAGCATCGGGACGGTGGGAGCGGTTCGACCGGGCTGAATGGCCTCGAACACCTCGAGAATCTCCGGTGTGGCGAGCAGATCGGCGAGAGGGATGTCGATGTACCGGTCGAGATCGTGCTTCGCGAGTTTGCGCACGGCAGCGACGGTGGTCAGATCGTCCACCGACTCGAGCAGAGCGAGCCCGTCGGCGTTGACGTGGGCCCTGACCACCCTGTCGAGATCCGGGTATGTTCTGCGCAGCCCCTCGACCACCAGCGTGGGCAGACCCGCGTGCAGGGTCGCGTTCAGCCGGGTGAAGGCCGATGCAGGATCGCCGACGGGTGAGCCGAGGGCCGCCCCGACCAGCGCGATCTCCGGTGCGTACTCGGGGGCCATCTCCGCGGCCCAGGACGTCGCGAGCCCTCCACCCGAGTAGCCCCACAGACCGACCTTGGTGTCATCGGTGAGACCGGCGGGTGCGAACCGCAGCGAGGCTCTGACCCCGTCCAAGGTGAAGAAGCCAGGCTCCCGGGGCGAGCCCCAGTGCCCGTCCGGGCCCTCGTGGTCCGGGATCGAGATGACCCAGCCGCGGCGCAGCGCATGCAGCACCAGGACGAACTCGAACTGCGGCACCGCGCCCCACGCTCGTGCGCCCCGCTGCAGCGCGTACGACGGAAAGCACGTGGCCGACACCGCGTCGATCGCGCACTGATACGACAGTAGGCGCGGAGTTTCGGCAACCGCTCCGCGCTGCATCAACACGGTGGTGACGCTGACCTGCGGCGATCCGTGGAGATCGGACGTCCGATACAGCAGTTGCCACGCGTCGACCTGCTGCGGAATCTTCCCGTACAGCGCCACCTGGACCTCACGGAACCGCAGGACATCACCCGGCGCAGCCTCCTCGAAGCCGTCGGGCGCAACGTAGAACGGGTCCGCATCCGGCCGTGCTGCTCGGTTCGGCCGCGGCATCTCCTGCGGTTCCCACGGAGATCTACCGGCTTTTTCGTCGACGACGCTCATCCCACACCCTTTGTCCGAGTCTCACGGTCACACTAACCCGGACCTGACGCCATGCGCCGTCGGCGTACCGCACCGGCACGCTCATCTGGACAATTCGGGAGTCGAACCCGCCTTCCAGTCGTACATTCCTTCCATGACCACCACGTCGACGGCAACGCGCATGCGGCTCAACTGGATCACTCTCGTCATCGGTATCGCACTGACCGTACTGGCGATCTACGACATCACCCACGGCGAACGGTCCACCAGCGAATGGATCGCCATCGTGTGTTGGCCCATCGTGGCAATCGGCAGCGCTGTCCAGTTGACAAGGCTCAGAAAGCAATAGAACGCTTCTCAGCGATTGCTTGTCGCGACTGCGAGGCGAAGAGGGTCCTCCGGAGGCGATTCGAGCAGCGGAAGCCGCACTGCCGCAGTGTCTATGACGCCGATTTCCGCCAGCGCGGCCTTCGCCATGATCGCGCCCTGGGAGGTACGCATGACGGCGTCGGTAAGCGGGAGCAGTTCGACCTGGATTCGACGAGCGGAGACGAGGTCACCTCGCCGCACCGCATCCGCGAGGGCCGCGTTCCGATCGGCGACGAGATTGCCCACAACACTGACGAGTCCGGTTGCGCCGACTGCCAAGTACGCCAGGTTGAGCTCGTCGATTCCGCAGTAGTAGGCGAGCGATGTACGAGACATCACCGTCGAGGCCTCGTACAGGTCCCCTTTGGCGTCCTTGACGGCTCTGATTCGCGGATGCTCGGCCAGCAAGGTCAGCGATTCGGGCGTGAACGCCGTGCCGGACCGCGCAGGCACGTCGTACAGCATCACCGGCAGATCGGTCGCGTCGGCGACGGCAGCACAGTGCGCGAGGATGCCCGCCTGCGTCGGCCGCGAGTAGTAGGGACAGACGACGAGCAACCCGTCGGCACCCGCCGCTTCCGCGCGACGAGCCCTTTCGATGCTCGTCGCGGTGTCATAAGTTCCGACACCAGCCGTCACCGTGGCTCGACCGTCGACTCGCGACACCACCGCGGCGACGAGTTTCTCCATCTCGGCGTCGGTCAGAGTGGGCGCCTCCCCCGCCGTGCCTGCGACGACGATTCCGTCGCACCCCGTAGCGACGAGATGGTCGACGAGCCTGCCGAGGGATTTATCGTCGAGCTGTCCATCGCTGGTCATCGGCGTCACCATGGCGACGCAGTTGGTGCCGAAGAGTTGTTCGGTGGTCATGCACAGAAGTGTGCGACGCAGTAAGCCTTCGGTCCAGCGATGGTTTTTCGCGGATAATGAGTAGCATCGCTTCATGGTCGACGTCGCATCGCTGCATGCCCTGAAGTCGGTGGCCACCCTCGGCACCCTGGCAAAGGCCGCCGACGAACTCGGCTTCACGGCCTCTGCCGTCTCACAGCAGATCAAACGACTCGAACGCCAATTGGGTCTTCGCGTTCTCGCCCAGGCAGGGCGCGGTGTCGTGCTGACGCCGGCAGGCCAAGCACTCGTCGACTCCTCTCCCGACGTCTTCGATGCACTCGAACGATGCGCCGAAGCCGCTCGTTCCGTGGCCGACGGTGCACCGCGCGGCACTCTGCGGGTCGCAGCCTTCTCCACCGCCATTCGCGGTGTGCTTGCTCCGGCGATGCGCGCACTCGGCGCGGCATGCCCACAGCTGACCCTGCAGATCAGCGAACAAGATCCCGACCGCGCGATTCACAGCGTCGATTCGGGTATCGCCGACGTCGCCCTCGTCCACGACGCAGACGGACTCATCGCCCCCATACCGCCGTCGCTGAACCGGCAGTCGTTGCACACCGACATCGGCGACATCGTCGTACATCGAGATCACCTGCTCGCCCGCGAAGTTCACCCGTTGCCCGCCTCCGCACTGACCGGTCTCACCTGGGTGACGAGTCCACCCGGAACCGTGTGCCACCAATGGTTTCGACGCGTCGTCGCCGACCTGCCGGACAGTCCCGACGTCCGGCACCTGGTCGACGACTTCTCCAGCCAACTCGCCTTGGTGGCGTCGACGAACGCCGTCGCACTCATCCCTCGACTCGCGCGCCCACCTTTGGGTGAACACCTGGTAGCACTCGAACTGCGTCGCCCACCAACGCGTGAACTGCACGCCGTCTGGCGCCGCAGCGCAGATTCCAGCCCGGCCGTTCGAGCCCTCGTCGACGCCGTGCGGTGAGCGAATTGCTCAGTCGCACTAGCCTGATCGCCCGCCAAGGTGTTCGGCCAGGAAGGCGTCCGCGGCCTTGAACATGGTGATCAGGTTCTCGGGGTTGGCGAAGATGTGCCCCTCGTCCTCGAAGACGATGTAGTCGACGTCCACTCCTCGGGCCCGGAGAGCGTCCACCATGTTGTCCGATTCCGCCTTGACCACGCGAACATCGTTGGCCCCCTGCACGACCATCAATGGCGTTCGGATCTTGTCGACGTGCGTGATCGGGGATCGAGCGAGAGCATCGGCTGCCTGATCCGGGTCGTTGGGGTCACCGACGTAGGAGTACCAATTGTTGACCAGGCTTGGTTTGGCGTGCTCGGGCAGCGACTGCATGAAGTTCGTCAGGTCGGAAATACCCACGTACTCGACGGCTGCGGCGAACGTGTCCGGGGTGAACGTGACACCGACCAATGTCGCGTATCCGCCGTAGGAGCCACCGAAGATCGCAACTCGACCCGCATCTGCGTAACCTCGATCGACGGCCCAGTCGACCGCGTCGATCAGATCGTCGTGCATCTTGCCTGCGAACTCACCGATCGCGGCACGCATATGAGCCTTGCCGAAGCCTGCCGATCCACGAAAGTTCACCTGCAACACTGCATATCCACGATTGGCGAGCACCTGAACGGTCGGATCGAATCCCCATGCGTCGCGGGTCCACGGCCCTCCGTGGACGACCAACACCAGGGGTAGCCCGGTCGGCTCGATACCGATGGGCAACGTCAGGTAGGAGGGTAGTTCCAATCCGTCGCGCGCGGTGATCGTGACGGGCAGCATCGGTGCCATGTCGTCGGGATCGATGTCGGTCGAGCGTCGAAACAGCATCTCGGCCGAACCGGTCGAGTGGTCGTACAACCATGTGACTCCTGGATCGCGGTCATGGGTGAACGTCACCACCCAGCGTCTGCCCTCACAGTCCGAGGACAGGCCGGCGACCGTTCCGTCGGACAGTTCTTCCAGGTTGGTCAACACGTCGGCGAACTGATCGTCCACGGTCTGGATGACCTGCTTGTGGCCGAGATAGCGCACGCCGAGCAGCTGTGTGGTTCCACGCGCTCTGATCAGAGCAGGCGGGCACGTCGAGAATGCCGCGTGTCGGGTGTCGACGTCCAAGGTCGGGTGGTCGTCGACTTCGCTCTGTTCACCTGTCTCCAGATCGATGCGGACGATTCTGGTCCGGTCGGTCCCGTCGTTGGACCCGATCCACACACCGGATGCATCGGGAGTGAGCTCGAACGGATAGATGTCGATCGGGTAGCCCTCTCCGCCGAACGTTCTGATCGTATGCAGCTCCCCGGTCTCGTTGTCGAGGCGCGACAGAACAAGTTCTCCCCTGTCGGTGACGGAACGCGCGAAGAGTCGACCGTCGCCTGCGTACAGCCAACCCGAGACGTTGCCCGGGTTCTGCACCAGCATCGTGAGTTCACCTGTGACGATGTCGAGTTCATGGAGATCGAACTCACTGGGCGTCCTCGCGTTGAGCTGTAACGTGAACTTCCCCGGCCGAGCATTTACCTTCTCGAATCCCATTACCATCGCTCCGGGATACGGGGTCAGGTTCACCGCGTCGGCCGACGGATCATCGAGATCGATGCGGAAGACATGCCAGTTCTCGTCGCCACCGTCGTCCTGCTGGTACACCAAATATCTTGGATCGTCGGTCCAGGAATACCGTTGCACCGTTCGCGTGTCGTCGGCTGTGACGCAGCGCGGTTCGTCATCGGAGTCGATGTTCTGGATCCACACGTTGGACCGGTTCCTCCATGGCGCCAAGTAGGCGATACGTGTGCCGTCCGGTGAAATCGACGCGCCGGTCCGCTCGGCCGGACTGACGAACTGTTCGATCGAAATGAGTTCGGGCAGAGCCATCTTGATCCTTTCGTCCATGCATTTTCCGCGCGATCAGCCGTCTCGTAGGAGCTCTTCGCGGCGTTCTTCCTTACGCTCTTCTCGACGCTCGTCCTGGCGGGCCTTCTCGTCGATGTCGGCCTGCACTTCGTCACAGCGGAAGCTGCTGTACAGCAACTGCTCGGTCCCGTCTTCCTGGACGACCAGACAGTGAGCGCCGCCGTTCATGGCCGGGACGAGGTCGGTCACAGTATCGGCCGTGGCGACTGCTGAGCCCGCGGCCCCGAGCCCTCCGATCAAAGCGGCGACGGTTGCGGTGCGGATGGCGAGCTTCTTCATGACGTCTCCTTCTATCCCGTTCTGCAGCTTGGTTTTCGGTCACTTTCCATCTTGTCGTCGACAATTGCCCGGCAACAGTGCGCAGAATCATGAGCTCGACTGACATCGTCAGGTAATCGAGATGACGTTTGTCATGGGCGGACGGATCGGCACCGCGTGGCTTAGTCTGTGCGTGACCGGAGGTCCGCCGAATCGAGGAGACGCCCATGAGCACCGACAGCTTCTGGAGCGACGCCGATCGCCACCTGATTCGTTACGGCGTGAAGTTCACTCCCCGCATCATCGAACGGGCCGAAGGCACGTACGTGTACGACGGCGACGGCCGGGCGATCCTCGACTTCACTTCGGGCCAGATGAGCGCAGTCCTCGGTCATTCCCACCCGGACATCGTTCGAGCGGTGTCGCAGTCCGTCGCATCGCTGGACCACCTCTTCAGCGGGATGTTGAGCAGACCCGTGGTCGACCTCGCCACGAAGCTCGCCGCCACGCTCCCGTCGAAACTCAGCAGGACCCTTCTGCTCACCACCGGCGCGGAGGCCAACGAAGCGGCTCTGAAAATGGCCAAGTTGTACACCGGCGGATACGAGGTCGTCTCGTTCGATCGGTCCTGGCACGGTATGACGTCCGGCGCGGCGGCCGCGACCTTCTCCGCCGGACGCCGAGGGTACGGCCCGGTGATCCCCGGCAATCTGACGTTGCCGACGCCTGATTCCTACCGGCCTCGGTTTCGGCGTGCCGACGGCTCCTACGACTGGGAGACCGAGCTCGATTACGGCTTCTCGCTCATCGACAGACAGTCCACCGGCGCACTTGCGGCCTGTCTGGTCGAGCCCATCCTGTCGTCCGGTGGCATCATCGATCCGCCCGTCGGCTACCTGGCACGGCTCAAAGAACTCTGTGTCGAACGCGGAATGCTGCTCATTCTCGACGAAGCGCAAACCGGTCTCGGCCGCACCGGCCAGATGTATGCATTCGAACGCGATGGGGTCACCCCGGACATCCTCACTCTGTGCAAGACACTCGGCGCAGGGCTTCCCGTCGCCGCGGTGATCACCGGCGACGAGATCGAAAGCGTCTGCAACGACAAAGGTTTCCTGTTCCTGACCACCCACGCATCGGATCCGTTGGCTGCCACCGTCGCAAACACCGTGCTCGACGTCATCGAACGCGACGGACTCGTCGAGCAAGCCGCAAAACTCGGCGAACAGCTCTCCGACCGCCTCGACGCACTGCGCGACACCTACGAAGTCGTCGGCGACGTCCGGGGCCGCGGACTGCTACGCGGACTCGAATTCGTCACCGACAAGGAGTCGAAGACCCCCGCCGACGACCTGGGCAAGAATGTGACCACCGCCTGCCTGGAGCGCGGACTGCACCTCAACATCGTCCAGCTGCCAGGAATGGGCGGCATCTTCCGCATCGCTCCCCCACTGACCACAACCGAAACCGAACTACACGACGGCATCGACATCCTCGACGCCTCCATCTCAGCCGTCCTGGCCGGTAGCTCGTCCTGACGCGCATTACACCGTAAGTCCCTCAGCGCCGGCGGGTTCGCGTGTGCCCATGAATGACGCCCTGCACCATGGGACGCGCCAGGAACTCGTGGGGAAAGCCCAGATCGGGCGCGCTGACGTCGTCGAGCTGGGTCAGATGCTCGTCGGAAAGTTCCACGTCCAGCGCAGCAAGGTTGCTCTGTAACTGCTCTGCGGTTCGCGCACCCACGAGAGTGCTCGTCACCTCTGGGTTGTGGAGAGTCCATGCAATGGCGACCTGAGCCGCGGTGACTCCCAATTTGTGCGCAACGTCGACCACGGCGGCGGCGACCTCGAGTCCGCGAGTGGTCAAGCTGTTACCGGCCGCGGCGTGATCACTTCGACTGCGCGGCATAGCCATCACATCTTCAGGAAGGTCAGCGGGTGTGTACTTGCCCGTCAGCACTCCCCCACCCAGCGGTGACCAGGGAACAACTCCGAGTCCTGATCCGCTCGCCATCGGTAGGAGGTCACGCTCGGTGGTTCGCTCGATGAGGCTGTACTCGACCTGAAGTGCGGAGAGGGTCGGCCATCCCCGGAGCTCGGCGATCGTCTGCATGCGTGAAATCTCCCAAGCCGGCGCGTCGGAGATGCCGAGATAGAGCACCTTGCCGCTGCGTACCAGCTCGCCCAACGCAGCGATGACCTCTTCGCCGGGCGTCAGCCCGTCCCACGCATGGAGGTACAACAGATCGATGTAGTCCGTATTCAGGTTGCGCAGACTTGCCTCGACCGAGGTTACGAGGCTCTTACGGTTACCACCTCCCGCATTGGGGTCTGATGGGTTCCGCGTACCAGCGTACTTCGTGGCAATCACCACGGAATCTCTTCGATCCCTGACAAATTCACCCAGAAAGCTCTCGGACTGGCCGTCGGTGTAGATGTTGGCCGTGTCCACCATGTTTCCGCCTCGATCGAGGTAGGTGTCGAAGATCCGTCGAGCCTCGCCTTTGCTCGCACCCCAACCCCACGCGTCGCCGAAAGTCATGGCGCCCAGTGACAACGGCGAGACCCTCAGTCCCGATCGTCCCAGCAGTCGATAATCGGTCAATTCCGCCACGGTTACTCCTCAGTTCGATGTGTGGTCGACCATGCCGGCGCTCGCCTGGTCCGTGAAGGCTCAGGACATCCTGGGAAGATCAGTACCAGGCTGCCTAGTGTCGGTGTGGCATATCCTCGAGGACATGAGCTCGACGCCGCAGCCCATCGCCCGCCACGAGTTGGCGGCCTTTCTGCGCGCGCGGCGCGAAGCGCTTCAACCGTCGATGGTGGGGCTGCCGCCACGGCTCGGATCCTCCCGGACGCCTGGGCTGCGACGGGAGGAAGTCGCAGCACTCGCCGGTGTGAGCGTGGATTATCTGATTCGTCTGGAGCAGGCGCGTGATGTTCGGCCGTCGGCCCAGGTAGTGCAATCCTTGTCGAGGGCACTGAGGCTGTCCGATGACCAGATCGACTACCTCCTGACGTTGGCCGGACATCGTCAACTCGAACGCAGTACCAAACCGATTGTCCCCGAGGGTCTTGCACGTCTTCTCGACGATGTCTTTCCATTGCCCGCCATGATCCTGAACTACCGCCTGGACATCCTGGCATGGAACGACACGATGTCGACCCTCCTTCTCGACCTCGACGGCACAACGGCTCGAGAACGCAATGTACTGAGAATGTGCTTCCTGGACGATCGGTTCTTTGACTTTTACGGCGACCGCGACAGCGTAATTCGCGGAGCTGTTGCCGATCTGAGGGCAGCGTGGGTCGACCACGCGCATGATCCTGACCTGGTAGTCCTGATACAGGAACTCGAAGCCGGTAGTGCCGAATTCTCCGCCTACTGGCAATCGCGGGACGTCGCCGTACGAGCGGAGGGCAACAAGCCGATGAACCATCCGAACGTCGGGCCGATCACCGTGAGTTTCGACGTCCTCAATCCCCTCGGCGACGCGAATCTGCGACTTATCGTCTACCGCGCCGTCGACGCGGCCTCCCAGTCTGCGCTCGACCAGCTCGCCACAACCCGCCCCTCCCGCACTCGTAGGCATCTGCGAACACTCTGAAGCGAGTTATGGCCGTGGGCAATCGAACAGGAGATGTCATCGTGATGACGCTTCGCTGATAGAAGGTCATCAGCCATCGCGTTTACCTGTGGAGCATCTGCGGACAGCGGGAACGTCCTACGACTGCGTCTCGTGCTTGCTACGAACACCCGCAATCACACCGACCACGAGGGCGAGCGCGGCAGCAACGGCGAGCACGATCAGTACGCGCGTGTAATCGGCCAGGTCCGGCACCAAGTGCTCGTTCCCTGCGAGAACAATGGTCGCAATGGACACTCCGAGCGCTGCGCCGAATTGAAAGCCGGTATAGACGATGCCGCCTGCGACACCGTGATGGCGGGTGCCTCGACACCTTCCACCGCAGAAGCTGTCAGCGGACCGTAAATGAAAGCAAAGGCAACACCAAGCAAAAGCAACGAAGGCAGCAGATCGAGAAAACCCGCGTTCGAGTCCAATCGCAGTGTCAGCGCGAACCCAATTGTGACCGCGATCAGTCCGATTGTCATCACGACGACATTTCCGAACCACGTCGTAAGCCAGGGCGTCAACGTTGGAGCGATTAGGAGCTCCACTCCCATTGCGAGAATCAGAGTCGGATGGGCACTTCCCGTCATTGGAACGCCCCGAATATTTCGTCGCAGACCTAAGCGGCTGTACTTCTGGCCACCGAGCAGGGGAATAGCTGACGCCTCAGTGAGAGATTCGACAGGCCAGATCCTCGCCCATCGTGTTCCTCGTGGTTCTGGTGTAACACTTGCGTCGTGTGCAGGCGGAATCCCGCCCGCAGAATGCGCAAGTGTTACATCCCGCCCAGCAAGCCGCCTATCGGCCGGGCGCGTTGATTCTGAGTCCAGGCGCCGAGGCGATGTCGGTCAGCTGGTCGATCGTCAACATCCCGACGGATGTCACTTCGACTCGCGTTTCATCCGGTGTAATGGCGACGACCCGTCGGGTATCCCCGCGATCCTGGATATCGAAGACGGCGCCGTCCTGGGAGGTGACGCGCTTATCGACAATCCCAACGAAGCACGGGCCCGGTGGCTGGTCGGCGCTTCGATAGTCGAACCAGCGACACTGTAGGTCTCTCGGCCACCGGAGAATTCCAATCGTGAAGTGCTGGAATCCGGTTCGACATCCGCCTCGGCCGGAAGTGCACCGACGAGCGCCTCGGTCATCCGATTCAATTTGCTGTCGGTGATCCAAGGGTCGTCTGTACGAGCTACGTCACTGCCCGTGGTGAACGCATAGTTGATTCGCACCAAATCCTCTTCTGAAACAACTTCCTCGCAACCAGCAATCGCCAGATCGATGGACGAAGAAGTGTTGGTAAACCCCGCAAACACTACGCCCGCTCCCACGATGGCCGCCACCACGGCGACATCGACCCACACGCCCCCGCGTCTTTTGTTGCTTCGCATGAACGGACTTCATCTGCGACGGTCAGAGGAAAATAAACTGACTCGGTCGGCGTTCGCCGACATAATGGCCGACGTGATCGGACTCGAAGTCGTCGTCGCGCACAGAGATCGCGCAACAGTACGTGTCGGCGACGTCTTCTTGAAAATCGACACCGATCCGTCGAACATTCGAATCGAGGTCGATGCCATGGGTCGGGCGCCCGTCCCGACGCCGCACATCCTGTGGCAACGCGCCCCTGTACTCGCGCTCGGCACTGTCCCGGGGACTCCACTCGGCAGTCTCGGCACACCGGCAACGACAACGCCGCGTTCCTGGGCTGCCGCCGGTGCGGCAATCCGCACTCTGCACCGCGCACCACTCCCATCACGGACCGGGCTCGCCCCGGCCGCAATTTCGACCGAGCTCGACCGGGAATGCGCATGGTTGAGGACCAGCGGGCTCGTGTCGAGTGAGATTGTCGAGATCAACCGTCGAATGGCCGAGAAAGCACTACGCCCATGGGCCCCTGTCTTCGTGCACGGGGACCTACAGCCCTCCCACGTGTTCGTGTTGGACGACCGCGTGACCGGAGTGATCGACTGGTCCGAGGCCGCCCAGGGCGACGCTCTGTACGACCTGGCCACACTGACGATGGGACACCCGGAACGCCCTCCCTGACGTCCTCGAGGGGTACGGGTCCGCCGTCGACATGGAGGTCATTCGTGCATGGTGGTCGGTGCGGAGTCTCAGAGGAATTCGTTGGCTGCACGAACACGGGTTCGATCCAGCCGCTCCGGGATGTGAGGTCGATGTCCTGATGCGCCTTGCGGACCCGTGAGGAGGATTCGGATGGTCTGCCTTCGAAGATTCAATCCAGCAGCACACCAGGATTGAGGATGCGGTGCGGGTCCCATGCGTTCTTGAGCAGCGCCATTGCTGCCAACTGTGTTTCACCACGTTGGCGGACCAGCCATCTACGTTTGGCTCGGCCGATGCCGTGTTCGGCGCTGATGGTGCCCTCATGACTCAAGACCAGTTCCAGGACAGCATCTTCCAACGCTCCGGCAACGTCGTCTGCGAATGTCCCGGCGCCGGGCAGGATGTTGACGTGGATGTTGCTCTCGGCGAAGTGACCGAACAGAACGGGCACAGCATCTGCGTCGACGGAGTGTACTGCGTCTGTGATCGAGTCGACGAACTCGCCGAACCGCTCGGCTGGTACACCGACGTCGAGCTTGACGGGAACTCCAGCCGCGGAGATCGATTCGGTGATTCGCTCACGGAACGACCACAACGACCGACGTTCCAGAGCAGATTCCGCGATCGCAATTCTGCTGCTGTCCAGCCCGCCGGACATCAACGCATTCAGCACCGACTCCGCGCCGGTGAGAGAAGCACCCATCTCTGCGAACACCCAGAAACCCTCGGCGGGTAGTGGTGTCGGTGTACCGGATTGTTCTGCAACGCGGCTCACTGCGGCACCTTCGGCCCATTCGACGGCGTCGATCTGCGGCAGCTGCAGGATCGTCGGGAGGGCAGCGACAGCGGCTCGGACGTCGGGGAACGATATCGCTATCACCAGGTGGTCGGTCAGCGGACGGACCAACTTCCAAGTGACGTCGGTGATGACGGCCAGAGTTCCTTCGGATCCGATCAGCAGATTCGTCAGATCGTAGCCCGTGTTGTCCTTCACCAGCGATGTCCGACGGTCGACGATATCGCCACTGGGCATGACTGCTCTCAGCCCCGAGATACGTTGGCGAGCCGAGCCGTAGCGCAACACGCGTGCCCCACCTGCGTTGGTCGATGCGGCGCCGCCGACAGTCGCCGACTCTCCCGACGCCAGTGACAATCCTGCGGTGTAGCCCGCTTCGGCGGCAAGCAATTCGAGCTCGACGAGAGTGACACCGGCCCCGACCGTGACGAAACCGTCCGCCGAAACCGGTCCGTGCGAGCGCAACGCACGCGTCGACAGCACCACACTTTCATCGGACGGAACAGCACCTCCGACGAGCCCGGTGTTGCCACCTTGCACCGTCACCGCAACCCCGTGCTGGGTGCAGGCTCTCAACACATCCGCGACTTGCTCGGCAGACTCGGGGCGTACCACTGCACGCGGTCGTCCACTCCAACGCCGAGTCCAATCGACCGAATACGAGGCCATGACGTCGGCGTCTCGCGAGACCCGTCCTGGGGCGGCAGCGTCGAGCGCGTCGTCGAACTCCATACTTCGAAGGGTAGTGCGTCGACCGCTACACGGTCCGAACGCGGGGATTCACCCTGCGCACACGACCTGCTTCGCCATGACGATCTCGAGCTCGTCCGGCGCCAAGGGATAGGGAACGGTCTCACCCGTGGTTGCGAACCCCATGCGTCGGTAGAAGGCCTGCGCCCGCCCGTTCGCCTCGTGGACTTCCAGGGTCAAGGTACGGTGCCCTTGCCGGTACACCCACTGCTCGATTTCGCGCAACAGTGCGTCGGCGACGCCCCCTCCACGTGCGGCCGGCGATACATAGACACCCAGCAGGAAGACCCTGCCGTCCTCGATGCGGGCACGCATGATTCCGAGCCACGCGTCCGTGTCGTCCACCGCAGCGAACCCGCAGGACACCGTCGAGTTCGTGCCCTCGGCGCGCTGCTGCCACTGACTGTCGGTCTGGGCCGTCGCGGAGTCGAGCGTCTCGACGAAGGCCTTCGGTGAATCCGCCAGCATCTCCAACCGTTGATCGCGGAAGGACTGCCAGTATCGTCCGTCGACCGAAACTATGCGGAAAGACACAGCGGCCAGACTAACCGAGCGTCGCCCTCGGCACTGCTACATTTTCTGCAGGCGACTGGCGAAGGATGGGTCACCATCAGGGAGCCTGTGAATGCGAAGCATCGTCCGCCTGGGTGTTTCACCGATACCGGTGAAAGAGAGGACCCATGCTCGACGTACGGGCCGCCCGAACAGACGATGCACCAGCTATTTCGGCTCTTCGACATGCTGCCGAGGACTGGCTGGCGTCTCGCTCGATCGACCAGTGGACTCCGGGTGAAGTTCCGCTGTCCGCCGTTCGACTGCAGGTCTCGCGCGGTGAGTTCGTCGTCGCTCGGTTTCCCGGGTCGTCGACAATCGTGGCCGCAATGCGCACGATGCGTTCGGACCCCGAGATCTGGCCCGACGACGGTGACGCGTTGTACGTGCACGGACTCGTCATCGATCGCCGTCATGCGGGAATCGGTCTGGGTGCAGCCATGCTCGACCACGCAGCCCGCTCGGCAGCCGACGCAGGCATCTCGTGTGTGCGATTGGATTGCGCCGAAACCAATCTCGCGCTTCGCCGGTACTACCTCGGTCAAGGTTTCACCGAAGTCGGTCGTCGCGAGTTCCAGGACGGAAAATGGTTCAGCGTGACACTGTTCGAGAAAAACCTGAAGATGTTGGCATAGTCCTACTTTCGCGCACGCGGCCCTTCGGGGACTGATCGCGTTCGCACGGTCATCGCTGCGCATACAACGACGACTGCACCACCCAGTGCCGACGACAACGTCAAGTACTCGTGAAGAATGGCAGCAGCCCAACCAACACTCAGAACGGGCTGAACAAGTTGAACCTGGCTGACGTTGGCGATCGGGCCGATGGCGAGGCCTCTGTACCATGCGAAGAAACCCAGATACATGCTGATCGAAGCCAAGTAGCCGAACGCAGCCCAAGCCTTCGGCTCGATCTCGGACAATCCATCGAGCGATAAGAGTGTCAACGGGACCGTTACCGGCAAAGCCAATATCAACGCCCACGACACCGTCTGCCACGATCCCAATTCCCTTGACAGTAGCCCGCCTTCGGCATACCCGATGGCCGCACTGACGACAGCGGCCAGCAACAGTAGGTCCGACCATTGCGGCACAGACCATCCTCCGCTCCGAACGAAGGAGAACGCCGACGCCGCCGACGCCCCGACAACAGCCATGAGCCAGAATGCTCTACGCACCTTCTCCTTCCCTCGCACAACTGCGACAACTGCGGTGGTGGCGGGCAGAAGTGCGATGACGATTGCGCTGTGACTGGCCGAGGCGGTCGTCAGGGCATACGAGGTCAGCAGTGGAAATCCGACCACCACGCCAGAGGCGATGACAGCCAAACGAGCCCACTGCATCCCGTTCGGTAGCCGCTGCCGAGTAGCTCCCAGCGCCAGGGCGGCGAGCGCGGAAGCGACTACGGCGCGGCCCACCCCCGCGAACAAGGCCGGCATGCCGCCCAGGACGGCCACGCGAGTGAGAGGAACTGTCAGGGAGAACGCCACGACACCGAGGAACCCCCACAGAATTCCCGGGCTGGGTACGAACGATATCGCCGATGCGCGGTTTCGAGTAGCGCTACTATGTGGACTCATGTATGACGATAGCAGTTCGCGGATCGTTGCATCGCTACGTCGATGGATCGCCTCCGCCCCACCGGGCGCGCAACTGCCGTCCACGCGCTCTCTCGTCGTCGAACACAGTGCAAGTCCGGTGACCGTACAGAAAGCGCTTCGCGTCCTGGTATCGCAGGGGGTGGTCGAGAGCAGGCCCGGCGTGGGCACGTTCGTGCGTGAGAACACATCGGTGCGAGCCAACGATTATCGTTGGCAAACCGCCGCACTCGGCACCCCCGTGACACGGCTCAAACTACCGGCGGCGCTTCAGTCGCCGTCGAACGACGTGGTCTCACTTCACTCGGGTTACCCAGACCGAACGTTGCTGCCGGAGAAGCTCGTACGTAGTGCTTTCGCCCGGGCTGCACGAAGTGACGCCATTATCGATCGACCACCGACCGCAGGTCTACCCGAGCTGCAATCATGGTTCGCTCGAGAACTTGCTTCGATCACGTCCCCTGGAATCAATCCGCCGTCCTCGAGCGACGTGACGGTTATACCCGGCAGTCAGACAGGCCTGAGCACTGCGTTCAGAGCACTGGTCGGAGCGGGCCGGCCTCTGCTGATGGAGTCGCCGACGTATTGGGGCGCAATCCTGGCGGCAGCCCAGGCCGGCGTCGATGTCGTTCCTGTCCCTTCCGGATTCACCGGGCCCGACCCCGAGGAACTTCGACGAGCGTTCGAGAGCACCGGAGCTCGTGCGTTCTATGCCCAACCCAACTTCGCGAGCCCTACCGGCGCGTTGTGGAAACCGGAACTCGCGGAGAAGGTTCTGAAGATCGCCGAACAACAAGGAGCGTTCGTCATAGAAGACGACTCTGCTCATGACTTCGGAATTTCGGCGTACCCGAGCCCCCTGGCAGCGCGAGACGACACAGGACGTGTCGTATATTCGAGAGCATTGACCAAGAGCGTGTCACCCGCGGTACGGGTCGCAGCGATCATCGCGCGCGGACCCGCTCGGGAACGGATCATCGCGGACACGAGCGCGGAATCCATGTACGTGAGTTCGATTCTTCAGACCGTCGCATTGGACGTCGTCACTCAGCCGGCATGGCGGACGCATCTCACTCGCCTCCGCAGTCAATTGGCCGCCCGCCGCGATCTTCTCGTTTCGAGCATCGAAGAGCACGTTCCAACAGGGAAACTCGAAGGCATACCGGCAGGTGGACTGAACCTGTGGCTGAGGCTCCCCGACGAGACGAATCTCGACGTCGTGATCGCCGAGTGCAAATCGGCCGGCGTCATCGTCGGCGCGGGAGACGACTACTTCCCGGCCGAACCAACAGGAAAGTATCTCCGCCTCAACTTCGCAGGTCGGAACCCCGGCGACTATCCGATTGCCGCACGTGAAATCGGATCGGCTGTCGAGCGCTCTCGGTCTCCGAGCTCCCTACTGTGAACGGGCTCAGTACTCTTCGATCGAACTGCACTGGACGAAGCCCGTGACAGCAACGGAATTGGATTTCTCCATCCGGCAGACCAACCGGAGAAATTCGCTGCGACACTTCGGGGGTTCGTCAGCCTCGAAGGTACGTGAGGACGGCGAGTACGCGTCGGTGCCCGTCGATGTCGCTGGGAAGGTCGAGTTTGAGGAAGACGTTTCTGATGTGCTTGTTCACAGCGGGGACGCTGAGTTCCAAGGACCTTTCGATTTCGGAGTTCGATCTGCCCTCGGCCATGAGGGCGAGGACCTCTCTTTCCCGTTTGCTGAGACGGTCGAGCGGGCGCGTCCGTCGGTGAAGTAGTTGACGGACCACCTCGGGATCGACGATGGTCCCGCCCGATGCGATTCGTTCCACCGCGTCGTTGAACTCCGTGACGGCACCGATGCGGTCCTTGAGCAGGTAACCCACTGCGCCGGCGTTTTCTGCGCCCAATAGTTGTGACGCGTAGGACTGCTCGACGTACTGGCTGAGAACCAGTACCGGAAAGCCAGGAACGTGCTCGCGCAGGGCGACGGCTGCCCGCAAACCGTCGTCCGCGTGACCGGGTGGCATCCGAACGTCGGTGATGAGAAGGTCCGGCTCGTGGTCGTCGACCGCGCGAGCTATTTCGTCCGCGCTGCCGACGGCGGCGACGACGGTGTGTCCGAAGCGTTGCAGGAGCCCGACGAGGCCTTCCCGCATGAGCGTGGAATCCTCGGCCAGGATCACGCGATACGGCATGGGATCTCCACTCTCAGCGTGGTCGGCCCGCCGGCAGGGCTGGACAGTTTCAGTTGTCCGGCAACAACATCGAGACGGTCGGCAAGCCCGGTCAGACCGGTTCCGACTCGTGGATCCGCACCGCCCACTCCGTCGTCGGAAATTTCCAGCACGAGTATGTCTGCGTAAATGCGACCGTGAACTCGGGCTCTGGTCGCACGACTGTGCCTCGACACGTTGGTGAGTGCTTCTGTGACAACGAAGTACGCGGTCGTCTCGACGCGGTGGGGAACGCGCTCGGGCAGACGGATGTCGATCTCGGTCTCGATGGAGGACCGGCTGGCGACGTCGGCGACGGCCGCCGCAAGGCCGTTGTCGGCTAGCACCTGCGGGTTCAGTCCACGGACCAGATCTCGAAGCTCGGCAAGCGCGACAGTGAGCTGGCCTTGAGCGTCGGACAACCGTGCCTCGAGCGCTGGATCGTCCGCATCCAGTCTCGCCAGCCCGAGATTCATCCCGAGTGTCACCAGACGCTGCTGAGCACCGTCGTGCAGGTCGCGCTCGATTCGGACGCGTTCGGACTCGAAGGCGTCGATCAAACGCGCGCGCGACTTGGAGACGTCGGTGAGGTCGACCCCGATCTCGTCGTCACGGGGCGCCAGGAAGATGCGTGCGAGTGCCGCATGCGCACCCGCCCAGGCCGTCACCAGGTACGGCCCTGCCGCGAGCGTGACCACACCAATGAACCACCAAGGCCAGGCCGACGGGTCGTCAATGGGGGCGCGGAAACTGAGGACCGGCAGGACGAAAGCGAAGGCAAGCACGGTGATGTCCAGCCAACAGAGCGCGGTCACGGAGAACGCCGCAAAACCGAATTCACGCCAGGTCGCCGGCTCCGAGAATCGGGTACGCACCCAGCTACGCGCGTCGGGGGCAAGGGGCCGACGGTGTGGATCGGCGATTCCGTCGAGATCGACCAGCCGTATCCGTAACCGCTCCACCCGGGCGACGACGATGCCCGACAGCGCTACGAGCAGCAGCACGACTATGCCGACGACAGCAACGAAGAAAATCACACCCAGGACGGTTGCGGCTGCGAGCACTGCGAACACGATCAGGTTGAGGATGCCGCCAGAAAGCAAATACAGGAGGCTACGCCAGGGCCATGGTGTCAGCAGAAAACGTAAAGGATGGTGCGCTAGTGCCTGCCAGGCCGTCGTGACGCGCATGTATCGATCGTAGATTCTCGACGCGATCCACGCGGTAGTGCTGGCATACCCCCGTCGCATAGGGCGCGCGTGACTGTGCGAGCCAGGATCAGCCGATTCACTGAAGGAATGCACAAGCACCACGAGGCAGAAGCAGCAATTCAACTCGACGACGTCCGCAAGGTGCATGGTCGAGGCAACCGCACGGTGACAGCCCTTTCCGGAGTGTCGATAGACTTCGCACGGGGCAGTTTCACGGCGATCATGGGCCCGTCGGGCTCGGGTAAATCGACGTTGCTGCACTGTGCGGCCGGCCTCGACACACCGACTGGTGGCGCCGTGAGGATTGCAGGTTCCGACATCACCGAGATGGATGAGCAAGCGCGGACCGAACTACGGCGACGACACGTTGGATTCGTTTTTCAGGCGTTCAACCTGGTGGGCTCGCTGACGGCGGCGCAGAACGTCGAACTCCCGGCACGATTCGCCGGTCGGCGAGTACTTGGTAAGGACGTGGCGGCAGCCCTCGCCGAGGTGGGACTCGCGGACCGCGCCTCTCATCGTCCAGCTCAACTGTCCGGTGGCCAGCAGCAGCGCGTCGCCCTCGCGCGTGCCCTCATCACCCGCCCGGATGTTCTCTTCGCGGACGAACCGACAGGTGCAGTGGACACCCGGACCTCGAAACACGTTCTGTCGCTGATGCGTGAGCTCGTGGACCGGCAACAGCAGACCACCGTGATGGTCACCCACGATCCACTCGCCGCCTCCTATGCAGACACAACGATCTTCCTGGCGGACGGTCGAATAGTGGACTCACTGAGCATCCAGCGCGGTCGGACCGACAGTGTTGCCGCGATCGCCACTCGAATGGCCGGATTGGAGTCCTGATGCTTGCGTCGGCCAACCTCCGCAGTCACTGGGCGAGCTATGTGGCCGCGCTCCTGGCTACCACCTTCGGTGTTGCGCTGATCAGTGCGACACTCGTCGTCTACGACTCGTCACGCCCCGTGGTTCAACCACGCTTGGCCGGGGCGACTGCGCTCGCGCTGCCCCCTCAGGCCGACAACGAGTTCGGCAACACATCGGATTTCGTTCCGTGGAGTGCGACCGAAGCCCAACAGATCGCCGACGATCTCAGCGCCCTGCCAGGAGTGCGCGTCGCCGCCGACCGCTCTTTCTATGCACAACCCTTCGTCGACGGCACTCCGATCGAGGACGAAGGAGCCGAGGAGGCCGGACACGGCTGGGCGAGTGTCGATCTGAGCCCGTATCGATTGACATCCGGAACACCACCGACCAATGGCAACCAGGTCGTCGTACCGGATGCACTGGGCTTCGAACCCGGTGATTCTGTGTCGGTCAATCTCGCGGCGGGGTTGGAGACCTTCACCGTGACGGGAACGCTCAGCAGTGCTGGCCTGTATTTCGCCGACGAGCGTGCTGCGCAACTCGATCCGGGTGTCCGGGCGATAGGACTCGTGATTTCGACGGATACGCAGATCGACGCCGTCTCTTCTGCAGCTCAACTGCAGTTGGGCGACCGCGGCCGGATCGTCACCGGCGAGGATCGAGCAGCGCTCGAGCCCGAATTCGTCGGCCACCGGAGAAATCTCGGTAATCAATTGATCATCGCGATGTCGTCCATCGGGCTGTTCACGACCGTCTTCGTCGTCGCCTCGACATTCGCACTCGCTACGACCGAACGCCGTCGGGAACTCGGTTTGCTTCGAACCGTCGGCGCCTCACCGGGACAGGTTCGACGCATGGTTCTCGGCGAAGCTGCTTCCATCGGTTGTATCGGTGGAATCATAGGCGCTACAGTCGGTCTCGCTCTTGCTCCGATACTGCGAATAGTACTGCTGAGTCTTGACGTTCAGCCGCCTGACTTCCACCTGCGTATCTCTGCTTGGCCGGTGATCGTGGCAGTGGTCGTCGGAGTAGTCGTCGCAGTGATCGGCGCCTGGGCAACTGCCGAGTCCGCGACCAGGGTGGCTCCGATCGAAGCACTGCTCACCGCCGCCGTCGAGCGACATCCGATGACGAAGGTGCGCTGGGTATCGGGAATAGCCGCACTCCTCGGCGGTGTCGGGGCGACTGCGTTGACCGCGGGCGCGGGACCGGACAGCAGAATCACCAACGCAATCGGAGCAGCCATGCTGTTGACTGTCTCGGCCGCGCTGCTCGCGCCCATCGTCATCGGCCCGATCGCACAACTGGTGACGTGGCCGTTCGCGCGATCATCCCGCTCGGCGGGACCGATGCTCCTGAAAGCGGAACTCACCACGAGTACGCGACGTGCCGCCGGCACGGCTGCTCCTGTCATCGCAGCCGTCGGATTCGCGGTGCTGTTGAGCGGGATGGTCGAGACGATGGCAGTGGCATATCCCGCCGAGCAGACCGAGCAACTGCAAGGAATGGTGCTCGTGACGTCCGACGGCACCCCGGGCCTCAGCGACCAGGTGGTGGCGGAGTCAGGAGCGGGCCCGCTCGGGACTAGAGCAGGCCTACCGACCCGGTTGTTCGTGCCTGGAATACAGGGCAACACCACTGTCGTCGACGCCATCGGCAGCCTCGACGAACGTTATGCCAGAGCAGGACACGCTGTCGTGGACGAAGCGACTGCGACACTGCTCGATGTGCAGGTCGGTCGGACGATCACGGTGCGCTTTGCGGACGGGATGTCCGAAAACGTGACCATCTCGCAGGTACTTCCACTCGATCCCGCGCGTGGGGCCTTTGTCTTGCCGCGGGACCTGGTGCGCAAGCACGATCCATCAGCCCTGACCGATGTCGTCTTCCTGCCGCAGGAAAAGACGCCTTCACAACTTCCTCCGGGCGCCACGGTGAAGGATGCGTACAGTTTTGCGCTGCAGGACTACGAAGTCGACGCTCGGCTCACCAATTGGCTTGCAGCGACGCTCATTGCAATGTCCGTTGGTTACTGCGGGCTTGCCGTCGCGAACGTCATGGCTGTGTCAGCGTACCGTCGTGGGCCGGACATCTCGGCTCTGCAAGCCTCCGGCGGCTCGTCACGACAATTGCTGTCGACGGCAGTCTTCGAGACGGTAATCATCGTCCTCATCGGTTCTGCACTCGGTTCGATCGTGACCATCCCACCCTTGCTGGGCATGGCCGCCGGGTTGGGCCAACTGACCGGCACCGAGGTTGGACTGCATCTCCCCTGGCGGACCATTGCCTGGGTCGTGACCGGTTGCCTGGTGCTGGCATCGGGCTCCACTGCAATCGTCACGCGGCGCACCCTGAGGCCTCGGCCAGAGGGTAAGTTCCGATAGTTGCCCAGTACGCACGAACCGCGATCATCGCGCTGTGTCGGCATCCACCGCGTCAGCAAGCAGGTTCAAGGAGGACAGGATTCGGCGGCGCTCACCACCCAACGCCTCCAGCAGAACCGCGTGCGCACGTATTTCCTTGGGGAACACTTCGTCGATGACAGCCCTGCCTGAATCAGTCAATCGGACGAACGCACTTCGACGATCGGACGGGTTCGATATCCGTTCCACGAATCCCCTGCGCTCGAGACTACTCAGCGCTTTGGAGACGCCCGCTCGTGTCATACCCAGTTGCTCCGCGATCCGAATTGCCGTCTGTTCTGTGGAATACCGGAGAGGTACGAGCAGCTGTACCTCGGTAGCTGACACGCCTGCGTCTGCATAGATCGGCTCCACTGCCAACTCGAGCGCCGCGGCAATCCTGTTTATTTGTCCGACTACCTCCATCGGACTCAGATCCAAGTCCGGGCGAGCGTTGATCCACGCTTGCTCGGTGCGCTTACGAAGAGAAGCCATAGACACCTACCAAGTTTGTTAACTAGTTGACAAGTGTCTTGTCTGCCAGACATGCCGAACTCCCCGACAAATGCCTCCCCGACATATGACGCGATCATCGTCGGCGGTGGCCCCGCAGGTGCAAGCGCAGCGATACTCCTGGCGCGCGCGATGAGACGCGTCTTGGTCGTCGATGCTGGAAAAACCCGGAACGGATCCGCTGAACATGTGCACAACTACCTCGGACTAGACGGAATTTCACCCGATGAGTTGCATCGCCGAGGTCGTCATGAGGCGGAGCATTACGGGTGCACCTGGAAAGCCGGAGCCATCGATTCAGTCCGGCGGCACAGTGGCGGCACTTTCGAACTCGTAGAGCACAGTGGCAGCGTGCACCGAGCACGTGCCGTTGTCGTCGCAACGGGACTGCGAGACGAATTACCCGAAGTGGAGGGCATAGAGGATTCGTGGGGTGGAAATATTGCGCACTGCCCTTATTGTCACGGATACGAAGTTCGTGGTGGCCACATCGGTGTCCTCGCCGGCCCCAACCGCTCGTTCTCCCTACATCAGGCAGAGTTGCTCCGGCTCTGGTCGGACGACGTGATTTTCTTTCCCGACGCAATCGATCTCGCAGCATCCGAACGGGCCAGCCTGTCTCAGTGGGGGGTTCGGATCGTCGACGGTCGTGTTCGACGCGTTCGCTCGGTCGACAGCAAGCTCACCGTCCAACTCGTGAACGGCGAGGATGTGGATCGAACGGCAGTGTTCGTCGGACCACGATTCTCACCCAACCACGCACTGTTGTTCGATCTAGGATGCACGCACAACGACGACGGGTGGATTACCGTCGACCAGAACGGTGCAACATCGGTGGCGGGTGTTTGGGCAGCAGGAAACGTCGTGGATTCACCCGCTCAGCTGGTTCACGCTGCGGCGCAGGGAACACGGACAGGAATTGCAGTGAATCGCTCGTTGCTCGAGCAAGACATGCCAGTTCTCGACCGGCAATCTCCATGAAACCCTGCACCTGCGGCCGGCCTCGCCCTGACCATCATGGCAACCGAGCGAGACCGAACACTTCGAGGAAGATGCGGTGAGAACAATATTCGTGGTGACCCATCCCGAGGCGACTCATCACGTGGAGCGAAAAGTCGGAGGATGGTTCGATCTGCGCAGTTCTGGGAGGCACGCTTGCTCTCGATTCGCGCTTTCGGGAGAAGTCGTACGGTCGTGCAGAGGGAAAGCCTCGGAGCTGGCTCGATGAACGCTTCATACCGCCCCCGGAATTCGGGGCTCGATCAGCTCACGACGAAGGGATCGATGGCGCCGGGACCATGGAGGCCCTTGCCCGCCCTGTCTACTCGGCTGTCGATGATGTTCTGCGCCAGAACATTGCACGAAGACGTTTACTTTCACAATCGCCAGATAGTTCGTCTCAGTGATACAAGGCATCTGACCAACTGAGCACGAATTCTCGAACCGCACCACATTGGCCAACTCGGCCCTCGGTAATCTGCCGGTATGTCCGCGCCCGTTCCGTTCAGTCCCACGATCACGTTGCTCACGGCGGCGAGGGTGTGGGATGCGGCGTTCGCGGAGGCGCTGAAGCCGCTTGGGCTGACGACGCGGAAGTACGGGCTGCTGGGCCATATTCGCGGTACGCCTGGACTTTCGTTCAGCGAACTTGCGCGTCGCTCTCGCATCACTGTGCAGAGCGCGCACAGTGCGGTAGCCGGGTTTGTCAGTTCCGGCCTGGTCGACGACGGCACGGCGCAGGCCGGGGCCGCGTCGACGCTGCTCATGTGCGCGAGGTGAGTGCCCCCAGCGACGTAGCCGTGTATCGAGAAGCGAAGAGCGTCAAGCACACTGGGACGATCCAGGTGAGGGCGAAGTACTTGGAGAACGGGTCGGTTACCACTGCCGCACCTGTCGTACTCAGGGCGGCCGCGAAGGTGCACACTGCCCACGTGGCCGAGATCCGCACGTTCAGCGAGCGAAGCCGCGGGGCGCCCCAGTACTCCTTCGGCAGACTTTCACGCGCGTACTGCTCGGTGAAGGTGACGCCGAGGGTCGACGTCGCCATCACGACTGCGAGCACGAACAGCGCGATTCCCGACGCGTACTCCGGCAGCCACGTCGTCGACGGGACCGACAGCAGCGACGCTGCTGCGAAGCCCACGAAGGTGAGCACCGCAGCGGCGCCGAGCCACTTGATTCCCGCCCGCCCACGAGTCCAGTGAGTGAGCACCAGCGCAACGAGCGCGGTGAGGATGCTCGAGAAGAGCAGCGCGTGGTCGCCTCCGCGATGCGGCATCACGAGGAACAGCGCCCACGGCACGAATCCGAGTGCAAGACCAGGCAAGCGCATCCCGGGCCGCCCTTCGCCGAAGTCCTCGATCTGACATCATCGATTCTGCCGCGGTAGGTGGCGCTGAACATCGGTCACAGCACGCAACTATTCGTGCCACGCACCGGGAAGTTATCCGGTGACGCCCAGAATCTTGATCGCGAACACCAGGCTGTCGCCTGCCTCGATTCCGGCGCGGGGCTGACCGTCCGGGTAGCCGTCGGCAGAGTTCATCGCCACAGCCACGGTCGACCCCGTCGTCTGGCCTGCGATTGCCTTCTGGAATCCGGGGACGACGCCGGTCAGCGGGAACTCCACGGGCGCGCCGCGCTCGTAGCTGCTGTCGAACACCGATCCGTCGCGTCCGTTGACGCCCATGTAGCAGACTGAGACCTCGGCGTCGTCCGCCACGACGGGTCCGTCACCGGCCTGCAATGTCTGCACCTGTGTCTGCGCCACGCTGAACGGCGCCTCGATGTCCACCACGGGGGCCGAAGAATCCGTGGAACCGATGACCGACACACTGCCGGTATCTCCCGCCAGAGTCCATTCGGGGTCGCCCGCGTCTTCGGGTTCCGCGGTGGGGCACGTCGCTGCCTCCGCTACCGACGATGCAGCCGAGGACGTCGTCGAGGTCGTCGGAGCATCCGAGTCGGATCCACATGCAGCCAAGGTCAATACGAGTGCCGCGCTGGACACGAGGACACCGGACACCGAAACACGAGTTGATTTCACCGCTGCCACGGTACATACACCCGTCCGGTCAGGTCCGCAGCACCTTCTCCATCTTCTTTCCCTTGGCCAGCTCGTCAACCAGCTTGTCCAGATAACGAATCTTCTGCATCAGGGGATCCTCGACGTTCTCGACGCGCACCCCGCACACCACACCGGTGATGAGCGACGTGCCCGGATTGAGCCGGGCTTCGGCGAAGAAATCCTCGAACGTGGTTTCAGCGGAGAGGTGGTGTTGCAGTGCGACACTGTCGAATCCGGTCAGCCATTCGACGACCTCACGCAACTCTTCTTCCGTGCGTCCCTTGCGTTCCAGCTTGGTGACGTAATGCGGATACACCGAAGCGACGCTGGTGGTGAAGATGCGATGCATGCGACGAGTGTAGGGCCCGTCGGCCGTCACTGTTCGTCGTACTTCTCCCAGAATCGCGCGCGCAGGCGGTATCGGATTCCCTCGTCGAGGTCGTGGTGTCCCATGGCGTCGGAGGCGTCGAGCAGGAGCGCCCGGTCGATGTCCGGTGGGATGTTCGGCCTGGTGCGTTGCAGGCTCAGCTTGTCCTCGGGTGTGCTGCTCGCTTCCAACGATGCCAGGACGCGAGAGACCACCTCGTCGATCAGTTCGGTTTCCTCACCCGCCATGACGTACTCGGGTTGGACGGTGCTACCTGATCCGGTGGTTCCGCTGTAGACGAGAACGTTCGCGGGTCGAACGGGAGCGGGTGCCTGCGCGGTCGACGCGACGTCGAGCGGGGTGGGCACGCGTGGGCCGGGCTTGGGTCCCGGCCGGGGTGCAGGCTTGGGGACGCTCACCGGGTCGGTGACGACCACGGGAGCGGGCTGCCGATCGATCTTCATGACGGCCGCATCCACGGCGGCGCCGTCGAAGAAGTCGAGCCCGTCGGACGCTCGGATCAAGTGGCGACTGACGCCGTGGGGTTTGCCGTCGTTCGTCGGGACGGTCAGAAGCAGCACCTGCACACCGTGTGCCTGTGCCTCCTCGACGGCCTCGGTCAGATCGTCGTCTCCGGACACCAGGAAGAACACGTCCGACGCATTGCTTCTCGCATGTGCGACGAGGTCGAGTCCGATGCGCAGGTCGACGCCCTTCTGTTCCCCGTTGACACCGAACCGGCCGAGCCGGAGCTTGACCTTGGACAGTTCACCGATCCGCTCCTGTTGGGCATCCGGAACTCCGTTCCGCGCGGAGTCGTACCAGTACACACGGAGTATCGGTAACCCCGATCGAGTCTCTGCGGCGTCGACCAGAGCGGCGATCAACGTTGCGTAATCCACGAAGATTCCGCTCCGCAGAGACGTGCCTGTCCTCCGAGTCGCGGCAGATGCCAAGAGATAACCGGTGTCGACGTACACAGAACAGGTCGGCCGCATGGGCCACTATCTCACGGTGAACGGCTCACGCCTCACTCCGCGGACGCGCGCTCCTCGCGTCGTTCTTCGCGGCGCTCCTCGCGATCGATATCCGACTGAGCGCTGGAGCAGTCGAACGGGCTGTACAGAAAATCCTGCTCACGACCGTGGTCGTCCACCACCACGCAATGCGCGCCGTCGTTCGCTCGCGGCGTCAGGTTCTCGATGGTGTCCGCCGATGCTGCAGTAGTCCCGACGGCACCCGCGGTCCCGAAGAGTGCTGCAGCGGCCAGGGTGGTCAACGCGAACTTGGTCGAATTCCTCATCTTCGTCTCCTTCGTGGATGCTGTGAGCCAGATGCTCTTTCCATCTACGACTCTGTCGTTCATCGGAAACGAAAAACAGTGCGCCTCATCATCTTGTGCAGTGACTTCTCCATGAAAACGTGATGACAGATGTCATAGCCGCTACTGACCACTTCGACCAATCCGACGCCGCCTGATACGCCTGCAACCGTGCATCGTGCTCAGTCTCCCGTTCATGCATTGTGCAGTACACCGATGTCTGATCGACTGAGCAGTCATGACCAGCATCACTCCCGCTGAACATCATTCGCCCCGGGGCGCTCGTGACGATCTGCACGAGATCGCCGAGAAGGTGCTGTGGCTGTCGACGTCGATCATCCATCACGCCAATCGAGTTCGGCCCAACCCGTCGGGACTCAAAGTCGGTGGTCACCAAGCCTCCTGTGCGTCGATGGTCTCGATCATGACCTCGCTGTGGTTCGAGCAGCTGGAAGCCGGGGATCGCGTGTCGGTCAAGCCGCACGCATCCCCGGTCCTCCACGCGATCAACTACCTGCTGGGTGAGCTCGACGAGAAGTACCTCACCACCTTGCGATCGTTCGGTGGACTGCAGTCCTATCCGTCGCGAGCCAAGGACCCCGACCCGGTGGACTACAGCACCGGCTCGGTCGGAATCGGTGCCACTGCGCCCATCTGGGGTGCGATGTCGCGTCGATACGTCGAGACGAGCTTCGGTGACTCCGACGGCACTTCACGACCGTCGGGTTTCTCCGGGCGCCAGTACTCACTCGTCGGAGACGCCGAGCTCGACGAGGGTGCCGTCTGGGAGGCGATCATCGATCCGGGCATCGCCGAGCTCGGCGAAATCGTGTGGATCGTCGATCTGAACCGGCAATCCCTCGACCGAGTGGTGCCCAACATCGCCGCACGGCGCCTCGAGAAGATGTTCGACGCCGCCGGCTGGCAGGTGATCACCGTCAAATTCGGTCGACTCCTCGAAGATCTCTTCGCCCGTCCCGGCGGGGAAACGCTGCGCAGCCGAATACTCGACATGCCCAACCCCGAGTACCAACGGCTGCTCCGCTGCACCGCGGACGAACTCCGAACCCGGCTTCCCGGCACCGGCCAGGACGCGTCGGCGATCGCAGAACTGATCTCCGATCTCGACGACGCACTGCTCACCGAGTCCATCCGCAATCTCGGCGGCCACGACATGGCGGCGTTGCGCGACGCGTACTCCCGGATCGACGACACCAGGCCGACCGTCGTCATCGCCTACACCGTCAAGGGATTCGGCCTGCCGACCCAGGGTCACCCGCAGAATCATTCGTCGCTTCTGACCGTCGACGAGTACGAGGCGCTGGGCAGATCCCTCGGCGTCGATCCGGCCGATCCGTGGGCGACGTTCGCTCCGAGCAGCCCGTCGGGCCTGGTGTGTGACGCGGCAGCTGCTCGCCTTCGTCGCGATCCCGTCCCAGTATCCGAGCCTCCCGCCGTGCCGGTCGAGATCGGCCGGACACCGAAGGGCACAGCCACCACTCAGGCTGCACTGGGGCGCGTGCTCATCGATCTGACGCGGGAGGCACCAGACGCCGCGAGCCGGGTCGTCACCGTCAGCCCCGATGTCAGTTCCACCACCAACCTCGGTGGCTGGGTGAACAAAGTCGGGGTCTGGTCCTCGGCCGAGCGTCGCGACTGGTTCGAGGACGACGCGGAGACGATCATGCACTGGCGCGAGAAGCCCACCGGTCAGCACATGGAACTGGGCATTGCCGAGACCAACCTCGTCGGACTCATGGGCGAACTCGGCGCCACGTGGAGTCGGTGGGGACAACCCTTGTTCCCGATCGGGGTCATGTACGACCCGTTCGTCGAACGCGCGCTCGAACCCTGGTCCTACGGCATCTATGCAGGTGGCCAGTCGATTCTCGTCGGCACTCCGTCCGGTGTCACTCTTGCTGCGGAGGGCGGCGCGCACCAGTCGATCAAGACACCGTCGATCGGCCTGGAACAACCGGGGTGCATCACCTACGAGCCTGCGTTCGCCATCGATGTCGAGTGGACGCTGCTCGCCAGCATCGGCCGCCTCGGCAGGCCTGACGGCAGCTCCGCGTACCTGCGGTTGTCCACCCGCCCCGTCGATCAGACACTGGCCGACGTGCCCGCCGACCCCGCTGCTCGGGAACGGCGCCGACGCCAGGTCGTCGCCGGCGGATACCCCCTCGTCAGGCGCGACGGTGCCACGGTCACGATCGCCGCGATGGGGGCGCTGATGACCGAGGCACTCCAGGCTGCCGCACGACTCGACGGCATCGGCGTCGTCGCCGACGTCCTGTGCATCACCAGCCCCGGCGAGCTCTACCGCGCGCTCCAGGCACGCCAGGGACACCGTTCGGGCGACACCTGGATCCTCGACCAGCTGCTACCAGCAGATCGAGCAACCCCGCTGGTGACCGTGCTCGACGGCCATCCGCACACCCTCGCGTTTCTGGCCACCGTCAACAAAGTCGCTTCGACGTCGTTGGGCGTCAGTACTTTCGGTCAGGTCGGCTCACTGGACGAGGTGTACAAGTACCACCACATCGACACGGACTCCATCATCGGAGCAGCCTTGGACGTCATCGGTCACTGATTCATCGGGGGGATCGAATACCCGCAGCGGCGGGCCCGGAGGCACGAGTTTTTGAACCTCCGGGCCCTGGCTCGACCGCGGTGCCCGGGCGATCACGTCCGAACTCGGTCTTGTCTTCCACCGATCGTGCGGATCGAAACATCGGGCTGTCGGAATCCTCGCGGTGTTTCACACGATTCGGGCGAAGCGGCGCCGCTGCCGGGCGAGCACGATGTTCCCTAGTCGCCGAGCGCTGATGAGGAGCCATGGAACCACTGGTCGATGTGAAGGTGATCTCCACTGCGCGTGGCCCGATCGAGTACGCGGTCAGAGGTACCGGCAAACCGGTGTTGGTGCTGCATGGTTCGCCGGGTGGAATCGACGCCGCCGACGCGATGGCGGGTTTCCTCCCCGTCGACGAGTTCCAGGCGATCATGGTGTCGAGGCCGGGCTACCTCGGAACCGAGCTGGGCGATCGCGTGACGCCGCGCGAGCAGGCTGATCTGTATGCCGCGCTCCTCGACGAGTTGGGCATCGCCAAGGTGGGCGTGCTGGCATGGTCAGGAGGCGGGCCGTCGGCCTACCAGTTCGCGGCCACCCATCCGGACCGAACCGGTGCGCTCGTGGCCATTGCGTGCTTGAGCGAACACTGGGTCAACCCGACTCCGGACATCGCGTCGCGCATCTTTCAGACCACCAGGATCGGCGATTGGTTGATGCGCAAACTCGTTGCGCATCAACCACTTCAGGTGATCCAGGGCGCCGTGTCGGACGAAAGCTCCCTCAGTGGTGACGAATTCGACGAACACGTGAAGTACATCGATTCCGATCCGGTGAAGAAGCAGTTCGTCCTCGACATGGCCCTCACCGCCTCACAGGTGGGCAGGCGGAAGGCCGGCTGGGACAACGATCTGGTGCAATTCGCCAAGTCCGCCGACCCGGGATGGGGAGCGATCGAAGCACCCACGTTGCTGGTGCAAGGCAGCGCGGACTCGGATGTACTACCGGAGAACAGCGAGCACGCACACGCGGGTATCGCCGAGTCCGAATTGCTGACCCTTGACCGCGGCACCCACTTCGCGTTCTACACCCACCCCGAATCCGACGCCGCCCAAGCACGAGCACTCGAGTACCTACGGAACTGGTGACGCTCGGTCAGGCACGAACCGGATCATGGCTGTCGGTGAAGGCCAAGAACCGCGGAATCACTTCGTCGGGGTTGGCCCACATCAGATCGTGACCAACTCCTTCGTAGAACCCGACGTCCACGGACCTGATGTGTCGACGTGCCCGTGCCGCAGCGAAGTTCGGATCGGCGACGACAGTCTCGGCACCGAAGAGTACGAGGCTCGGTGCAGTGATCGCGCCGAGCTCCGCGTCCGTGAACGTGCGGTCCCACGGCATTGCCATACGAAACTTCACCGCGGCCAGTGCAAGAGCGTATTCCTCGTCACTGAGCACGGTCCGAGGTTGAAGCCATTCGTTGAGCTTCCGCATCCGCTTCTCCGTGGGCGCAATTCCCGCCGAGAGGAACTTCAGCAGCAGACCGATCCGCGGTCTGGCGAAGATTGCAGCGCTCGGCTCCAACATGGCCAAGCTGGCAAGACGCTCCGGCTGGTGGACCGCAACGCATGCAGCCAACCAGGCGCCCGCTGAATTCCCCGCCAGATGGAATCGACTCTCCCCCAGGCCGTCCATGACATCCACGAGCCAGCGGGCAACGTCCTCCGAGTTGCGTACCGGGGCGGTTTGTTTGCACCGCCCTACCCATCCGATGACGTCCGGCGTGTAGACGACGTGGTCAAGTGCCAGAGCCTCGATGAATCGGCCCCACACCAGACCATTCCCTCCGATCCCGGGCAACACGACGATCGGCAGACCTTCGCCTGTGCCGGATCGTCGGACATACGTCGATCCGAACGAGGTGTCGACATCGACCGACGTCGACGGCACCGGCCACCGATCAGCGATGGCGTCGTAAGCGTCGGTGAACCTTCGGCTGTCCTTCTCGCTGCTGAAACACCCGATCTTCGGCATTGTTCGGCCTCCCGATCTAATTGATATGGATATATCACTATTGATGGTACATACATATCAAACTTCTTGGTACGGGCTTATCATTGTTGAACCAGCATCCAGGAAGGCGGCAGACGTTCGTGCCCCGATTGGTCGACCACGAAGTAAGACGGCGTCAAGTCACCGACGCAGTGCGACGCGTCATCTGCGCCGGCGGACTCGAGTCCGTCACGTTCCAGACGGTCGCTGCCGAGGCGGGATTCTCGGTACGCCTCGTGCAGTACTACTTCGGCACCAAGAAGGAGTTCCTGCTCGCTACTCATCGCTCGGTCATGGACGACGCAGGCGCGCGCTTCATGAAACGTTGGTCAGAACTCGGCACCGATCCGACGCCACGCGAAGCCCTCCGCGCCGTGCTGACTGAACTACTGCCACTGGACGAACCTCGCCGCGAGGAAGTGTTGATACTCGGCGCCTTCGGGTGGGCCGCGATCACTGGGCAAGGCATCACAGCAGAGGAGACCTTCGCCGCACCGCGAGCACTCGCAACACTCGTCGCCGACCAGCTCATACGTGCGCGCCGTGACGCCGAATCTCGTTCAGTCGCTGTCGAACTCGATGCCGACCTCGTGCTCATGGCCGTCGGCGGACTCGCACAAGGCATGCTGCAGGGTTACAGCACAAGGCATTCCGCTGAGCAACTCATCGAACACCTCCTCGACCGGGTGCTTCAGTGAGCCTGACCAGCTGTTTGCGTGAACCTGTCGGACCCTCTCGGTATATTCGAAAGTATGTTCGATACGGGGGTTTCGGCGGGGTCGAGTACTAAGTGTGTGGCCGGGTTGGCAGGTTATGCCGCGGTGTGCCGGGTGCGGGAGAACATCGCCCGCGCCAGGACGGTGGAGGCGGTGTGCGAGATCGCCGACATCCGCCTCGCCGACGCCGACGGCACCGGTGGGGATCCGGCGACTGTTCTGGCGCAGGTGGTCACGGAGGTGGCGGTGTCGCTGGGTCTGTCGCAGAGCGCCGCGCGGCCGTTGTTGAGCGTCGGGCAGGAGTTGTCGCGGATGCCGCTCACGGCGCTGCGGTTCGTGTTCGGCGGCGTCGACTGGCCGCGGGTGCAGGTGTTGACCGCCGTGTTGGGGAAGGCATCCGATGCCACCATCGCGGCCCTGGAATTCGAGGCTGTCGCTGCGGCGGAACGGTTGACGCCGCGGTCACTGCGACTGTGGTTGTGGCGACTGTGGTTCGCCCACGACCGCGACGAAGCAGCGGCCGCGCAGGAGAGCACGGTGCGCAGTAACCGGGGGATGCGGGTGCGCCGCGACTGCGGCGGGGCATCGGTACTCGAAGCGATCGTCACCGACCTCGAAGGCGCCGAAGTCGAAGCATTGGTGACCGAGATCGCCGCGACGGTCTGCCGAGAGGACCCGCGGTCGGCGACAGCGTTGCGGGTCGATGGGTTGATGGCGTTGATCCACGGCGAACACGCCCTCGAATGCCAGTGCAGGCGCGGGGAACGATGCCCGCAGGACGGTGCAGCGGACCGGCCCGATCCTCGGCGGGGACCGTTGGTGCAGATCCTCCTCGACGCCGAAACACTGCTCGGATTGCGTCAGAACCCCGCCGTACTGGCCGACGGAACCCCACTCGATCCGGAACTGGCTCGGCTCATCGCCACCGACGCCCACTGGCAAGGCCTGCTCACCGAACTCCACGACGTCCTCACCGCCCGAGCACCACACCCCCAACAACCCAGCCACACCCAAACAGAGACAGAGGCAGAGGACGCGGAGAACACCGAGGCGGCAAAAGACATTGAGACTCCCGGCGACGCAGGGGCCCACGTCGATGCCGATACCGGCACACCTGGCGACACGGGCCTGGGTGACACCGAGACCGAAGACCACGAGAGCACAGACAACGAGAGCACTGACGACGAGGCAGCTGGCGACGAGGCAGCTGATCGGCCCGGCACCGAGGGTCACGGCACTGAGGGTCCCGACGATTCCGGGAACGCAGGAACCGGCGCTGCCGCGACGAATCGACGACAAGCACCGAGGACAGTGCTCTCGTCCCTACGGATTCGGGTACCGCGGCTGATCCACCGCGGCCGGATCCGCCGAGCAGGAACCGTACCCACACCCACCAGCGCCACCGGCCTGCCCCGTGGCACCGGTCTGCCCCGTGGCACCGGTTTACTCAGTGGTACCGGTCTGCTCAGTGACACCCTTCGCGCGCAGATCACCGCGGCACTACTGGCAGCGATCACCGCCGACCCCACCCTCGCTGCAGGACCCCATCCCGACGGCCACGGCGGTGTCACCGAGCCACCACCCGGCGCCCTGACCTACCGACCCAACACCGACCTCGCCGCCCGCGTACGCATGACCTACCGCACCTGCACCCACCCCGGATGCACCGTCCCCTCCACCGACTGCGAACTCGACCACATCGTCCCCTACGACCACCACACCCCCCACCGCGGCGGATGGACCATCGAGACCAA
>NZ_JBHUZE010000002.1:0-889342 GCF_042667435.1 Rhodococcus sp. NPDC057297 | reverse complement strand
ACGTTCCTCTTCGGTGGTCTCTCGGGTGTGTTGCTCGCCAGCCCGCCGATCGATTTCCATGTCACCGACACCTACTTCGTGATCGCGCACTTCCATTATGTGGTGTTCGGGACGGTGGTGTTCGCGACGTATGCCGGTATCTATTTCTGGTTCCCGAAGATGACGGGCCGGATGATGGACGAGACGCTCGGCAAGTGGCATTTCTGGTTGACGTTCTTCGGGTTCCACGGCACGTTCTTGGTGCAGCACTGGCTCGGGAACGAGGGTATGCCGCGTCGGTACGCCGACTACCTGGCTTCGGACGGGTTCACTACGTTGAACATTATTTCCACGATCGGGGCGTTCGTGCTCGGTGCGTCGACGTTGCCGTTCGTGTGGAACGTGTTCAAGTCCTACCGGTACGGCGAAGTCGTCACGGTCGACGATCCGTGGGGGTACGGCAACTCGTTGGAATGGGCGACTTCCTGCCCGCCGCCGCGGCACAACTTCACCGAACTGCCCCGGATCCGTTCGGAGCGTCCCGCGTTCGAACTGCACTACCCGCACATGGTCGAACGCCTCCGCGCCGAAGCCCACGTCGGACCAGGTGCCCACGGCGGACACACCACCGAAGTCCTCGAGAAGGCGCGTCGAGAACCACTGGCCACCGGCGACGACGAGCATTCGGGCGACTGAACCGGCAGCGCCGAATCACAGGTGCCGAATCACAGGTACTGCCCCGTCAATTCGGCTGCGCGCCAGCGTCCGTCGGCGATGGTGCGGAGCAGTACCTGTGTCGTCACTGCAGTTCCGTGCTCCAACACTGCGCGTCGCACCGTTTCTCGCACGTCCGCCCCGGAGACCGCAGAAGCGAAGGACCGCGCCACGGTATGGCAGTCCACAGCGTCGGCGCCGGGTATCGACGTCAGTATCCGACGCAGGATCTCGGCTGTCGCGGCGGTGTCCGGGTAGTCGATCTCGATGACCGCATCGAACCGAGCCGATCGCGTTGCGGCGGAATCGAGAGACGTCGGATCGTTGGTCGACGCGATGGTCAGAACGTCGTCGTACTGCCGGGTGCCGTCGAGGACGGTCAGAAATTCCGCCAACGGCTCGTCCCGACCGCCGCTTCCCCTCGTGCCGATGATCAGATCGAGATCCTCGAGGATGACGACGGTGCGTCCGAGATATCTGGTCTCCTCGTAGATGGACCTCAGCGCACGAGATCCAGCGAGGGCGTCGACGATGATGACGGTGGCGTCTCCCATCAGCTCCCCGGCCACGACACGGCTGACGGCACTCTTGCCCACACCGGGAGGACCGGTCAGAAGCACTCCTCGGCTGGTTCCCAGGCCGAGCTGACGCATCAGGTCGGCGCGAGTGGTCACTGCCGCGATATTGGTGTCCAGTTCGTTCCACACTTCAGCAGGCAACACCAGATTCGAGCGGTCCTGACGGGGTAGGTCGACGATCGCCAGGCCGAGTACAGGTTTCGCGGTCGCCTGAAGAACACGTCCTCGGAAAAAGTTTCGAGGACCGCGCGCTGCGGTCATCGTCTGCGCGAGCAGTACCCTGCCCGCCTCGGCGTCGACCGTGCGGGTGTAGATGCGAAGCTCGAATTCGTCGTTCATGAACGACGCTTCCCTCAGGCACACCACGACGTCGATCGGTGCGAACGAGCCACCGACGAAGAACACGGCAAGTTCCTTGGGCAGCGAGACCGACGTGCCGTCGATTTCCGTTCGCTCCCACGTCGGAGGACACGAATCCTCTGCGGGACCGACCGGAGGGTTCCATGTCGACATGTCGTCCGCGAGGATCGCAGCCACTGCCGGACGCGTGGAGACCGTGAGGAGTTCGGTGGCGCAGACGACGTCGCCGCTCGACACTCCCAGTGAGGTCGAGACGAATGCGTCTGCCGTAGTAGCCGAGCGCGAGGCGCCGAGGAGCAGGTGTGCAATCGCGGCGACGGTGCGACGGACGGATTCCGGTTCACCGGACAGGCTTTCGTGCACTTCTGATGTCATGAGGGAGTCACGATTCTTTCACCACGCCGAGTACGTGGACTACTCCGCGTGCGCGAAGATCGCCAGAGTACTACATCGACAACACGGTCGCCCAGCGCATTTCCACGCGTCACCGACCGAGTAATCCCGTTTCTCAGAACGCTCTCAGCAGTCACGGTCATACTCGTGCAGTGATCCCCCGCGCAGCCCATCGCCCCACAGCGTTGACGCTGCACGGCCGCATCCGTGTTCTCACGATCAGTGTTGCGGCTCTCGCCGTCGCGGTCAGTGCGCTCGCCATCTACGTCGTCGCGGACCAGGCTCTTCGTGATCAGCTCGGTGACCGAGTGTCTCGCAACGCCAAAGCACTCATCACCGGAGCACAGTTGGGCGTCCCGCCGAACGCGTACGGTTTCGGCGTCAGCAGCCCCGACGGTCCGGCGATCAAAGTAGCTCTGGTCTCGTCGACCGGGGAACTCGTCACGTTCAACACCGAGTCCAAGCCGTTCACGAACTCGGCGGGTGTGCTCGACGCCCAGGAGCAGGCAGTCGTCGACGGGACGGCGCCTGACTCCCTCCGCGAGGTGCGCGGATACATGGTCGCGGCCGAGCGGACGACCACCGGCGAAACCGTCATGGTCGCCGAGTCACTCGAGTCCAACGATCCGCTGCTGGGGAAGTTGACGCTCGCTCTCGTGATGATCGGAGCATTCTTGGTCGCTCTGGCCGGAATCGCCGGTTCTGCTGTGGCTCGAACAGGGCTGAGACCGGTCAAACGTCTGCGCAACGCCACCGAGCAGGTGGCACGCACCGGCGACTTGGAACCCATCGTCGTCAGCGGAGACGACGAACTCGCGTCGCTGGCCACCAGCTACAACGAGATGCTCGCCGCGCTCACCGTCTCCGGCCGCCGGCAGAACAAGCTCGTCACCGACGCCGGCGAGGAGTTGATGGAACCGTTGCAGACATTGCGAGCGAAGATCGACACCGTGATGGCACTGGACTCGGACGACCCGCCCGCGCTGTACCCCGAGGAGCAGGACGAGCTTCGCGCGGGTGTCATGACCGACATGGACGTGATCATTCGGCTGGTCCACGATCTGGTCGATCAGGCCCGCGTCCAGTCGGAGGCGTCGCACTCCTGATCGACGCCGCTACCGTTCGATTCGATGCAGTCGAACGTTTCCGAGCGTCGAATCCTCGATGTCGGCGGTCATGTACGTACAGAACGGTTGCCGACGGCGGTCCGTGGGAGATCCTGGATTGAGCAGGCGCAGCCCGTTGTCGGCCGTGGTGTCCCATGGAATGTGACTGTGCCCGAACACGAGTACATCCGTGTCGGGATAGGCCGCCGCCATGCGTTTCTCACGTCCAGCGGCCTGACCTGTCTCGTGGACGACGGTGAGTCGGACGCCGTCGAATGTGACGTCTGCCCGCTCGGGCATGCGTGCGCGTAGGTCTTCGCCGTCGTTGTTCCCCCAGCATGCGATCAACCGTGTCGACGCGGCCTTCAGCGCGTCGAACAGGTCGACCTCGACCCAGTCGCCGGCGTGGACGACGACATCCGCATCTCGGACGGCATCCCAGACTTGCTGGGGCAGAGCCCTCGCCCGCTTCGGCACATGAGTGTCTGCCAGCAACAGAAGTTTCACGCACTCCAGTGTGCACGCTCGGCGGTCGCGGGCGGGGAATCGTTATCGGACGATGCACGGTGGGTGTTCACCGGAAGTCCCTCGACTTGGATTGCACCCGCAGATCCAGAAGCTGCAGATGATCCGCCACCACGGTGGCTGCCCCTTCGGCGTTCTGTACCTTGCCTCGGATCAGCAATGCGGGAGCGGTGAGCGCAAGCTTTCGATACTTCGCCCACAGTCCGACCGAACACACGACATTGACCATTCCGGTCTCGTCCTCCAGATTGACGAACGTGACTCCACCCGCTGTCGCAGGCCGTTGCCGATGCGTCACCGCTCCCCCGACGAGTACCCGGTCCCCATCGGGAATTGCCAACAGCCGATGCGCCGGAACCACCCCGAGGCGGTCGAGTCGATCTCGAAAGAACTGAGTGGGATACGAATTCGGCGATACCCCCGTTGCCCATACGTCCGCGGACGCCAGATCGAGATCGCTCATACCGGGAAGCACTGGCGCGTGGGTCGATGCCCCGAGACCGGGAAGCAGATGCGGACGCTCCCCTGCCGCAGCGCCGGCAGCCCACAATGCTTGACGACGAGTGGTCCCGAAACAGCCGAGAGCGCCTGCTGTCGCCAATGATTCGGCCTGGGCGGTGGACAACTCCACCCGTCCGGTCAGATCGAGGAACGAGGTGTACGGGCCACCCAGTACCCGAGCTTCGACGATCTTCTCCGCGAGCGCCTGACCGATGTGGCGAACATCGGCCAGACCCATACGAATTTCGAGTCCACCACCGCACAAGTCCGCGTACCAGGAACTGGCGTTGACATCCGGTCCGTGCACCTGGACACCGTGACGCCGTGCATCGGCGACCAACGATTGCGGGGAGTAGAAGCCCATCGGCTGTGCCCGCAGCAGTCCCGCGCAGAACGCTGCCGGATGGTGCAGTTTGAACCACGACGAATAGAACACGAGCGATGCGAAACTCTGCGAATGACTCTCGGGAAAACCGAAGTTGGCGAAGGCGGACAGTTTCTCGTAGATACGATCGGCAGCATCCCCGACGATTCCGTGCAGCTCACGCATACCGTCGTAGAACTTTCCGCGCAGTTCGTTCATGCGCTCCGGAGACCGTTTGGAACCCATGGCTCGGCGGAGTTGATCGGCATCCGCAGCACTGAAACCCGCGACATCGATCGCCATCTGCATGAGCTGTTCCTGGAACAGCGGAACTCCGAGCGTCCGATCCAGAGCCTTCTTCAACGACGGATGATCGAACGTGACCGGTTCGAGCCCGTTGCGGCGCTTGATGTACGGGTGAACGGATCCACCCTGAATGGGCCCCGGCCTGATCAGTGCCACTTCCACGACCAAGTCGTAGAACTCACTCGGCTTCAGGCGAGGCAACGTCGCCATCTGCGCGCGCGACTCCACCTGGAACACGCCGATGGAATCCGCTCGCTGCAGCATGTCGTAGACAGCCTTCTCGCTCAGGTCGATGTCCGCGAGGTCGATCCGGATGCCTTTGTGCTCGTCGATCAGATCGATCATGTAATGCAAGGCCGACAACATCCCGAGTCCCAGCATGTCGAACTTGACCAAACCAACCGCAGCGCAATCGTCCTTGTCCCACTGGAGAACACTGCGGTCGGCCATCGTCGCCCACTCCACCGGACACACGTCCGCAATGGGGCGATCGCAGATCACCATGCCGCCCGAGTGAATACCGAGATGACGCGGAAATCCTTCGATCTGCCGCGCCAGATCCAGTACCGGAGCAGGTATGTCGCTTCCCTCCTGATCACCGATGTTGGACCAACGGGTGACCTGCTTGCTCCACGCATCCTGTTGCCCCTGAGAGAATCCCAGCGCGCGAGCCATGTCACGCACCGAGGATTTACCTCGGTAGGTGATCACGTTCGCGACCTGCGCGGCGTACGTGCGCCCGTACTTGGAGTAGACATGCTGAATCGCTTCCTCACGCCTGTCCGATTCGATGTCGACGTCGATATCCGGCGGCCCGTCCCGCTCGGGTGCGAGGAATCGCTCGAAGAGCAGCTTGTTGGCAACAGGGTCCACGTTGGTGATGCCGATGGCATAACAGACAGCGGAGTTGGCGGCCGAACCTCGCCCCTGGCACAGAATGTCGTTGTCCTTGCAGAATTTCACGATGTCATGGACGACGAGAAAGTACCCGGGAAAACCCAACCGCTCGATGATGTCCAGTTCGTACTCGATCTGAGCGTGCGCCGCAGGATGTTCCGTCGGCGAGCCGTACCTGAGGCGCGCACCACGCAGCGCGAGATCACGCAGGTGACTGATCTCGGTATGTCCGGGAGGCACGTCGAACGGCGGAAGCTTCGGCGCGATCAAGTGAAGATCGAACGCGCACTCGCGACCGAGCCGGGCTGCGGCGTCGACCACACCGGGATGATGACGGAACAGCGCAGCCATCTCCGCACCGGACCGAAGATGGGTACCACCGGTCGGTGCAAGCCATCCCGACGCCTCGTCCAAGCTGCTTCTGGCGCGCACCGCAGCCATCGCCATGGCAAGACGACGGTTCTCCGGCGTCGCGTAATGGGCCGCTGTCGTGGCGATCACCGGAAGGCGAAAGCGGGCGGCGGCATCGAACAGCGCGTCGTTGCGCTCGTCGTCCTCCGGCAATCCGTGATGAGTGAGCTCGACGGTGACACGGTCGGCACCGAATCTGTCGACCAGGTCCCGCACGGCAGCATCCATCGCGTCCCGCCCGCCGTCGTGCAGGGCGCGCCGCACGTGCCCCTTTCTGCACCCGGTGAGGATCTGCCAATGCCCACCCGCGGCATCGGACAACGCGTCGAAGTCGTATCGAGGCTTTCCCTTGACGCCACCGGCCAGATGCGCCGCCGCGATCTCCCTCGACAATCTGCGATACCCCTCCTGGCCGCGAGCGAGCACCAGAAGATGCGTACCGTCCGGGTCGAGCTCACCTGCCCGCGACTTGTCCGTTCCCAACGACAGTTCGGCACCGAAAACAGTCCCCACACCCAGCGCCTTGGCGGCCTCGGCGAACCTCACGACCCCGTAGAGACCGTCGTGATCGGTGAGGGCGATCGACTCCAGCCCGAGCCTCGCGGCCTCCTCCACCATCGTTTCCGGCTGGCTCGCCCCGTCGAGGAAACTGAACGCGGAATGCGCATGCAACTCCGCATACGGAGTTCCAGTCACGGGCGCCGAAGTGACCGACCCTTCGTACGCCGCACGTTTACGCGACCAGGCAGGGCTGTCACCGCCGTCGCCGACGATCTCGGGCTTGTCCGGCCGCGCAGGACGCCCCGACAGCACCCTCTCCATCTCCGACCACGTCGGTGGACCATCGTTCCAGCCCATGACCATCCCCTCGTTCATCGAGAACTCGAACAGCACGTCCGAACAGAGGGGAAGACACCGTTCGAACGTGTGTTCTATTAGAGCGCACGACACCGACAGAAATCAACGTGTCGTCTCCAGCCACTAGGCTCGCTCTGCGATCGCATGTAACTAGAGAGCTGGAGTGAGAACGTGACACGTTGGGCTTCGTTCGTCGTTTCCCGTAAACGCTGGGTGCTCACCATCGCCATCGTGGCGGTGGCCCTCAGCGGGGTATGGGGAATCGGCGTGTTCTCCAAGCTCAGCGAAGGCGGCTTCATCGACCCGGGAAGCGAGGCCGCCGAAGTCAGCACACTCGTCGCCGGTCTCGGGCAACCGACACCGGACATCGTCGCCATCTACACCGCACCCGAAGGCAAGACGATCGACGACATCGCACCCGACGTCACAGCCGTGCTCGACGAGTTCCAGAACGAATACTCCGTCGAGAACGTCACGTCCTATTGGACGGCGAACGCCGCAGCCAAGCAGTTCCTCCTGTCGAACGACGGCACCAAGGCGCTCGCCACCGTCACTCTCGGCCCCGACTCGGGCGTCACGTTCTCGACGTTCGGTGACCTGCCGCCGAAGCTCGTCGTTCCCGGTGTGACTTCGCAATTCGCCGGCGGATCGGTGGTGGGAGTGTCCTTCAGCACCACGCTGCAGAGCGACCTCGTGCGATCCGAGGCGATCGCGATCCCCATCACCCTGGTGCTGTTGATCTTCATCTTCGGTGGCGTGGTCGCGGCCGCGGTGCCGGTGTTCGTGGGCATCCTCAGCGTCATCAGCGCTTTGGCAATTCTGCGTGTACTGACGGTGGTCACCGAGGTCAGCTCGTTCTCCATCAACGTCGCCTCACTTCTCGGACTCGGCCTGGCCATCGACTACGGACTGTTCATCGTCAGTAGATTTCGAGAGGAGATGCGCGCAGGCGTCGACCCGCAGAACGCCGCAGTTCGCACCGTGCTGACCGCAGGCCGAACCATCGTCTTCTCGGGGCTGCTGCTGATCTGCGCATTCGCGGGAATGCTGGTGTTTCCGCAACCGGTCGTCAAATCACTCGGATTCGGGGCCATGGCCGCCGTCGCCAGCGCGGCAATCCTGTCGCTGACGGCTGTTCCCGCCCTGCTCGCGATACTCGGTCATCGCATCAACTCGCTCACCTGGAGCCGAAGCGCATCCGACCGCGGCGACGCGCGCGCACAGAAATTCTGGGGAGCCGTCGTCACCCGGGTGATGCGCACCCCCGGAATCGTCGCCGTCGTCATCGTCGCCGCACTACTCGTACTGTCCGCACCGATCCTCAAGGTCACGCTGGGAGAAGTCGACTACACCGCACTGCCTCAGAACGATCCTGCCCGCGTCGCCGTCGAGACACTGAACTCGGAATTCCCCACCACAGGCGAAGGCGCGACAGTAGTTCTCCGCGGCACCGATGGACAGAAACCCCAGGGCGCCCCGATCGCGGACATCACCCGCCAAGCAGAAGCCGTCGACGGAATTGCCCGGGTCCAGTTCACCGGCTCCGCGGACGACTTCGTCGTCGTCCAAGCAACATTCAGCGAACCCAGCGAAGGCAAGAGCGAAGTCGAATCGACCAGTGACGCCGTCGCTTCCCTACGTCAGATGACACCGCCGGACGGCACCGAGATCCTCGTCGGAGGCTCGAGAGCTCTCGTCGACGACGGCAACGCAGCGATCGCCAAGTGGCTGCCGGCGATGATCGCGATCATGGTCATCTCGACGCTCATCCTGTTGTTCCTCGCCTTCGGCTCGATCGTCCTCCCCATCAAAGCGGTCCTGATGGCAGGGCTGAGCCTCGGAGCCACCTTCGGTGTGCTGACCTGGGTCTTCCAGGAAGGACACGGCGCCGAACTGCTCGGCGTCACCCCGGCACCACTCGAAGCGACATTCGTCGTCCTCATCCTCGCCGTCGTCTTCGGCCTGTCCACCGACTACGAGGTCTTCCTGATGTCCCGAATGGTAGAAGCCAGAGCCGGCGGCGCCACAACGGAAGAAGCAGTGACCGTCGGCGCACAACGAACAGGACGCATCGTCACCGCCGCTGCCCTCATCCTCATCGTCGTCACCGGAGCATTCACCATCTCCGATCTGTCGATCATGAGATTCCTCGGCGTCGGAATGATCCTCGCCTTGATCGTCGACGCCACCATCATCAGAATGCTGCTCGTCCCGTCGCTGGTGAAACTGATGGGCGAAGTCAACTGGTGGGCGCCGGCATGGATGAAGAAAGTGCACGACAAAGTCGGTATCGGTCACTGACCTCGCCCGCATCCCTGTCTTCAGGGACCGAACGTGACGTTCGGTCACCTCAAGTGACCCAATGTGACGTTCGGTCACCTCAAGTGACCCAACGTGACGTTCGGTCACTTGAAGTGACTGAATGCCACGTTCGGTCCGAAATCAAGGGTGGCCGAGGAACTTACTATGAAGTAAGTTCGGGGGATGGCGAAGTACATCGTTACCGGCGGTACGGGTTTTCTCGGGCAGAATGTGCTGCCCCTGATACTGAAGCGCGACGTGTCTGCGGAGGTGCATGTTCTGGTTCGGCAACAGTCGGTTGCCAAGCTCGAACAGCAGGTGGCCGGGCTGCCCGGTAACGACAGGGTTCATCCGCTCGTGGGAGACCTCACCGAACCGGGACTCGGGGTGAAGGAGGTGCCGTCGGATGTCGATCACATCGTTCATCTCGGCGCTGTCTACGACCTGACCGCCGGCGACGAGCAGTCCGGGGCGAATGTGGACGGCACTCGGGCCGTGGTCGATCTGGCGATGGCGACGGGGGCGAGGCTGCACCACGTGTCGTCCATCGCCATTGCCGGTGACCATGTGGGGACGTTCAGCGAGAACGATTTCGACAAAGGCCAGGGATTCCCGACGGCGTATCACCGGACCAAGTTCGAGGCGGAGGCGATCGTCCGCGATTCGGCTACCGATTGGCGCGTGTACAGGCCGTCCGCGGTTGTCGGCCATTCCGAGACCGGCGCGATCGACAAGATCGACGGGCCGTACTTCTTCTTTCCGTTCTTCGCCGAACTTGCCAAGTTGCCGTCGATCCTGCCTGTCACGGTGCCTGATATCGGTGCGACCAATCTGGTACCGGTGGACTACGTTGCCACTGCCATCGTCGACCTGATCGTGCGGAACCCTCTGGGTCAGAGGGTGTTCCACCTCGTCAACCCCGAGCCTCAGTCGATGGTCGAGGTGTATTCCGCGTTCGGCGCGGCCGCGGGTTCGACGGCCAAGGTCGTGGGGATACCGGGGGCGGTTGCTGCTCCTGTCGTCTCGCCGCGCACGAGGATGGTCAAGAACGGTCGCGACGCCGTGCTCACACGGTTCGGTGTTCCACCCGTCATGCTCGATCATCTGACGCTGCCGACGGTGTTCACGTCCACTGCCACCCAGGCTGCGTTGAACGGACTCGTTCCGCCGCCGTTGAAGTCCTATGCCGACAAGCTGTGGACGCATTGGCAGAGCAACCTCGACCCGGACCGCGCGCGCAAGCAGGATCCGCGCGGACCGCTGGTCGGCCGTCACATCGTCATCACCGGGGGTTCCTCCGGAATCGGACAGGCGAGTGCCGTGTCCGCAGCCCGCAAGGGCGCAACGGTTCTTCTACTGGCGCGCGGCGCCGAGCAGCTGGAAAGCGTTGTCGCGGACATCCGTTCCTCCGGCGGGGATGCGTACGGGTATCCCTGCGACGTCACGGACACCGAGTCGGTGGAGCAGACGGTCAAGGCCATTCTCGGTGAGCACGGGCACGTGGACATGCTCGTCAACAACGCCGGGAGATCCATCCGGCGTTCGCTCTACCGATCGACGGACAGGCTGCACGATTACGAAAGAACGATGGCCGTCAACTACTTCGGCGCCGTCCGACTCGTGTTGGCGCTACTTCCGCACATGCGTGAGCGCCGCTTCGGTCATGTCGTGAACGTCAGTAGCGCAGCAGTGCAGGGCCATACACCACGTTTCTCCGCGTACGTGGCGAGCAAGGCCGCTCTCGACGCGTTCTCCGACGTCGCTGCGGCCGAAACGCTGTCCGACGGAATAACGTTCACGACCATTCATATGCCGCTCGTCGCGACGCCGATGATCACACCCACCGGCGACAAGAACGTCGGCCCGGTGGTATCACCGGAGAAAGCCGCGGCAATGGTGATCAGGGCGTTGACCGACAAACCGAAGCGCATCGACACCCCTCTCGGCACTCTCGGCCAGTTCGGCAGCATCTTCACGCCGAAGGGCAAGGACCGGACGATGCATCAGTTCTACCGGCGGTTCCCCGATTCGGCTGCTGCCAAAGGTGAAGTGACGGAGGGCAAGGGCGAATCTCAGCCGACCCCCGTACCTCCGACCTCGACATACGACGCGTCCAGCGCATCGGCGCGGGTCGGCAAGCTGGCGAGGCGACTCGGGAGGCTGGTCCCCGGAGCCAACTGGTGACGAGGCCGGTGCCGATCACCTGCGTATCGAGCGCACCAGCACCGAACCGAAGCCGGCGGTCAGATACCCCAGAGAGCCCAGCGCCAGAGTCCATTTGGCGATACTGACGGCCGAGGTGGCTCGCACGACCGAATCGGTGATGTGCTCGGGCCGATCCAGCAGGTGCAGGCCGACGATGTTCTCGACGTAGTCTCCTGCTGCCGAGAGAACAGGAGCGAGCGCAAGCGCACGTGCGGTGGCGGGTGGTATCGGCGTCAGCTCACCCAACCGCTCGGCACCGGCACGAAGGGCGACGGCGTAGATCGCAGGATGGACGAAATCCGGGTAATAGTGGCTTCGAAAACGCGCGGTCTCTCGAACGTCCATTTTCTCGAGAATCGCTCGATATCGTCGTGCCGACCACGCCGTCTGCACTTCGAGGACGCGGGGCCCGGCCGGACCGAGCAGCCGAACGATATTCGCTTGCGAGACAACGAAAAGCGCTGCACTGGCAATCAAGGGAACATCTCGTTTCGACAGTCTCATGCACTGATGGTAGATCCTCACGCAGGATCATTCGTAGATCCCTTCCACTCGCCACCCGTCGTCGCCGTAGAGAAGCAGCAGGGCACGGGTTTGTTCGAACAGCACCTGAACGCGCGCGCCCTGTGTACCCACGGTGGGATCCCACCAGCGTTCGTCGATCGGCCATGGTCCGGCCCACCCTCGTAGTGGCCACGCCTTGCTCCCCCACCGCAGTGTGACCGGGCGGGTGTCGAAACTTCCGCGCAGGCCGACGTGCACGTCGTTGCCGTTCGCGTCCTCCAGCGTCACCCGAGGAGACGTGTCCATCACTGCTGCCGGTGCGGGCGCGGGGAGCCTGCCGGGCCACGGAGCAGCCGGATCCGACAGGGGGACCAACTCGTCGCCCAGACTGCGCAGAGTCACTCGGTCGCCGGGGCCACGCCCCCCGCTCAGCACGCCGATCTTCACCGAGTCGCCGCCGAGAAGTCCCTGCACACGGACCAAGGCTCGTCTGGCGCGTTCCTCCTCGTCGCCGACGCTTCCCCAGAGGCCGAGTTGGAGCTCACCGGCCGCGACCACCTCGACCGGTTCCAATCGCAGCATCGTGATGCCCGACGTCGGTTTGGCGACGCTACGCCCGGTGAGCCAGCCGTCGAGTTGCCACCGCACGCGGTCTGCGGTTCCTTCCGGGGTCAGCGGCTCGGCGCATCGCCATGTTCGCGAGAGGTTCTCGCCGTTGCCGGTCGATGCATGGACGAGGAGCCGAGTGCAGGCAACGGCAGCGGCCGCCAATTTCGTGTGCAGTTTCTCCGCCATTCCCCTGCCCGCGAAGGCCGCTGCGTCCACGCGATCGATCGGCGGATCGCACTGGTATTCCACGTTCAGGTCCGGTGGCAGGGCGCGAGCCGACGGTGGACGCTCCGCCTCACCCCTCGCGCTCCGATGGGCGAGCACGGCGTCGGTCCCGAAACGGGACGCCACATCACCGGGAGTGAGGGCTGCGAAATCACCGACGGTGCGCAGACCCAGACGTCGGAGGAGATCGATCAGGTCTTCCCTGCCCGCCGCGGCCAGACTGGGTTCTGCCGCCAGTTCCGATACCGGCAGCGGCGCGAGATAACGAGCCCCACCGCCCCGGGGAACGATCACGGCATGCCTGGCTGCGATAACCGCCGTCGACAACTCGTCGGCGATCCCTATCTGACATTCGACGCCGGCCGCGGCCGCCTGATCGATCAACCGCTCGGCTGCGTTGTGCTCGGATCCGAAGTATCTGCTGACGCCTCGGGCGCCGAGGATCAGCAACCCCGGCCGCAGTACCTCCACACCCGGCGCAACCATGTCGACGGCTGCGGCGACCGGCTCGAACATCCGGCCGTCTCGATCCGAATCAGCCGTCACCACATGCACATCGGGACAGCGAGCCTGGGCCTCACGTTTGCGCAGGCCCCGCCGTACACCGTGTGCGCGGGCAGGTGCCGAACATGCGATCACACGATTGGCGGACACCACCGCCACCGGGCTGGTCGCCGGAAGATCGGCGACGGCAGCAGCCGCGACCGCGGGCCAGTCCGGGCACCACAGCGCCAGCACCCGGCTCATGCCTGTGCCCGATTCATGTCTGCGCCCGATTCATGTCTGCGCCCGATTCATGCCAGCACCGCCACTCTGTCGGCACCGACGGACGCAACGGACGGGACCTCGAACCACTCGACGCGTCCGCGCTCGGAACGTAGGTCGAATCGAGTGGAACGAGTGCGCATCGCCTTCCCCTGCGCGCGCACTTCCAACCGGAGACCACGAAGCCGCCCGCGGCCTGCACCGTCTCCGGTTCCGACTCCGTCGACGCCGGCCACGGACGCATCGAGCCTCAGGTCCACCCCGTCCCAGTGCCCGTCCGTCACCAGAAGCGAAGCACCCTTGCTTCGAGCGCGTGCAACGACGGCACGTGCTCGCGACGGCGGCACCGACCTACCACCGAGACCGAGCACGACCAGGTCCACTCCGTCGAGCAGGATCGCGGCCACTTCCACCGGGTCCTCTCCCGGATCGGGAACCATGGCCAGTCTGTGCAACTGCGCTCCCATCTCGGACGCTGCGAGCAACCCGAAGCGCGGTTGACCGACCACTGCCACGTGACCGCCTGCAGCCGTGACCGACGCGACCATGCCGAGCATCAGAGAACCCGCGCCGGACACTGCGGTCACCGACCCTCGAACCAGGCCTCCGTGAGGGAGGACAGCCGCAAGCGCCTCGGGGACACTTAGCACCTCTTTTGCAGGTGCGCGTGTGCTTTTCTGCTGTTCGAGGCGGTTGTCGGGCGCCGATGGCTCGGCCGACACAGGGGCACTCGACCGTGAAACCGAGGGACGGGCGACCGAGCGTGTTTCGCCCTTGGACGGCACAGCGGCCATGCGGCGCCGAAGATGTTCCACCCTCTCCGGCAACGACATGCTCTCCAGCGCAACACTGCTGTCATGAACAACACTGCCGTCATGAACAACACCGCTGTCATGAACAACACCGCCGTCATGAACAACACCGCCGTCATGAACAACACCGCCGTCATGAGCAACACTGTTGTCGCGGGAGATATCGTGCCGAGAGTCGGCGGAAACAGACATGCTTGCCTCCCCATGGGTGATGGAATCGTGGAACTCGGCCCGCTTCCGAAGACGGTGGGGAAGTCCCGTCTTCGAACAGACTTTCGAACACCCTCAAGTTAAGCCGTTCCGGCGACCTCCGTCAAGGCAGCGACGAACCGACTGGTGACGGCCGGGGCGGCGCGTCACGCCGGACGTCGCGGGCAGCGATGCTCGCTGTCAACTAACCTGTGGGCGTGACCGAGCAGCAACGCACCGCACGGGTCGTCGGACCCGATTATCTCCTCGCCGGCAGATACCGCCTCGCCTACAAGCTCGGCGGTGGCGGAATGGGTGCCGTGTGGCTTGCGCAGGACACGCTGATGGGAAGAAAAGTTGCCGTCAAACAGGTCACCTCGACGATCGATCTGAGCGAGAAGGCCGCGCGCGAAGTCCGCAATCGCGCCATGCGTGAGGGCCGGATCGCCGCGCGGCTGTCCAGCCCACATGCCATCGCCATGCACGACGTCGCGATCGAGGACGGAGAACCGTGGCTCGTCATGGAGTACATGCCGTCACGGTCGCTGGCGCAGGCACTGAACATCGCCGAGACGCTGCCACCGTACGAGGTAGCGCAGGTGGGCGCCCAAGTTGCCGACGCGCTCACCGAGGCACACGAGGCGGGTATCGTCCACCGCGACATCAAACCGGGCAACATCCTCATCGCTGACCGTGGCCGGACGCTCGGGATCGTCAAGATCAGCGACTTCGGGATCTCGCGTGCGAAAGGTGATGTGGAGGAGTCGGATTCGAGCGTCATCACCGGCACTCCCGCCTACTTCGCTCCCGAGGTCGCACGCGGACAGGATCCGACCGAGGCAAGCGACGTCTTCTCCCTCGGCGCGACGCTGTACACCGCGATCGAGGGCAGACCGCCGTTCGACATCGACGAGGACTCCATCGCACTGCTGCACCGAGTCGCTCGCGGCCAGATCATCTCGCCCAGCAGATCAGGAGATCTCACTCCGGCGTTGCTGCACATGCTCGAGCCGGACCCGTCTCGCAGGCCGACCATGGCACAGGCCAGAGACGAGATCATCCGGAGCGCGGTCAGCAGCAAAGGATCCATTGCGTCGCTTCGCGGTGTTCCACTCACCACATCGGACGGCGTCGTACCGGGGTGGGCACACCGATCCACGCCCGTCGCGGAAACCCGTCGCCCCTCACGCGAATTCGGCAACACCGTCGCGGGGCTTCCCGCAGTGCGCTCGACCGGCCTGTCGGACACCACACCCAAGCCCTACTCCCCGCCCCCGTTCGACGTGCCCAAGAAGAAGAATCCGTTGGACAAGGTGCTCGATGCAGTCGACGACGCCGTGGGAGACAAGGTCGACATCCCACCTGCGGTGATTCTGGGTGTGGGAGTGGCTGTCGTCCTACTGTTTGTCGTGCTGCTGATCGCCCTCCTCTGAATCTCCGTCCAGGAATACGAAGAACTGCGCAAGAACGCTCGGCGAATGACCGAGGCCGGAGAGCTATCGGCTCTCGAACACGGCAATGGCGATCTGCACTCGGTTGGTGCATCCGAGCTTGGCCAGCACTCTCGACACGTAGGTCTTGACGGTGGCGACGCTCATGAAGAGCGTTCCACTGATCTCGGCATTCGACAGTCCCTGCGCCACCGCGATTGCCACTTCACGTTCCCGATCGGTCAGCACCGATGCCACGGTGTAGATCGCCACCAACTCCGCGCCGCCCGCAGCGTCGGAGAACACCGTCAACGCTGCGAGAACGAGCGCGATACCGACCGGCCGGCGCCGACGCCACCACAGCAAAGCAGTCGCGACGGCTCCGATCGCAATCGCGGTCGCCACACGCAAGTCCGAGAAATCGGCGGCCGTCACCCCGTCGAAAACGACCATTGCCGCGATGAACAGCGAGAACGTCATTGCGCCGAGATCGCCGGCACGCCGACGCGACACGATCATTCACGCACCAGCGGTCGCCAGTACTGGGTGCTCTTGCGTTCACGAACAACGATTCCCAACCGGTCCAGCGCCTCACGTAGCTCGGACGCATCCTCGCGAGACTTCCTCTGCAACGCCATTTCTCGGGCGCGCATCACGGCGTCGACCTCGGCGGGAAGCGTCGGCGATCCCGGAATCCAGCGCTGATACAGGCTTTCGTACGGATCGCCCTCCACGAAGGAGTAGCCGTGTTCGACGAACGCACGCTCCACCGCGGGTTCCTTCTCCTCGATCGGTGCGCGAACGACCTGACGCGACGCCGCGTCGAGGACGACGAGTTCCTTGCCGTCGACGAACACCGTCGACGCATCGGCCCGAGCGACCGACGTCGTCCTGCCCTCCTCGGTCAGACGCAAGCCCGACGTGGAGACGACGACGCGGAGACTGTCGTGAAATGCGAAGGCGACGAACGCAACTCCCAGTGCGACACCGATCCCGGTGGTCAGATACTGCACCCACCAGTGCGACCACGAAGCAACGAACTCGAACACTCCCTGGAACGGGATCCACTTCTGCGACGCTGCCCACGGCGCCCAGCGTGGGAGAAAGAATCCCACGGCGCCACCGACTGCTGGCGCGACCACCGCCAGAAACACTCGGTCGGCGGCGGGAAGCCACAGCACCGATTCGCTCTTGTCCTTCATGCCTGCGACGCTAATGGCACCGACGGTCGATCCGACAGTCTCCGAAAGACTATTCGTGCACCCAGCCGTCAATCGATCCGACGCTTGTGTGCCCACCTGGTCAGGGCATTGCGGTTGGATTGCTGAGTCTTCCGCAGCACGTTCGACGCGTGGGTCTCGACGGTCTTGACAGAGATGAACAGATCCTCCGCGATCTCTCGGTACGTGTAACCGCGCGCCAACAACCTCAACACTTCGAGTTCGCGCGGTGTCAGCGAATCCAGCTCCGGATCCAGCGGCGGCTCCGGAACGGCCGAATTGCCGGTGAAGGAGTCGAGAACGAACCCGGCGAGTCGAGGCGAGAACACCGCGTCCCCGCCTGCCACCCGCCGCACGCCGTCGGCCAGTTCGGCTCCTGAAATGGTCTTGGTGACGTAACCGCGTGCGCCGGCTCGGATCACGGCGATGACGTCCTCGGCGGCGTCGGACACCGACAACGCCAGACACACCGGACCGGACGATATACGTCCCAGTACCGCCACACCACCGCCGTCGGGCATGTGCACGTCCAACAGGACCACGTCGGGCTTGGTCGAGTCGATTCCCGCTACCGCGTCGGCAACCCCGCCTGCCTCGCCGACCACCTCGATGTCGCCTTCGCGCGCCAGTTCGGCTCTGACTCCGGAGCGGAACACTGCATGGTCGTCGACGAGAAAGACACGGAAGGTGTCGGTCACCGGGGCTGCTCCTGCGGTAGTGGTTGTTCGGACGTCTGTGACTCGGGGGAGGGGATGTTGTCGGCAACGTGAATCTGCCTGTCGGGAGCCCAGTCCTGCCGGGGCATCAGGATGCGCACTTCGGTTCCTCTGCCCACGGTGGAGCGTACCGACACCTGACCACCTCGACGTTCGATTCTGCCGTGGATGGATTTGGCGAGTCCTTGCCGATCCGTCGGCACCAGGTTCTCGTCGAAACCGCTGCCGCGATCGCGCACGAAGACCGTCACCTTGTCCGCCTCGGTCTCGGCGAAGAGGTCGATGTTGGTCTCGCCGGAGTGCTTGGCAGCGTTGACGAGCGCTTCCCGCGTCGCGCCGAGCAGCGCGGTGAAGTGCTCACGAGGAAGACCGGAGTCGGAGTTCTCGGCCGAGAGCTGCACGTCCCCGACGGTGATCGGCCGAACCGTGACGCCATGCTGATCCTCGACCTCGCCTGCGATGGTCTTCAGTGCCTCGGACAGGGACGAATGATCGGTGTCCCCGCCCTCGAACAGCCACTTCCGCAGCTCTCGCTCCTGCCCACGGGCCAGACGCATCACTTCCTGCGGCTGATCCGACTGCTTCTGGATGAGCGCCAGCGTCTGAAGCACGGAATCGTGCAGATGGGAGGCGATCTCCTCGCGCTCGTCGTTCCGAATCCGAGCCGACCGCTCGGCGTTCAAGGTGCGCCACAGACGCAACCAGACCGGGACCGTCAGCAGACCGGCCCCGACCAGCGTCACGATGACCGCGAGCAACGAGGACCTGATCGACGCGATGTCCACCCTGGCCAGCACGACGACGCAGAGTCCGAGGATGATCAACGTCGCGCCGCCGACGACGCGTGCCCAGCTGAGAACGGTCGGCTTCTTCGGCATCCCGAGCAGAGACCGCGGACCCTCGGAATCGAACTCCCGCCAGACGAGCGCCGCACCGACGATCACCACGACGATGGGAACGAGCACGGACGCCGCAGTGCCGTTCAGCAACCATGCCAGACCGGCGGCAAGCCCGAGACCGAGCGCCGCGAGACCCAGTGCTCGCTGGCGCTCGGCCGAACTCGGCCGTTCCATGTCATCGCCTGCCGGGGTGAACACCCACAGCAACCCATAGGCGAAGATTCCGGCGCCCGCCATGACTGCGAGCAACGCAAAAGCGACTCGGACCTTGAAGACGTCGACGCCCAGATGATCGGAGAGTCCACCTGCGACGCCGCCCACGATCCGCCCGCCGCCGCGCCGGTAGTACTTCACCGGCTCGGCGCCCGGGGACGAGGACGCAGTATCGACAGGGAGCACGTCATCGATCCTGGCACGAATCGAGCCGCACCCGCATCAGGGAGTCCCCTGATTTCCGCATCGGACCGATGTCAGGACGGAATCGCGCGCCACTCCTCGGTTCTGTCGGTGGTCGCCTCGGCAAGAGCCTTCTTCGTGGCGTCGGCGTCGTAGTCCTTGCCGTACACCGGCGTACCGGGCTGCTGACGCCACGATTCTTCGAGCGTCCCGGCGTCCACCGGCTCGAATCCCAGAGCGTCGACGATGTCGAAGACGAGCTTCTTGCCCGGCCCGTCGGCACCCGCGACGGGAAGCGCAATTCTCGTCCGGGTCGATGCAACGTCGGTTCCAGCGGAAACGCCCTTCTCGAGCAGATGCTTCCACCAGATCCCGTTGAACACCTTGAACACATCCGACGATCGGTCACCGAAATGCTCGGCAACCCAGACGCTTTCGGGCTTGCCGTTCTCGATGTCGGCGATCAGGCCGTCGCGCTGCTGCGGGTAGTAGTTGTTGGTCTCGATGATCGGCGCGCCCGGCTTGGCCGCATCGAGGATGTCCGACGCCAGATCCGGGGTGTTCTTCTGCGGGATGCTCACGATGACGAGATCGGCGTCGGTGGCTGCGTCCTTGCTCCAGACTGCCTGGGCGCCGGTGTCGGCAGCCAACTCGGCCAACGTCTCCGGTGCACGCGAATTCGACACGCGTACCTCGTGTCCGAGTTCGGCCAGCTTGCGGGTCAGAGTGCCGCCGATGAGCCCGGCCCCGATGATTCCGATCTTCACGCGTTTCTCCTTCGTGATTCGAATGGTCGTTCTCGAAGTAGCAAGCCATGGGGTGCCGAGAACATTCCTGCAACTCGCGTGTGGAGGTAGGGAAAACATCAGGGCGATCCCCGATGGTCTCCGTGCACCCGACGGGCCACGATGGTTTCATGAGCAACTTGGCCGTCTCCGAACAGCTACAGCAGATGTGGCGTACGCGCCCGTATCGGTTGCCACAGCGTGGCCATGTCGCGGGTGTCGCCGCCGGCATCGGCTACCGCTACGGCGTCGATCCCGTCCTCGTTCGTGTCGCGCTCGTCGTCGGCACCATCTTCGGCGGAGCAGGGGTTGTCCTGTACCTCGCCGCCTGGCTGCTCTTCAGCAAGGCAGGAGATGCAGCCTCTCCCGCCGAGTCGCTGATGGGCAGAGGCACCAGCTCGGAGTCCAACACCAAGATCGTCGTCCTGATCGTGGCGCTGATCATCGCGGTCTCCACCCTGGGTCCCGTCGGTGTCGGATTGGGCGGATCCGGCGCCATCAGCATGGTTGCGCTGCTCGCCGGACTGTGGCTACTGCACCAGAGGCAGCCGCAACCACCCGAGTTCCTGCCCGGCGGTGCACAGGTCTACGCGCAACAGGATTTCCCGATCTCGTTCAACACGCCGTACACCCCGGCGCCGTGGGCAGGTGCCAACTACCGCCCGCCCAACTATCGACCCGCGGGCTACACACCACCCGCGTACTCGCCGTACACGACACTGCCCACGACGTACATTCCGTCCACACCCCCACCCACCGACCGGTCGACGGGTTCCGAGGTGAACCTGAACAAATCCGAGTCCGCGGCAGCGGTGCCGGCCCAGCCGACGACGGACACGACCACCGGCCCGACACCACCGTCGTGGGATCCGTTGGGCGTCGCCCCCTTCGCCTGGGACCTGCCCGAACCGACGACTGTTCACCGTCCGGCGTCGACCGCTCCGAAGAAGCGACGCTCACGGTGGACGTCGAGTTTCATCGGGTTGGCACTGCTCGCCGCAGCCGTCACCGGCGGAATCGCGGCGGCAACGGGGTCGGAGTGGCTCTCCCCCGCACGCATCGGGGCCGTAGCTCTCGGTGTCGTCGCCATCGGACTTATCCTCGGCGCATTCCTACGTAAGGGGTACGGCCTGCTGGTCGTCGCATTCCCCGTGCTCGGCTTCGTGATCCTCGCATCCATCGTGGGACCGGTGAACTTCGACGGCGCAACCAGCGGGTCGGTCGATGCACGGCCGACGACGGTCGCGCAACTCCAACCGTCGTACAGCATCGCCGGCGGTGACCTCCAACTCGACTTGCGCGGCCTCGACCTCACCGACAACCGAACTGTCGCAATCGATGTCACCGGAGGAAACGCGACCGTCCGGGTACCGTCGACGATGACCATCGACCCGACCTGCGTGGCAGTCATGGGATCGGCTGCCTGCGGATCCGGTGGCCTGCAGCGCGGCACCGACGCAGCCGAGGACGCCCCTGTTCTCACCATCGACGGAGATGTCCGTCTCGGAAACTTGGAGATCATCCATGAATAGCAGCGAGTACGGAGACAGTGACACCGACACGGCCGAAGAACGAAACGCTCGCACCCGACCCTCGGCGTTGCTGTTTCTCTCCGGACTCGTGGCCCTGCTGGTCAGCGTCAGCGCTCTGATCGGTCCGTCGGCCCTCGAGTCCCTCGGCAACGTTCAGTTCCGCTGGGTGTTCGTCGTCGCGGCGATCGTCGTCGGACTGGCCCTTCTCCTCGCCCCAGGCCGGGGCGGGAAGAAGAACTAGAGAACCCTTACTCCCACTCGATGGTGCCCGGCGGCTTGCTCGTCACGTCGAGAACGACTCGGTTGACCTCCGGAACCTCGTTGGTCACCCGGGTCGAAATGGTTTCCAACACCTCGTACGGCAACCTCGTCCAGTCCGCCGTCATCGCATCCTCGCTCGATACCGGGCGCAAGACGATGGGATGGCCGTACGTCCGGCCGTCACCCTGAACGCCGACGCTGCGCACATCCGCGAGCAGGACCACGGGGCACTGCCAGATCTGCTGATCCAAGCCCGCCGCGGTCAGTTCCTCACGGACGATCGAATCGGCCTGGCGCAACGTGGCCAATCGGTCTCGCGTGATCTCGCCGACGATGCGAATGGCCAGACCGGGCCCGGGGAAGGGCTGGCGGCCGACGATTTCCTCGGGAAGACCCAACTCGCGGCCCACTGCCCGGACCTCGTCCTTGAACAGGGTACGGAGAGGCTCGACGAGGTCGAACTGCAAATCGTCCGGCAGACCGCCGACGTTGTGGTGGCTCTTGATGTTGGCGGTACCGGATCCCCCGCCGGACTCGACCACGTCCGGGTACAGCGTGCCCTGCACCAGGAACTGAACCTCCGCACCCTGAGCAGCGTTGTCACCCAACACCTCAGCGACAGCACCCTCGAAGCTACGAATGAACTCGCGGCCGATGATCTTGCGCTTCTCCTCGGGGTCGGAGACGCCGTCGAGGGCACCGAGGAACGTGTCGACCGCATCGACGGTGACCAGCTTGGCGCCGGTCGACGCGACGAAGTCCTGCTGGACCTGCTCACGCTCGCCCTCTCGCAGCAGACCGTGGTCGACGAACACACACGTCAGACGGTCACCGATCGCACGCTGCACCAAGGTTGCCGCAACCGCGGAATCCACACCCCCGGACAGTCCGCAGATGGCGTGACCGTCCGGCCCGACCTGCTCCTGGATCTGCTCGATCAATGCGTCGGCGATGTTGGCCGCCGTCCACTCCGCCTTGATGCCGGCTGTCTCGTGCAGGAACCGACCGAGGACCTGCTGACCGTGGGGCGAATGCAGTACCTCGGGGTGGTACTGGACGCCGGCGAGCCTGCGCTCGGCGTTCTCGAACGCAGCCACAGGAGCACCAGCGCTCGTCGCCGTGACCGTGAACCCTTCCGGAGCCTCCGTCACGGCATCACCGTGACTCATCCACACCGGCTGCGTCGCAGGAAGACCGTCGTGCAGCACACCGCCGTCGACGGACAGCTGCGTACGGCCGTACTCACGCGTTCCCGTGTGTGCGACGGTCCCGCCGAGGGCCTGCGCCATCGCCTGGAACCCGTAGCAGATACCGAAGACCGGAAGGTCGAGATCGAACACCTTCGCGTCGAGAGCAGGTGCGCCCTCGGCGTACACACTCGACGGCCCCCCGGACAGAACGAGTGCAACCGGGTTCTTGGCTGCAATCTCCTCGACGGTCGCGGTATGCGAGATCACCTCGGAATACACGTTCGCCTCACGCACACGACGCGCGATGAGCTGGGCGTACTGGGCACCGAAGTCGACTACGAGAACGGGCCGAGGCAAGGCGGGATCAGGCTGCTGCGATGCGGTCACCGGGTCAGTCTAGTGGCGCGCGACAGGCCGGTTCCACGCAGCATCTTCTTACGCGGCACCCGTGGTGGCGGGCTTCGGAGAGCGGATCTCGACGATGGGCAGACGCAACGCTGCGGGCGCCGACACCGGAACCACAGGAGCATTGGGAGCGATCGGCTCGATCCGCTCGTAGGCGAGACCCTGACGCGGCCGTAGATCCTGCTCACCCTTGTTGGGCCACAGCGCCGCTGCACGCTCTGCCTGAGCACTGATGGTCAGCGACGGGTTCACGCCGAGGTTGGCCGACACGGACGACCCGTCGACGACGAACATCGTCGGGTACCCATGGACGCGGTGATACGGGTCGATGACGCCGTGCTCGGCGTCGGATGCGATGGCGCAGCCACCGAGGAAGTGAGCGGTCAACGGGATGTTGAACAGCTCACCCCACGTTCCACCTGCGACACCCCCGATCTTCTTCGCGATACGCCGGGTCGCGTCGTTGCCCTCGGGGATCCACGTCGGGTTCGGTTCGCCATGTCCCTGCTTGCTGGACACCTTGCGACCGAACAGCCCACGCTTGGTGAAGGTGGTGATCGAGTTGTCGAGGTTCTGCATCACGAGCGCGATGATCGTGCGCTCGCTCCAGTTCTTGGTGTTCACCACACGCAGGAAGTCGAGCGGATGAGCCAGCAGCGCGAAGACGAACTTGAGCCATCGAGGAATGCGCCCACCCCCGTCGGTCATCAGCGTCTGCAACAGGCCCATCGCGTTGGAACCCTTGCCGTAGCGGCACGGTTCGATGTGGGTGTTCGACGACGGGTGGAACGAGGACGTGATCGCCACTCCCCTGGTCAGATCCATTTCCGGGTCGACCTTCAACTTGGCGGCACCGACGATGGATTCGGAGTTGGTACGCGTCAATTCACCGAGCTTGTCCGACAGACGCGGCAATGCGCCGGTGTCCTTCATCTTGTGCAGCAGATTCTGCGTACCCCACGTGCCTGCGGCCAGAACGACGTGCGACGCGGTGTAGGTCTTGGGGTGCTTACGAACCCACGCGCCGGTTCGCTCGGTGGCGACGTCCCACGTGCCGTCGGGCAGAGCACGAAGATTTGTCACCGTCGTCATCGGGACGATCTCGGCTCCGGCGCGCTCGGCAAGGGCGAGGTAGTTCTTCAGCAGTGTGTTCTTGGCGCCGTGTCGACACCCGGTCATGCACTCACCGCATTCGATGCACCCGGTGCGCTCGGGTCCGACGCCGCCGAAATATGGGTCGCCGACCTTCTTGCCCGGCTCGTCGCCGAAGAACACGCCGACAGGAGTCTGAATGAACGTGTCCCCGACGCCCATGTCCTCGGCGACGGACTTCATGACCTCGTCGGCGGGAGTCATGTGCGGGTTACGAACGACCCCGAGCATGCGCGTCGCCTGGTCGTAGAACGGACCGAGCTCGCTACTCCAGTCGGTGATGTGCGCCCACTGCTTGTCCTTGAAGAACGGCTCCGGCGGCTGGTACAGCGTGTTCGCGTAGTTCAGCGAACCGCCGCCCACCCCTGCACCGGCCAGAATGAGGCAGTCACGCAGCAGGTGGACACGCTGGATGCCGTAGCACCCGAGCTTCGGCGCCCACAGGAACCGCTTCAGGTCCCAGCTGGTCTTGGCGAAATCCTTGTCCTCGTAGCGCCGTCCGGCCTCGAGGATGCCGACCTTGTAGCCCTTCTCCACCAAGCGCAGCGCCGTGACGCTTCCGCCGAAACCGGACCCGACGATCAGAACGTCGTAATCGGTCGTGCGAGCCTGTGTCCCAGCTGTCCGTGTCTCCACTGTTGACCTCCGCGCCTCGTGCGTTTACTCAGCCAGCTCCGCGCTCCGTGCACCCACTCGATGTGACTGCGAACACACTGTAGATGACAACAGCGGCGAACTGACAACAACCCTGTGACAGTTGACACAAGCCACTGTAGCTGTAACTCCAAGTATCACCAACTGAGGTAAGGCTCACTCCGCGCTGTCCCAGGTGACCGAACGTCACGTTCGCTCGCTCTCGGCCCCCGAACGCGCGGCTTTCAGCCCACGCGCGCACTGCAACCCGCGCACTCGCTGCAACCCGCGCTCCCGGCCCCAGGTGACCGAACGTCACGTTCGCTCCCCACCCGGCACTCGCTGCCCCTGCGAACGACGAAGCGCGCACCCCGATTCGGGGTGCGCGCTGTCGAACGTGGGACAGAGAGGGTCAGGCGCGGACGTTCAGGCCGACTTTCTGGAATTCCTTGAGATCCGAGTAACCCGACTTCGCCATGGACCTCCGCAGACCTCCGACGAGGTTGATCGAACCGTAGGGCTCGCTCGACGGCCCGTGCAGAACCTGGTCGAGGCTCGGGCGCTCACCGGCTGCGACGGGCAGGAGCGCGCCGCGCGGCATCGACGGGTGCGCCGCCGCGGAGGGCCAGTACCAACCGCCACCGGGCGCCTCGGCTGCCGCCGCGAGAGGAGCACCGAGCACGGCGGCGTCCGCACCGCACGCGATTGCCTTGGCCAGGCCGCCGGACGTGGTGATGTCGCCGTCGGCGATGACGTGAACATAGCGGCCGCCGGTCTCGTCGAGGTAGTCCCGACGAGCTGCCGCGGCGTCCGCGATGGCCGTTGCCATGGGTACACCGATGCCGAGAACTTCACCGGTGGTGGTGCCTCCCTCGACCGACCCGTAGCCGACGATGACTCCGGCAGCGCCGGTGCGCATCAGATGCAACGCGGTGCGGTGATCGCTGACGCCACCGGCGATGACCGGTACGTCGAGCTCGGCGATGAACGTCTTGAGGTTCAGCGGCTCCTCGTCACCGTGCGCCACGTGCTCCGCGGAGATGATGGTGCCCTGGATGACAAGCAGATCGATACCGGCTGCGACCAGCGCGGGCGTCAGGTTCTTCGCACTCTGCGGGCTGACGCGGACCGCGACGGTGACGCCGGCCGCGCGGACCTGCGCGACAGCGGCTGCGAGGAGATCCGGTTGCAGCGGTGCTGCGTGCAGCTTCTGCAGGAATGCGACGGGAGCGTCGGCGTCGAAGTCGTTCTCGGCGATCGCGACCAGCTCGTCGAGCTTGGCCTGGACGTCCGTGTGGCGAGCCCACAACCCCTCGCCGTTGATGACCCCGAGGCCACCCTGCTTGCCGAGCTCGATCGCGAATTCCGGCGACACCAACGCGTCGGTCGGATGAGCCAGGACCGGAATGTCGAATCGGTAGGCGTCGAGCTGCCAGGCCGTGGACACCTCCTTCGACGACCGAGTACGGCGCGAGGGCACGATGTCGATGTCGTCGAGCTGGTAGGTGCGACGGGCTTCTCTGCCCATGCCGATTTCAACGAGGTCGCGCACGCGCGCCCCTTTCCCTAGGAGTTCGTCTTGAGTTCAGGCCGATGCGAGCGAAGTCAGCGCACGGTGTAGTTGGGCGCTTCCGCGGTCATCGTGATGTCGTGCGGGTGGCTTTCCTTCAGTCCGGCAGCGGTGATCTGCACGAACTGCGCCTCCTGCAGTTCCTCGATGGAGTTGGACCCGGTGTAACCCATCGCGGCACGGAGACCACCGGTCAGCTGATGGATGACCTGAGACAACGGTCCGCGGTACGGGACCCGGCCTTCGATGCCTTCGGGGACGAGCTTGTCCTCGGCGAGGACATCGTCCTGGAAGTAGCGGTCCTTGGAGAACGACTTGGCCGCTCCGCGTCCCTGCATCGCCCCGAGCGAACCCATGCCGCGGTAGCTCTTGAACTGCTTGCCACCGACGAGAATCAACTCGCCCGGCGACTCGGCCGTACCGGCCAGCAACGAGCCGAGCATGGCCGTCGACGCGCCCGCAGCCAACGCCTTGGCGATGTCGCCGGAGAACTGGAGACCACCGTCGGCGATGACCGGAACACCGTGCGCCTTGCACGCGGCGACCGCCTCGAGGATCGCGGTGATCTGCGGGGCGCCGACGCCTGCGACGACGCGGGTGGTGCAGATCGAGCCTGGACCGACGCCGACCTTGACCGCGTCCGCGCCTGCCTCGACGAGTGCCAATGCGCCCGCGCGGGTCGCGATGTTGCCGCCGACGACCTGGACGCGTTCTCCTACTTCGGCTTTCAGCTTGCTGACCATCTCGAGCACCGACGAGTTGTGTCCGTGCGCGGTGTCGACGATGAGCACGTCGACACCGGCGTCGGTGAGCGCCATGGAACGCGACCACGCGTCCTGCCCGACGCCTACTGCTGCTCCGACCAGCAGGCGGCCGTCCCTGTCCTTGGTGGCGAGGGGGTGCTGCTCCGTCTTGACGAAGTCCTTGACCGTGATCAGACCGGTGAGAGCGCCCTGTCCGTCGACGATGGGGAGTTTCTCGATCTTGTGCCGACGGAGGAGACCGAGGGCCGCCTCGGCGGTGACGCCTTCGCGGGCGGTGATGAGCGGTGCCTTGGTCATGACGTCGGCGACGCGGCGGTTCTGGTCGACCTCGAACCGCATGTCACGGTTGGTGATGATGCCGACGAGGGCACCCGTCTCGTCCGTCACCGGTAGACCCGAGATGCGGAACCGTGCGCACATCGCGTCGACCTCGGCGAGTGTGTCGGTGGGCTTGCAGGTGACCGGGTCGGTGACCATGCCTGCCTCGGACCGCTTGACGGTTTCCACCTGGGACGCCTGATCCTGCAGGGACAGGTTGCGATGCAGGACGCCCATGCCACCCGCACGGGCCATGGCGATGGCCATGCGCGCCTCGGTGACGGTGTCCATCGCGGAACTGACCAGTGGGACGCGCAGACGGATCTCGCGGGTGAGTTGACTGGAGGTGTCCACGGCGCTGGGAATCAGGTCCGACGCAGCGGGCAACAGCAGAACATCGTCGAAGGTCAAACCGAGCATGGCGACCTTGTTGGGGTCGTCGCCACCGGTACGGACGTGGGCTCCGGAACTACTCATGCGGATCTGGCCCTCCCTAGAGCCTGTGTGCCCTTCTCGCAGCGCGCGGGCGGTGCACCGGAGAAGACGGCGTGTTCGAAAGCGGATGGAGACAGTGCGGACGAAAAGACATGGAGACAGTGCGGACGAAATGACATCGACGCGTACGCTCGCTCGGCGCCTGCACACATGGTATCGGCTCCGCCGTTCGCTCGTGAACGCGCACCGGACGGCGCCGTTCGAGCAGGTCGACCACACCCCGGCAGCGGCCGAGCGGCCGCCCGGTGGACCTCGTCGTGCGTCGACACGAAGCGTGAACGGCTGGCGCAGACCCACCAGTCCTGCGTACCGTGGAGGCGTGCGCGATCAACTGCCTCCAGGTTTACCGCCGGATCCCTTCGCCGGTGACCCCGCCGACCCCTCGGCCGCCCTCGATGCAATCGAGCCCGGCCAGCCTCTGGACCCCCAGGAGCGGCTCGCCGTCGAAGAAGACCTCGCCGATCTCGCGGTGTACGAGGCACTTCTCGGACACCGCGGTATTCGTGGACTCGTGGTGTGCTGCGAGGACTGCCAGCAGGATCATTACCACGACTGGGACATGCTGCGAGCCAATCTTCTCCAACTCCTGGTCGACGGCACTGTTCGTCCCCACGAGCCTGCGTACGACCCTGTTCCCGATGCGTACGTCACATGGGACTACTGCCGCGGATACGCGGACGCGTCCATGAACGACGCTCTACACGGCGACGGTTTCGAGAACTAGTCACCCGCATACGACTGATGCCCTACACGATTTTCGTGTAGGGCATCAGTCGTATGCGGTGCAGGGCCGGAGGGCGATCAGCCTCCGTTGGTGTCCAGCGTGTCGATCCGGGGAGCAGATGTACCGTCACTCGAACCGCTTGCCGTAGCCGTCGTCTCACCGGTCTGATTCAGAATCGTCGGCCCGGGAGGCGTCGTGGTGACTGCAGGCGGCTCGGTCGTCGGGAGAACCGGATCGCTGGTAGTAGGAACCTGCGACGGATCGACCGTGCCGGAGACCGGCGGCGGCAGCGGATCGGTGGTGACCGGAACCGTGCCCAACTCGGGTGCACTCTCCACCGGCGCCGGCAACGTCGGATCGACCGGTAGCGGTACCAGCGGAGGAATCGTCGGGATGATCGTCTGCAGTTGCTCGATCAACCGCTGCAGCCAGATCTCCAGATCCGTGCGCTGCGCATCGTCGGTGACAGCACCGGCTGCACCCGACGCACCGTCGAGCAGCGCCTGCGCACCTTCGACGTCGCCTGCCGCGATCAGTTGTTCTGCCTGCTCCAGCTTCGACGTCGTGTCGATCTGCGCGACGGTCGAATCTGCTTGCTGCGAGAACACCACGGACTTGACGCTCCACAACGCGTCGCCCGGGGAAGAGTTGTAGGAGAAGACGACCAGGCCGCCCATCACCAGCGCGATCGCGGCTGCGGCGCCCGCTACCGGGCGGAGCAGACGTTGGCGTCCGCGGCTCGACGCCTTGCGGCGTAGCCCCGTCGCGGCAATCTCCTGATCGACGGCTGCCGCCACTTCGTCGAGGTCGGGACCTGCCGGGAGCGCGGGGTGGACGATTTCTGCTCGCCAGTTGGCGAGGAGCAGAGCGAGCTGGTACTCGTCCGCGTCGTCCGTCGCGATCGGTCCGTCACCACGGATCGCCTCGATGAATTCCTCGTCTCGGCGTACCGCTGCGATGTCCACCGGACTCGAACCCACGAGGGTGCTGTCGAGAGAATCCTCGGACGGCGTGACACCGTCCGGGCGGCCGATACGGGGAATGCCATCACGGCCGTTGTTCCTAGCCATACATTTCACCCGCTTTCACAACTTCGTTCTTCAGTTTCGCGATGGCTCGGTGTTGAGCCACGCGGATGGCACCTGCGGTACTACCCACTGCCGCTGCTGTCTCCTCGGCCGACAGTCCGACGACGAGTCGGAGCACCAGAATCTCTCGGTGCTTGGCGGGCAAGGTGTCCAGCAGGGCGGTCATCTGTCTACTCGACTCGGAATCCAGAGCACGCTGCTCCGGTCCGTGTTCCGTCGACACGACATCTGGTACTTCGGCGGCCGGGTCCGATTTGTTACGGGAGGCGCTTCGATGTGCGTCGGCGACCTTGTGGGCGGCAATGCCGTAGACGAATGCCATGAACGGTCGGCCCTGGTCCTGATAACGCGGCAGGGCGGTCATGACTGCCAAGCAGACCTCCTGAGCCACGTCGTCCGCCGAGAGCTGACCACGCTCGGCGGAGCCCACACGTGCGCGGCAATACCGCACCACGAGCGGACGGATGATTTCCAGAACTCGGGAGAGTGCGGCTCGCTCGCCCTGCGCTGCGGCAGCGACGAAGGAGTCCAACTCCTCACCCGTGTTGTTCATCGCTCAAGGATTCCCCGCGTTACAGTGACGCCGCCGCATCTCGACAGCGCTTCCACCCGAAGTGGAACCTAGTAAGGATAGCGACCTACACCCCGCTCTATCGAACCACTCGGTCCGTGACTTCACACTGCCGTGAACCGACCACCGCGCCGAGCCAGCTCCATCTCGCACTCCCGCGCGACCGACCGCGCGGGAGCTCCTCCCCCGACGCCGCTCCACAACATCGCTGCCGCCCAGCGCAACGGTAGGAGTCCGTGCACCTCGCAGGCATCGAGCACACGCTGCGCGCCGTCACCACTTCGTGACAGATCTCCCACGGAGCTGTAGGCGGCCGCCAACACGAGGTCGGTCTTGACGGTGTGGCGTAACGAATCGATCTCGTCGGCACGCCCGCGCGCGTCGAGCGCGTATCGGACCGCGTCGGGCCCTCTTCCCGAGAACATTGCGAGTTCCGCGCGGACCCACCCGAGCCTCAGGTGTTGACGCCACAGCACGTCCTTGTGCCCATCTCGCGCCATCATGTGCTCGCATCGAGCCAGCAGCGCGTCCGCGGTGCCGAATCTGCCTACGCCGAGGGCGTCCGCGGCGAGGCCGACGAGAGCATCCGCTCGCGCCCGAACGACAGCGGGATCATCGCCGGTCTCACCCAACGGAGATCTGCGCTCGTCGAGCCCGACCGCGGCGATCGCCGTCCCGTCCACCCGCGCTGCTGCACCGTGCGCTCCCATCTGTCGTATCCAGGATGCGCGAGTCGAGTGCATCTGCGACCGCAGAGAAGGAGGAACAGGGCCGGACATCACGGCCGCATCGAGCTCGGCCGACGCGGCGAGGTACCTACCCTGTCCACCGAGCGCGACGGCGCGGTTCCATCGCCCGCGGACGGTCGATGCCGCGGGCAACGGCCACATACCGGGTTCGGTGCCCCAGGCAGCGCGGTGAAGCCGATCGTCCATGGTGTCGACGTTACGACCGGTGGTGGAGACTGCGAGCGCCAGGCTCGGCCTTTCGTCGGTTCTCCGCCGAATGGATGGTTACTCGGGGCCGACCCGTGCCCTTCGCCGACTATCTTCGAAATAGCCGAGACACATTCTCGTTTGTTTCACGGAATTAACATGCGCTCTGAGGGTGCAATTGATGAGCAATTTCTGACGAGAATGTAGCCGCGAGGTTAATCGCGGGATTCGGAGCGCGCGGACGGCGGTTGCTCGCGACATGATCGGGTCGTTCGAATCCAGCAGACGAATCCCGGGATCCTCCTGTCGATACGACCACGGACCTGCTGGCCGGCGTCCTGCGCTTACGTCCGACACCGAATCCGTTCGCTAGCCGTTCATCCCGCGATCGAGGTCTTTGCAACGAATCGACCCATGCAATTGTGTCGAAGTAAATGTCGCCCGCGTTAACTTCTCGAGATACGAGTATGCACCTCGCCACGACGGTGGCCTATTGACTCGATTTCATTGCCCCGAATAACGTTGGCGTTGTTCACGACATCCGCGATTGGAGTATCTCGCGGAACGAGTTCACCACAAGTTCGGCGCCGCCGCCGGACGAAACCACGAATTCGCATTTCTTCTGTCTTCCACAGGAGCGTCGCCGCATCCGTTGCGGCGAGCAGACACCCTAGGAGTTCTCATGCCGCAGCCGAATCACCTCCCTGGGCCCAATGCAGATATCTGGGATTGGCAGATGCACGGTTTGTGCCGTGGCGTCGACTCGTCGATGTTCTTCCATCCGGACGGCGAACGCGGCCGAGCACGTGCTCAGCGTGAGATGCGTGCCAAGGAGATGTGCCGAACCTGCCCGGTTCTCGCACAGTGCAGGTCCCACGCGCTCAGCGTCTCGGAACCCTATGGAATCTGGGGCGGAATGTCCGAGACCGAGCGGGAGATGTACGCACGCCACAACCGTCGTCGAATCGCGGTTTAGCAGGACCGACACGAGAAGCGGGGCCTTTCCTTGGAAGGAAAGGCCCCGCTTCTCGTCCTGCGAGTTACCGAAATCAGTGACTGTGGCCGTGTCCGGCCGCAGGCTCCTCCTCGTCGGCAGGCTTCTCGACGACGGCGCTCTCCGTCGTGAGAATCATCCGCGCAACGGACGCCGCGTTGACGACCGCAGAACGCGTCACCTTGACCGGATCCACGACACCGTCGGCGAGCAGGTCGCCGTAGGTCAGAGTCGCGGCGTTGAAGCCGTGGCCCTTGTCGAGTGCCGCGACCTTGCTGACCACGACGGATCCGTCGATGCCCGCGTTGGTGGCGATCCAGAACAGCGGCGCGTTCAGTGCAGTACGTACGACTGCGACACCGGTTGCTTCGTCGCCCGTCAGGCCCAGGTTGTCCTCGAGCGACAATGCGGCCTGTGTCAGTGCCGAACCGCCTCCGGGCACGATGCCCTCTTCGACAGCAGCCTTGGCTGCGTTCACGGCATCGTCGACGCGGAACTTGCGTTCCTTGAGCTCGGTCTCGGTTGCCGCTCCGACCTTGATGACAGCAACTCCGCCGGACAGCTTCGCCAGACGCTCTTCGAGCTTCTCGCGGTCCCACTCGGAATCGGTCGCTTCGATTTCGCGACGCAACTGGGCGACGCGGGTGTCGATGTCCGCCTGCGTGCCTGCGCCGTCGACGATCGTCGTGTCGTCCTTGGTGACGACCACTCGGCGAGCAGATCCGAGCAATTCGAGGCCGGCTTCTTTCAGGCTGAGGCCGACATCGGCGGTGATGACCGTACCTGCCGTCACGACGGCCAGGTCGTCGAGGAACGCCTTGCGGCGGTCACCGAAGAACGGCGCCTTGACTGCCACTGCCTTGATTGTCTTGCGGATCGAGTTCACGACGAGCGTGGACAGAACCTCGCCCTCGGTGTCCTCGGCGATGATCAGCAACGGCTTGCCGCTCTCGGCAACCTTCTCCAGCAGAGGTAGGAAGTCGGGGAGCGACGTGATCTTCTCACGGTGCAGCAGCACGTAGGCGTCCTCCAACACTGCCTGCTGCGCATCGACGTCGGTGACGAAATACGGCGACAGGTAACCCTTGTCGAAGCGGACACCTTCGGTGACCGACAGCTCGGTGTCCAGCGTCGAGGACTCCTCGACGGTGACGACGCCGTCGGCGCCGACGCGGGTGAGTGCCTCACCCACGAGCTCGCCGATCTCCGGGTCACGCGAGGACACCGTGGCGACCTGCGCGATGGCTTCCTTGCCCTCGACGGGTGTAGCCGCCGCGAGCAGTGCCTCGGCAACCTTGTCGGCAGCCTTGGCGATACCGGAACCGAGTGCGATCGGGTTGGCGCCTGCCGCGATGTTCTTCAGGCCTCCGCGCACGAGTGCCTGCGCCAACACGGTGGCCGTGGTGGTGCCGTCGCCCGCAACGTCGTTGGTCTTGGTGGCGACACTCTTGACGAGCTGCGCACCCAGGTTCTCGAACGGATCTTCCAGATCGATCTCGCGTGCGATGGAGACGCCGTCGTTGGTGACCGTGGGGCCACCGAATGCCTTGGCGAGCACCACGTGTCGTCCGCGCGGTCCGAGCGTCACCTTGACGGCGTCGGCCAACTTGTCGACGCCACGCTCGAGAGCCCGGCGGGCTTCCTCGTTGAATTGGATTTGCTTTGCCATGTTTCGGTATTACTCCTTCGAGTCAGTGAACTCGATTGAACGCACTCCGCCCCGGGACCGAATCGAAATCGGGTACCGGGGCGGGAAGCGTTTACGGCCTACTTGGCGATGACAGCCAGCACGTCACGTGCCGACAGGATCAGGTACTCCTCGCCGGCGTACTTGATCTCGGTGCCGCCGTACTTGCTGTAGATGACGGTGTCGCCTTCTTTGACGTCGACCGGGATCCGGTTGCCCTTCTCGGTGACACGGCCTTCGCCGACAGCGACGACGGTGCCTTCCTGAGGCTTCTCCTTGGCTGTGTCGGGGATGACCAGACCGGAGGCGGTCGTCGTCTCGGCCTCGTTGGCCTGGACGAGGATCTTGTCCTCGAGCGGCTTGATTTTCACGCTCGCCACGTTGAGCCCTCCATTGTTATGGGGTACGCGTCCGGGGTCGGATCCCCGGACTGCTGTGTTTGTACTGCACGTTCACTGCTCTGCACTTGATCCCGTCGTCGCGGGTTCCGGGACTTCGCGCATCGCTGTCTAGCACTCTATACACGCGAGTGCCAGCACTCAACCCCTATGGGTGCAAGGCCGTCAGCGAGCCGTACGCCTGCAGCGAAACCCCCGTCGACCACGGTACTTACCCGCCCCTGTGAGCGGAGATGCAGGCCGTGGCAAACATTTGTACGCACGTGCGGGGCCCAGCAGCGCACCCGACGCCCAAGCGGTGCCGCGTTTCACATTCGCACGGGAGCTTCTGTAACGTTAAGATAACGAGACTCCGATATGTCCACCGGACGTACGAAGCGAACGCGGGGTACAGCACAGGACCGACAGGGCGGGAGGTGGACGGTGAGAACTGCCATCGGCGTATCCACCGGCACCGAGGTCGTCTGCGCCGCTCTGATCATCGAAGAGGACAACGGTTCCCGCACGGTCGAGTACCGCACCGTATCCGCCGACAGTGAGGTCAACACCGATGTCGGTGACCTCGTCGCGTCGGCCATCGATGTCGTCCTGGCCCTTGCTCCGCCGCCCGACGGCGTCGGGGCTCACGCGGGTGAGCGGGTTCGTCCGGAGGTCATCGCGGTCACCCATCGCACCGAGGACCACGCCGCATCCATCAGGTCGGCGTGCGGACGCTCCACCCACGCCATCGTTCTCGTACCCGAGACTGCCGCCGCGCATGCATTTCTCGACGATGCGGGCTCGATCGCGCGTTACCGGACGGTGACCGTCGTCGATGTCGGCGCCACCGGGACCACCGTGTCGGTCATCGACACAGCTTCCGGTGAGGTCCGCCATGCAGAACGCACGTCGCAGTTCGGTGGTGACCTCGCGGATCGGCTGGAGTGGGATCTGCTCGAGCGCGGTGGAAGCGACGACGGCCGGGACGAGTACGAGACCGCGCTGCGCCCGCACGTGGTGAAAGTCGGGCACTTCGCACGCCGAGTCGCGGCGTCGGCGGGTTTCGATGCGGAGGCAGTGGTACTCATCGGCGGAGGGGCCCGCATCCCGTCCATCCGCGCCGTTCTCGGTTCGGTACTGGATCTTCCGGTGATCCTTCCGTCCGATCCGGACACCGTCCTCGCGCAGGGCGCGGCCTTGCTCGCATTGCACGGGGCCCCCGGGCGTTTTCCTACCGTCGCCGACGGCAGAGGTTCGGGTGCGCGCTCGTTCGGCCGCTACGGCAGTGCGCTCGCTGGGGCCTTGCTCGTCGGCGGAATCGTGTTGGCGTACGGCATCCAGACTCTCACCCCCAGCAACGATTCCGGAGTTTCACCCGCGGGTTCGGCCGGAACGACGTCCGAGGACGTCGAGGCCGTGAACGTTCCCGCCGGAGACGACAACCCGATCGGCGCGCCGTCGACCAGCACCCGCGGCTCCTCGGCCGCGCCCAGCACCGGTTTTCCTCGACCGCCTGTCGTCGACTCGACGGAGTACACGTCGGGCAGCACCACCCGACCATCGACGACGCCGTCGTTGCGTCCGGCTCCCGATCTCCCGGTCATTCCGTGGCCGGCCAGCCCACCGGAGCAGTCGACGACCCGGCCCGCGCCGCAGTCTCCGACATCACCGCCCGGCGGCGGAGTGGACTCACCTCCGACCGACGATCCGGGCGAGACGGTGACCACCCCGCCAGTGACGACCCCGCCGGTGACGACCCCGCCGGTGGCGTCGCCGGAGCCGCCCACCTCGGCACCGGGCGGGTCCACCGAGCTCAGCCCTCCTCCGTCGACTCCGGGGAGTATCCCGACCACCGACGTCAACGGAACACCGACGACCCCAGGGTTGAGCCCTCCCACGACGGTATGGTCGCCTCCGCCGAGCGCAGGAGCTTCGGACGTGGACACGGTGCAACCGACGCCGTCGAACGCGCCGACCACGTCGTCGACCACACCATCGGAACCGGCAGGCGGAGCGACCACGCCGACTGCGTGACCGAACAGTTCGCTACCGGGCAGCGGTGATCTGGCTGGTGGACACCGGCAGTCCCGGATCGGTGGCTGCTCGCAGATCCGACGGCTCGGCTCCTCTCGCGATCAGGTGGGCTCCGAGCGCCGCGATCATGACACCGTTGTCGGTGCACAGCCGCGGTCGTGGAATCCTGAGCGTCAAACCTGCTTGCTCACATCGTGATTCGATGAGCGATCGAATACGAGAGTTGGCCGTGGCGCCACCGCCGAGGACGATGGTGTCGACACCGACGTCGGTCGCTGCGCGCACGGCCTTCATCGTCAACACATCGGCGACCGACTCCTGGAACGAGGCGGCGACATCGGCGACGGGAACGACGTCTCCCGCTCGCTGCCTGGCTTCGACGAACCGTGCCACGGCCGTCTTGACTCCGGAGAACGAGAAGTCGTAGCGGGCATCGCGTGGTCCGGTCATACCCCGAGGGAACGCAATAGCGGTTGGGTCCCCTTGTCGCGCAGCATCGTCCAGCGCCGGACCACCCGGGTAGCCCAGTCCCAACAGTCTGGCCACCTTGTCGAACGCCTCCCCTGCGGCGTCGTCGACCGTCGTCCCCAACTCGACGATGGGCTCGCCCAGATCGTTCACGTGCAAAAGATGTGTGTGGCCACCGGAGACCAGAAGCGCCACGCAGGACGGCATCGGCCCGTGTTCGAGCGTGTCGACGGCGACATGTCCACCGAGATGATTCACCGCGTAGAACGGCACACCCCAGGCAGCCGCATACGCTTTCGCTGCGGCGACTCCCACCAGAAGCGCTCCGGCGAGGCCGGGTCCGATGGTCACGGCCACCGCGTCCGGTCGATCCAGGTCCGCTGCGGCGAGCGCGCGCCGCATCGTCGGAACGATTGCTTCCAGATGGGCGCGGGACGCCACCTCGGGAACGACGCCGCCGTAGCGTGCGTGCTCGTCGACACTGGAGGCGACCTCGTCGGCGAGGAGCTCGCACACTCCCGAGTCTCGCCAGCGAACGATGCCGACTCCCGTTTCGTCACACGAGCTTTCGATACCCATCACGTTCATGCGGTTGCACCTACCCTCGGATCGGGCCGTTGCATCGTGTAAGCATCTGCGCCACTCGGTTGGTAATAGTTGCGGCGGGTGCCGACCACCACGAAGCCTTCTCGGACGTACAGTTCGATCGCGGGCGTATTGTCGGTGCGCACCTCGAGGAACACCGAACCGCCGTGAGCGTTCGCTTCGCTCAGCAGTCGGTCCATGAGCGCGCCTCCGATTCCGCGGCGGTGCGCAATCGGGTCGACACCGATGGTGTGAACCTCGGACTCGGCCGAGGTACCGTGCCCGAGCAACGCGATTCCGGCGTATCCCAGAAGCTCTCCGTCTTCTCGCGCCGCGAAGTAACGATTGTGCGGCGCAGCGAGTTCGGAAAGAAACGCTTGTTCGGTCCACGGATCGTCGCCCGGAAACAGGATGCCCTCGAGCTCAGCGCACCGCGGCGCATCCGCCGGGTCCATCGGGGTGATGTCGACGCTCATCGGCCTGCTGCCTTGGCGGCCTCGCGCTCGGCGATCGTCTTGGCATCAGGCCTGCGCAAGTACAGCGGGATCAACGGCTCGGGGGTGATTCCCGACGTCAAACCGTCGGCCGCCGTCATGACCAGACCCGCGGGTGTGGGCGACTCGGCTTCTGCCGCAGGGAGATCGAACAATCCGACGTGCCCCGCAGACCCGGCGATCATGTTCGCGTCACCGGGGTCGACCAGGTCAGGGGCGCCCACGTCCGGGCCCGACACTCGCACGCCGGCCCGGTACCGCGCCGAATAGACTTCGCGGCGGCGTGCGTCGGTGACCACGAGCAACTCGGCCACGGTGTCGACCTGCACCGCGATGGCATCGAGACTGCACACTCCGTGCACCGGGACACCGAGTGCGTCACCGAATGCCGCGCCGGTTGCCATTCCGACGCGCAGGCCGGTGAACGGACCAGGACCGACGCCCACGACGACGGCGTCGAGATCTGCAGGCGTCAGGTCGGCCTCGGCGAGGCATTCGAGGATGTTGGGCGTCAACACCTCCGCGTGCAATCTGGCATCGACGACGACTCGGGCTGCGAGGGTGTGCGCGACACCGCCCTCGAATCGGACGACACCGGAGGTCACAGCGGGCGTGGAGGTATCGACGGCGAGAACGAGCACGGTATCTCAGAGTACCCGCACGAGCACGGCCGGTCAGTGCTGGGCGATCCGTCGCACCTGTACACGACGAGTGTCGGACTCCGGATCACGACGGATGCGCACGGAGATGTGGGAATCGACCAACTTCTCCACCAACCCCTCGCCCCACTCGACGACGACCACGGCGTCCGCGAGGTCGGAATCGAGGTCGAGCGCATCCAACTCGTCGAGCGCGGATTCGCCCGTCATCCCCAGTCGATACGCGTCGACGTGAACCAACGTCACCGGATCGAGGCCCTCACCCCGCCGGCCCGGTCGATGCTCGCGAGCGATGACGAACGTCGGTGAGCTGACACGTCCCTGGACGCCGAGACCCGCCGCGATGCCGCGTGTCATCGCGGTCTTGCCCGCACCGAGGGGGCCGTCGAGCACAACGAGGTCACCGGCGGTCAGGTGCCGGGCGAGTTGCTGCCCGAACGCTTCGGTGTCGGTTGCCGTCTCGAGAAGTCGCTCGGTGCCGTCGAACATGTCCGTGCCGGTGTCCGCTCTCGGGTCCGTGAGGTCAGACAATGCCCCTCCTACCGGATCGACGCTGGGCCCTCAGCTCCATGGCGCGGGTACCGAGCCGCACCAGCGCGGCGTTCACCTTGTCCGGGAATTCCAGCTGAACGAGGTGGCCGGCCTGACGAATCCGCACCATCTCGGCTTCCGGAAGTGCATCGGCGAGCGCAACCGAACTGTCGAACGGAATGATCCAATCGTCGTCGCCGCACACGACCGTCGTCGGAACGCGCAGAAGCTCGGCGAGTGCATCGCTCTCGTCGTGCAATTCCAGCGTCTCGAGAAAGTTCACGATGGTCACGACGGAGGTGTCGTCGATCATCTTCTGCGAGAACTCGACCAGCCGCGGACTCACCCGCGTTCCGTAGGACGCCGCACGCAGTACCGGTGCGATGAGCGTCTTCGCCGCGCCGCGGCCGAACTGGACAACACCGGGAGAGGTGCGTACGGCCAGTCGGAACGCGTCGACCACCGGGTTGTCGAGGCTGCGACCGAGCCCTGTCTCCGCCAGGCCTGCCGCCGTCGTCGAGATCAATCCGACCCCGACGACCCGCTCTCGTACCAATTCGGGTCTCTGCCTGGTCATGGACAGGACGGTCATTCCACCCATCGAATGCCCGATCAGCATCAGGTGTCCTCGCGGCGCGACGGCGCGGATGACCGCGTCGAGATCGAGGCCGAGCTGGGCGATCGTGCAGCTCTCCGGCGTCGGGATCCCGGACTTACCGTGTCCTCGCTGGTCGTAGAACACCATGCGCACCTTCGAGCCCCACTCCTGCTCGAGCGCCTGACGCTGGAAGTGCCACGACGCCATCCGCAGGCAGTACCCGTGCACGAACACTGCGGTGATGGGCGCGTCGGTGGGCCCGACTTCCCGCACGGCCAGCGGAACCCCGTCGTCGGCGATGACGATCGACCCTCGGTCGGCGTCCATCAGCTCGAGGTTCTCGCCTGCGAGCGGGTCCTTGTTGGACCTCAGCAAGGTTTCGCGTAACGCGATCCCGACACTGCCGAAGATCCCGAAGCTCCCGGCCAGTTTCACCGAGCAACCTCCTCGGTCGTGTCTGCGTCGCGTCGATCGGTCGACGCCGATTCGGACTCGACATAGCGTCTGCGTGCCCGTCCACCGATCCCGGTGACCACCTCGTAGTGAATCGTGTCCAGTACGTCGGCCCACTCCTGCGCGACGGGGCCGTCGTTGTCGCCGGAGCCGAACAGCACCGCCGTGTCGCCCTCGACGACGGATCCGCCGTCGGGTCCGAGATTCACGACGAACTGGTCCATACAGACTCGACCGACCGACGGATACCGTCTGCCGTTTATGGTGACGTCGAATCGACCGCTGAGTGAGCGTCGTACACCGTCCGCATAGCCCATCGGTATCAGGGCGACGACGGTGTCCTCGGGTGACGTCCATGTGTGACCGTAGGACACGCTGTCTCCGGCACGCACCTTCTTGATCAGCGCTACCTGCGCGGACACTGTCATCGCGGGGATCAGGCCGAACTGGCCCAGTTCGGGGATCGGCGAGAGTCCGTACATCGCAATTCCCGGCCTGACCATGTCGAAGCGGAGATCGTGCCTGGTCACGGTTGCGGCGGAGTTCGCCAGGTGCACGATCTCGGGTCGCACACCGGCCGCTGCAGCCCTGACGACGCTTTCCTGCAGCACCATCGCCTGCTGGTCGTTCAACGGATGCCCGGGCTCGTCGGCGCACGCCAGGTGCGAGAACATGCCGCGAAAGTGGACGGACCCCTCGGCGACCGCGCCGCCGAGGACGGTGAATACCTCGTCGAGCCCCTGGGGTTCGATCCCGTTGCGGTTGAGTCCGGTGTCCACCTTGAGCGTGACTGCCGCCGTGGTACCGACACGGCGTGCGGCGTCGACGACCGAGTCGAGCTGAGCGCGCGAGGACACTCCGATGCCGATCTCGGCCGTCAGCGCGGGCGCGAAATCGGTGTCCGAACGGTGCAGCCAGGACAGGATGGGCGCCGTGATTCCGGCATCACGCAGTGCGATGCCCTCTCCCACCGTCGTGACGCCCAGCTCGGAGGCACCCGCCGCGAGTGCGGTTCGAGCCACCTGCACGGCACCGTGGTTGTATCCGTCGGCCTTCACCACAACCATCGTTGCGGCGTTCTCTGCGTGTTCGCGAAGCACACGGACGTTGTGTGTGATTGCTGCGAGGTCGATCGTCACCGACCCGCCCGCGCCGGTGTCCGCTCCCTCGGCATCCACCGTTGACGCACTCACGTTGTCCACAGCACCCGATAGTGCCACCACTGCGCGGCGATCGTGCATCGGGTCCGTGGAGATCTGTGAACGATCACGCACGTCCTGTGACCGAACGAACAGTTCGGATTGCGTCCGACACTGCCCCCAGCAGCGGACTCGCGGAGATCGGAGCGGCGAACTCGCCGCCGCGGCCGTGCGCCGCCGTCGCGGCGGCCAAAGCATGGACTCGCGCCGCGCATGCTGCCGCGGTGACCGTGTCCAGTCCGGATGCCATGAGGGCACCCAGAATCCCGGCCAGCACGTCACCCGAGCCCGCCGTCGACGCGGCCGATCCTCCGGCGTCACTCACTACAACCGCACCGTCGGGCCCCGCGATCACGGTTGCGCGACCTTTGAGGAGAACACTCACACCCCACGTCGACGCGAGTTCCCGCACGGCAGAGACCCGATCGGAGCCGGGAGCCGCACCGGTCAGACGCTCGAACTCACCGGCATGCGGGGTCAGCAGCGTCGGCGCGGCGCGTCCGCGGACCAGCTCCGGCGACGACGACAGGATCGTGAGAGCGTCGGCATCGACGACGACGGGCAGTTCGGACGCGAGGACGTGCGACAGTACGTCACGGGACGAGGTATCGGTGCCGAATCCTGGGCCGACTACCCAGCACTGAACACGCCCAGCCTCCTCCACCCCGGTTGCCGCGACGACTTCCGGATAATGCGACACCACCTCCGCCGCAGCGCTTCCGACGTATCTGACCATCCCGGACGTCGCAGCGACCGCGGCACCGGAGCACAGGATCGCAGCGCCCGGATACTGCGCACTTCCCGCGATGACCCCGACGACTCCCTGCGTGTACTTGTCGTCGGTCGCGGTGGGAATCGGCCATCGAGCACCGACGTCGGCCGGCTCGAATGCCCGAAGGTACGGTGGCCCGAGTTTCAGGCCCAGTTCGACGACGTCGACTCTGCCGCAGTACGGGGCGGCCAACACGTGAACCGGCTTGCGCGCACCGAACGCCACCGTCACGTCGGCTCGGACGGCCGGGCCGTCCACAGCACCGGTCGTCGGATCGACTCCGCTCGGAATGTCGGCCGCCACTATCGGTGCCGACACGCGCGAGACCACGTCGGCGGCCTCGGGCCGCAGCGGTCCACGACCGGAGATCCCCACCACGGCGTCGACGACGATGTCCGGCCGACCGGGGGAATCCACGATCCGCCCGCCCGCGCGGCGGAACGCGGCGAGACCGGCTTCGTGCGTGCGCTCCGGGCTGAGCAGCACAGCGCTGACAGCCACGCCCCGACGTCGCAGCATCGCACCCGCCCAGAGCCCGTCGCCGCCGTTGTCCCCCGATCCGACGAGCACACACACGTCACGCCCGACTATCCCGGAAGTCCTGCTGCGCAGTTCCGCAGCGACTACCCCGGCCAGCCCGTGCGCGGCGCGCCGCATGAGTGCGCCGTCGGGCAGTGATTGCATCAGCGGACGCTCGGCGTCACGAACCTGGTCGGGTGTGTAGTAGCTGCGCACGATGGCTTCCTGCCGGATCTATTCGACGGTCACGGACTTCGCGAGGTTCCGAGGTTTGTCGACGTCGTATCCGCGAGCCTGCGCCACCTCGGCTGCGAACACCTGCAGCGGAACCGTCGAGAGCAACGGTTGCAGCAGGGTCGGAGCGGCGGGGATCTCGATGAGATGGTCTGCAAAGGGCCTGACTGCCTCGTCCCCTTCCTCTGCGATGACAACGGTGAGCGCACCGCGAGCCTGGACCTCGCGGATGTTGGACAGCAGTTTCGAGTGCAGCACCGCGCGGCCTTTCGGCGACGGCATCACGACGATGACCGGCACGCCGTCCTCGATCAGTGCGATGGGTCCGTGCTTGAGTTCACCCGCGGCGAATCCCTCTGCGTGCATGTAGGCCAGCTCTTTGAGCTTCAGCGCACCCTCGAGTGCCACGGGATATCCGACGTGACGGCCGAGGAACAGGATCGTCGGTGTGTGGGCGAGCTCGCGCGCGAGCACCCGTACCGGCTCCACGGTGTCGAGCACTCGCTGCACCAGCTCCGGCATCGATTCGAGGTCGGCGTACTCGCGAGCGACCTCGTCGGGGTACTTGGTCCCGCGTGCCTGGGCGAGCGCGAGTCCGACGACATAGTTCGCGGTGATCTGCGCGAGGAAGGCCTTGGTCGAGGCCACTCCGATCTCGGGTCCGGTCCGGGTGTAGACGACCGCGTCGGCCTCGCGAGGAATCTGCGATCCGTTCGTGTTGCAGACAGCCAGCACCCTGGCGTTCTGCTCCTTTGCGTGCCGGACCGCTTCCAACGTGTCCGCAGTCTCGCCGGACTGGGAGATGGCCACCACCAGCGTCGACCTGTCCAGAACCGGATCGCGGTACCGGAACTCGCTCGCCAGTTCCACCTCGACCGGCAGCCTCGTCCAATGCTCGATCGCGTATTTGGCCAACAGGCCGGAGTGGTACGAGCTTCCACAGGCGACCACGAACACCTTGTCGACGTCGCGCAGCTCCTGATCGGACAATCGCTGCTCGTCGAGCACGATCCGACGATTCTCGAAATGACCGAGCAACGTGTCCGCGACAGCAGCGGGCTGCTCCTGGATCTCCTTGAGCATGAAGTAGTCGTAGCCGCCCTTCTCGGCGGCTGCGAGATCCCAGTCGATGTGGAAGGGCCGACCCTCTGCAGGGCTTCCGTCGAAATCGGTGATCGTGTAGCCCTCGGCGGTGATGACGACCACCTGGTCCTGACCGAGCTCCACCGCGTCACGCGTGTGCTCGATGAACGCCGCGACATCCGATCCGAGGAACGTCTCACCCTTGCCGACACCGACGACGAGAGGAGTGGAACGGCGAGCAGCGACGATGGTGTCCGGGTGGTCGGAATGCGTGAAGACCAAGGTGAAGGCACCTTCGAGCCGACGCAGGACCGTCTTGGCGCTCTCGACGAAGTCGCCCGCCGTGGGGCCACTTGCGTATGCCGCCGCGACGAGGTGCACCGCCACCTCGGTATCGGTGTCACTGGAGAACTCGACGCCGCTGGACTCCAACTCGGCCCGCAGGGGACCGAAGTTCTCGATGATGCCGTTGTGCACGACCGACACCGAGCCGCTCACGTCGCGGTGCGGATGCGCGTTCCGGTCCGTCGGTCGCCCGTGCGTTGCCCATCGCGTGTGGCCCATGCCCGTCGTTCCGACGAACTTCTCCGCACCGACCTCGTCGAGCTCCGCTTCGAGATTGGCGAGACGACCGGCCTTGCGTTCGACTGCGGTGTTGCCGTTTCCGTCCAGAATGGCGATGCCTGCAGAGTCGTAGCCCCGGTACTCCATGCGCCTGAGCGCCTCGACGACAACACCCAACGCCGGGCGGTGGCCGACATATCCCACGATTCCACACATGGTGGTTCAGGGTACCCGCCACCGGAGCCCGATCAGCGTGGCGCGTCGCTCCTTCTCTGCCCCGTACCCACGCCGTTCCGCTTCGATCCGATAGCGTTGCCGCTGTGCCGACATCGAAGAAGCTCGCCGCCCAGCTCGGGAAACGTGGTCCCCACCCAGTGCTCCGCGGCAACCTCGCGTTGGCGGGCCAGCCCGGCGTCGTGTTCACCCCGGCCACGGGCTACAACCTGCCTGCGGTGGCGTTCGGCCACGGCTGGCTGTTGAGTGCCGAACGGTACGCGGACACACTGAAGCACCTGGCGTCGTGGGGCATCGTCGCCGCCGCTCCGGACACCGAGCGCGGACCGGTTCCGTCACACCGCGGACTGGCTGCCGACCTCGCCACAACCCTCGACATCGTCACCGGGGTGCGGCTCGGAACCGGAGACATCAGCGTTCACCCGGACAAACTCGCCGTGGCCGGCCACGGCATGGGCGCCAGTATCGCGGTACTCACCGCTGCGGCGCGATCGGACGTCAAGGCCGTCGCTGCTCTGTACCCGGCGCCGTCGGCACCGAGCGCCGAGGACGCCGCCGCGACGCTCGACATCCCGAGCATCGTCCTCGGTGACGCAGCCCTGGCCGACTCGTTGAACGACAACACCGTGTCCCTCGCGGGCGCACTGCGCGCCCCCACGACGTTCCGGCGTCTGGACAAGGCGTCGTCCGACGGAATCGTCGAGGGCCGGCGACTGCTGAGCCCCCTCGGAGTCGGCGGGACGGAGAAGTCGACCGTCCGAACCACCCGCGCTCTCCTGACCGCGTTCCTGTTGTTCCACCTCACCGGCGAAGAGAAGTACGCCGAACTCGCCGGAGCTGGTGAGCTGAAAGGAACGCGAGTCATCGATCCGCACGCACCGGTTCAGGATCAGCCGAAGCCCAACCCCTTGACCGCAATTCGCGGCGTGATCGGCCGCTGAACTCGCTGCCGAACCGCGGCCGGGTCAGACCAACCAGCTCCTGGTCTCCGCCTGGTGCGGATCTTCCTGGCCGTCCTGGCCGTCGCTGCGGTCCTGCTCGATCACCGGCCGGACGGTTCGGTCGTGCTGGGCTGGTGTCAGGAACGACGCTGTGCGGTACTCGTCCTCCTCCCACGACGCGGGCCGATGTACGTCCGACCACGACGCGGGCCGATGTACGCCGGACCACGGCGAGAGCTCTGTATCCGCCGCCGAGACGGGGCCCGACTCTGCGTCGCGCGTCAGGACATGTCTGACGAGGTCCTCGTATCCTCGGCCCGCGGCCTCGATCGATTCCGCACATTCCAGCGATGCGCGGTCCATTCGTTCCCTCCACCACCGACCCGAATCCCCGGAGGGCTGATTCATGACGGACCCGCCTGACTCATAGCGGGCCCGCCTGGGTCAGACGAGCACCGGAACCGGCCGGTGCGGGTGCGGGCATGTCCGGCTCAGGAACAGCCGGTGGTTCGGCGGTCGGCGGTTCTGCTGTCGGCAGCTCTGCCGTCGGTAGCTCTGCCGTCGGTAGCTCTGCCGCGGGAACCTCCGGTTCAGGCGCCTGCTCGGGTCCGGACGCGATGGGTTCCGTTGGGAGCGCAGGGGGCTCCGGTGCGGGAGCTGGGGGCGACGGTGCGGGAGCGGGGGCCGACGGTGCGGGAGCGGGGGGCTCCGGACTTGTCGTGCACTCGACGATCGGAAGGCCGAACGGTCCTGGCTTCAGTTCGAATCGACGATTCTCCCCGTCGGGAGTCCCGAGCTGCAATGCCACATTTCCATTGTGTGCCAACGACAATCGGGCACTGTGCCCGTCGAACGCAGCCTCGACATGTCCGCGTTCGGCGTCGCCGTCTGCAACGGGTGGCGGCGGGACGAACGGTCCGGGAACGGATGGGGAGACCGGATGATTCTGTGCGACGGCTGGGTCCGGCCGTTCGTCGGGCCGATTCCGCTCTGTAGTGTCGGCTGGGTCGCCCGCATCGGACGGCCCCGGACTGCGCGGTGCGTCGTTCGATTCCGCTGGCGGCACCAGGTTTTCACCGACGCCGTGAGGTGAGCTCAGACGATCGAGGAGAGCCTCGATTGCCGCTTCGGTACGTTCGACCATCTCGGCGCCGGAGCGCTCGATGGCGGCGATGATGTCCTTGCCGCTCGGAACCTCACCGAGCAGCGACTCGAGTCCTGCGCGTATCTCCGACGGGTCGATGCGGCGCTCACCGAGGGTGGCGGGATCGCCAAGAAATGCTGAGTTGCCGGGGATGACCGGAGCCGATTGCGGTTGGGTATCGACGACGTTCGGCCCGAACTCCGGCACCCGTGCCGGTGGGACCATCCCGTCGCGCCCAGAATAGGCAGGGTTCTGTGGGGCAGGAGGCAGTATGTCCGTGCCCCCTCCCCCGCCTGCTCGTCGGTTCGTGCCGTCGGAACCCCACGTGGGCTGCGGGGCAGACGGGAACGGCTCGAACCGAACGGCCTCGGCGACCAGCGCCACGGTCGTCAGGTGATCCCGCACTGCCTGATCGATGGATGAGCAGATGTCCGTGAAGGTTCGGCACGCAGCGGACACGATGGGAACGAGAACCGTGCGCAGCCACTCGTCGCACACGTCCCGAGCGTTCTGCATCAGCTTCCGTGGTGCGGAGTCGGCAGACAGAGGTCCGTTGGTTGCAGGCCACTCGAACACCGGGAGCGTGTCCGCCAGGGCATCCGCTGCCTGTTTCGCGCGATCCAGCGACGTCGGGTCTGCCAGGTCCACCGTCGCGACGGTCTCGATACGCTCGACGGTCTCCACCAGCTTGCCGTCGATCGCTCCCCACTCGGACGCGACGGTCGGATCGAACCGGGCCGTCTCCGACGCCTTCTGCTCCACCGCTCCGCGAATCCTCTCGGCGGCCTGACCGAGCACCTGCGCCAGCTGTTCGGTCGCGAGCACACGCTGGTCTGCCAACGTGGTGTCCGAAGCGATGTCGGCCACCGCGGACTCGGCAGCGGAGCCGACCCAGGCCTGCACGAGGTCGTCGGCGAGTGCCCCTTGCTTGTCGAGCTCTCGCCGAGCCGACACGACGCCGTCGCCGAGCAGCCGCGCGTCCTCGGACAGCACTGCCAGGTCGAGCCCACGTTGTTCGTCGTACCGCGCACACAGGGCCGGGTACGTCCACGCTGAGTCGGGAGTGAGCCGGTGCAGGATCGGCAGGTATCTCTCGAAATAGAGCAGGCCAACGGCTCCCGCGTCGAGGATTTCGTCGACACTGCGTCCGGTGGGGCTCACCGCGAGCCTTCCGGGGTCGCGATCGCCCACGACGTGCGGGCGTCCGCGGCCTGGTAGGCGGCGAGGACGGCATGCAGGGACACCGCGTTGTCCTTGACGGCTTCACCCCACCGCCGGATCCCCGCCTCCACGCCGTCGTAGCCTGCGGCGATTCGCAGCCCGACGTCGCCGTAGTTGCGACCGGCCGCCGCTGGCCCCAACCCTAGTTTCGCCGCCACCAGAGCGACATCCGCCACCGCCTGAGAGGACGCGTCCAACTCCGCCGCCACCCGACCGACCTTCTCGATGTCGATTTCCATACTCGGACGTTCCCCCATGTCGACGACCCGCTCGGCACCAGTTCGGTGCTCCTTCTCTGTTCGACGCAGCCCGAGAACATTCGGTTCCACCGTGCCCAGGTATCGTCCGATAACAAGAACCCGCCGGGTCACAACGAGCCAGCGGAAAGACTCGACATCGGATAGCACCTACCTGCGAGGAGTCCCATGCACATCGGAACCATGTTGAATTATTCGGGCGGGTTCAACGAGACCGTCGCCGAGGTCGCGGAGCTCGAGAAGGCCGGAGTCGACATCATCTTCGTCCCCGAGGCGTACTCGTTCGACGCCGTCAGCCAACTCGGGTTCCTCGCCGCCAAGACATCGACCATCAAGATCGCGTCGGGCATCTTCCAGATCTACACCCGCACGCCGTCGCTGACGGCCATGACCGCAGCCGGCTTGGACTACGTCTCCGACGGCCGGTTCGTGCTCGGCCTCGGTGCCTCCGGACCTCAGGTGGTCGAGGGCTTCCACGGCGTCAAATACGACGCGCCGATCGCTCGGACCAGGGAAGTGATCGACATCTGCCGGCAGGTGTGGCGCCGCGAGAAGGTCGAGCACCAGGGCAAGTACTACCAGATCCCCCTTCCCGCCGAGAAGGGCACCGGGCTCGGAAAGCCGCTCAAGCTCATCAATCACCCTGTGCGCGAACGCATCCCGGTGGTCATTGCCGCATTGGGACCCAAGAACGTGGAGTTGACGGCCGAAATCGCCGAAGGCTGGCAGCCGATCTTCTACTTCCCCGAGAAGGCAGAGCAGGTCTGGGGTGACGCATTGGCCGCAGGCAAGGCCAAGCGCGATCCGTCGCTCGGCGACCTGCAGGTGTTCGCGAGCCCGACGCTCGCCATCGGTGACGACGCCGAGAAGTTCCTGCCCTGGGTGAAGCCGCATCTCGCCCTCTACATCGGCGGAATGGGCGCGAAGGGCAAGAACTTCTACAACGACTTGGCGAAACGATACGGCTACGAGGCCGAAGCCGAGAAGATCCAGGACCTCTACCTCGCGGGAAAGAAGGAGGAGGCCGCGGCGGCTGTGCCCGACGAGCTGGTCCGCGCCGTCAACCTGATCGGTCCCGAAAGCTACGTCAAGGAGCGTGTCGCGGCGTTCGCCGAAGCCGGGGTCACCACGCTGAACGTGGCGCCACTTGCCGAGAACACTGCCGGCCGCGTCGCGCAACTGACGAAGCTACGGGAACTGACGGCCTGACGACAGGTCAGACCTGGCCGACCCGGCTCGCCAGATCCTCGGCGAGCCGGTTCGCCAGATCCACCTCGGCAGCTTCCACCATCACCCGCACCAGCTGCTCGGTTCCACTGGGGCGCAGCAGGACTCGCCCGGAATCACCCAGGATTCGTTCCGCCTCGGACACCGCATCCAGAACAGCCGGGGCCGACGCGACGGCGCGCTTGTCCGACACCTTCACGTTGATCAGCACCTGAGGAAGCGTCGTCATCACCGACGCCAGGTCGGCCAAGGAACGTCCGGTCTCGGCCATCCGCCCCATCACCAGCAATGCCGTCAGAACTCCGTCGCCGGTGGTACCGAACGACGGAATCACCACGTGGCCGCTCTGTTCGCCACCGAGCGCGAATCCGCCCGATCGCAGCTCCTCGAGAACGTACCGGTCACCGACCGCGGTGGTACGGACCGAGATCCCTGCCTCGCGCATCGCGATGTGCAGACCCAGGTTGCTCATCACGGTGGCGACCAGCGTGTCGTCGGTGAGGACGCCCGCGTCCTTGAGGCCGACGGCAAGGACGGCCATGATCGCGTCGCCGTCGACGATCGCACCCGACGAGTCGACGGCGAGGCACCGATCGGCGTCGCCGTCGTGTGCGATTCCCAGGTCGGCGCCGTGCTCCACGACAGCCTTCTGCAGGTCCTCCATGTGAGTCGATCCGCACCCGTCGTTGATGTTCAGACCATCGGGGTCGGCGTTGATGGCGATCACGTCGGCACCTGCCTGCGCATAGATCGCGGGTGCAACCTCCGAGGCCGCCCCGTGCGCACAGTCGACGACAACGGTCAGCCCGTCGAGACGATGAGTCGACGCACGTCCGACGTGCGCGATGTACCGACCCGCGGCGTCCGACGATACGCGGACGCGGCCGATACCCGGCCCCGTCGGCGCGGCGCCCTGCAGGTCGCCTGCGATGTGCGCTTCGATTCGATCCTCGACATCGTCGTCGAGCTTGTGGCCGCCCGCAGCGAAGATCTTGATTCCGTTGTCCGGCATGGGATTGTGCGACGCCGAGATCATCACACCGAGTGCGGCACCGAGGTCTGCAGTGAGGAATGCGACTGCGGGCGTGGGAAGAACCCCGACGTCGACGACGTCCACTCCGGACGCCGTGAGCCCGGCAGTGACTGCAGCGGTGAGCATTTCACCGCTCGCACGAGGATCACGTCCTACCACCGCGACGGGAGTCGTACCCGGCGAGCTGGGCGCGAGAACAGCGGCCGCAGCCCTGGCCACCTTCAACGCCAACTCGGGGGTGAGCAGGTCGTTCGCCAGCCCCCGTACTCCGTCGGTACCGAACAGTCGAGTCATGCGGGCATGTCCCCCTTCGCCGAAACGAGCATGCGGTCGCTCCGCAGGCTCCGCTCGAATGTAGAACTGTCGAACAAACGCCGCGAGGGCAGGCATCCGATACTTCGTGGACGCCTGCCCTCGCGGGTAGAACTGTGCGGCGCGTCAGCGCTTGGAGTACTGCGACGCCTTACGTGCCTTCTTCAGGCCGTACTTCTTACGCTCGACTGCACGAGCATCACGCGTGAGGAAGCCGGCAGCCTTCAGCGGCGGGCGATCCTCGGGGGTGACCTCGATCAGGGCGCGAGAGATGGCCAGACGCAGCGCGCCTGCCTGTCCGGACGGTCCGCCACCGTGCAGCAGTGCAACGATGTCGAAGGACTCCGCGCGATCGACGAGCACCAGCGGAGCCTTGATGAGCTGCTGGTGAACCTTGTTCGGGAAGTAGTCCTCGAGGCTGCGGCCGTTGAGCTTGAATCCGCCGGTGCCCGGAGCGAACCGGACGCGAGCGACAGCTTCCTTACGACGGCCGACGGTCTGAACCGGGCGGTCGAACAGGATGGGCGCGGGAGCCGCGGCAGCTGCCTCGATCTCCTCGACGACCTCGGGCTCTTCCACGGAGACGAACTCGTCCGCGGCGATCTCCACTGCCTCTTCTGGGATTTCCTGCGACGTCACGTCATTTCCCTCCGGCGCCGTCACTGGGACACCTGCTTGATCTCGAACGGAACGGGCTGCTGAGCTGCGTGCGGGTGGTTCGGTCCCGCGTACACCTTGAGCTTGCCCGCGATTGCATTACCGAGCTTGTTCTTGGGGATCATGCCTTTGACGGCCTTCTCCACGAGACGGTCGGGGTTGTTCTCCAACACCTGACGAGTCGAACGCGACTTCAGTCCGCCCGGGTGGCCGGAGTGGTGGTGGTGGAACTTGCCGTCGAGCTTGTTACCACTGATGGCAACCTTCTCGGCGTTGACGATGATGACGAAATCGCCACCGTCGACGTTGGGTGCGTAGGTCGGCTTGTGCTTGCCGCGCAGCAGAGTCGCGGCCTGGACGGCAAGGCGTCCGAGCACGACGTCCGTGGCGTCGATCACATGCCAAGTCCGGGTGGTGTCCCCGGCCTTCGGGCTGTATGTAGACACGTAAAAGTCCTGTCTTCATGATGTCGCTGCTGGCCAAGACGTATTGATGACCTCGGCGGCCAGTTGAGACCCGAGATCAAGGAGTCGACCGCGCAGCATTGTGCGCGGCGTTCCCATACACGCCAACGAAGGACGATACCGGCTGCGTGGCCCCCAGGTCAAAACGCCCGACGACCAGGAGGCGCGCCCGACTCACCGTGCACGGACACACCGGATACAACGGCGGGCCGCGGGGAGTGCGTCCAGACGCGCGTCGGCGATGCTTTCTCCGCACCGTTCGCAGGTCCCGTAGGTGCCGGACGCCACGCGTTCCGTGGCTGCATCGAGTTCGCGCAACTCCAGTTCCGCATCGCGGGCCAGCGACGCGACCGTTGCACGCTCGAACGCGATGGTCGAACCCTCCGGGTCGTGTTCGTCGTCGTCGGTGGACCACCGTGAGCCCTCGACGATCGCGGCGAACTGAGACCGCAGCGACGCCAGCCGAGCAGCGACGACCGACCTGGCCTCCTCGATCCTGCCCAGCTGATCCGTCATGCGGTCCAGTGAACATCGCGCGGCGTCCGATGGAAACCCCGGCGTCACCGACAGTCCGGCGCACACGCAATTCGGCCCCGAAGTCGCGAGGACTTCGGGGCCGAATGGACGACGAAGATCAGGAGAAGCGCGCGCGGTTGGCCGCTTCCTGCTCCTGCATCCGCTGGTTGCCGGAGTTCACCGCGCCGATCAGGCTCTGCAGAACGCCGTTGAGTTCGGCCTGCGCAGCGTTCCACTCGTTCTGCTTGACCTGGTACTGATCGGAGTCTGCACCCTGCCACGTCGCGACGAGCGGCTGGATGGACGACTTGACGTCGTCGAGCTTCTCGTTGAGCTGCGACCACTTGGTGGTCATACCGCCGGCCAGATCGCCGATCGCACCGAAGTTGTACTTGATTTCACCGCTGGTCATCGTTTCCTCGCATTCGTGTCCATCGACTTCAGGCCGACGAGTTGATTGGTCCGTACGTTCGAGAGCCGAGCGCGAGCGATCAGAGGTTCAAGCTGCTCGCGACGGAGTTGAGCTGAGACGTGTTGTCCTGCTCCGACTGGTCGTACTGCACACCACTGGTCTTGATCGACTCCCCGATGCCGGACAGAGCGTTTTCCAGCCTGTTGGCGCTGGAATCCCAGTTGGTCATGACCTGGGCGAATGTCGTCGATGCCGAACCCTGCCAGATGCCGGACGCCGCGTGGTTCACATCGCCGCGCAGCGCGGACAGCAGATCGTGAATTTCGCCTCGCAGGCCGTCGACCTTTGCAGACACTGCGAGCATGGTCTGAATATCGGTTTGTGCCATGTCGACCCCTTCGTGTTCATCGGTGTCGAGCACCCTGGTGAATGCTCGGTCGAGGCACCGGTTCGCCATGGCGTACCAGCAGATCTCCCCCTACATCTGATTGGACGCACCCGGTCGGTGGTTCGGTTCCATCGGATCCGAAGAATCTTCGAACCGGTCGCGAATTACCGAGCCGGTGAAACGGACAGGCTCGACACCGCCCGCGCACAGTCGTCGATCAACGCGTCCGCGAAACCCGCTGAGCTCTGGCATCCGATGCTGACCTGCAGCCCGCCCTCGACGAAGACGTGCCACTGCACCGTCGACCCGTCAGGCGGATTCTCCACGTACGAGATCCCCACTCGCTCACCGAAATCCGTCGCGGCGGTGAAATCCACGATCGACCCGTCGTCGCTGCGTGCGTCGAGTTGTCGCTGCAGATCCTCGGCCACCGAATCCAACGATGCACCCGGTGTCAGTTCCGTCGACGAGAGGACGATCCGCCGCTCGGGAAAGTCCGGCGGTATCAACAGAAGTCGCGTCTGCTCGCTGCGCGTCGTCCAGGTCGCAGGCCCGGCGATACTGGCTCTCCCGAACTCCGACCGTGAGACCGGCTCCGGCGTCGAATTCGGTGTCGACTCGGGCGTCGATTGCTCGGTGGCCCGAGCCGTCGATCCGGCTACCGGCGGCTCGGATGTCGGGGCCGCCGCCGGGATCGGTTCGGCGGAAGCAGGCTGGGCGGATGCAGGCTGGGCGGGGGGCGCAGGTTTTTCCAACCGGAACACGAAGAACACCAATCCGCCGAGAAGGAAGACGAGAGCCAGCGCGCCGAGAGCCAGCGCGGGAACACGGCGCGTCGGAGGCGGCGGCACGGTCGCCTCGTTCAACCACGCCGCGGCTCGGCCCGACGGCACCGGCGGGTTCACCGTGGGATCCGATCGAAGGTCACCGGTCCCCACCTCCCCGCGCACCCCCGCCGCGTGGATGTCTGCTGCGAACGGACTGGCCCAGTCGTGGGCGCCCACGGCCGGCTCGTGGTCCGAGCCCGCGTCTGCCGAACGGTACGAATCCCCTGGTGCGTCACCCGGATCCGACAGTCCGACGGCGGACGCCATCGATCGAACGACAGTCAGCCCCGTCGCACGGTGCATCCGGTACGCGTGCAGGTCGTCCGACGCTGCCTCGCCGACGCCGGGTCCGGTGAGCCCAGGCAGAATGGGTTCGTCTCCTGTCGTCGCGAGGACGAACACGTCGACTCGTCCACGCCTGGGTTCAGCCGCGACGAGAGCAGACACGCGATCGAGAACGGACCGGCTCGCGGTGGCGTCTACATCGATGTCTCTGCTTCCCACTGCGTCCCAACGCACATCACGAACGTAACCGTGTGGCTGCCCGTGCACCCCCGGCTCGTCTCGCCGCCGATCGAGACCGATGACGACCGAGCTCAGGTCGTCGATCTCGACGACCACGGCATACTCGGGGGCACGCTCTCCGAGCGATCGAACGACCGCCGTCGCGGAGTCGAGCACCGTGACCTCGCCGGCCGAGGAACGGACGGCTCGCCGTACCACGTCGCGGCGGACGTCACCCCACGCCGACGGACACGCGATCTCGAGCAGGTCCACGTGACCCACGACGCCGGATCGTGCGAGTGCGTCGCCCACGATTCCGCCGAACACGCGAGCGGTGGAAACTACGGTCGATCCGACGAGCAGCGCATCGTCGTCGACGAACGACCACGGTCGCCGCTCGGTCTCGGAGACGGCCGCTGCATGCTCGGCTGCCACGTCCGGCGAATCGGAACGCAGGAAGAGCAGGGTGCCCGCGTCCATCGTCAGCGCAATGTCGAACCTGGTGCACTGCACTCCAGCCGCCGAACTCACCAGCACGGACACGCAATCCTCACCGAGGTGAACTGCGGCGTAGGTTCCCACGGAGTCGGCGCCCCGCGCCCTCATGCCGGGGACCAGGCCAGTTGCACGAGCGACTGCCCACGCCGGTCCACCAACGTCCCCCGCCCCGGCGGCATCGGCGACGGCTTGACCGTTCCGACGAGATTGCCCTCGTCGCGAGATCCGCTCATCACCAACCCCGGTGACACGAGATCGCGTATCCGTGAGATCACCGGGTCGTACATCGTCCGAGAGGCTCCGCCGGACCGCCGCGCGACGACGAGGTGCAGGCCGATGTCTCGGGCGTGCGGAAGGTATTCCGTCAACGGCGTCAGGGGATTTCCCGACGCGGTGGCCACGAGATCGTAATCGTCGACGATCACGAAGATTTCCGGCCCGTTCCACCACGACCGTTCGCGAAGTTGCTGTGACGTGACGTCCGGGCCTGGCATGCGTTCGGCCAGTTTGGACGCCAGCTCGGTCATCATCGTGGTCAGAACCGGCTGCGACGCGGCGTATCCGGCCAGATGATCGGTGTCCACCAGTCCGAGCATCGTCCGTCGATAGTCCGCGAAGATGATCTTGACTTGCTGGGGCGTGTTCGCTTCCACGAGTGAGGAGCTGATGGACTTCAGCAACGACGTCTTTCCGCATTCGGTGTCTCCGAACACGAGGAAGTGGGCTTGCTCGGCGAAGTCGATCGCGACGGGTTTCAGTTCGGCCTCGTCGATGCCGAGCGGAACCCACAGCTCCGCGACCGCGCCGCGCACCCGCGGCCATCGACCGACCAGTACCCGCCTGAGGTCCGCGAGGGGCAAGCTGTCCGGAAGCATGCGTACGGCAGGAGCGGCTCTGTCACCGTATCGAGCCGAAACACTGCGCAGCGCAGCGGTGATCCCTGCGCCCAAATCCGTGGTCGACGACGCACCGTCGAGGCGCGGTAGGCCGATCAGCAGGTGCAGCCCGTCCTTCGTGATTCCACGGCCGGGCCTGTTCTCCGGCACCCTGGCCGCCTTGACCCGTCCGAACTCCGAGTCCGATGCGTCACCGAGACGGAGCTCGATTCGAGTACCGATCAGGTCCTTCGTCGCGGGTCGGATCTCGGCCCACCGCGTCGCGGTGACGACGAGATGGACGCCGTACGACAACCCCTGCGCGGCGACGGCGGCGAGCTGTTGCTCCAGTGGCTCGAAATCCGTTCTGATGCTTCCCCACCCGTCGATGACCAGAAACACGTCTCCGAACGAATCCTCGGGGTCGACGGGGTGCTCGGTCCGTCGGCGTCTGAATTCGGCCATCGAATCGATACCCCGTTGGCGAAACAGACGCTCACGGCGACTGATCACCGACGTCACCTCCGCGACCGTGCGACGAACGCGATCGACGTCGAGCCTGCTCGCCGTCGAGCCCACATGAGGGAGGTCGATCAAAGCGTTGAGGGTTCCCCCACCGAAGTCGAGGCAGTAGAACTGAACTTGCTCCGGGGTATGCGTCGACGCCATGGACATGATCAGAGTGCGTACCGCGGTCGACTTTCCGGTTTGCGGACCACCGACGATCGCCAGATGCCCCTGTGCCCCGGACAGGTCGACCTGCAGGAGGTCTCGGCGCTGATCGAACGGCCTGTCGACGATGCCGATCGGTGCCCGCAGCGTCGCCGGTCGCTGTGCGAGCGCCGCCGGATCCGCGGCTCCGACCAGGCTGTCGAGCGCGGGCGACCGGTCGAGCGGAGGGAGCCAGACATCGTGGGCCGGGTTACCTTGCCCGCGAACACGTTCGACGACGACGTCCAGAACCGTACGTGCGTCCTGAGCGTCGTCCACGCTCCTGGCGCCGTCCGCCTGGAGGTCCGCGGTGTCGACGGGGTGCGTCTGCTCCAGCTCGCGCATCCGGTCGCCGGGAGAAACCGGTACGGGGAACGCACCGAACAGCTTCGGAACGATGTCGACGTCCGAACGTCCGGTCACCTGACGTGCCGTGCGCGGACGAACGTACGGACCCGACACGTAGGACGCCGCGAACCGCATGATCTCGGCAGAGTCGCACTTGAGATAGCCCGCGCCGGGTTGCGCCGGCAAATGGTACGCGTCGGGAACCCCCAGGACCGTCCGAGACTCGTTCGCCGAGAACGTCTTCAATCCGATCCGGTACGACAAGTGGCTGTCCAGCCCGCGAAGCTTGCCTTCTTCGAGTCGCTGGCTGGCCAGCAACAGGTGCATGTGCAGCGATCGACCGAGACGTCCGATGGCGACGAAGAGGTCGGCGAATTCCGGCTGCTGACTGAGCAACTCCGAGAATTCGTCGACGACGATGAACAGTGCGGGCATCGGCGCCAGGGCCGCGCCGGACGACCGAGCTTTCTCGTAGTCCGTGACGTTGGCGAAGTTACCGGCGTCTCGGAGGAGTTCCTGACGGCGGTTCATCTCACCGGCCAGCGCATCCTTCATCCGGTCCACTAGCGCCAGGTCGTCGGACAAGTTGGTGATCACGGCGGCGACGTGCGGCGCGTCCTCGAGCCCGGCGAACGTCGCGCCACCCTTGAAGTCGACGAGGACCAGGTTCAACTGATCCGGGGAGTGGGTAGCCACCAAACCCAGGACCAACGTCCGCAGAAATTCCGATTTTCCCGATCCCGTCGCACCGATGCACAGTCCGTGCGGACCCATGCCGTTCTCCGCGGATTCCTTCAGGTCGATCTCGACCGCGCTCCCGTCGGGCGCGACGCCTATCGGCACTCGCAGCCGGTCGCGGCCACGTCTCGGCGTCCACACACGCATCGGATCGAGGTCACCGACATCGGAGATCGCGAGCAGTCGGTTCCATGTCGATATCGACTCACCCTCGTCGACGGTGACGTCGCTGTGCCGAGCTGACGTCGTACGAAAGGGGGACAGCCGGCGCGCCACCGTTTCCGCTGCTGCGACACTCAGCATGTCCGCCTGCCCGAAAACCTCGACGCCGGGTCCGCTGACCGCACCCACTGTTCCGTTCTCTGTGACGAGCCGCAGCCCTCGACTGGACGCGAGCGACGTCGCGAATCCGGAGAGATCCAGCACCGTGACCGCCTCCAGCCCGGTTCGTGTCACGTCGGTGCCACTGTTGTCCAGCAGTCCCCCGTCGACGACGATCACGATGTGCGCCACACCCGATGTCGCCGGGGCTCCACGCGTGAACTTGTTCCGCAGCGAAAGCTGTTCGCCCAGCGCACCTTCGAGTTCCAGGAACGAGCCGTAGATCATCCGAGCGCTGCCGACCCCGTCTTCGAGAAGCTCGTGCTGGGCGTGCGGAAGCCACTTGATCCAATCCCAGTGCATCACCGTGTCCGGCCCGCACACCACTGCGATCCGCACCTGATCCGGGTCGTGGAAAGAGCACAGTGACGCGACCATCGCACGCACCGTCGCTCGGGCAGCGGCGCGGTCTCCGGTGAGCGAGATCGCCGCGAATCCGCGCAGCGACACTGCCGTCGGCAGATCGTTCACGACCGAATGCGCACGCACGAAGCGTCGAAGGGATACCGCCGACACCGGCTCCAGTTCCTCGACCGGGCCGGTTTCCGGTGGCACGAGCCGGGTGGCCAATCTCTGCGCGCCGCGGCCGATCCGCACGTGAACGAAATCCGGGTCCGCGGTGCGGCGTTCCCACATTCGGTGAGTTCCGGCGAACGACCAGAGGACGGAAGGATCGGGGTGTGACCACTCGAGGGCTGTACGCTGCGCGTCGGCCGTGACGCGCACGTCCTTGCGCAACTGGTCCAGGTAACGCAGGTAATCCTTGCGATCCTCGTTCGCCTCGGCGGTCCGCGCTCCGCCGCCTTTTCCTCCGCCCGCGACCATCCCCAGCATCGATACGAGCATCATTGCCGGGAACATCAGCATCATCGGGTTCGCGGCCATGCCCGAGGTGAACATCAACGCGACCATGCCTACCATCGCCGCCACCATGACCACGGGCATGAGCTTCATCAGCAGATTTCCGGGGACGATCCGAGGAATTTCCGGTGGCGCCTGCAGCGTCACCTCGCCACCCGGCGTTCTCGGCACCGGACGACGGGCACCACGAACGAAACGAACCGTACTCACGCTGCTGCCCCCACCGTCTCGTGCTGTCCCCCGACACCGAGGCCGCGCTCGTTCCCAGGCGAGAGCGACTCCGGCCCGAAGGCTAACGCATGCGCGCACCGTGAGCCAGCCCTCACCTCGGGCTTCGGAATAGCCCGCATCCCTCGTCGGTTGTGTTCACGAAGAGCGCCCGGTCGCTCTCGAACACGATATTTCTCGTCGAAAGGCTGGCATCGAGCATGTCCTCTTCCCCGTCGCAACCATTCTCTGTACCGTTGTCGATCCTCGATCTGGCACACATAGGTCCAGGTGAAAGCGTCAGGGACAGTTTCGATGCGAGCGTCGAACTCGCCCGACACGCGGAGAAGTGGGGTTACCGGCGAATTTGGTACGCCGAGCACCACAACATGAGCACCATCGCATCGTCGGCGACGAGTGTGCTGATCGGTCACGTCGCCGCCAACACATCCACCATCCGGCTCGGATCGGGCGGAGTGATGTTGCCCAACCACGCACCGCTGACGATCGCCGAGCAGTTCGGCACCCTGGCCACGCTGCACCCGGGACGCATCGATCTGGGTCTCGGCCGAGCACCGGGTAGCGACCAACAGACCATGCGCGCGATGCGCCGAGACCCGTCGTCGGCGGACCGATTCCCGCAGGAAGTTCAGGAACTTCAGGGGTTCCTCTCCGACAATTCCCTCGTGCCGGGCGTGGTGGCCACGCCAGGCGCAGGCACGGGAGTGCCGCTGTACATTCTGGGGTCGTCGTTGTTCGGCGCGCAGCTCGCGGCCGCCCTCGGTCTTCCGTTCGCTTTCGCATCGCACTTCGCACCCGATGCGCTCGAGCAGGCCGTATCGATCTATCGCCGTGAGTTCCGCCCGTCGGACCAGCTGGACGCCCCCTATGTCATCGCGGGTGTGAACGTGATCGCGGCCGACACCGAAGCCGATGCGCAGCAACAGTTCCTCGCCACCAAACGCAGTCGGGTCAGCTTGCTGCTCGGCCGTGGGCGAACCTTCACCGACGAGGAAGCGGACATGCTTCTCGACGCGCCGCAGGGCCGACAGATCATGCAGATGACCAAGTATTCGGCGGTGGGAACACCGGCAACGGTCCGGGATTACCTCGATCGGTTCGTGCGCCACGCCGACGCCGACGAGTTGATCGTGGCGTCCGGAGTCGTCGACCGGGCATCGTGGCTGCGGTCCTACGAACTCCTCGCCGAAGCGACCGGTCTGCGGAGTGAGGAACACGCAACCAGCGCAGTCTGATCGAACCGTCCTGCATATCGCCCGCAGGCACCGGTTCCGAGTATCGTGGGCCACGCTGGTTGCCAGGGGGGCACGAGCGGAGTGACTGTGCACGACGGGGGAACATCAGTGACGGGGGATCTTTCGCAGGCCGTGAACGGACACGGTGCGCGGTTGCAGCCGAACTCGGTAGAACCGAGCACCAGGAACGACACGCGGGGTCTAGGCGTTGCAGCGCCGCTCGATCTGTGTCGATTGACCGTGCTCGCCAAATCCGCACAGGTGGACATGGCTCTACCCACCGACGTGCCGATCTCGTTGTTGATTCCGGGCATCGTCGACATCGTCGATTCGCGTGCGTCAGCCGGCAACGACAGGCACGGTCGGGACTGGGTGCTGTCCAAAGTCGGGATGCCGCCGATCTCGGGCACTGCAACCCTCAACGAGGCGTCCGTCCGCGACGGCGAACTACTGGTACTCGGTACCGCCGACGCCCCGGCGCTGCCGCCCCTGCACGACGATCTGATGTTCGCGGTGGCGTCCGTCGACAGCTCGGGGGATGGCTCGAGGGACGACCTGTGGACAGCCGCCACCGCGCGGCGAGTGGGTTTCGTGACAAGTGCATCGGCGGTGTTGCTCGCCTGCATCGCCGCGATGCTTCCACTGCTGCAACTCGGCGGCCGCGTCGACGCAGGTCAGGTCGACGCCCGAAGCGTCACTGCAGCCGTGGCCGCGGCGACGGCTGCCGTGCTGATGATCGTTGCGGGAACCGTCGTCGGGAGATTCTATCGGGGCGACAGCACCGGTGTTTTTCTGTCCGCATGCGCGCTTCCACTTATGTTCGTGGCCGGATCTCGTTTCGTTCCCGGAGAATTCGGGGCACCGCACCTGGTGCTCGGCGGGGCTCTCGTCGGCGCCTCCGCTGTTCTTGCACTGCGTATCGGCGGCCATGGGTCCGCAGTGTTCACCGCGGCGAGTGCCGCGGCAGTCACCGTGTGTGCAGGCGCAACGGTGTCGATGTTCACCGATCTTCCGGTGAGCACCATCGGAGCGGGGACCACCGTCGTTGCGTTGGCCGGCTTGGCGGCCGCACCTCGTGTGTCGATGATGCAGGCAGGACTTCCACTACCGCCTGTACCGACGGCAGGTGCTCCGCTCGACGACGCAGGCGACGAAGACCCCACCAGTGCGGCCGAACTCGCCGATCGGGCGCGGCGAGCCCGTAGTCACCTGACCGGTCTCGTGTGTGCCGGCGGTGCGGCGGCCACGGGTGGCGCACTTCTGGCTGCGCTCGGAGCGAGCGACGCCTTCTATCGGCCGGGCGTGTCCTTAGCGCTCGCGACGGCCTTGCTCCTGCTGTTACGCGGGCGAACCTTCGCGCAGGTGAACCACGCACTCCCTCTCGTCCTCGGCGGCGCTTCGATCCTTCTGGCCTTGGTTGCGGCCGTCGTGTTCACGCCGGCCCTGTCCGATTCGGACACGATTCAGCTGGCAGTCTTCGTCGCATGTGTCGCTGTGGCGCTCGTAGCGCTGTTCTTCGGTTCATCAGTGCCCACCAGGGAGTACTCCCCCGTCCTTCGGCGCACTGCAGAACTGGTCGAGTACGCGGTGATCGCCACCGTGATCCCACTCGCATGCTGGGTGTGTGGCCTGTACACGGCCATGCGCGCGCTGTGACGGTCCGATCGAGTCGGCGCGCCCAGGCACGAACACTGGCGGTGCCGATTGCTGCCGCGGTGATGGCGGCGACCATCGGAGCCGGTGTCGCGAGCGCGGACCGACCCGTCGTCGATCCGGGACTGCTGCCCGAACCGGGGCCTGCCGCCCCGCTCGATCCCACCGAGCAACGAAACGCTTGTGTACCGGTCTCCGAAATTCCCGACGGCAGTGCGATTCCCGCGGAACTGCAGGCACTGGACTTCGGGTCCGTGTGGCCGATTACCCGAGGCGCCGGGCAGGTCGTCGCCGTCATCGACACAGGCGTCTCACCGCACCCGAGACTGCCGGGACTGCGGCCGGGAGGCGACTACGTCCACACGGGCGACGGACTGTCCGATTGCGACGCCCACGGAACTCTCGTTGCTGGTCTGATCGCTGCGTCTCAGGTGGAGGGCAGCGGCTTCGCCGGTGGCGCTCCGGAAGCTCAGATACTGTCGATCCGCCAGTCGAGCAACGCCTTTCGCGTCGTCCGGGAAGGCGGTGAGCCCGACACCGAGGATCCCGCTGCCGCGAACGCATCGGGCTACGGCAATGTGATGACGATGGCGATGGCCGTACGCACTGCCGCGGACCTCGGCGCGACCGTCATCAACATCTCCGAGGTCGCGTGCGTACCGGGCGGTACAGGTCCCGTCGACGGCCCCTTGGGCGCCGCGATCGAGTACGCAGTCACTGTCAAGGACGTCGTTGTGGTCGCTGCCGCAGGCAACACCGGAGGCGGCGGGTCCGCGTGCGCCACGCAGAACCCCCTTCCCGACCCGACCGATCCGTTCGCCGATCAATGGGATCGCGTCGCCACCGTCGCGACACCGGCATGGTTCGACGATCAGGTTCTCACCGTCGGGTCGGTGAACCCCGATGGATCACCGGCAGCGTTCACCCTCGCGGGCCCGTGGGTCGACGTCGCGGCCCCGGGCACGGCGATGACGTCTCTGTCGCCGACGGGGACAGGACTCGCCGGCGGCACCATCGACAATCAGGGTGGTGTGACTCCGATCCAAGGGACGAGTTTCTCGGCTCCCCTGGTCGCCGCGGTTGCCGCATTGATCAGGGCGCACCGGCCCGACCTTCGGGCCGCCCAGGTGATCGAACGCATCGAGGCGACAGCGCACGCACCCGCCGAGGGCTGGAATCCTCTCGTCGGTCACGGCGTCGTCGATCCGCTGGCCGCGGTTACCGGACAGGTACGCACCGACTCTGCGCAATTCCCTGCCTCGCCGGTCGACATCGCCGCGCCACTCGTGCCGGAGCCGCCCGACACCCGGCCGCGGACGGTGGCTCTGACCGGCGCGGCGGCGGTCGGTGTCGTCCTCGTTCTGGGTCTCGGATTGTCACTGCCCCTGCGGCGCCGAGTCCTCCCTCATTCGGACGGAAGCAGGGCTGCGTCCGGATCTGGTCCGACACCGTCGTGAGCGGTCAAGGCTGCGTCTCGACTCAAAGCCGGCCCCACGCCGAGCAATTCGACTATCTGCCAGGGTGCGGACGCAGCCGCTCCGAAGCCCAGTGCCTTCGCCGCGTCCGCATCCGCGACCCCGTACCGCACGCCGGTGTCGGCCACGAAGAAGTATCCGTCTCGTCGCACGCTCGTCGGCGAGATCCCCGTGGTCTGCACGAAACCTCCGCTACCCGGCTGCACGAACACTTCGTCGGCCGCAGGTCCCCCACCGTCGGCCTGCGCCAACGCAACGGGTCGAGCAGAGTCCGGCAGCGGAAGCACTCTGCCCGAGGAGAATTCGAGACGTGCGGTCGGGCCGCCGTCGGGCGCGTCCTGTGGGAGCCAGGCCACGCAGCCCACCGGCTCGGACTCTCGGTCGACGATCGACGGACGGGACCGCGGAAAAGTCTTCACCGCGAGCGAGTCGGCCGACGGTGCATCGCTGAGTGCGTCGGGAGTCAACGAGTCGATCTCCGGACTCCCCTGCGAGTCGGCGAACGTGATCAGCTGCGCGGTGGCAACGCTGACCTCCTGAATCCCCTCGGAGAGGACCACGTAGTAACGATCCTCGGTGTCGACCACTTTCACCACCGAGCCGACGGTCTTCCCCGCAAGCGAGTAGGCGGGTAACTCGCCCGCCCGCGGAATCAGCGGCGGTGCGATCGGAGGAACCACGGGCACGGTGTTGGCCAGTGCCTCGCTGACTCCGGATGGCATGGTGTTCTCGAGCCCGAGCGCTCGAACGACCGACCTGTCGTTCAGATCGATCGCGGCGCGTACACCGTCGTAGACGAGAAAGACCCCGTCTCCGGTCTCCCACAGGAAAGCCTGGGTGTCCTGCAATTGTTCGATGCCGTCACCGTGTCGGGGATCGCCTGCGATCACGGTCGTGCCCGCCACGGACCCCGCCCCGCCAACGGTGTCGCAGACGCTCCACGCGACCGACGTACCGTCGACGTCGTACGGCAGCGACGACGGCGCACCGGGTATGCCCACCAACGCCCCTCGCGGCCTGTTCGCGAGCTCGCTGTCCTTGACGATCGTCGGATCGTCCGCCTGCCCGACGACGAGGCGTGCCGACGCGAGATTCAGCACGGGATGGAAGGTTTCGTCGACGCGGACGAACATCGCGCCGGATTCCTTGCCGACGACGATCGCCGAGTCGCCGATCTTGTCCTGGGGCCGCAGCAGAGCGAGCGCTGCGCACCCGGCAAGTCCGATGCACGCGATCACGAGACCGACTGCGAGTGCGCGGGATTGAGAGCGCATGGGGTCGTGCAGCATTCGCACGTCCCGCCGAACCAATGCGTGTTCCATTCGGCGAACGAGGAATCTGTATCCGCCGACCTGCCATTTCGTTGTCGGCGTCGCCGCCACGGTGCCCCCTACCGTTTCTTCGGACCCGACACACCCTCGGGTCCGTCCCCGGCGCACACCCTACTACCCACCCGGCCACGACCGCCGTCGACGACCGCTCGGGGACGGCGAGCACGAGGTTTCAACATCGTTGCGCACAGCGTAGAGTCGCCGCTGAGCCGCGATGGGGGTCCGGCTCGTCACACGGACAGCCTTCGGGGGGAGGATTTCATGATGGCCGCGCTACCGGGGCGCCGTCGCCCGGCCCGCACGTCGGTATTTCGAGCACCGACCCTGCGTCGAGCTCTGGGAGTCGAAGTATTCGCGGTCCTGGTCTGCCTCTCGGCGGTTCTTGCCGAGCTTCCGCCCCTCACCGTCGTGCTGTGTGCACTGCCGTTCGCGCTGCTTCCGTTCGTCGTCGTGGGCGGACGCCCCCTCCTCGACTGGGGGTTCGCGTCGGCTCGATATCTGGCGGGGACCGTCCCCTCGACAGGCGTCACCACGGAGTACATCGACGGCGACGGAACCGCCGTCGGAGTGCACAGGCGAGGGACCATGGTCTCGTGTGTGTTGGAACTTCTCCCGACACCTGGAGCCACCACCAGGCTCGGACGGTCGACCGCCATGACCGACTCTGCGTTCGGCCTCGGCGACCTCACTGAATCTCTTGTCCAACACGACATTTCTCTGAGCCGAATCGACATCGTCTCGCACGGGTCGAGAACGGCACCGGGATCACCTGCGACGGACGTGTACGAGAACCTGATCGGCCCGCTCCCCGCCGTCTCGGCTCGGTCGGTGTGGGTCACCGTGACGCTGGACGAGCGGAAGAACCGTGAAGCAGTCGACGCCCGTGGCGGCGGCCGCGACGGTCTGGACCGGACGATCGCGATCGCTACCCGACGGATTGCGCGGGCGTTGGAGGCCGGTCGCGTACGTACTCGGACGCTCACACGCTCGGAGATTCACGCCGCCGCCTCACGCATGTGCCGCGGGACGTCGTTCGAATCCCTCACCCAGCGTTGGTCGTTCGCTCCGCTGCCGGGAGTGATCAGGACCGGTTTCGGGATCGATTGCCGAGGGCTGGACACCGAAACTCTCGAAGATCTGTGGTCGGTGCCCGCGTCCACGTCGACCGTCGTCCTCCGCATCCAGCCGAGTTCGGGTGTCGGCGGGGTGTTGCTCTCCGGATCCTGCGGATTCGTCACCAGGTCGGCAGTCCCGACGCCGTCCATTCCGCGTCCGGTGTCGATGCGTGGTCGCCAACGGGAAGCCCTGCTCACGTCACTGCCACTCGCGATCACCGCCCGCGGGTACGCCGATCCCGTCAGATCCATCGACCACGATCACGCAGCACAGCTCCGGTTGCCGACGTCGGGATGTGGGCAACTTCTCGGTTCGGACGCATCCGGCCACGGAGTCGCGGCGCGGATCCACGGCACGGACATCGGATCGGTTCACGTCGCCGGCGAGCTGTATCTCGCCCAGCAGCTGGTCTTCAGGGCTGTCGCCACGGGTGCACGTATTCTGATTCGTACCGACAGACCCCACGCGTGGGGTCCACTCGTCGACTCGCTCGCAACTCCGGAGCGGTTGAGAATCGACGGAGGCCCACACCGAACCGGTACACGGGTGGATCTGGTGGTGCACGACTTCTCCGACACGATGAGCACACCGGGTCAGGTCCGCAACGACGGGGTCACCGTGCTGACACTCACCGAGCAGATTTCACGAACACCGATGCCGGACCCGACGGTGTCCATTCACCAGCCGGGCGCGGCCGGTGATCGCATCCGGGTTCGAACGTCCACGAGCGAGGTGGAACTGGTCCTGGTCACCATCCCACAGGAGACAGCCTTCATCGGCCGACCGCGCAGTCTGCGACGTTCGAACTCGACCTACTGACCGGCTCCTAGGAATGCGGATACGGGTCGACAGCGCCTCGTGCCGCTGCAGCCGACGCCCACCACCACAGCTGATCGAGCATTCGGTTCGCTGAATCCAACTCGGGGCCGGTCTCAGGAATTCGATTGCCGCCGAACACCTTTCGCGCACGTGCGAATCCGACGCTGTCTCGCACCGTCACCATGTGCAGTTCGGTTGCAACCGAACGCAACTGCTCCACCGCGCGCACTCCCCCGGACATGCCACCGTAGGACACGAACCCGATCGGCTTGCCTCGCCATTCGTATTTCAACGTGTCGAGGGCGGTCTTCACCGACGCGGGGTAACCGTGGTTGTATTCGGGCGTCACGACGACGACCGCGGCGGCCGACGAGATCGTCTCGGCCAGTCTCTCGGCACCCGCCGACGGCGACAGATCCGACTGCAGCTCCAATTCCAGCAGATCGAGCAGCGACACGGAGAACTCCGCCCGCTGCCCGGCGACATCCACGAACCACTGGGCCACCGAAGGCCCCAACCGCTGCGGCCTGACGCTCCCGACGATTACCGCGAGTTCGATGCAATTGATGATGGCCACCGAAACCAGGCTACCTAACGTCAATCCGCCTGATGCATCGGTGGAGGCGCCGATTAGTCTCTACCCATGGTTCGGCCATTGTCTAGGCGAGCATTCCTCGCAGCAGCAGCTTCGACCGGTGCGGGGTTGGCAGCAACGCGCAACGCAAGTGCGCGTGCCGACCCCACCGGCACCTTGCCGGCTCCTGACTCTATTACTACTACCGACCCTGCTCTGTTGTCGGCTGTCGAAGCGGCCGCTCTCCTTCAAGCCGGCAAGCTGCACCCTCGCGACCTGCTCGAAAGTTGCTTTTCTCGTAGCCGTGCTTTCGACGGCGAGATCGGCGCCTGGGTCCGAATTTACCCTGAGCTTGCCCACACTCAGGCCGATGCTGCAGCCGAGCGTCTATCCGCGCGCGCAATCGGCACGGACGGGTCCCCTCCCCTGGTATGTGGTTTGCCCATAGCTCTGAAGGACTTGTTTGCTGTCGAAGGTCTGCCGCTGACCGCCTCCAGCGCCGTTCTCGATGGAAATATTGCGGCCGCGAACTCCACGGTGTGGACCCAGCTCGAGCGGGACGGCATGATCGTGATGGGTCATAGTCACACCCATGAATTTGCAGTCGGCGTCACCACTCCGCAGGTCAGCAATCCGTGGAACACCCAGTTGTCCCCAGGCGGCTCGTCGGGCGGTAGCGCGGCGCTCCTGGCGGCACGCTTTGCTCCCCTCGCCACTGGTACCGATACTGGAGGCTCGATCCGCATTCCGGCCAGTGCGTGCGGCGTGTCAAGTTTCAAACCGACATTCGGTCTGTGTAGCACCGACGGCGTAATTCCGCTCACATGGACCCGCGACACCGCCGGGCCCATGGCTCGAAGCCTGGCCGACGCTTCGCTTCTTCTCTCCCACATGCTGGACCCCGCTACGAGCAGATACGGCTTGCCTACAGCATCCACGCAGAGCTTTCCAATAAGTCCGAGCGGTTCAGTGCGCCCCCTTTCCGAAGTTCGAATCGGCGTGCCCGACACTATCTTCGAAGCATTGCCGGAGCCGCTGGCCAGTTTGTTCGCCGATTTTCTGACCACCGCACGGAGACTCGGCGCCGAAACGATCGACGTATCCATGCCCAGACTGCCTTCAAGCTTGCTGCTCGGGGACCGCTGCGAGATGGGTGCGTACCACTTACAGTTTGCCGACCGTCTCGGCAAATATCGCCCGTCGACAGTTGCAGCCGTAGGACTCGCAACAGCGGCCCTCGCGACACCGGTTGCCGAGTACATCGGGTTCGAGCGCGACCGGCTTCGGTACCAACGTGATTTCAACCGGATGTTCCAGGATCATTCGCTTACCGTGATTGTCCTTCCAGGAGCCGTCACGGACGGGATCGAAAGGGTCGACGACGTGAGTTCGAATGTGTTGACCAGCCCAATTGCGGATGTGAGATGGGCCAACTACGCGGGCGCGCCCGTCGCAACTATCCCGGTGGGGCGATCCAGCGCCACCGGGATGCCGTTCGGAGTCCAAATCGGTGGCGTTCCGTGGTCGGACATGAGTGTTATGCAGGTAGGACTCGAACTGCAGGCCGCGATCGGCAGTTGGACAGACATACCGGCCATGCAATCGTCAACGCGTGATATCCCGACGGCCACCGTCGTAGAGCCCGGTATTGGTCCGGACCCTACCAATACCCAGGGAGCATCGACACCGTTCAGCAGCGTCCCGACGGTCTCGACGGACACACGGTGATTCACGGTCAACAACAGAATCCGGAGGCCGGAATCTCCGGACGGACTTCGCGGGTTGCTGCATTACGTTCGGCGAGTTCCTCGTCCCGTGGATAGTCGACACCCACCAAGGAAAGACCGTGTGCCGGAGCGACCGTCACCGCGCTGGACCTCGAGCGGGACTCGAGCAATGACGCCGTCCACTCCGGACTTCGTCGTCCCTCCCCCACCGCCTGCAGAGCGCCCACCAAGCTCCTGACCATCGACCAACAGAACGCGTCCGCGCTCACGTAAGCCGTGACGTGGTCGCCGTCCCGCTGCCAGTCGAACCGTTGAAGCTCACGGACCGTGGTTGCACCCTCGCGGCGCTTGCAGAATGCGGCGAAATCGTGGAGCCCGACGAGCCTCGCCGACGCGTCGCGCATCGCGTCGAGGTCGATCTCCCGCGGCCACGACACGATCGCTCGACGGGCCAACGGGTCGACTCCGTAGCGTGCCACGCTGAATCGATACTCGTAGTGCCTCCGCAGCGCCGAGAAGCGTGCGTCGAAATCCTTGCTGACCGTCGTCAATGCCGTGACACGCACGTCGGTCGGTAGGAACCTGGCCATTCGTCGTATCAGCCGATCCGGTTCGTCGACGCCACCGACCACGTCGGCGTGCGCGACCTGTCCACGTGCGTGGACGCCCGCATCGGTGCGGCCGGCGACGGTCAACTCGACGGGCTGACGTAACACTGTCGAGAAAGCTTCCTCGAGAACACCGCACACCGTACGGATCCCTGGCTGACGTGCCCAGCCGGAGAAGTCGGTTCCGTCGTAGGAGATGTCGAGGCGCAGTCTCTGGGACGCCGAAAAAGCGGACCCGCCGTTCCCGGTGGGAACGACGGGTCCGCTTGCGCTGAACTCCGAGACCAAAGTGGACTAGTCCTTCTTGCCCTGGTCTTCGGTGGACACAGCTTCGGCGTCGGACGCGTCCGACGCATGAGCGTCCTTGTCCTCGATGCCCTCGACGACGGCGTCGGCGTTCTCGACCTGAGCGTCGGTCGCGTCGGCTTCGACAGCCTCGACGACGTTCTGCTCGTCCGACTCTGCAGCGGCGGGAGCCTCTGCAGCAGCCGGCGCGGTCTGCGACGCCTTCACGCGACGAGCGCGATCGGCCTCGTTGGACACCGTCTGCTCGTTGACGAGCTCGATGATGGCCATCGGTGCATTGTCGCCCTTGCGGGGGACGGTCTTGATGATGCGTGTGTAGCCACCGTCGCGATCGGCGAAGAACGGCCCGATCTCGGCGAAGAGCTTGTGCACGACATCTTTGTTGTTGATCGTCTTGAGAACCTCACGACGATGAGCGAGATCACCCTTCTTGGCGTGGGTGACAAGCTTCTCGGCGTGCGGACGAAGGCGCTTGGCCTTCGACTCGGTGGTGGTGATGCGGCCGTGCTCGAAGAGTGCCGTCGCCAGGTTGGCCAGGATGGCCTTCTGGTGCGACGCCGACCCGCCGAGACGGCGGCCCTTGGTGGGCTTGGGCATGATGAATCTCCTAGTAAGAGCTCAAAGCGAGCTGATTACAGCTGTTCTGTCTCGGCGTAGTCCTGCTCGGCGCCTTCGCTGTCCGCGAAGGATCCAGCATCGGTGTCGCTCCACGTTCCCGTGGTGGCGTCGTATCCGGGCACGGTGGTCGGATCGAAGGACGCGGGGCTGTCCTTGAGCGAGAGGCCGAGCGAGTGCAGCTTGACCTTCACCTCGTCGATGGACTTCTGTCCGAAGTTACGGATGTCCAGCAGATCGGACTCGGTACGGCCAACCAGCTCGCCGACGGTGTGAACACCCTCGCGCTTGAGGCAGTTGTAGGAACGGACGGTGAGGTCCAGATCCTCGATGGGGAGTCCGAAGGAAGCGATGTGGTCGGCCTCGGCAGGCGAGGGTCCGATCTCGATTCCTTCTGCTTCGACGTTCAGCTCACGGGCGAGGCCGAAGAGCTCAACCAGGGTCTTGCCCGCCGAAGCGAGCGCGTCCCGCGCGGTGATGGAGTTCTTGGTCTCCACGTCGAGAACGAGCCGATCGAAGTCGGTGCGCTGTTCGACGCGAGTGGCCTCCACCTTGTAGGTGACCTTGAGCACGGGCGAGTAGATCGAGTCGACCGGAATACGGCCGATCTCTGCGCCCGAGGCCTTGTTCTGAACGGCGGGGACGTAACCGCGACCGCGCTCTACGACGAGCTCGATCTCCAGCTTGCCCTTGTCGTTCAAGGTCGCGATGTGCAGATCCGGGTTGTTCACCGTGACGCCGGCCGGGGGAACGATGTCGCCTGCGGTGACAGAGCCGGGGCCCTGCTTGCGGACGTACATGGTGACCGGCTCGTCCTCTTCGGAGCTCACGACGAGACCCTTGAGGTTCAGGATGATGTCGGTGACATCTTCCTTGACTCCGGGGACAGTGGTGAACTCGTGAAGAACGCCGTCGATACGGATGCTGGTGACAGCAGCGCCGGGGATCGACGACAGCAGGGTACGGCGGAGCGAGTTGCCGAGGGTGTAACCGAAGCCAGGCTCGAGCGGCTCGATGACGAATTTCGAGCGGTTGTCGGCGATGACCTCTTCGGTCAACGTCGGGCGCTGTGAAATGAGCATTGTGTGTTCCTCCTGTACGGACGTCCGCTATTTGACGTCCACGTGTGGAGGCGAGAACGCCTGCGGGTATCGGTGACACCCGCAGGCGTTCTGCGCCTTACTTCGAGTAGTACTCGACGATGAGCTGCTCCTGGAGCGGCACATCGATCTGTGCGCGCTCCGGTACCCGGTGAACCAGGATGCGAAGGCGGTTGGGAACGACCTGCAGCCACGGGGCAACCGGACGATCGCCGTAGCTCTCGCGTGCAACCTGGATCGGGAGAGTCTGTGCGGACTTCTCGCGGACATCGATGATGTCGTACTGCGAGACGCGGTAGCTGGGGATGTCCACTCGCTGGTTGTTGACCAGGAAGTGTCCGTGCGTGACCAGCTGGCGTGCCTGACGACGCGTACGAGCGAGGCCCGCACGGTAGATGACGTTGTCGAGTCGCGTCTCGAGGATCGTCAACAGGTTCTCACCGGTCTTGCCGGGGCGCTTGTTGGCTTCCTTGTAGTAGAGACGGAACTGCTTCTCCATGACGCCGTAGGTGAAGCGTGCCTTCTGCTTCTCCTGCAGCTGGAGCAGGTACTCGCTCTCCTTGATCCGCGCGCGACCGTGCTGGCCGGGCGGGTAGGGGCGACGCTCGAACGCCTGGTCGCCTCCGACGAGGTCGACGCGCAGACGACGCGACTTGCGGGTAGCGGGACCGGTATAACGTGCCATTTTCTAAACCTTCCTTCCCGCTAGACCCGACGCCGCTTGGGCGGACGGCAGCCGTTGTGCGGCTGAGGGGTGACATCGGAGATGGTGCCGACCTCCAGGCCAGCAGCCTGGAGCGAACGGATAGCGGTCTCACGGCCGGAGCCGGGACCCTTGACGAACACGTCGACCTTCTTGACGCCGTGCTCCTGCGCCTTGCGGGCAGCGTTCTCGGCTGCGAGCTGCGCGGCGAACGGAGTCGACTTACGCGAGCCCTTGAAGCCCACGTGTCCCGACGACGCCCACGAGATGACGTTGCCTGCCGGGTCGGTGATCGACACGATCGTGTTGTTGAACGTGCTCTTGATGTGCGCAGATCCGTGCGGGACGTTCTTCTTGTCCCTGCGACGCGTCTTCTGCGTCTTCTTCGGGCCTGTACCGCGTGCTTTAGGGGGCATTACTTCGCCTTCTTCTTGCCGGCAATGGTGCGCTTGGGGCCCTTACGGGTGCGCGCATTGGTCTTGGTGCGCTGTCCACGTACGGGCAGACCACGACGGTGGCGAAGGCCCTGGTAGCAGCCGATTTCGATCTTGCGACGGATGTCGGCCTGCACCTCGCGGCGCAGGTCGCCCTCGACCTTGAGGGACTCCTCGATGTACTCGCGGAGCTTGGTCAGATCTTCGTCGGACAGATCCTTCGAGCGCAGATCCGGGCTCACGCCGGTTGCGTCGAGGATCTCCTTCGAGCGGGTACGGCCGACGCCGTAGATGTAAGTCAGTGCGATCTCCATGCGCTTTTCGCGCGGCAGATCCACACCTGCGAGACGTGCCATGTGGCAATCCTTTTCATGTCCGGAGGTCTGCTCCCAGTCCGTCCCCTGTGCCTCTGTACTGCCGAGAACCTTGCGGCTCTCCAAAACTCAGTGGGGCCCCGGCCTCCGTGCCGGGGGTGTGCCGCAACGCGAGTGTTGCGGTTGGTGCTGGGAGGTCTTCTTCTAGCTATGTGCCAAGCAGAAACGCGAATGCTCGGTGGTTATCCCTGACGCTGCTTGTGACGCAGGTTGTCGCAGATGACCATGACTCGCCCGTTACGACGAATCACCTTGCACTTCTCGCAGATCTTCTTGACGCTCGGCTGAACCTTCACGTCGTTGATCTCCTGTGTGTAGCCCTCGCGCACCGCACAGCGGTACGTCGCGAGCATGGTTCTCTCCGACCGGACCTGGCCGGAGAAGCTTGTTACTTGTAGCGGTAAACGATGCGTCCACGCGTGAGGTCGTACGGAGAGAGCTCCACTACGACGCGATCCTCGGGGAGGATGCGAATGTAGTGCTGGCGCATCTTTCCACTGATGTGTGCGAGCACCTTGTGGCCGTTCTCGAGCTCAATGCGAAACATCGCATTGGGCAAGGGTTCGACTACCCGGCCCTCGACCTCGATGGCACCGTCTTTCTTAGCCATATCCTCCGCGTCCCTGGCTTTACACCTGGTTGATTGCATCTGTTTTGCGTTACCGTGATGCTCACTGGCCACCGACCGAAGTTCGGGGAATGAACCGGTCGAACTACCGCCGGCTTGCGCAGGCATGCGAACAACCGGAACGCAGAGCGCACCGCCGACCTATGCTACCGGCAAAGTCGCACCAGGCCAAATGACGTGATCATCCGTGGCAAGCTCGGTTGATGCGCGCAGTCATTCAACGGGTGTCGGAAGCATCCGTCACGGTGGGGAACGACGTGGTCGGCTCTCTGACACCTGCCGACGGGGTCCAGGGCCTGGTCGTCCTCGTCGGCGTCACGCACTCCGACGACGCACACGTCGCCGACGCGGTGGCGGACAAGATATGGCGGATGCGAATTCTCGACGGTGAGAAGTCAGCAGCCGACGAATTCGCGCCGATCCTGGTGATCAGCCAATTCACGCTCTACGCCAACACGGCAAAAGGACGCCGACCGTCGTGGAATCAGGCTGCGCCTGGTTCGGTTGCCGAACCACTGGTCGATCGTGTCGTACATCGACTGCGTGACCTCGGCGCCACCGTCGAGACCGGACGATTCGGGGCGCACATGAAAGTGTCGCTGGTCAACGACGGACCGGTGACCATCACTCTCGAACTGTAACTACTCGCGCGTCGAAGTACTCGCGCGTCGAAGTACTCGCGCGTCGAAGTACTCGAGCGTCGAAGTACTCCGCCTTGTGTGTTACTCCGGCCGCAAGGTCAGAATGCGGGGCCCGTCCTCGGTGACGGCGACGGTGTGCTCCCAGTGAGCGGCGCGGGAGCCGTCGGTGGTGACGACAGTCCATTCGTCGTCGAGAATCTCCGTCTCGTACGTACCGAGCGTCAGCATCGGTTCGATCGCGAGAGTCGACCCGACCACGAGTTCGGGGCCTTTGCCCGGAGCGCCTTCGTTGGCCAGAAACGGTTCCATGTGCATCTCGCGGCCGATGCCGTGGCCACCGTAGCCGTCGACAATTCCGTATTTGCGGCCGTGCGACTCCTCAGCCGCATGCGTTCCGTTCTCGATTGCGTGCGAGACGTCGGTGAGCCGGTTACCCGGCAGCATCGCAGCGATGCCTGCCTCCATCGACAACCTCGTGGCCTCGCTGAGCAACTGGTCGGCTTCGATTATGTCGCCGACGCCGAACGTCCAGGCGGAATCACCGTGCCAGCCGTCGAGAATTGCGCCGCAGTCGATCGAGATCAGGTCGCCGGTGACGAGGACGTCTGCCGCGGAGGGGATTCCGTGAACCACACGGTCGTTCACCGACGAACAGATGCTGCCGGTGAACCCGTGGTAACCCAGGAAGGACGGAACTGCGCCCGCGTCACGGATGACAGCTTCCGCGACGCGGTCCAGCTCCAACGTCGAGACACCTGGCTTGGCCGCGTCGCGCACGGCAACCAGCGCGGCGCCTACTACGGCGCCGGCCGCAGCCATGGCGTCGAGTTCGCCGGGGCTGCGGAACGGCACTACCTTGCGCTTACGACCGAACGCCATTACTTGTCGTTGCCCTCGATCGCTTTCAGCGCACGAGCGCTGACTTCCTCGACGTCCCCGATCGCGTCGACGGTCACGATCTGGTTCGTGTAGTAGTCCAGCAACGGTGCGGTCTCGTCGCGGTAGACCTTGAGGCGATTGCGGATGACGTCTTCCTTGTCGTCCTCGCGTCCGCGAGCGAGCATGCGCTCGACCACGACGTCCTCGTCCACGACGAAGGACAGAACGGCATCGAGCTCGGCGCCGAGATCGGAGAGAATTCCGACCAGCGCTTCCGCCTGGCCGACGGAGCGAGGGAAACCGTCGAGCAGGAACCCGTTCACGGCGTCCGGCTCTGCGAGGCGGCTGCGGACCATGTCGACGGTCAGCTCGCTCGGCACGAGATCACCGGCGTCGAGGTACTTCTTCGCTTCGATTCCCAGTGGGGTCTTCTCACCGATGTTGGCGCGAAACAGATCGCCGGTCGAGATGTGGGGAACACCCAGCTTCTCCGACAGGACTGCTGCTTGGGTGCCTTTGCCTGCACCGGGAGGACCAAGAAGAACGAGTCTCACTTGAGGAACCCTTCGTAGTTACGCTGCATCAACTGACTTTCGATCTGCTTCACGGTATCGAGGCCGACGCTGACCATGATCAGCACGGCGGTGCCACCGAACGGCAGGTTCTGCGCGCCGCCGGAGCTTCCGATGTCGAGGAACAGGTTGGGCAGCACGGCGATGGTGCCCAGGTAGATAGCGCCCGGCAGGGTGATGCGGCTGAGGACGTAATTCAGATAATCGGCGGTCGGCCTGCCCGGACGGATTCCGGGGATGAAGCCTCCGAACTTCTTCATCTCGTCGGCACGTTCTTCTGGGTTGAAGGTGATGGCGACGTAGAAATATGTGAAGAAGACGATGAGGCCGAAGTAGATGGCGATGTAGACCGGGTTCGCCGGATTCACCAGATACTCGTTGATGATTCGCTGCCACCAACTGGGGTCCACGGCGGTGCTTGCGGACGTGAGCTGGGCGATCAAGTTCGGTAGGTACAGAAGCGAGGACGCGAAGATCACCGGGATGACGCCGGCCTGGTTGACCTTCAGCGGCAGGTACGTCGACGAGCCGCCGTACATCTTCCGGCCCACCATGCGCTTGGCGTACTGGACGGGAATTCGGCGCTGACCCTGCTCGACGAACACCACGCCGGCGATGATGAGGAACGCAGCGACGCAGACGAGCGCGAAGACCAGGCCGCCGCGGCTGTCGAGGATGGACTTTCCCTCGGACGGGATGCGAGATGCGATGCCGGCGAAGATGAGGAGCGACATACCGTTGCCGACACCACGTTCGGTGATGACTTCACCGAACCACATCACCACGGCCGCACCTGCGGTCATGACGAGAACGATGATGACCAGACCGAAGATCGACTGATCGGCGATGATGTCCTGCTGGCATCCCTGAAGGAGCTGTCCGCGTGAGGCGAGAGCGACGAGGCCGGTCGCCTGCAGGATCGCGAGTGCGATCGACAGGTAACGCGTGTACTGCGTCATCTTCGCCTGGCCGGACTGGCCCTCCTTGCGGAGTTGCTCGAACTTAGGGATGACGACCGTCAGGAGCTGAACGATGATGCTGGCCGTGATGTACGGCATGATGCCGATCGCGAACACCGACAGCTGCAGCAGCGCACCGCCGGAGAAAAGGTTGATGAGCGAGTAGATGCCCGCTTGGTCGCCACCGGACACCTGGTCGATGCAGGCTCGGACGTTGGCGTAATCCACACCCGGGGACGGAAGCGTAGCGCCGAAGCGGTACAGGGCGACCAGACCGAGTGTGAAAAGGATCTTCCGTCTCAGGTCAGGGGTCCTGAGGGCCGACACGAAGGCGGAAAGCAAAGATCCTCCTGGCACGACTGCGATGGCATCGAAACATGCATCGAGCCACCAGGCTCTAGGCTGTTCGATCTTGGACTGCGCACGACATGGGTCGTCCGCATGAAACGCATGTTCACGTAACTCTAGAACTCTAACAGTGCGCGGCGATCCGCCGGACGGACAGTCCACGGACGACCCGAACGGTCGGCCGGCGACCTGCCGCACTGGCAGCGATGGCCGCAGCGTGCCCCTCGAAAAGGGTTGCCGCTGCGGCCATCGTCACACTGTGTGCTCACTCGACCTGAGTCGACTCAGCGGCTATACCTCGGTTGCAGAACCGCCGGCAGCGGCGATCTTTTCCTTGGCGGAACCGGTGAACTTGTTGACGGAGATGTCGACCTTGACGGTCAGCTTGCCGTCGCCCAAAACCTTGACGGGCTCGTTCTTGCGGACTGCGCCCTTGGCGATCAGGTCAGCGATGCTGATCTGGCCACCCTCGGGGAACAGGCGCTCGATGTCGCGAAGGTTCACGACCTGGAACTCGACACGGTTCGGGTTGGTGAAGCCCTTGAGCTTCGGGAGACGCATGTGAAGGGGCATCTGGCCGCCCTCGAAGCGTGCCGGCACGTTCTTGCGTGCACCGGTTCCCTTGGTACCGCGACCTGCGGTCTTGCCACGCTTGCCACCTTCACCACGGCCGACGCGAATCTTCGCCGACTTGGATCCGGGTGCGGGGCGCAGGTGGTGCAGTTTGATGGTCATGGTTAGACCTCCTCAACTGTTACGAGGTGGCGCACCACGTTGACCAGTCCGCGAGTCTGCGGGGTGTCTTCGCGGAGGACGGACTGGCGGATGCCTTTGAGTCCGAGGGTCCGCAGGCTGTCCCGCTGGTTCGACTTCTGGCCGATGGTGCTCTTGATCTGAGTGACCTTCAGCTGTGCCATTACTTCACCGCTCCTGCCTGTGCACGCGCACGCAGCATTCCGGCAGGTGCAACCTCTTCGAGGGTGAGGCCACGGCGAGCCGCGACTTCCTCGGGACGCTGCAGTTCCTTGAGGGCTGCGACGGTGGCGTGAACGACGTTGATGGCGTTGTCGCTACCGAGCGACTTCGACAACACGTCGTGGATGCCTGCGCACTCCAGCACGGCGCGAACAGCACCACCGGCGATGACACCGGTACCGGCGCTGGCCGGGCGGAGCATGACGACGCCTGCTGCTGCCTCACCCTGGACGGGGTGCGTGATGGTGCCGCCGATCATCGGGACGCGGAAGAAGCTCTTGCGGGCCTCTTCGACACCCTTCTGAATGGCTGCGGGAACTTCCTTGGCCTTGCCGTAGCCGACGCCGACCAAGCCGTTGCCGTCTCCGACGATGACGAGGGCGGTGAAGCTGAAGCGACGACCACCCTTGACGACCTTGGAGACGCGGTTGATCGCGACTACGCGCTCGATGAAGTTCGACTTCTCGGCAGCGTTTCCGCCACGCGAGTTGTCACGGCGGTCGCGTCCACCACGGTTGTCGCCGCGGTTGTCGCCACCACTGTTGGGTCCACTGTTCTGTCCGGCGGGGCCATTTCCGCCGTCACGCCGTTGACGTCCCGGCATCAGGCTGTCCTTCCGTTGTCAGTTGCAGTCATCATCAGAATGCCAACCCGCCTTCGCGAGCGGCATCGGCCAGAGCCGCGATGCGGCCGCTGTAGCTGTTGCCGCCACGGTCGAAGACGACCGCGTCGATTCCAGCTGCCTTGGCGCGGCTGGCGATGAGCTCGCCGACCTTTGCGCTCTGTGCCTTCTTGTCTCCGTCGAGCGCACGCACGTCGGCTTCGATCGTCGATGCGGAAGCCAGCGTGTGGCCTGCCAGATCGTCGACGAGCTGAACGTGGATGTGGCGCGAAGAGCGGTTGACGACCAAGCGAGGACGCTCGGGCGTTCCGGAGATCTTCTTGCGGAGACGGAAGTGGCGACGCGCCTTCGAGAGGCGACGCTTCGTCGAGATGTCCGTGCCGCGAGGCGTGCGGTCGACCTTCGCCTTGTCTGCTGTTTGCTGGCTCATATCACTTACCCGTCTTTCCGACCTTGCGGCGGATAACTTCACCCTCGTAGCGGATGCCCTTGCCCTTGTACGGGTCCGGACGCCGCAGACGACGAATGTTGGCAGCGATCTGGCCGACTGCCTGCTTGTCGATACCGGTGATGGTGAAACGCGTGGGCGACTCGACCGTGAAGGTGATGCCTTCCGGCGCCTCGATCAGCACAGGGTGGCTGTATCCGAGTGCGAATTCGAGGTCTCTGCCCTTCAGCACCGTTCGGTAACCGACGCCGTGAATCTCCATCTTGGTGGTGTAACCGTTGGTGACACCGGTGATGAGGTTCGCGACCAGGGTGCGCGAGAGACCGTGCAGTGCACGGCTACGACGCTCGTCGTCGGGGCGGGTCACGGCAATGCTGCCGTCATCCGCGCGTGCGATCTGGATGGGCTCGGCGATCGTCAGGCTCAGGGCGCCCTTGGGGCCCTTGACCGCGACGTTCTGGCCGTCGATCGTGATGTCGACGCCCGCGGGGACCGCGACCGGCAATTTTCCAATACGTGACATGGTGGTGGCCTCCCCTACCAGACGTAGGCGAGGACTTCTCCGCCCACACCCTGCTTGGCCGCCTGACGTTCCGTGAGCAGACCGGTGGACGTGGAGATGATCGCCACGCCCAGGCCGCCGAGAACCTTGGGCAGATTGGTGGATTTTGCGTATACGCGAAGACCAGGCTTCGAGATACGACGCACGCCTGCGAGGCTGCGCTCACGGCTGGGCCCGTACTTCAGATCGACGATGAGGGTCTTGCCGACCTCGGCGTCTTCGGTGCGGAAATCAGCGATGTAGCCCTCACGCTTCAGGATGTCGGCGATGTTCGCCTTCAGCTTCGAGTGGGGAAGCTTCACCTGGTCGTGGTACGCCGAGTTGGCGTTGCGCAGACGGGTCAAGAAGTCTGCAATTGGATCGGTCATCGTCATGGTGTGACCTGTGCACCTTTCTCGCAGCGGTTCCCATGCAACACGTGCGAGCTGGTGCCCCCTGGGTTGGCGAACAACCCGGGCCTGGCTCGTCACATCGTGGGCCTACAACGAAGTGAACATGTCCTGACCGACTGTTGCCGGTCAGGGGTTGCGCTCCAAGCAATGCATCGCTGCACTGCCAGGTGTTTCGAGCTTCCGCGTGGTGATGCCGCGTGCGAAGAACTCGAGGTTGCGTCTGTATTGCAAGGACTCGTGTGCAGGCACGACGAAGCCCGGGCAACCGCACTAGTGTAGGCAACCGGTGGGCAAACTCCAAATCGTTCGTACTCAGTCCTGATCCAGCCTGTCGACGTCGATGCGCGGCGCACCCTGCCCCGTTGCTCGGTTGACGATGTAGGTGACCGCCCACAGGACGACGCCGAGCAGCAGCATGGCACCGGCGATCTTGTATTGAATCATCTGCGAATCGGTTCGAGCCCACGGTCCCACCAGGAACAGACACAGCACTGCTCCCGCGACCGGCACCCAGAACGGCGCACGGAAGAACGTCTTGTCCGCCCGTTGCTTCAGCACCAGGCAGGCGACGTTCACCACGGCGAAGACACCGAGCAGCAGCAAGCCGGTGGTTCCCGACAGTGCGCTGACCACCGAATTACCGGACAACCGATTGACCACGATGATCAGCACCACCGCGAGCAGCGTGGTGAAAAGGATTGCGGTCCAGGGTGACCGGCGTTTCGGAAGCACCGCTCCGAGCGCCGTCGGCAGGACTCGCTGACGGGCGAGACCGTAAACGCATCTGCTGGCCATCAACATGTTGATGAGTGCAGTATTGGCCACGGCGAAGACCGTCATGTACGGGAAGATCTCGTCGATGGGGAGACTCGGCGCGCCGACGCGCACCACGTGCAACAGAATTCCTTCACTTCCCGAGTCGTAGTTCAGCGGTAGAACGGCGATGACCGCGACAACGACCAACACGTAGATCAGGCAGGCGATTCCGAGACCGGACAACATCATCTTCGGAAAGATCTTCTGCGGCTCTTTCGTCTCCTCGACCATGTTCACGGAATCCTCGAAACCGACCATGGCGAAGAACGCGATCGTCGTGGCGACCGTCACCGCGAGAAACATGCCTTTCTCGTTCTGGTCCTCGAACACCACGAGGTTGGCGATATCGCCCTCGGCACTCCCCCGGCCCACCGCGACGAATCCGATCACGATGACAATTGCCAGCGCGGCCATTTCGATACCCGTCAGCACAACGTTGAATTTCACGGATTCGCCGACGCCTCTGAGGTTGATCGCAGCGAGAAAACCCATGAACAACAGTGCGACGACGAGTTGAGCCGTCGAGCCTGTCGGGATGTCGAACCAACCGAGTCCGTCTGTGGTGCTGAATGTTTCGTGTAGCCCGGCGAGCAAATTGCCTGCCACGACGTTCGACGATGTGGCCGCGCTGGTGATGCCCGAACAGATCACGGCGAAAGCCACGATGAATGTCGCGAAATGAATTCCGAAAGCTTTGTGGGTGTACAGAGCCGCGCCCGCGGCCTGCGGGTATTTCGTCACCAGTTCCAGGTAGGAAAAGGCTGTGAGTGTCGCGACGACGAATGCGAGCACGAACGGTACCCACGCGATACCACCGACGTTGGAGATCATGTCGCCCGTGACGGCGTACACACCTGCACCGAGGATGTCGCCGACGATGAACAGGAGCAGTAGCCCTGGCCCGAGGACGCGTTTCAGTTCGCCTTGTTCTTCTTGCGCTTCGTCGTGCTTCAGTGTTGCCATGGCGAACCTCCGAAAGCGTCGGTTCGGTTCACGATAGACCTGCAGGCGGGGTCTGGATACTCGAAACGTCCACCCGTTGCGGCCGGGTCGATCGAGGTCGATAGTGCAGGCAGAGGGCGCACACGAAAAACGGGCGTGGGTTCCTTTCGGAACCCACGCCCGTCAGCGTGATGCGTCAGCGTGGTAACTACGCGAGGCCCTGAGACATTGCCGTTTTCAGGGCCTCGAGGTCACCAGGAGCTCTTGTGAACGCCGGGGAGTTCTCCGCGGTGCGCCATTTCGCGAACGCAGATACGGCACAGGCCGAACTTGCGGAACACGGAGTGGGGACGGCCGCAGCGGTTGCAACGCGTGTAGCCACGCACTGCGAACTTCGGCTTCTTGTTGGCCTTGTTGACCAATGCCTTCTTCGCCATGGACTCAGTTCTCCTTGAACGGGAAGCCGAGGTGCTTGAGCAGCGCGCGGCCTTCTTCGTTGTTGGTTGCGGTGGTCACCACGGTGATGTCCATGCCGCGCGGACGATCGATCTTGTCCACGTCGATCTCGTGGAACATCGACTGCTCGTTGAGGCCGAACGTGTAGTTGCCGTTGCCGTCGAACTGCGTGCCGGAAAGGCCGCGGAAGTCCCTGATTCGGGGAAGGGCAATGGAGGTCAGGCGGTCCAGGAACTCCCACATGCGGTCGCCGCGAAGCGTGACGCGGGCACCGATGGGCATTCCTTCGCGGAGCTTGAACTGTGCGATGGACTTGCGGGCCTTGCGGATCTCCGGCTTCTGGCCGGTGATCGCTGCCAGGTCGGCAACTGCACCGTTGATCAGCTTCGCGTCACGGGCGGCGTCGCCGACACCCATGTTGACGACGACCTTGACGACACCGGGGATCTGCATGACGTTGTCGTATGCGAACTCGGTGTTCAGGGCGTCCTTGATCTCGGCGCGGTAGCGCGCCTTCAGCCGGGGCTGCGTGTTCTCAGTGGTAGTCATCTCAGATGTCCTTCCCGTTCTTCCGGGAAACACGAACGCGCTTGCCGGTCTCTTCGTCGGTCCGGTAGCCCACGCGAGTGGGGTTTCCGTCCGAGTCGATGACTGCAACGTTCGATACGTGGATCGGGGCTTCCTGCGTGACGATTCCGCCCGAGGATGCGCCACGCTGGTTCGCGGAGACCGCGGTGTGCTTCTTGATCCGGTTCACGCCCTCGACGAGGACCTTGGAGTCAGCGGGGTAAGCCTGAATGACCTTGCCCTTGGCGCCCTTGTCCTTGCCGGCGATCACGAGAACGGTGTCGCCCTTGTGCACCTTCATTTACAGCACCTCCGGGGCGAGCGAGACGATCTTCATGAACTTCTTCTCACGCAGCTCGCGGCCGACCGGGCCGAAGATGCGGGTTCCGCGAGGATCGTTGTCAGGCTTGATCAGCACGGCAGCGTTCTCGTCGAAACGGATGTACGAACCGTCCGGGCGACGACGCTCCTTGACGGTACGGACGATGACCGCCTTGACGACCTCGCCCTTCTTGATGTTTCCACCGGGGATGGCGTCCTTCACCGTAGCTACGATGATGTCGCCGATTCCGGCGTAGCGACGTGACGAGCCACCGAGAACGCGGATGCAAAGGATTTCCTTCGCGCCCGTGTTATCAGCAACGCGTACTCGCGACTCCTGCTGAATCACAAACTTCTCCTAGACCTGGATGTGCATACGTGCCGGATTTCCGTCCCGACACGCGCGGTCGGCTACCGCGGAGCGGGCGCACGAAGACACACCGCTGCCACAGGCAACCGGTCAAGTGTAGGGGACGCACCGGATCGATTCCAAATCGCGGCTGGTCGACACCTACGCATCCCTCACATCTCCGGGTTACCCGACGCATGGCGGACTGCGCCTGTGGACCGCGCCGCACGTCGTGCACACTGGAGCACGTGAAGACCCTCGCCCGCGGGGAGAATTGCCCCGCTCCCTCTGGGACGTTGACTGTCACGCTCCGGACTTCGGCTGCAGTCGACGTGTCGGCACTGCTGCTCGGCGCAGGTGGCAAAGTGCGCTCGGACGACGACCTGATCTTCTACAACCAGCCTTCCGGCCCAGGAGTGCAGTACCACCGAGACCCGAGCGGCCACCGGATCACCGTCGACCCCGAACGAATCCCCGCAGCTGTCGAGACAGTGGCCATCACTGCCTCCCTCGACGGCACCGGTGCACCGACGTTCGCTGCCTCCGGGCCCGTCGAGACGAGTGTCGACGACTCCACCGGGACCACCGTCGTCATGTATCCGGCCGACGCATTGGGCGCCGAGAATGCACTCGTCTGTCTCGAGATCTACCGACGCGGTGACGCCTGGAAGATCCGTGCCGTCGGGCAGGGCTTTTCCGACGGTTTGGCCGGTGTAGCGACCGCGTTCGGGATCACCATCGACGACGACGAAAGTCCGACGGCCGACACCCCGAGTCCCGAACCCACCCCGAGTCCGACCCCCACCCCCACCCCGAGTCCGACCCCCACCCCGACATCAGGAGGACACCTCCCTATGAGAAGCGAACTGTTCGCACCCGCCCACGCGGAAGTGCCCGGGGCCGGTATTCAGAAGCAGGGCAGCAAGATGTGTCGCATCGGTATGAACGGCGACATCATGGCCAGAGCTGGTTCCATGGTCGCGTATCAGGGTGATCTTCACTTCGAGGCGAAGGGCTCCGGCGGGCTCGGGCGGGCGCTCAAACAGGCATTGTCCGGTGAGGGCGTGCCCTTGATGAAGGTATCCGGCCACGGGGATCTGTTTCTCGCCAACGCCGCCCAGGACGTGCACCTCATCGATCTGGACGGTAACGACGGCCTCACGATCAACGGCGCCAACGTCCTGGCATTCGAGTCGAGCCTGTCCTACGACGTCAAACGCGTTCAGGGTGCTGCTTCCGGCGGAAACGCCGGTTTCTTCAACTGCGTCTTCAGTGGACGCGGTCGGATCGCCATCACGACCGACGGAGTGCCGGTGGTTCTTCAGGTGGATCAGCCCACCTTCGCGGACCCGCAAGCCGCGGTCGCCTGGTCGTCGAGCTTGTCCACCCGCGTGAAGAAGAACGATTCTTTCGGCCTCGGGACACTGATCGGGCGCAGCACCGGCGAGCGGTTCACCCTGGAGTTCGGTGGGCAGGGCTTCGTCGTGGTGCAGCCGTCGGAGCAGCCTCCAGGCGGGCTGATCGGGGGCAGCGGCAGCGGTGAACAGGCGGGCGTCGGCGGCGCGCTGGGAGGTCTGCTCGGACGGTGACCGATCGGCATCGAGGCCGATTACTCGGTACGGTTCACGGGGTGGGGGAACACATCGAGTCGTGGTGGGCGGGGTTACCACTGGACCGTGTCGTGCGGCTACACGGTTCGTCCGTTCGGGAACTGGCCGAATCCGTCGATCCTCTGCCCGCGGGGGCACCTGCGGTCGTGTTCTTCGCATTGCCTGCTGCACACACTCGTGGCGTCCGCGACCTCGTCGAAGACGTCGTCAGCGCCCTCGAACGAGCCGCCGTCGAGACGACCGCGCTGTGGCTCCCGGAGTCCGACCTGTTTCGCGGTACGTCCACGCTCGACGGTGACGCCAGAGGCGTCGCGGTTCGTCGACTAGCCGCCGAAAGTTCGCATTTCGGACCATATCTGGAGAGGCTCACGAGTGCAGCAGCTACCGGGGTTTCGCCGAACGCCGATGGGATTCCACTGGAGACCAGAGCGTCAGGTTCTGCTTCCCTGGTGGCGGCTGCTTACGGCAAGCACTGCGCGGCGCTCGTGCTCGTGGTCGGTACCTCCTACGACCCGTCCGTCGTCGCCACAGCGAGTGAGTGGCTGTGCGCTCGCGCCGGCATCGGAGTCTGGATTTCAGGCGACGACGTGTCCGCCGTCGACAGATTTCCGTCGGTTCGTGTGACTGCGGCCGCCTTGCCGATCGGTGTGAGCACCGTGGTCGATCGATTCCGCCCGCTGAGCTATCCGCCGATCGTCGGGCACCCCCATCCCGGCAGCGAACCGGAGAAGATTCTCTGCCGAGCACTCGACAACCAGCCGTGGGCAACGGGCCGCGAGCACAACCGAGCAGTGCGACTCGGCTCACTGTCGAGCCCCTTCACGGTGGACGTACTGTGGCGAACCGAACGCGTCGTCGTGGAGATCGATGGTGACGAACACCGTGCGGCAACGAAGTTCGGCGCGGACCGCATGCGAGACAACCAACTTCAGACCGAGGGATTTATCGTGTTGCGCTTCACCAACAGCCAGGTGATCGACGACCACGAGCATGTGGTCGCGACCGTCGGCGCAGCACTGGCACGACGACGATCGAAAGGAACTACCGTTGAGCGCTGATGACGTGACAGGCACCGAGGCCGCCGTCCTGCTGGTGTTGATGGCCGAGGCAACTGCGGTCAAGAATTCCGAGTTGAAGAACCTGGGACCCAGTCTCGACAAGCCGTCTCGTGACAAGCTGACGAAGATGGGCCTGATCGGTGTGGACACCGCAGTGCGCCCGATGACGCTGGAGCTGACCGACGCAGGGTGGCGCTTCTGCAGTGATCTCATGGGTGGCGCTCCCCCGGCGCGGCCGACCGGTGCGGGCAAGGCACTGTTCACTGTCCTGGCCGGACTGCGTCGTTGGCTCGATACGTCGCAGACCCGGCCCGCGGAGATCTTCTCCCCGCGCAGTGGGCCGACATCCGATGCGGTCGCCGACGCCCAGTCTGCGGCCGAGCCAGCAGGGGTCGAGACAACAGGGGTCGAGACAACAGGGGTCGAGCCAGCAGGGGTCGAGCCAGCAGGGGTCGAGGCTCGAATCCGCGAAGCCTACGCCCGGTTGGCACCCGAGCCCGGACGACCGATTCGCCTCACCCGCCTGCGTACGGAGCTCTCCGACATCCCCCGAGACGAGCTCGACGACGCCCTTGTCCGCCTCCGGCGCGCGCCGGACGTGTCGTTGATCCCAGAGGAGAACCAGAAGACACTCTCCGATGCGGATCACGACGCAGCCGTCGTAGTCGGGAATCAGCGCAACCACCTTCTGGAGATCGAGCTGTGACACTGACGAGTAACGATGGGGCACGAGAGCAGATCCGAGCACTCGAATCGGTCCGGTTGAGCTGGGCGCCCACTCCCGACGACGTATGGCGTTCTCAATCGAACGTTCACGTCCCGGGCATGCACGAGCGAGTATTCGTCGAGGTGATGAACGCATACTCCGACGCCGAATCGTCGGACGATGCAAGCCCGCTCGGTGTCGTGGTCCGTGGGCCCGCGGGTTCCGGCAAGACACATCTGCTAGGCCAAGTCCGTGAAGAGGTGCAGAGTCGCGGTGGCTATTTCTTCCTGATTCGCCTTCTCGACGCCGCGGGCTTCTGGCGCTCGACCCTGATGGGCATGCTCGACGATCTCATGCGTCCGTCCGGTGAGGGCACGGACAGCCAGCTGTCTTTGCTGCTCCGCAGGCTCTGCGAGATCGGACAGGTCTCCGACGAGCAGCGACATCAGATCATGGGCGAATCCATGATCGAACCGACCACACTCGACGAGTTCGTGACGGCTGTGTACAAGGTCCATCCCCGGCATCGTCGGACCTCGCAACACACACTCCGAGCGCTCGTTCTCTCGATTGCACCCGATGCGTCGGTGCAGGACCTCGGAGACGCGTACTTGCAGTCGATCGACGACGTCGACGCTCAGGAATTCGCGCCATGGGGTATTCGCCGGGCCGAGCTCGGACACCAGGGAATCGCCGAGAACATTTCTCGGCTTCTGGCGATCACCGGGCCGACGGTCCTCGCGATCGATCAGATCGACACACTCGTTGCGCAAGCGCGGACGGGATCGGATCAACAAGCCGCCGACGAACAAGAAGACAAAGTTGTCGAGCACCTCGCGCACGGGTTGATGTCACTCCGTGAGACGCTCCCGAGGACGGCATCGGTGCTGTCCGCCCTGTCGAGCGCATGGGAGCTCATCGCAGCACGTGGCGTTGCCCCGATGCGAGATCGTTTTCGGGTCACTCAGCCTCTCAAACCGATTCCCTCGTCCGAGGTCGGTCGACTTCTACTCGGGCGGCGACTGGCTGCGTGCTTCCTCGAAGCAGGGTTCGCGCCTCCACACCAGACGTGGCCGGTCGCAGCTCAGGCTTTCGACCAAGCCCCGGACTTCACACCGCGTCAGCTTCTCATCGCGGTGGACCGTCACATCAGGCACTGCCTCGACACCGGCGAGGCGTCGGAACTGACGTCCTTTGCCGATCGAACAGGCTCGGCGGCGCCAGGTGAACTCCCCCATGCACGGCTCAGCGAACTCGATGCTCTCGACGAGCGCTACGCAGAACTTCGCCGCGGAGCCGACGTCTCGACGCCTCTGGTCCCCGATACGGAGGACTCTCTCGTCCCGGTTCTGCTGTCTGCGGGCCTCACCGCATGGATTCACGAGCACCAGTCTTCCGACGACAGCCTTGCCCAGGACCCGCCACCCAGCGGTAAGCCCGCTCTGCACGCCCGCCTACGCCACACCGTCGACACCGACACCGACGACGAGGAGCACTGGTGCTTCCGTGCGGTCACCTCGCCGAACGCCCGGGCTGCTCTCGCGCGCGTCGAGCGGGCCGTGTCGACGGCGGGCCTACACATCGACATGCCCCGTCGCCGTCTGATTCTCATCAGAAACGCGCCGTGGCCGTCGGGAGCGAAGACCGAGCAGACAATTGCCGCACTTCGCCGTGCAGGTGGCGTCGAGGTGCCGCTGTCCGAGGATGACCGACGCTCACTGTCCGCGTTGAGCACGCTGGTGGCAGAGAATTCACCCGCGTTGACCTCGTGGTTGCTCGTGCGCAAACCCGCTCATTCGATCGAGCTGTTCAAGACTGTGTTGCCCGCGGTCAGCGTTGTCGACGACGACCGCGCCCTCATCGAACAGGAAGCGGAACCCCCGGCGCCCACTCTCGCAGTGTCGCCGGCCCGAGTCGCATCGATCTCGATCGGCCAGGAGACCAGTACCAACGCGGATGTCACGGTGCCTCTCGAAGCGCTGCGGAAGCACACCGCGATGTTCGCGGGCTCGGGTTCGGGCAAGACCGTGCTGATCCGTCGACTCATCGAAGAGTGTGCGCTGCAGGGCGTTTCGGCGATCGTCCTCGACGTGAACAACGACCTCGCGAGGTTGGGCACCCCCTGGCCCGCCGACGAACGCACATGGCCGCCCGGCGACGAGGCGAAAGCAGCCGCGTATCTGACCGACACCGACATCGTCGTCTGGACTCCCCGTAAGTCCAGCGGCCGCCCGCTCAGTTTTCAACCTTTGCCCGACTTCGCGGCCGTCGTGGGTGACCAGGACGAGTTCGACGCATCCGTCGAATCGGCCCTGTCTGCGCTCATTCCCGCCGCGATGGTCACAGGAGAGTCGCCGCGGGCAAAGCACGGCCGGGCCGTTCTCAAGCAGGCGCTCGTGCTGTTCGGCGGATCCGGCGGCGGGACACTCGGCAGCTTCGTCGACCTACTCGAAGACTTTCCCGAGGGTGCGAGCGACATGCGCGACGCAGTGCGCATTGCGTCCGGTCTCGCGGAAAATCTCAAGGCTGCTGCCTCGAACGATCCACTCTTCGCCGGCGAAGGAACGCCGGTCGACCCCGGTGTGCTTCTGACCCCCGCTGCGGGTAAGAAGGCGCGGGTATCGGTGATCAATCTCGGCTGGCTGACGACGGACGAGCAGAAGCACAATTTCGTCAACCAGTTGCAGATGGGCCTGTTCGCCTGGATCAAGCGCAACCCCGCAGGAGATCGCCCACTCGGTGGGCTGTTCGTCATGGACGAGGCGCAGAACTTCGCCCCATCCGGCCGTACGACTGCGGCTACCAGAAGCACACTCGCGCTCGCGTCGCAGGCACGCAAGTACGGACTCGGACTGGTGTTCGCGACCCAAGCCCCCAAAGGCTTGCATCCCCACATAGCCGGAAACGCGGCGACTCAGTTCTACGGTCTGCTCAACAGCCCGGTGCAGATCAACACCGCTCAGGAGATCGCTCGCGCGAAGGGTGGCTCGGTGCCCGATATTGCACGTCTGCCCACCGGCCAGTTCTACGCCGCAGTCGAGGGGACCGAATTCCGCAGAACAGCAACGGCACTCTGCCTGACGTACCACCCCAAGAGCCCTCCGACCGAGGAGGAAGTCCTGCGACTCTCCCGGGCGAACTGAACCATTCCAACGACACGAAAAAGCCCACTTCCGAAAGGAAGTGGGCTTTTTCGCAGCAGTGAATGCTTACTTGGCCTTTTCGAGGACCTCGACCAGTCGCCAGTGCTTCGTGGCGGACAGCGGGCGGGTCTCCATGAGCTGAACGCGATCGCCTACGCCGGCGTCGCCTTTCTCGTCATGTGCCTTGACCTTGGTGGTCCGACGGATGACCTTGCTGTAGAGAGGGTGCTTGACCCTGTCTTCCAGCTCGACCACGATCGTCTTCTCCATCTTGTCGGATACGACGTATCCGATGCGGGTCTTGCGGTTGTTGCGTCCTTCAGTCACAGTCTTTTCCTCGCTCATGCCGCGTCACCTGCAGTGTCGTCGGCAGGACCAGTGGCCAGACCGAGCTCACGCTCACGCAGGACGGTGTAGATGCGCGCGATCTCGTGACGAACGGTGCGCAGTCGACGGTTGTTGTCCAGCTGGCCGGTAGCCATCTGGAAGCGAAGGTTGAACAGCTCTTCCTTCGACTCACGCAGCTTGGTGACCAGCTCTTCACCGGTGAGCTCGCGGAGCTCTGCGGCTGGGGTTCCGGTAGCCATCAGAACTGCTCCTCCCTGGTGATGATGCGTGCCTTCATCGGCAGCTTGTGGATTGCGCGCGTCAGGGCCTGACGTGCGACGGCCTCGTCGGGGAACGAGAGCTCGAAGAGCACGCGACCCGGCTTGACGTTCGCGACCCACCACTCGGGCGAACCCTTACCGGAACCCATTCGGGTTTCGGCAGGCTTCTTGGTGAGCGGGCGGTCCGGGAAGATGTTGATCCAGACCTTGCCGCCACGCTTGATGTGGCGGGTGATCGCAATACGGGAGGCCTCGATCTGACGGTTGGTGATGTAGGCAGGCTCGAGAGCCTGGATACCGTAGTCACCGAACGTCACGTGGTTGCCGCCCTTGGACGCACCCGATCGCTTCGGGTGGTGCTGCTTCCGGTGCTTGACCCGGCGTGGGATCAACATCGTCAGCCCTCCTGATTCGGCTCGGTCGAGGCCGGAGCCTCTGCGGATGCCGCACGGCCTGCCTCGGTGCTCGTCGCGGTGGTGCCCGAAGCACCGGAACGACGCGGACGCGAGGGACGCTCACGGCGCGGGCGATCGTTGCCTGCAGCAGGTGCAGCGGCGGCCAGCTCACGACGGCCACCGACGATGTCGCCCTTGTAGATCCAGACCTTCACGCCGATACGGCCGAAGGTGGTCTTTGCCTCGTACAGGCCGTAGTCGATGTCCGCACGAAGGGTGTGCAGGGGCACTCGGCCTTCGCGGTAGAACTCCGAGCGAGACATCTCGGCGCCGCCGAGACGGCCGGAGCACTGGACACGGATGCCCTTGACGTTCGGCTGACGCATGGCCGACTGAATGGCCTTACGCATTGCACGACGGAAAGCGACGCGGTTGCTGAGCTGCTCTGCAACACCCTGGGCCACGAGCTGAGCCTCGGACTCGGCGTTCTTGACCTCGAGGATGTTCAGCTGGACCTGCTTGCCGGTCAGCTTCTCGAGAGCTCCGCGGATGCGGTCGGCCTCGGCGCCACGACGACCGATGACGATGCCCGGACGTGCCGTGTGGATGTCCACGCGAACACGGTCACGGGTGCGCTCGATCTCGACCTTCGCGATGCCTGCGCGCTCCATGCCGGTGGCGAGGAGCTTGCGGATCGCGACGTCTTCCTTGACGTACTCCGAGTACTGCTTGTCTGCGTACCAGCGCGACTTCCAGTCAGTGGTGATACCCAAGCGGAAGCCGTGCGGGTTGATTTTCTGACCCACTACTGAGCCCCTTCCTTGGACGCCTGGCCCTTACGACGGTTACGACTTGTTCCGCCGGTCTTGGGCAGGCTCTCGACGATCACCGTGATGTGGCTGGTGCGCTTGCGGATCCGGAAAGCACGACCCTGAGCGCGCGGCTGGAATCGCTTGCCCGTCTTGCCCTCGTCGACGAACGCGGTCGCGACGATCAGCGTGCTGGGGTCGAGATCCAGGTTGTTCTCTGCGTTGGCCGCTGCGGAGGCGATCACCTTGGCGACCGGCTCGCTGGCTGCCTGCGGCGCGAACTTCAGGATGTTGAGCGCGTCCTCGACGGAGCGCCCGCGAACCAGATCCACGACGCGACGAGCCTTCATGGGCGTGACGCTGACGTGCTTCGCGACGGCCTTGGCAGTCGGGTTGGCGGTTTCGGTGTTGCTCATCGCCTCTTCGCCTTCCGGTCGTCCTTGATGTGACCCTTGAACGTGCGGGTCGGTGCGAACTCTCCGAGCTTGTGGCCGACCATCGAGTCGGACACGAACACCGGCACGTGCTTGCGACCGTCGTGGACGGCGAAGGTGTGACCGATGAAGTCGGGGAGAATTGTCGATCGACGGGACCAGGTCTTGATGACCTGCTTGGTTCCCTTGTCGTTCTGGACGTCAACCTTCGCGAGGAGGTGATCGTCTACGAACGGGCCTTTCTTCAGGCTGCGTGGCATTCTGAACTCCCTCCTAGCGCTTGTTCTTGCCGGTACGACGACGACGGACGATCAGCTTGTCGCTCGCCTTGTTCTTGCGGGTACGGCCTTCAGGCTGTCCCCAGGGGCTGACCGGGTGGCGTCCACCGGAGGTCTTGCCCTCGCCACCACCGTGCGGGTGGTCGACCGGGTTCATCACGACACCACGAACGGTCGGGCGCTTGCCCTTCCAACGCATACGGCCGGCTTTACCCCAGTTGATGTTCGACTGCTCGGCGTTGCCGACCTCGCCGACGGTTGCGCGGCAGCGCACGTCGACGCGACGGATCTCGCCGGACGGCATACGCAGGGTTGCGTAGGGGCCTTCCTTACCGAGGAGCTGGATGCTCGCGCCGGCCGAACGTGCCATCTTCGCGCCGCCGCCCGGACGAAGCTCGACCGCGTGAACGGTCGTACCCGTCGGGATGTTGCGCAGCGGCAGGTTGTTGCCCGGCTTGATGTCGGCGCCTGCACCCTGCTCGATGGGCGAACCCTGAGCGATGCCCTTGGGGGCGACGATGTAGCGCTTCTCGCCGTCTGCGTAGTGCAGCAGTGCGATGTTGGCGGTGCGGTTGGGGTCGTACTCGATGTGAGCGACCTTGGCCGGCACGCCGTCCTTGTCGTTGCGACGGAAATCGATCAGACGGTATGCACGCTTGTGACCGCCACCCTTGTGCCGGGTGGTGATACGACCGTGTGCGTTACGTCCACCGCGACCGTGCAGGGGGCGAATCAGCGACTTCTCGGGCGTGCTGCGAGTGATCTCCGCGAAATCGGAGACACTGGCGCCGCGGCGGCCCGGAGTGGTCGGCTTGTACTTACGGATTGCCATGAGTCTTCTCGTCCTTATATCCGAAGAGTCCCAGTCGCTTACGCGACCGGACCTCCGAAGATCTCGATGGGCTTGCTGTCGGCGGAGAGCGTCACGAGCGCGCGCTTGGTGTCCTTGCGCTTGCCGTAACCGGTGCGGGTCCGCTTGCGCTTGCCCTGACGGTTCTGCGTGTTGACGCTGGTCACAGTGACGTCGAAGATCTTCTCGACGGCAATCTTGATCTGCGTCTTGTTCGAATCCGGGTGCACCAGGAAGGTGTAGGTGCCTTCCTCGATCAGTCCGTAGGACTTCTCGGAGATGACCGGTGCAAGCAGGATGTCGCGGGGATCGGCGATGGTGGTCACTTGCTTCCCTCCTCGTTCTTCGCAGGCCCTGCGATGAACGTGTTCAGCGCTTCCACGCTGAAGACGACGTCATCGGCTTCGAGCACGTCGTACGTGTTGAGCTGATCGGGTGCGATGGGGTGCACGCCGTCCAGGTTCTGAACGCTCTTCCACGCTGCAACGTCCTCGCGGCCGACAACAAGAAGAAGCTTCTTGCGATCGGAGATCTCACCGAGGAAGGACTTCGCGACCTTGGTCGACGGAGTCTGTCCGGCAACCAGTTCGGTGATCACGTGCAGACGCTCGCTGCGAACCCGATCGGAGAGGGCACCGCGCAGTGCAGCTGCCTTCATCTTCTTGGGGGTGCGCTGGCTGTAGTCGCGCGGCTGCGGTCCGTGGACCGTGCCACCGCCGACGAACTGAGGAGCGCGAGTCGAGCCCTGACGAGCCCGGCCGGTGCCCTTCTGCCGGTACGGCTTCTTGCCGCCACCGCGAACCTCGCCACGAGTCTTCGTGGAGTGAGTTCCCTGACGAGCAGCAGCGAGCTGAGCCACGACGACCTGGTGCAGAAGCGCGATGTTGGCAGGCGCATCGAAGATCTCGGCGGGGAGATCGACGGTGCCGTTGGTCTTGCCGCCGGCTTCCTTGACGTCGAGCGTCAGGTTGGTCTTCTTCTCGAGGCTGGTCATGCCCGAGCACCACCCTTCAATGCAGACTTGACGATCACGACATTGCCGCGACGGCCCGGGATTGCTCCCTTGATCAAGAGCAGACCGTTCTCGCTGTCCACCTTGTGGACCGAGAGGTTCTGCGTGGTAACGCGGTCGCCACCCATGCGGCCGGACATACGCATTCCCTTGAAGACGCGACCGGGAGTGGCGCAACCGCCGATGGATCCCGGACGACGGTGCACGGCCTGGGCGCCGTGGCTTGCGCCCTGGCCCTTGAATCCGTGGCGCTTCATGGTGCCGGCGAAGCCCTTGCCCTTGCTGGTGCCGGTGACGTCGACGAAAGCGCCGTCCTCGAACACTGCAGCGGTGAGCTCCTGGCCGACCTCGAACTGCGAGGCGTCGGCGACGCGGATCTCCACGACATGGCGGCGAGGCGTGACGCCTGCCTTCTCGAACTGGCCGGTGGTCGGCTTGTTCACCTTGCGGGGATCGATCGCGCCGAAGGCGACCTGGACGGCGCTGTAGCCGTCGCGCTCCTGCGTGCGGATCTGGGTGACCACGTTGGGTCCGGCCTTGATCACGGTCACGGGAACGACGCGGTTGTTCTCGTCGAAGACCTGAGTCATTCCGAGCTTGGTGCCCAGAATGCCTGTGGCAGGCCGATTCTTGTTATCAGTCATCGTTGTCTCCGCGCTCACTGGATGTTGACGTCGACACTGGCAGGCAGATCGATGCGCATGAGCGCGTCGACCGTCTTCGGCGTCGGGTCGAGGATGTCAATGAGCCGCTTGTGAGTACGCATCTCGAAGTGTTCGCGCGAATCCTTGTACTTATGGGGCGAACGGATGACGCAGTACACGTTCTTTTCGGTCGGCAACGGCACCGGTCCGACGACGCGGGCACCCGTACGGGTGACCGTCTCGACGATCTTGCGCGCTGACGCGTCGATCGCCTCGTGGTCGTAGGCCTTGAGCCTGATGCGGATCTTTTGTCCCGCCACGCTTAGTGTCCTTTTCTTGCCGCTTGTCGTGAAGCCGGCCTCATGGCCTGCTCCACCTCGTCTGCACAGTCCCCGAGCCGCTCGGCGAAAACCGAGGAGACTCGAACTGCCCTCGTGCTCACACGACGAACCGAACGTTGGCGATCAGGAAAGACCCGATCCGTTGCCGCTGTTCATCTGTCATGGTTCTCCGGTCCACGCGGTCGGGCGTGTCGTATTTCTACTGACACTTCTTTCCGCTTGCTCTTCTTCGATGACCGGGTGCGCGAGGCGTTCCTTCATCTCCGAGCCGGCAAACCGAACGCACTCACGTGGAGTGCTGGTCCTGTTCTGCTCTTACCTGGCGAAGGCCGCACGAAAGCGCGTCCCGTGTCCAGGCAACCCGACCAGTATGCCGTAGACCGCGCCGGAGCACAAATCCCTCTCGATGCGGATTCGTCGCACGCGGAACCCGCGCACCTTACTCGGCAGTAAGATACGCGCATGACCGCCACCAGCACTACCTACGGCCTGTGGAAGAAGCTTCCCGACAATGTCCTCGGGCAGACGATCTTCTCCATCGGAATGTGTCTCAGGGTCCCGTACTTCGGATCCGTCCTCCCCCGTGTGAAGTCCCTCGAGCCAGGTCGCTGCGAGGTGACGGCCCCGAAGTGGTGGGGAATCAGGAACCACTTGGGAACATTTCACGCGATCGCCGCGTGCAATCTCGCCGAGGTGGCCATGGGCATGCTCGCCGAAGCGACGGTGCCACCGACTCATCGCTGGATCCCGAAGGAGATGACGGTGCGCTATCTGACCAAGGCCACCACATCACTGACCGCGGTAGCCCTGCTCGATCCGCCCGAGTGGGCGACCGTCACGGAAGGCTCGGACATCGTCGTCCCGGTGTCGATTCGCGACAGCGCTGGTGTCGAGGTCGTCCATGCGGACATCACCATCTGGATCTCCGTCGCGAGCAGAAAGCGGTGATACTCGACGAATGAAGTCGTATGACGCCGTCGTGGTCGGTGGCCGTGGAGCCGTCGGCACCCTTCTCACCGGGCTCCTCGTCTCCGACGGCCTGTCCGTCGTCACCGTTGATGTCGACGCGTCCGACGATCCACAGCACGACTGTGACCATGTGCAGGGAAACATCGTCGATCCGGACGACGATCTGCGCGAATTGTTGGCGTCGACGACCGTCATCGTATTGGCGGTCCCGGAATCGGTAGCTCTCGCCGCTCAGGTTCCGAATTCCAGCCGGGACGTTCTGCTGGTCGAAACGCTGTCGGTGAAATCCCGATTCGCCTCCTCGGTCGAGGCTCGCTCGACGCAGGCCTCCGTGCTCGGCATCAATCCGATGTTCGCTCCGTCCCTCGGGATGGAAGGACGTCCCGTCGCGGCGGTCGTCCACCGAGCCGGCACACGCGTCGGCGAATTCCTTGCTCGTCTCGAAACGTGGGGCGCACTGATCGTGCGAGTGAACGCCGACGAGCACGATCGGGTGGCGGCTGCAACCCAAGCTCTGACCCATGCTGCTGTTCTGGCGTTCGGAACTGCTCTCGCCTCGCTCGACGTCGACCCGGCGCTCGTGCACGCCGTCGCGCCTCCCCCGGCTCGTACCGCGTTGGCATTGCTGGCGCGAGTGACGCGCGGCGAGCCGGAGGTCTACTGGGATGTGCAATCCGGAAACCCTCACGCGATGAGCGCGCGGTCCGCTTTGGCGTCGGCGATGTCCGAGTTGACTACGGTCGTCGAGGACGGCGGAGCGCGGGATTTCGAGAAGTACCTCGACCGCGCCGGGTCGGCCCTCCCCGATCCCGCCGGATACGCGGCTCTCTGCGCTCGACTCTTCGGTATCGTGCGAGAACAAGGACGTGAGGAGAACCGGTCATGATCGACAATCCATCACTGCCCGAGTACGACCCGGACGATCCAGTGGAGAGCGCGATCGTGTCGAGGCTGGCCGGCAACTGGGCCAATCGGGCCACGGTTAAGAAGCCCGAACCCGAACTGGACGACCTGTTCGATCATGCCAAGCACGATTTCCCGGAAGCCCTGATCCCGTTCGCGGAACACGACGTGTACCTCTCACTGCCGGAGGAGAAGAGGGAACGGATCCGGGCCTGGGGTTGGGTCGCGTTCAACAAGAACGTCATGGACGTGGAGCAGCATGTAGTCAATCCGGGTTTCTCGCTCCTCGCTCAGGACGCGTTCGGCACCGGAATGGGTGACGTCCTGGCGATCGCCGTCACGCAGGCGATGGTCGACGAGCAGTACCACACCCTCATGCACCTGAACGCGAGCGCACTCACCCGTCGTCAGCGCGGTTGGGCGATGCCCGAGCGACAGCTCCCGTTCAGCGCGACAGTCCGTGCCCAACGCGCCGCGCAGCTCGGTGCCGCGAACTCCGGAGCTGCTGCGTTGAGCGCGCTTGCGTACACGACCGTCGCGGAGATCTCGATCACCTCCTACCTGGACTTGATCGAGGACGACGACGTCGTTCAACCGGTGAATCGCGCGACGGTGAAGCTCCACAACCGCGACGAGTACTGCCATGCCTCGATCGCCGACGAGATGGCAAAGATCGTCTTCGGCACACTGGACGACCGTGATCGCAGACTGTTCCTCGACGGCCTCGCCCAGGGCATGAAGGCGTTCTCGAGCACGGACTTCTCGACGTGGGAAGCAATTCTCGGTGCCGAGAAAGTCGACGGATTCGAGGCGATGCTTCGCGACATCGTCGACGACGGGAGCCGGGAGCACCTCGTCCAGGACTACAGCGGCATTCGATCTCTGTGCCGCGAACTGGACGTCGAGGACGAAATTGGAATCGAGTGGTCGTGAGCGATGTGAAATCGCCGTCTTTCCCGGCAGGTAACATTTCCGTCCGGTGCCTGGATTGAACTGACGGGTACGCGCTCACCGAATCCCTTCTTCAGAAGAACCCGACTGCACCACCGACCGCACGGAGTATCGATGCCCTTTCCCGAGGACGTAGCTGTACTAGTCGAAGACGTCCACAAATCTTTCGACGACGTGCACGCCCTCCGAGGCATCAGCTTCTCGGCTCCCAAGGGGACGGTTCTCGGAATACTGGGCCCCAACGGCGCTGGTAAGACGACCACGGTGAAAGTACTGGCGACACTGATCAAACCGGACACCGGCAGGGCACTCGTCGCGGGCCACGATGTCGTCACCGATGCACCTGCAGTTCGCAGATCCATCATGATGACCGGCCAGTACGCCGCCCTCGACGACACTCTGTCCGGACGGGAGAACATCGAACTGTTCGGTCGTTTGATGGGCCTGGACAAGAAGGCCTCCAAGGCCCGCGCTCACGCGTTGCTCGAGGAATTCGACCTGGCGGACACCGGCAAGCGGCCGGTGCGCGGGTACTCCGGTGGAATGCGCCGCCGCATCGACATCGCGTGTGGCCTGGTCGTCCGTCCGGAAGTCGTGTTCCTCGACGAGCCGACGACGGGTCTGGATCCCCGCAGCCGTCAAGGCGTCTGGTCGCTGGTCGAGGCACTCAAGGCGCAGGGAATCACGGTGCTGCTCACCACGCAGTACCTCGAGGAAGCCGATGTCCTCAGCGACAACATCATCGTCATCGACAAGGGGACTGTGATCGCGGAAGGAACGTCGGATCAGCTCAAAGCGATGACAGGCGGCAACTTCTGTGAAGTGGTCCCGGTCGATCCGAACCGCTTGACGGAGGTAGTGGGAATCCTCGGCGAGTTGGTACCCGGAGTTGTGGCACGCGAACTCGCGCCCGGCGCAGACCGCGTCTCCATCCCCGCTCCGGACGGTGCTGCCACGTTGTCCGAGGTTCTGCGTCGAATCGATCATGCAGGCATTCCACTGGCGGATATTGCACTGCGCAGGCCGTCCCTGGACGATGTGTTCCTTTCCCTGACCGGTCACTCCAACACCGCTGCCACGAAGTGACGACGACATCTCGGGACTCGACGGTGGCTGCTGCGCCGAATCCGACGTCGGCGACACCGCCTGGCCGCACCCGTACCAAGTCTCGCTTCGAGCCCTCGGGCTTCGTGCAGTGGAAAGTCCTCACTGCACGCACCGTCCGAACCATGGTCCGCAAAGGCGAGCTGTTCATTGCGGTCCTCGCACCGCTGATCTTCACGCTGGGTTTCTTCCTGCCGCTGAAGTTCGTCATGCAGTTCCAGGGGATCGACTACGCGCAGTTCCTCATGCCGATCATCGTTCTGCAGGCAATGGCGTTCACCGCGATTTCCTCGGCGCAGCGAGCTTCGACGGAATCCCTGACCGGTCTGTCCACGCGCTTGAAAACCATGCCGGTCGCGATCGGCGCACCTCTCATGGCTCGAATGACCAGTGCGTTCCTCAGGTCGACGGTGACTTTGACCGCCGCTCTGATCTACGGGCACGTCATCGGGTTCCGATTCAGCGCGGGGTTCGACCAGGCAGTCATGTTCGGCGCCATGGCCCTGGCGATCAGTACTGTTCTGTCCTTCGGCGCCGACGCAATCGGAACGCTCTCGAAGAGCCCTGAGGCCACCAGTCAGGCGCTGACGTTGCCGCAGTTGATCCTGGGGATGGCGTCGACAGGGTTCGTTCCGGAGTCCGGCTTTCCCGAGTGGATTCGCCCGTTCGTGCGTAATCAGCCGATCTCACAGTTCGCGGCCGCGATGAGAGACATGGCCGACGGGACAGTTCAGCTGTCGGTCGTGCTCCCCGCCGTTCTCTGGATCGTCGGACTTACCCTTGTGCTCGTTCCACTTGCCCTGTGGGCGAGCCTGCGACGGAGAGACTGACCATGACCGACATTCAGCCGCGCGCCGCTACTCGTGAGACGTTCGGATTTCCAGAACCCACGACCCTGCTGCCGGAGTCGTCGGCTCGCGCTCTGCTCGTCCACAGCACGATTCAGTGCAATCGCCTGCTCAAACGTTGGTCGAGAGACCCTACGACGATGATTCAGGCCATGCTCTACCCGGCATTGATGCTCCTCATGTTCCGAGTAGTGCTCGGGGACTCGATTTCGATGGCCACCGGCCAGCCTGCGGTGTACGGCCAGGTGCCTCTCATCGTGCTCATCGGCGCAATGTTCGGTTCCATCGTCAGTGCAGTGGGCCTCAAACAGGAACGTATGAACGGGTTGTTGCCACGTTTCTGGACCCTGCCCACCCACCGTGCAGCCGGACTGGTGGGTCGAATGATGGCCGAGGCCGTGCGTGTGTTCGTGACCACGCTGGTGATCATCGCCATGGGGTTCGCACTCGGATTCCGGCTCAACCAAGGATTGCTGGCCGGGCTGGGCCTCGTGCTGCTCCCCATTGCGTTCGGCATCGGCTTCGCAGTTCTGGTGACGTTTCTGGCGACCGTGTCACGCGACGCACCGCTGGTCGAGTTGGTCTCGATTCTGTGTACGTTGCTGCTCTTCTTCAACTCCGGGTTCGTGCCGGTAGCGGCGTACCCGACGTGGCTGCAGCCAGTGGTTGCAGCGCAGCCCATGTCGTGTGCGGTGGACGCGATGCGTGCTTTCGCTCTGGGCGGACCGACGTTGACGCCGGTCCTGCAGACTCTCGCGTGGTCCTTCGGTTTGGTGATCGTGTTCCTCTACCCCGCCATCCGCGGTTATCGGCAGGCATCGAGTTCCGCCTGACCAGTTTTCTTTTATGCTGTCGATATGACAATCGACGCGCACCGAACCGTTCGCCCGACTGTTTCCGTCGTAATTCCGATGAATGGGATTATCAGCCAACTCGACGAACAACTCGACGGATTGGCGCAGCAGAATTACTCGGGGGAATTCGAAGTCGTAGTAGCCGACAACGGAGTCGGCGAACGCTTGAGGCGCCACATAGCCGACCATTCGCTCAATACTCGAATGAAAATCCAGTACATCGACGCTTCCGCGCAGGCAGGAGTGTCTTTTGCACGAAACTGTGGCGGCCTGCACGCGTCGGGCGAATTCCTAGCCTTCTGTGACGCAGACGACATAGTTCACGAAACCTGGATCAGCTCACTCGTGGACCTGGCGCAGGACTTCGACGTTGTCGGAACGGCTGTGGAGACCGCTGGGATCAACACCGCGAAGGCAATGTCCTGGACACCGTCGATGCCCGCCGAACGGCAGGGTAAGACCACGTTTCTCCCTCACGCCATCGGTGCCAGCATGGGGGCCTGGACGAGCGTGTGGCGTGACCTGGGAGGGATGGACACCTCCTATCACGCCAGCGAGGACGTCGAGTTCTGCTGGCGAGCACAATTGGCCGGGTACACCTTCGGATTCCTGCCGATGGCTGAAGTTGCCTACAGACTGCGCGAGGAGTTGCGGCCGTTGCTCCGACAGTCCTACAAGCTGGGGTACGGATTCGCGAGACTGCAGGGTGAATATCGCGCCCGAGGGTGCCCACCGGTCAGCATCCGACGGGTTGCCTACTGGTGGGCGCTACTGAGCCTGGGGAATCCGCTAATTCCCTCATTCGTCACCAAAGTTTCACGCGGTCAATGGGCACGAGCAGTAGCGGCGCATGTCGGCGAGGTGCGTGGAGGCTTGAAATATCACACATTCGGCTGGTAGCCATTTGCATTTAACCGCATGTCTCGTAATGCTGGGTAGATGTGCCCATGCAGCGGACAGCAATTCTCGTCTACTCCGATGGCGGCATCGGACTCGCTTCCGCTGGAATCGAAATAGTCGAAACCGGCCCAAGAGCAAGCTGCAGTGGACGAACAATCGCAGTGGACGAACGAACAAGGAGCAAGCAGTTGAACGCATGCGTACGACGCGGCCGAGCCTTATTCACGACGCGGTCACTACGTGCACTCGTTTCACTGTGTGCTCTGGTCGGACTCGCTGCCGTGATCGGCGCACCGACTGCCTCCGCCCAGCCGGGAGTCGGACCGGAACCGTTGTCACTGGAGCGCATGGGCACTCCTCCCGACGGCGCGAACGACTTCTCGTGCAAGCCCTCCGAAGCGCATCCCCGTCCGGTCATCCTGGTCCACGGAACCGACACCGACATGCAGGAGAGCTGGCCGACGCTCTCGCCCGAGCTCGCTGGTCAGGGTTACTGCGTGTTCGCACTCAACTACGGGGCGATGCCGGTGATGTGGGACCACAGTCGGCTCGTCTGGGGAATCGACGACATCGAGCAGTCGGCACACGAGCTCGGCCAATTCGTCGACTTGGTCCTGTCGAGCACCGGCGCCTCCCAGGTCGATCTCGTCGGACATTCGCAGGGAGGTACGGTCTCGCGGCAGTATCTCAAGTTCAACGGTGGTGCCGATGCATCCGACGCGTCACGCAGCAAGGTGAATCAGGTCATCACGCTGGGCGCCACCAACCACGGAACCAGCTTCAACGGGCTGCAGCAACTGTATCTACTCGCGGCGTCCGTCGGGCTTCCCCGTGACCTGACGTCGCAGCTGGTGTTCGGGATCGCGGGCACCCAACAGCTCATCGGTTCGCCTTTGCTGAAGAAGCTCAACGCCGGTAGCGAGGTCATGCCCGGTGTCGAGTACACCGTCATCGCCACTCGCAAGGACGAGGTCGTCACGCCGCCGGAGCGGACGTTCTTGAACGACGGCGGCACCGGCCAAGTGAAGAACGAGTGGGTTCAGGACATCTGCCCCGGCAACACGGCGTCGCACATGGGTATGACGCGTGATCCGGACGTGTTCTACCTGATCAGTCGCGCGTTGGATCCCACGTACCCGGATTCGCACCCCCTGGCGTGCGCTCCGCAGTCCTGACCTCCGCAGTCCTGACCTCCGCAGTCCTGACCTCCGCAGTCCTGACCTCCGCAGTCCTGACCTCCGCAGTCCTGACCTCCGCTAGAGCGACCACGGGTCGTCGATGACCACGTCGACGACCTCCGTCCCGCTGAGGTCCACGCCGGCCCCACTGCCATGAACGACGTGGGTTGCCCAAGTGTCGTCGATGAGGTCGCGCACCTGGGCAGTCCCGTCGTCCACGACGATCGCAGCCCCGGTCGCGGCTGCGACGGCCACCGTCAGGACGTCGCGGTCCCCGAGAACGTGTCGTCGATCGACAGCAGCCGTCAGGCTCTCCCCCGGATCGACAGTCCACGGGCGTGCCTCGTGGTCGACAGTCAGTACCCGTGCCTCGTGATCGACGCCGAAGGTACGCCCTGACGTCGATGCCGACTGCGCCAGCCGACCGTGCGTGACCACTTCCCCGCCGGAGACGACGGCCGTGTCGTCGGACTCGATGCCGAAGCCCCGTACGCCCCGGTCGATCGGCCGCGTCGATCGGCCTGACAGATTCGTGTCGTCGATGGAGATCCAGGTGAGCGCCGAGCCGGACGGATCCGAGGAACCTACACCGACCGCGATTTCGCCGGCGTCGAGGGACACAGCACCTCCGGCAGCCCAGACAGCGAGTACGGCGCAGATGCCCTGCTCGGTGAACGGCAGCTGGATCGTCACCGGTGTCCCCCGGCCGACGCCCTCGGACATCAGCAAGCGGGCCAGCTGCGCGACGTAGTTCGAAGTCTTGACGTAGGACTGCTCGACGTCTCTGTCGACGATCATCGGCGCACCCGGTTCCGCTTCGACCGATGCGTCGAATATCGCCACCATCGTGCGCTGGGCGGCCGGGGCCGAGTCGGCATCGCGGGGCTCGGGTGACGGTGGCACGGGCCGGGTGATCTCGATGTCGCCGACGACGGCATCGTCGTCGAGCGCAAACGAATGCAGGACCGACAGCAACACCTCGGCGACGTGGACCACCGTGGCCTCGTCGTACAGGTCGGTCGCATAGATCAACGAGCATGTGGATTCGACTCGCCCATCGGACGCAACAGCATCCGAGAACACGAACTGAAGGTCGTATTTCGCGACGTGTTCTTCCGCCTCGAATGCGGACACGGCCAGATCCGGAAGTTCGAGAACAGTGGTGGCGTGATTCTGTAGCGCGAGCAGCACCTGGAAGAACGGCGATCGAGACCTCGATCGCGGGGGGTCGAGGATGTCGACGATGCGATCGAACGGTACGTCGGCATGCGAGAACGCATCCAGGTCGGTCTCGCGGACCAGGGCAAGCACTTCACCGATGGTCTCGGATCCGTCGACCGGTGTTCGCAGCACCACGGTGTTGACGAACATTCCCACCATGTCGTCGAGGGCAGAGTCACCGCGTCCGGCAACTGGCGTTCCCACAGCGATGTCGGCATCACCGGACAGTCTGGCCAATGCAACGGCGAGGGCAGCGTGCAGCGTCATGAACAGCGTGACGCCATGCCGGCGAGCCAGCGTGTCGAGGGCCGACCGCAAGTCCGCGTCGACGACGAAGTCGTACCCAGCACCGACTCGACCGGCGTCCACGCCCCGTGCTCGGTCGACGGGCACACCCCGCTGCTCGGCAAGTCCGTCCAGTGTGGCTCGCCAGTACGACTCCTGCCGTGACACCAGCGAGTCCGGGTCGTCGGTCGAGCCCAGCGTTTCGAGCTGCCACAGCGCGTAGTCCGCGTACTGGACGTCGAGCGGTGTCCACGACGGCTCCATGCCGTGGGTGCGCGCGTTGTACGCGATCAGCAGGTCACGTGTCAGCGGTGCCATCGAGAAACCGTCCGCCGCGACGTGGTGGGTGACGAACACCATGACGTGCTCGGTGGGCGTCACCTCGAGAACACGCAGGAGCACCGGGACCGACACGGTGACGTCGAACGGGGTCGCGAGAATCCCGCCGACACGATCGACGACGTCGTCACCGGAGGCCTGTTCGACCACGAAGTCGATTGCTGCATCCGCACGCGAAAGAACGACCTGGGTGCCGACGCCGTCGATGTCGGGATAATACGTTCGCAGGGTCTCGTGGCGACCGACGACGTCGTGTGCGGCCTGATGCAGCACGTCGACGTCGAAGGTGCCGGTCGCTCGCAGCGCGAACGCGATGTTGTAGTCCGTGGACGTCGGGTCGAGTCGAGCGAGCAGCCACATGCGTTGCTGCGCTGGGGAGAGCGGGAGCGTGTCTGGTCGGCCGAGTGAGACCAGTGTTCGACGCCTGCCCGTTCCGACGTGGGACGCGATCCTCGCCGCGAGAGCCGACACCGTGGGTGCTTCGAACAGTGCCCGTAGGTCCACCTCGGTGTCGAGAGCCGCGCCCAGTCGGGCGGTGACCTGGGTCGCGACCAACGAGTTCCCGCCCAGCGCGAAGAAGTCGTCGTCCGCGCCGACCCGGTCGTGCCCGAGAACGGCCGAGAACGCCTCCGCCACTGCTTCTTCGACGGCAGTGGACGGGGCGCGGAACGACGTCTCGACGACGGTCGGTGCAGGCAGCGCGCGCCGGTCGAGCTTGCCGTTGACGGTGAGGGGCAGGTCGTCGAGTTCGACGAACCCGGACGGAATCATGTAGTCGGGCAGTCGTTCTGCGACGGTTCGGCGGATCAGGTCGAGGTCGAGAGCCACACCGTTCGCCGGTACGAGGTACGCGACGACCCGAGGTCCGAGCGGTGGATCGTCCCGCACGACTGCAACCGCTGCGGCTACCGACGGGTGGGCCGCAGTCGCTGCTTCCACCTCACCGAGTTCGATGCGGAAACCACGAATCTTGACCTGTTGATCGGCTCGACCCGAGAATTCGAGCTCGCCGCCATTCCCGGAGGTCACCCACCGGACACGGTCACCGGTGCGATAGAGAGGTTCGCCGTTGCCTCCGAACGGGTTTGCGACGAAGCGCGTGGCCGTCAAGCCCGGTCGATCCAGATAACCGCGGGTCACTTGAGCGCCACCCACGTAGAGTTCGCCTTCGACGCCTACCGGCACGGGATGCAGGCGCCGATCGAGCACGTGCACGGACAGGCCCGTGATCGGCCGCCCGATGATCGACCCGGACTCGACGTCGGACGCAGCGATTCGCCGTACGGTGACGTGCACCGTCGTCTCCGTGATTCCGTACAGGTTGAACAGTGAAGGACCGCGCGTTTCGCCATCACCGTGGCTGTCGAACCAGCTGCGCAGACGGCTCGGCTCGAGCGCTTCTCCCCCGAACAACACGTGCCGAAGAACGAGTGTCGACGACGACCGAGTGTCCACGTCGACCAGCCGTTGAAACGCCGACGGCGTCTGATTGAGAACCGTGACGCGCTCGGAAGCGAGCAGTTCCCGAAACACCTCGGGCGAACGCGCGGTGTAGTGGTCGACCACGACGAGCGTGCCGCCGTGAAGGAGGGCCCCCCACATCTCCCACACGGAGAAATCGAATGCGAACGAGTGGAACATCGTCCATACGTCGGTCGCTCCGAACTCGAAGACGTCGCTCGTCCTCTCGAAGAGGGTCAGCACGTTGTCGTGGGTGACTCCCACGCCTTTCGGCCGCCCCGTCGATCCCGACGTGTAGATGACGTATGCGAGCGAACCGCGATGCAGCGACGAATGTCGATCTCCGTCGGTCACGGTCGCCTCGGAGTACCGATCCACCTCGGGCGAGCTGGAAGCGAAATCGGCCATGTCGACGGCAGGCAGTTCAGCGAAGCGTGAATCGACGCCCTGGTACACGACTGCGACCGGGGCGCAATCGTCGAGGACGAAACGAACCCGCTCGTCCGGGTGATCCGGATCGATGGGGAGGTAGGCGGCGCCCGAGGTGACCACGGCGAGCAGCGCGACCACGAGATCCGCGGATCGGGGCAGCGACACAGCGACCGTGGATTCCGGGCGCGCACCCAGCGCGATCAGTTCGCGAGCGATCACGTTCACTTTCGATGCGACATCTCGGTAAGTCCAGGATCGACCGCCGTCACGCAGCGCGACCTGATCGGGTGCTGCCTCGGCCACGGCGTGAAATCGGTCGACCAACGTGGAGAAAGTGGACGGAACAAGGTCGTCTGTCGACTCGTGGGCGAGTGCGAGCTCGAGCTCCGCCGCCGGAAGCAGCGTCACGTCACCCAACGGCGCACGTGCATGTGCGACGAGCGCAGCCGCAGCACGCGCGTAGGCGTCGGCGATGCGCTGCACCGTCGCTCGATCCAGTACCTCTGCGGCGTACACGAATTCGACGTCCCAACCGGATACGTCACCGGCGTCGTAGGCGTCGGCCACCGTCACCTGCAGATCGAATTTCGCTTCGACGGAATCGAATTCCACCCCGCTGATGGTCAGGTCGGGCAGCTCCAGTTCGATCCGAGCGAGGTTCTGGAACACGAACATCACCTGGAAGAGCGGGTGTCTGCCGCGGGCCCGGTGCGGATCCGTCACATCCACGATCCGTTCGAACGGCACGTCGGCGTTGGCGAATGCGGACAGATCGGTTTCGCGTACGTCGGCCACGAACTGCTCGAAGTTCGTGGCCGGATCGACCTTGGTGCGCAGAACCAGAGTGTTGACGAACATACCGATCATCTCGTCGAGGCGACTGTCTCCACGACCCGCGACAACGGTTCCGACGGTGATGTCCTCGTTGGCGGACATTCGCGACAACACCACGGCGAGGGCGGCGTGCATGACCATGAACGGAGTTGCCCCGACGCCTCTGGCGAACGTTGCCACCGCATCTCGCGTCGGCCGATCGATGGACACGACGACGGCACCGGCCCGTACTTCGGCTGCGTTCCGAGACACCGCGCGAGAACTGCTGCGCGGCAACTCGATCTCGACCGGTACCTCGGACAACTGCTTGACCCAGTAGTCGATCTGATGCGACGCGGGCGATTCGGGATCGTCTTCGGAGCCGACGAAATTGCGCTGCCACACTGCGAAGTCCGCGTACTGCAGCGGCTGAGGATCCCACGCAGGTTCGTTGCCGGTCGCCCGGGCTGCGTACGCGCGCGCCAGGTCACGGGTGAGCGGGCCTATCGAGAACCCGTCCACGGAGATGTGGTGGGCGACGACGACGAGGACGTGCTCGTCTGCGGACTCCCGAAGCAGGACCGCACGTACGGGCACCGTCTCGGTCACGTCGAATCCACGGGACACCATCTCGAGGACCGTCGCGGCAGTCGACGCCGAGTCACTGTCCTCCACGCGTAGTGCAACCGTACGGTGGGGTTCGACGAACTGGAAGCCCATCCCGTCGACGTCGGGGTAGCGCGTCCGGAGGATCTCGTGTCGAGTCGTGACGTCGTGAAAGGCCTCGACCAAAGCCGCGACGTCGAGGTTTCCTGTTATGCGGATCAGCGCAGGCACGTTGTTGGCTGCCGAACGAGGATCGAGTCGGTTGAGGAACCACATGCGCTGCTGCGGTAGGGACAGCGGGGCCGGGGTGCCGTCGTTCGGTCGCTGCGCCAGAACGCCTCGGATCGACCGCGTGGTCTCCCGCTCGATTCGTCCCGCGAGGACCTCGACTCCCGGAGCGTCGAACAACATCCGCAGGGGAACATCGGTGGACAGCTCCGCACCCAACCGCGCCACCACCTGGGTTGCGATCAGCGAGTTCCCGCCCAGGGCGAAGAAATCGTCGTCCAGACCCACTCGGGGTGCGCCGAGCATGTCCGAGTAGGTCGAGGCGACGATCTCCTCGACGGGAGTCGCCGGCGCCCTGTGCGTCCGCACCTGGACCGCGGGCGCGGGCAGCGCCCGACGGTCGAGCTTGCCGTTCGGACCGACCGGCAGCCGGTCGACGACGACGATCGACGTCGGAACCATGTAGTCGGGGACGAAGCGCGCAGTAACCGCACGGATGTCCGCTGCGTCGATGCTCGCCCCGTCCTCGGGTACGACGTACGCCACCAAGGAGTCACCGACGATCGCGTCGGTGTGCAGTACCACGACGGCCTGGCGAGCGTTGGGATGAGTGAGCACTGCAGCCTCGACCTCACCGCATTCGATGCGCTGGCCTCGAAGTTTCACCTGGAAATCGCTGCGGCCCACGTAGTCGAGTTCACCGACAGGGTTCCACCGCACCAGATCTCCAGTCCGATAGAGTCGCCCGCCCGTCGAATCGAACGGGTCGGCGACGAACCTCTCGGACGTCAGTCTCGGTCTCGTCGCATAGCCTCTGGCGAGTTGTACCCCTGCCAGATACAGCTCCCCTACGACACCGGGCCATACCGGGTTCAAGCGCGAATCGAGCACGTACACACGGGTGTTCGAGACCGGCCGGCCGATGGGTACGGTCGGCGCAGCGGAGTCGACGATGTCGTACCGGGTGACATCGACGGCGGCCTCGGTGGGTCCGTACAGGTTGACGAGGTCGGTTCCGGAGAGAATCGCCGACGTCGCACGCACTGTGGCAGCGGGGAGCGCTTCTCCGGATGCGAAGATCCGCCGCAGCCTTCGCGCCGACCGCGCGTCCGGATGAGCGGTGAACACCGCGAGCATCGACGGTACGAAGTGCGCCACGGTAACGGAGTGCGTCTCGATCAGCCGTGCAAGATAGGTGGGGTCGCGGTGACCGTCCGCATCCGCGATCACCAGCGTCGCCCCGATCCCGAGCGGCCAGAACAGCTCCCACACCGACACGTCGAACGTCAGCGGAGTCTTGTGGACCACGACATCGTCGGTGCCCAGTGGATAGCACTGCTGCATCCAGTCCAGCCGATTGACGACGGCGCGGTGGCTGACCACCACGCCCTTCGGCCTGCCGGTCGACCCGGACGTGAAGATCACGTACGCCGCGATGTCCGGACGGTGTCGATGGACCGACGCGATCGCGGTCGGTTCGCCTTGGACGATGTCGTGCACGTCGACGGTGACGACCCCGGTTGTCGCCTTCGACAACTCCACGCTCGACGCAGCACCGTCGACGAGAACGACCGCGGCTTCGGACGCCTCCAGAACGTAGTGCAGGCGCTCGATCGGTTGCTGCGGATCGATCGGTACGTAGGCACCGCCGGCGTCGAGCACGGCGTACACCGCGAGGACCGACTCGAAAGACCGTGACACCGCCACACCGACGGTGGTCTCCGGTCCGACACCTGCGTGTTGCAGCGTCCGAGACAGCGCCTTCACCTGATCGGAGAACTGTGCGTAGGAGATCTCGTGGTTTCCGTGGCGAATCGCGATCGAATCGGGAGTCGTCTCCGCCACCCGGTGGAATCGATCGAGGAGCATGTCCTCGCGAGCCTCCACCGAGGTTCGGTTCCATTCGGTGAGAACCGACGTCGCCTCGTGGTCGTCGAGAAGGTCGATGTCACCGACGACCGCGAACCGATCGGTGACCATGGCCTCGAGTATTCGGACGAATCGCCGTCCGGCTGCGGCGATGGTGTCTTCGTCGAACAGCTCCGTCAGGTAGAGGAACTGAGCCGACATTCCTGCGGGTTCGCCGGAACGGTCGAAATCCTCCGACATGGTCAGGTACAGATCGAACTTCGACAGCCCGGTTTCCAGTTCGACGCCCGCGGCGCGGATCTCCGGGAGCTCGACGCTCGTGCGTTCGAGATTCTGGAACGCGAGCATCACCTGGAACAGAGGTTGTCTCGCCGTCGACCTCGTCGGATCGAGTATCTCCACCAGCCGCTCGAACGGAAGGTCCGAGTTCGCGAACGCGTCGAGGTCGGATTCGCGCGTCGACGCGAGCACGTCCCTCACGGTGTCCGAGGGACGGATCTCGGATCTGAGCACGAGCGTGTTGACGAACATGCCGATCACATCGTCCAGCGCACGCTCACCCCGGCCTGCGATCGGCGTTCCGATCGTGACGTCCTCCGTTGCCGCGGTACGTGCCAACATAATCGCGAACGCGGCGTGCACGACCATGAACGGCGTGCATCCCACGTCGAGACCGAGTCCGACGACGGCGCGATGCAATGCACCACCGATCGCGAAGCCGTGCACGGCGCCGCGCTCGGACTGCGCCACCGGGCGAGGACGGTCGGTCGGAAGGTCCAATTGCTCGGGGCTACCTGCGAGACGCCGCTTCCAGTAGTCGATCTGCGTACAGACCAGAGATTCCGGGTCGTCCTCCTCACCGAGGACCTCACGTTGCCACACCGAGAAGTCGGCGTACTGGACCTTCAGCGGCTCCCACATCGGTGTCCGCCCACCGACTCGTGCCGCGTAGGCGTACACGATGTCCCGCATGAGGGGACCGATGGAGAAGCCGTCGGCGGCGATGTGGTGGACGACGACCGCGAGAATTCCTTCGGTATCGCCGACTCGGAACAGATGGGCACGGAACGGCGGTTCCTCGGACAGCGCGAAACTCGAGTTCACCAGCACGCGAATGCGTCCGAGCGCGTCGTTCTCGGTGCACGTGTCCACACCGAGCTCGAACGGGCTCTCGTCGATACCCAGAACGCGTTGGTGGCCGATGCCGTCCACGTCGGGGTACACGGTGCGTAGCGTTTCGTGGCGTTCACGGATATCGTCGATGGCTGTTCGGAGGGCGGTTTCGTTCAGCTCACCGGTGAGACGGACGACGATCGGAATGTTGTAGGCGGCGGAGTCCGGTTCGAACTGGTCGAGGAACCACATTCGTTGCTGCGCAAGGGAGAGCGGGATCCGTTCCGGACGTGTCCGCGCAGTCAGGGGTGCGCGTCGCTTCTTCCCGACGCTGCGATCGATCACTGCTGCCAGGGCAGCCACCGAGGGTGCGTCGAACACGGCACGGACATCGAGGTCGACGTCGAGTTCGGCACCGACTCGGGCGGTCACCTGAGTGGCGAGAAGGGAGTTGCCGCCGAGAGAGAAGAAGTCGTCGTCACGTCCGACTCGATCGACACGAAGTAGGTTGCCGTAGACCTCGGCGACAACATGCTCGGCGCGAGTACGCGGCTCGAAGAACTCTTTTCGTTCGAACATCGGCTCCGGCAGCGCTCGCCTGTTCAGTTTGCCCGACGGCCCGAGCGGGAGCTCACCGATCACGAGGAACGCCGATGGAACCATGTACTCGGGCAGTGCCCGTCCGGCCACATCCCGCAGCCGTTCGGTGTCCACGGTCGACCCGTGCGAGGGAACGACGTAGGCAACGAGCCTGTCACCTCGCACATCCACCACAGCGTGGTGAACCGAACCGTCACGGAGGAGAACGTTCTCGATCTCTCCGAGTTCGATGCGCAACCCTCGCAGCTTGACCTGGAAGTCCGAGCGTCCGAGGTATTCCAGTTCACCGTCGGAGCGCATACGCACGACGTCACCCGTGCGATAGAGCCTCGCTCCGTCGATCGAGAACGGGTCGGCGACGAACCGGTCGGCCGTCAGGTCCGGCCGGTTCGAGTATCCGCGCGCGAGTTGCACACCGCCGAGGTACAACTCCCCTCGCCCACCCACGGGGACCGGGTGCAACCTCGAATCGAGCACGTGCACACGAGTGTTGAACACGGGACGTCCGATCGGTACGCCGCCGGTGTCGGTGTCGGAGAACTCGTGATGGGTCACGTCGACGGCAGCCTCCGTAGGGCCGTACAGGTTGACCACACGTGCACCCGGCAGTGCCGTCCGCAGCGACGACGCCGTTGCGGACGGGAGCGCTTCTCCCGAACAGAACACCCATCGCGGCGCGAGGTCCACCGGTGCCCGATCGGAGGCGAAGACGGCGGCCATCGACGGTACGAAGTGCAAGACCGTTATCCGCTCCGACGACAGAAGCGAGGCCAGGTAATTCGGATCACGGTGGCCGTGCGGACGCGCGATCACCGTTCGAGCACCGATGTGCAACGGCCAGAACAACTCCCACACCGAGACGTCGAACGTCACCGGGGTCTTGTGGAGGACGACGTCCTCTCGGGTCAACCCGTATTGTTCCTGCATCCAGACGAGCCGATTCACGATGGCGCCGTGGTCGACCGACACCCCCTTGGGGACACCCGTCGATCCCGACGTGAAGAGAACGTAGGCAGTGTTCGCAGCGGTGAGCGTACCGAGACGATCGGCGTCGGTCAGCGGTCCGGGCGAGAAGTCGCGCAGGTCGATCTCGTCCACGGACACCACCGGGACACTCGATGCTTCGGGCGCCTGGTTCGAGATCGGCGCGCCGACACGGTCCTCGTTCCTCGACAACACCAGCACGGCGTTCGACGCCGTGACGATGTGCCGCTGCCGCTCTCCAGGCTGGTCCGGATCCATCGGGACGTAGGCAGCACCGGCCGCCTGCACCGCGTAGATGGCCACGAACAGCTCGAACGAGCGATGCATCGAGACCGCGACTCGCGTTTCCGGACCGACGCCTCGCGAGATCAGGTAGCGCGCAAGCGTGTTCACACGTGCGTCGAACTCCCAGTAGGTCAGGGTGACATCGTCGAACGTGAGAGCGTCGGCGTCGGGCGACGCTGCCGCGCGCGCAGCGTACATCGACACCAACGTCGACGTCTCGTCGTACTCGTGATGGGTCGAATTGATCTCGTCGATCGACCAGCGACGCTCGGCGGCATCGATCAGAGCGATGTCGCCGACGACCACCGTCGAATCCTCGGACACCACGTCGAGGAGAAGACGAACGCGCGCGGCCAGCGCGTCGACGGTCGACGTATCGAAGATGTCGTGCGCGTACGTGATGGAGAATTCGATGCCGTTCGGGTCACCGGAGCTGGAGTAGCTCTCGGAGAAGACCAGTTCGAGGTCGAATCTGGCGGCATGGACGGCGACCTCGACGGGCGACAGCGCAAGTCCGGACGCCTGTACGGTCGCGCGGCCTGCGTCCTGGAAGGTCAACAACACCTGGAACAACGGGTGACGTCCAGAGACACGAGGTGGGTCCAGTATCTCCACCACACGGTCGAACGGAAGGTCCGCATGAGCGAACGCGGACAGGTCCACCTCGCGTACTCGGGCCAACACGTCGTCGAAGGTCGCCGACGAATCCACCGGCGTCCGCAGCACCAGCGTGTTGACGAACATACCGACGACTGCGTCGAGATCGGTCTCACCGCGGCCGGCAACCGGTGAACCCACGACGACATCCGGTTGACCGGACATCCGCGCCAACAACACTGCGAGGCAGGCGTGCACCACCATGAACGGAGTGACGCCCCGGCGTCCGGCGAGTTCGACGATTCGCTGATGGACGGCTGCATCGAGACGTCCTGATCTACGTCCACCCGATCCCGACCGAACGGGCCCTCGCGTCCTGTCCGCCGGGACGATCGTCTCCTCCGGCGCACCGGCGAGTGTCGTCGACCAGAATCTCTCCTGAGCCGCCGCCAGTGACGTCGGATCGTCGGATGCCCCGAGCATCGCTCGCTGCCACACCGTGTAGTCCGTGTACTGCACCGGTAGCGGTACCCACTCGGGCGCGTGCCCACCGAGGCGCGAGACATACGCTTCCGTGACATCCGACGCGAGAGGGCGCATGGAAAAGCCGTCGGCCGCTATGTGGTGGACCACGAAGATCAAGACGTGATGCTCGGATGCCGTGCGCAGTAACCTGACTCGGAACGGCGGCGCGGCAGTGACGTCGAACGGCGTCGTGGCGGCGCGCTCCAGGTGACGCATCACCGACGACGGATCCGCGTCGACGACGCTCAGATCGATCGGGGCATGCCCTGGATCGGCTACCGATTGGGTGCCTGTTCCGTCGACCTCCGGGTAGGTGGTCCGCAGTACCGCCTGGCGAGCGACCACGTCACCGACAGCTGCCGTCAGAGCAGTCGGATCCAGCGGCCCGCGCAGTTCGAGCGCCAGCACGATGTTGTCGGCGGCGGACTCGCTGTCGAGCCTGGCCGAGAACCACATTCGTTGTTGGGCAGCCGAGAGCGGGACGGGGTAGGTCACCGGCAGACGCCCGAGCACGGCGGTGCCGTCGGGCCCGGAACCGGCGGCGGACTCGACGACCGTCGCCCACTGTTCCACGGTCGCGTTGTCGAAGAAGTCACGCACTGCGGTGCGCACCCCGAATCGAGAATTCATACGGGACACCGCACGCGTCGCAGCCAACGAGTTCCCGCCGAGGGCGAAGAAGTCGTCGTCCAGCCCGACGCCGGATACACCGAGAAGCACCTCGAACTCCTCTGCGACACCGATTTCCGTGTCGGATTCCGGTGCGCGGAAGGCAGTGCGTTCGTCCGGGGGGTCGGGAAGCCCGCGTCGATCGAGTTTGCCGGATGGGCCGAGTGGCATAGCGGGAAGTTCCACCAACGCACTCGGCACCATGTACCCCGGAAGCGCCGCCTTCAGCCTGGACGTCGCCGCCTCCCCATCGAATTCGGACGATCTGGTCGGCACCACGTATCCGACCAGTCGTTCGCCGCGCACGATCACCGCGCATTGAAGCACGGACGGATCCTGCTGCAGAACGGTTTCCACTTCGCCGAGCTCGATCCGGAGTCCATGAAGTTTGACCTGTGAGTCACTGCGGCCGAGGTAGACCAGAACCCCGCCGTCGGTCCACTTGACCAGGTCCCCGGTGCGGTACATGCGCCGACCCGATTCGAATGGGTTGGCCACGAACCGATCCGCGGTGAGCGGCGGTTTTCCGACGTATCCGCGTGCCAGTTGAATGCCCGCGAGGTACAACTCACCGACGGTTCCGGCAGGCACGGGGCCGAGTGCCCCGTCGAGTACGTACAGTTCGGTGTCGTCGGCGGCAACGCCGATGGGTACAGGTCCGTCTCCTGCCACCGTCACGTGGTGCGCGGTCACGTCGACGCCGGCCTCGGTCGGTCCGTACAGATTGTGCAGCTCGGCGGACGACAGCGATACGAACCGTGCTGCGGTGGCGGCACCGAGCTCTTCGCCCGACGCGAAGACGTATCTGAGACTCGAAATATCCTCTGCGTCGGCGACATCGACGAACACCGCCAGCATCGACGGGACGAAATGCGCGACGGTCACGTCGGTGGACCGGACGGTCTGCGCAAGGTATTCGGGGTCGGTGTGCCCACCCGGCTCCGCGACGACGAGCGTCGCACCGACTCGCAGCGGCCAGAAGAACTCCCAGACCGACACGTCGAAGGTGAACGGTGTCTTCTGCAGGACCACGTCCCGCGTGTTCAACGGGTACAGGCGCTGTCGCCAATGCAGGTTCGCGGCGATTGCCCGGTGCGAGACCCCGACGCCCTTGGGCCGACCGGTCGATCCGGACGTGAAGATCACATACGCCAGGTCGTCCGGCGCCGGGCCCGGTAGGACCCCGTCGCGGACGTCGGAGCCGTGGGACAGGAGGGTTCGAACATCGACGACGGGCACGGCGGACGGAAGTCCGTGGGCGATGGTGTCCTCGGTGACGATCAGTACCGGCTCGGCGACGTCGACGATGTAGTCGAGCCGCTCGCGAGGATGATCGGGGTCCAACGGTAGATAGGCGGCGCCGGACTTGACGATTCCGTACATTGCCACGATCAACTCGAGCGACCGATGCATGGCCACGCCGACGGTTCGGTCGGGCCCGGCACCCAGCGACATGAGGTGACGCGCCACCTGCTCGGCCCTTCGATCCAGCTCTCCGTAGCTCAACACCTGGTCTCGAAACCGCACCGCAGGGCTGTCCGGTGTGCTCTCCACGACAGCGTCGAATTCGTCGAGCAACGTGCCGGAATGCCGGACGACCTCGGTTTCGGGGGCGGCGACGAGTGGGGACAGTGACTCGGCGAGCTCGGTGAGAACGCGATCGAGCGCACCTTCGTCGGACTGGAAAGTCGCAGGAAGCAGATCTCCCAGGACCAGCGCGAACAGTGCGTCCGGTCCCAGGACACCACCCATGCTGGAGTCCAGTCGGTCCAGTGCGTCGGCCAGCTGCCCGAATCGGACGGTCACGCCGTCGAAAACGAAGGCGTGTCGATCGGCATCCGAGTGCGCGACGGACGCGACGAGCCTGCGAACGTCCGTGATCGAGAGGGGCCGGCCGCGGTCGGGATCGACAACCATGTGGTGCAATCCTCCCCACCCTCGATCGAATGTTCGGTACCGCGGTGTTCGCGTGCCGAACAATCAAGAGCGGTCTACCTTGCCCACGATACTGTGGCGAACGCTTCCTCTCCGGTCGGGCTGGGCGTTTTGTGAAACTTCCCTGACCGTCAGTCTCCTCCGATCGCACCGGGAACCGACGGTGCGAGGGCCGCGCCGATGGTCACGGACGGGTCTATCGACACGGCGCCGAGAAGACGTGAGACGCCGGCTGCCAGTCGTTCCGCCGATTCTTCGCGAAACAGGTCGGTCGAATAGAGCACGGTCCCTGCCAGTGCGACGTCGCCTTCGTCACCCCGCACGTCCTGGAACACCAGCTGAAGTTCGTATTTACTGACCCCGTAGTCGACATCGACGGGTGTGATCCGCAGGCCCGGGAGTTCCAAGCCGGACCACCCGAGGTTCTGGAAACTGACCGTTGTCTGAACGGGCAATTCACCGGTGTCGACTCGGCTCAGCACGTCGTCGATGGGCACGTCTGCATTTTCGAGAGCACTCAGGTCGACGGCGCGGCTGTGCGCGAGCAGGTCGGTGAACGCGGAATCCGGGTCGATACGCGTTCGCAGCACCACCGAGTTGTTGAACTTCCCGATGAGCCCGTCGAGCTCTGCCTGCCCTCGGCCGGCAGTGGGAATTCGCACGGCGATGTCTCCGGACCCCGATTCGTGACCGAGCACTGCTGCTACAGCAGCGTGTACGGCCATGAACAGCGATGCGTTGTTCTCCGCGGCCAACGTTTCCACGGTTCGACGAACAGCGTGAGCGGGCATGGTTCATAAGCGAGACTCGTACATCGCCGGGTTGGCTTAGCGACTGATCAGGAGAAGCAGTCTTGTCGGATCGTCGCAAGCTCTCCACCTCCCATCTTCAGACCTGCCACTCCTTCGGTTCTCCCGCCGAACGCGGGTCTCACCTCACGCTTGCCAAATCTTCTATCGACTCGGCGGTCAGAATCCTGTTCACTGACAGTTGTCGCCCAAGCGCAGCGCTCAATACCTTCGACAGAACAACAGCATCGAGTGACCCCATTCCCAAGGCCGCCAAGTTGTCATGTGCTTCGGCATCGTCGCGGCCCAGCACGACGCGAATTACAGCCAGTGCCGTGTTCACTTTTCCGACAAGACCCCGTTCAGGTTGCGTCGACTCGGGCGGAAGCGCCTGCGCACTAACTGGCCACTGTCGGACGTCAAGAGGTTCGAGGGAACCGATTACCGAATCCAGCGCGGCGCTCGGATCCAGAGCGAAAGCGCACAGTGCGGTTTCGAGTGACCGCAACAACGCCTGCGCAGCCTCCATAGAAACAACCTCTCGCATGTACTCCAGTGAAGTGTGGAGCTGCTCGCCAGATGTGATTCGCAGGCAAACCGGATAGTGAGTCGATTCAGCAAAGTCCATCGCCTTCACAGCCAAACCATCGATTGACGCAGCTTGCTCTGCGATCCCGGACACATCGACCGGATAGGACTCGAAGACAGTCAGAGAATCGAACGCTGCGCCTGCGCCAACCCGTCGCTTAATGTCTGCAAGCCCGACATGGTGGTGTTCCAGCATTTCGACCTGCTCAGCCTGCAAACGTTGTAGGAACGTCGTAATGGTGTCCTCAGCCCGGAGGCGAACGCGGACGGGAATCGTGTTGATAAACAGACCTACCATCGATTCGACGCCATCGATTTCAGCTGGCCTACCGGAGACCGTGGCTCCGAACACCACGTCGGTCCGACCCAAGGTACGGGCGAGGAGCAAAGACCACGCGGCTTGAACCAAGGTATTCATCGTTATGTGCAACCGCGCTGCAACTTCTGTGAGTGCGCGGGTCGTGTCGACCCCCACGATCAAAGTGTCGCGATCAGCCCAGGCTGGAGCAGCGGTACGCTCATGACCAGCAAGCAACGTTGGAGTGCTTACCCCAGCCAGCGCGTTTGACCACGCTTCTGTTGACTCCGAAACATCCCGTGACCCGAGCCAGCCCAGATACCCTCGGTAAGGCCTTGGACGCGCAAGTAGTTCATCGTCGCCACGCAATGCGTACAACGCTAGTATTTCTTGCAACAGAATTGGCATCGACCACCCATCCAGAACGATGTGATGATCGGTGATTACCAGTCGAAAATCATCTGCCCCCAGTCGAACCAGTAAGAACCTGAGCAAAGGTCCCTTTGTCAGGTCGAACCGAGTCGCCCGATCGAGTTCGATTGCGTCTCGTAGTCGAACCTGTCTTTCGGATTCCGGAACCTCCGCCAGGTCAAGTTCGGTCCACCCGACAGCGTCTCCCGATCGAACGATCTGGACCGAAGAACCATCATTCGCTTGTACAAACGCCGTCCGGATGCTCGGGTGCCGTGCCACTGTCGCTCGAGCAGCCGTGTGCAACCTGAGAGGATCCAGGTCCCCACCGAGAGTAAGCACGATCTGCGGCATATACACGTCCGGCAAATCGCCTGCAGCAAGCGCGTGAAATTGGAGCCCTTCCTGAAGAGGCGTAAGAGGCCAAATATCCTCTACATCACCATATGCCGCTTCCCAAGCGTCGATGTCAGCCTGAGAAACCGACACCAGCGGCACGTCCGACGGCGTCAGGCCACCTGCCCCGTCCGTCTGCGCATACGTTGCAATCGCCTCGAGTGCAGCTACCCACAACTGCGAGATTTCTTCCGCCGTAGCGGGTTCGATCGCGCCCGAGGCATAGGAGAAGGACGCCTCGAGATGCTCCCCGTGTTGCGCATTGACCACCAAAGCATTTACGTCGATAAGTGCAACAGAAGCCAAATCATCGGCGGGAGCATTTATTTCACCGAAATCACGTGCTGGAACCCAACCAATGTTCGAGCCAGAGGGGATTTCACCTGACCCAGCACCGACACGACCGAGATAATTGAAGCTGACTTGGGGAGTGACACCGCGAAGAGGTCCAGTCGAGTCAGAACTCGAGTAGCGCAAGAGTCCGAAGCCAATACCTTTGTTCGGTACAGCTGCCATCTGCTCCTTGACAGACTTTAGCGCAACCCCGACGCCTGCGCCTGCACCGAATGCGTCGCCGAGGTCGACTCCGGTTAGATCGAGTGCAACAGGATAGACCGTCGTGAACCATCCAACAGTTCGCGCAAGATCTGCGCCAGGCACGACAGCTTCCTCGCGGCCGTGGCCCTCGAGATTGACAAGCGAAACGGGGACGTGTGTCCCGCGACGCCGACGGAATTCCACGACAGCCATTGCCAGAGCGGTCAGTAGAACGTCGTTCACACCGCCCCGGATCGAATCAGGCGCAGCGGTCAGCAAGATGCCCGTCGTTTTCGCCGGAATCGACACCGCAACCGATTTCATCGTCGATCGGGTATCCAACGCGGGATCGAAATGCCTGCTGCCCAGCGACGGATCCGGCGTATCAACCACTGAACGCCAGTGATCTAGCTCGGACCGCAATGAAACGGAGCGCGCCTCGCGCTTCAATGCGTGCGCCCACGTTCGCATCGAGGTCCCGACCGGCTGGAGTACAACGGGCGCTCCTGACGAGTACTGCGCCCATGCTGTAACGAAATCCGGAACCAATATTCGCCATGACACGCCGTCCACGAGCAGATGGTGAGCCACAACGACGATGCGTCCGGCGCGAGCCGGACCAAAGTCGATCCAGATGAACCGCAGTACCTCACCCGAAAGCGGATCCAACTCGCTCAGAACCTTGTCGAGCGCACTAGACCCTATCTCTATGACAACCGAGTCCGACGAATCGGCCGGACATTCCACTCGATACACAAGCCTGTCGATATCCACCGTGCCTGGTAGAGCAACTTCGACGGTACCCTCGGCCGGATCCAAGCGTGATCTCAACATGTCGTGGTGATCAACGACTGCGCCGATTGTCGTTCGCACTCCCGTTCGGTCAATCCCGACCGGTAATTCCAGGGTTACGGATTGAGTGAACCTGCCGTACTCAGATCCGCGCTCGAGCATTGCTTCGATGATCGGGGTGGTCGGCATTTTTCCGACGCCGCCCCCGATCAACTCCGGGAGCGTCGCGGCGCCCTCCTGACTTGACCACGAAGCTACCTCGGCCAATCGGCCCACGTTCTTGGCCTCGAAGACGTCGCGCGGGCGGAACATCAGTCCGCGGGCTTTTGCGCGAGAGACCAACTGGATCGACATGATACTGTCGCCGCCCATAGCGAAGAACGAGTCGTCGAGGCCGACTTGTTCGAGACCAAGAACCTCCTCGTACAACTCGGCAAGCGCCACCTCGGTCTCGGATTCAGGAGCTCGGTATGCCCGCGCCATAACCACACTCGGCTCTGGCAGCGCCCTCCTGTCGAGCTTCCCGCTGGAGTTCGCGGGCAACTGGGCCAGCACAACGAACCGTGAGGGGACCATGTATTCGGGTAGTACTCGCTCGAGCTGTTCGCGTGCTTGAGCCTCGTCGAACGAAAACCCGTCAGCGAGTACTACGTAACCGACTAACTGCCCAGCAAAAATCGAAGCGGCCGCCGCCGCGACGGACACGTTGGCGCGTAGAGCTGATTCGACCTCTCCAAGTTCGATGCGCAGCCCATTGACCTTGACTTGATCGTCGCTGCGTCCCATGTAGACCAACGACCCGTCCGCACGCCGACGGACCAGGTCACCTGTGCGGTAGAGCCTTGAGCCATGCGATTCAAATGGGTTCGCCACGAACCGCTCGGCCGTAAGGTCCGGGCGCGTTCCGTACCCACGGGCGAGTTGGTCTCCGCCGACGTACAGTTCACCCACGACCGAGACTGGCACCTCGTTCAATCCGCGGTCCAGTACATGAAGCTTCGCGCCGCGAACCGGTTCTCCTATCGGCACGACGGAAACATCGGCATCTCCACTGGCCGCATGGGTGATCTGGACGGTCGCCTCAGTAGGCCCGTAGACGTTGTGCACGTCGGCACCGCTCGCCGAACGAACCTCCGACGCGAGCTTTGCCCCGAGCTGCTCACCCCCGACCAGAATCGCTCTCAGACTCCGCATTTCGCCTTTACGAGCCACACCCGGCATGAGGGCGAGGACAGAGGGCACGAACTGCGCAATAGTGATCGATTCGGCGGCAATCAAATCTGCCATGTATCGAGGGTCTTTGTGCCCGTCCGGATCCGCGAGGACAAGTCGCGCACCAGTCCTGAGAGGCAAGAACAATTCCCATACCGATGCGTCGAATCCAGTCGAAGTCTTCTGCAGCACTGCGTCATTTCGGCCACTGTCGAATTCAGATGCAAGCCAATCCAACTGACTGATGATCGACCGATGCGATACCGAGACACCCTTCGGTCGGCCGGTCGAACCCGACGTGAAGATGGTGTACGCGCAGTTGTCGGGCCGCAGTAATGGCCGACGCACATCGCCGATCTCGATATCGTCAGCCAGTGCTTCGATCTGTCGCACCGGAATCTGCAGATTGGCGCCTACCTGGTCGAATTCTCCCTCATCGGCCAGGATCAGCACCGGCCGAGCGACCTCGAGGACGTATGCCGTACGGTCCTGCGGCCATCCCGGGTCAACCGGAACGTAAGAACCGCCTGCGCGCAAAATAGCGAGGACGCTGATGACCATTTCGAACGATCGGTTCGTGGTGATTGCGACCGCGGTTTCCGGCTCGACCCTTGCTTCGATCAGATGACGCGACGCGACCTGCACCCGTCGATCCAGCTCGCCGTAAGAAAGTGTGCGGGTCCGGAACGTGACGGCAGGAGCAGCCGGATCGCTACGAACGCACCGATCGAAGGCGTCGAGTAGTGAGTCGTCGGCGCTTACTACATCAGCGTCGGTGTCGTTCCACCGGACCAATGCGGCCTTTTCTTCGGGACTACGCAGATCGAGATCTCGTACCCTCTGCTCAGGATCGATGACTGCGGCTCGCATGACTGATAAGAAACGGCCGGCCAGCGACGCTGCGGTCGCCTCGTCGAAAAGGTCCTTGGCATACACGACCGTTCCATTGATCGATCCGTCTGAGGAAGGCGTCAGCGTCACTGCGATGTCGAACTTAGCCGGCGTTTCACCGTAGTCGATACCACTCACAGTAAGACCCGGCAGCTGCAGCGCTTGAGTCTCGAGGTTTTGCAGTGTGAGCATCACTTGGAAAAGTGGGGTATGCGCAGTGGAACGCGGCGGGTCCAGGACCTCCACCAGACGTTCGAACGGCAGGTCAGCGTTGGCGAAAGCTGCGAGTGCAGTTGCGCGAGAACCATTGATCACGTCGATGATAGTCGCTGCATCATTGACCTCGTTTCGAAGCACCAACGTGTTGACGAACATTCCGATGAGGTCGTCGAGTGCTTCCTCTCCGCGCCCCGCCACTGCAGTACCGACAGCGATATCAGACGAACCCGAGCTCTTGGCGAGTGAGATCGCTAGAGCCGCGTTCATGACCATGAACAGCGTCGCGTCACGGGATCCGGCAAGGACCCCAAGCGATGTCGCGAGCTCGGTGTCCACCACAAACGAGTGGACTGCGCCTGCACCGGATGCGTGCGCCGGCCGCGGTCTATCAGTGGGCAACTCCAACAGTTCGGGTAGCCCCTTCAGCTGTTTCAGCCAGTACGAAAGCTGTTGCGCAATAACCGATTTTTCATCCAGTTCACTTCCCAAAGTTTCGCGCTGCCAAATCGCGAAATCAGCATACTGGATTGCCAGCGGCGGTAAACCGTGGTCGACCCCTTCGCTGCGCGCCGCGTACGCCTGCATGAGATCGCGCGTCATCGGCGCTATGGAATAGCCGTCCAAGGCTATGTGGTGAGCAACGAACACGAGAATTGCATCGTCGAAGGCGGTTTCGAACAGGGTCGCTCGAAAGGGGGGTTCGACGGTTACATCGAATCCTTGCTCGACAAAGGCGGCAACGTACGCAGGAAGCTCGTCCTCTGGAGCTGACCGCACGTCCAAACCGACCCGAAGCTCGGACGAGGCCAAGATTTTTTGGAAACCTGCGCCGTCGTGCTCCGGATAAATCGTGCGGAGGACTTCGTGGCGATCGATCAAGTCTGTGACAGCCGCCGCCAGCGCGTCTCGATCCAGTTTACCAGTGAGGCGCATCGCGATTGGGATATTGTACGCCAGAGAAGATTCGTCGAAGCGATTGAGGAACCACATTCGCTGCTGTGCGTAGGACAATGGGATTCGCTCGGGCCGATCCCGCGCTGCCAACTCGATGCGCCCACCGACGTCCAGCCCCTCTGCCTTCGAGGCCAAACCACGCACGGTGGAGTCATTGAACACATCACGGACACCGAACTGTACTTGGAGCGCCGCTCCAATCCTCGCCGCGAGTCGGGTCGCTGACAGAGAATTTCCACCAAGTTCGAAGAAGTCGTCATCGACACCGACCTCGTCGACCCCAAGCACGTCGGTAAAAACCGACGCCACAGCGCGCTCGAAATCCGTTGCGGGAGCACGGTACGCGCGGCTCGCGAAAACCGGATCGGGCAGTGCATCACGATCGAGCTTTCCAGACGGGGTGAGTGGAACCGTATCGATCATCATGATCGACGACGGGATCATGTGTTTCGGAAGCACTTTGGCTACAAAGGACGACAGCTCGGGCATGGATATCTGCTTGCCTGCGACAGGTCGAACGTAGGAGACGAGGACCGTATCTCCGGTGGGTCCAACGACTCCGACGGTCACCGCAAACGACACTGCATCGTGAGCGGACAGCGCAGAATCTATCTCACCGAGTTCGATTCTGAATCCGCGAACCTTGACTTGAAAATCGTTACGGCCCCTGTACTCCAAACTTCCAGACGCCGTCCTACGCACTAAATCGCCGGTCCGGTACATACGCGATCCATCATCTGCATTCGGGTTTGCGACGAACCGACTGGCAGTCAAACCAGACTTCGATTCATAACCTCGCGCGAGGCCCGCGCCATCGAGATAGAGCTCACCGACAACACCCGCAGGAACAGGTCGCAAACGCCTGTCGAGGACGTGCGCTTTCGTTCCAGTCACCACGTCGCCGATCGACACAGCATCCCCAGGCACCAACGGCTCCGATATCGTGCTGACGACCGTCGTCTCCGTCGGTCCGTAAGCGTTGAAAAACGATCGCGACCCACCCCAAAGCTCCACCAGTTCAGGCGGGCAGGTTTCACCGCCGACCACCACAGTTGCAAGTGAGTCGAGGTCCGAGGGGTCGACCGAAGACAACGCAGCTGGCGTGATGAAAGCGTGAGTCACACCGCTGGATCGCAGAAAGCTACTCAGCTCACGCCCGCCGTAGATGTCCGTGGGCGCGACAACCATGGTCGATCCCGCGGCAACTGCCAGAAGGAGTTCGAGAACCGACGCGTCGAAACTCGGCGACGCGAAATGCAGAGTGCGAGCACTCGACGTGAGCCGGTACCGCTCCTTCTGGGCAGCAGCCAAGACAGCCAAACCCCGGTGAGTTACTACGACACCCTTCGGAATCCCTGAGGATCCCGATGTGTAGATCAGGTACGCCGCATTATCGCTACGAACGACGGCAACACGATCGGACACCGTTATCCGGTCGCCCGAAACAGAACTCATTCGTTCGACGAAGTCATGGTCGTCGATAACGGTCCAAGTGCATGAATCCGGAAGCTGATCGCGGTGAGCGGCAGTCGTGACGCCAATTCGCACGCCTGAGTCCGAGATCATGTGCTCGACACGGTCAGCAGGATAAGTCGGGTCGATAGGAACGAACGCGGCACCGGTCTTGGAAATAGCCCAAACCGACAGTACCGACTCTAGGGAACGAGTAAGACCGATCGCAACAACTGATTCCGGACCAACCCCGGAAGCGATCAACAACCTAGCAATCTGCGAGGACTGCCGATCCAGTTCTGCGTAGGACAGTTCGACCGCGCCCGCGGCGACGGCGATCTGCGATGGATTCAGCTCGACCGCTGCAGTCAGTAGCTGCGGCAGCAACGGTGCAGTGTTCCGCACCCGGCGGGGGCGACCGGGCCGGGGCTTACGTGAAGGGATGGTTTGGCCCGTGTCCGGAGATCGATTGTCGGTCATACGTTGCAACCCATGCAGTACACAATGTCCATCTTTCCTGACTGCACGTACACGTTGTGTCACGCCCTTCGATCGATGCTCGACCTGCGGCCGAGTCTCGCTATCAGCTTCAGCCCGCCTACAGGCCACGCACTTAGTTCGATGCATCGACCGCGATAGATTGCGAGCTTTTCGATACATCGAGTTCGGAGCAGTAGACGTTACCCGGCGGTAAGCGTTCCTTCACCTTTCACATGAATTTCGGACGCCCTAGCCGCGCCCGAAAGCTCGTTCGCCTGCAGTCACCCGAGCCTCTCCGATCGCACGTGCCGCGGGTTCGCCCTCGGTCGGTGCGTCGACGAGAACGACGAACTGGAGGTCCTCGGACTCTTCCTCGGACAGCTCCTCGACTCGATCCGCGGTGACGAACGCATGCGTGACCCAGTCGTCCAGGACCGCATCGCTCAGCGAGACGCCGGCCGCTGGTACCACCCACGCCGCGCCGACGAGAGCGGACGACAGCAGTGTGGACAGATGCCAGAGCCGTCCCGCAGCGACATCCGCGAGCACCCGGGACTCGAACGTCATCGACAGTCGTGCATCCGCGGCGAGCAACGACGCCACCAACTCACTCTGGGCGATCACGAACGGCTCGGTCGCTCGATCGTCGACCACGACGACAGCCGCGTCGTCGACGGCGAGCAGTCGGGTGCGCGCAGAGTACGCAATCGGACGACGCGATGCGGACTGCACGGCGTCGGACACCGCGAAATCGTCGAGCACAACGAGCTGCGCACCGTCACTCTTCTGAGAGTCGGAGGTGCCGATCACCCACGTCGCATCCGCGCTCGTGCCGAGTACCGAAGCGGGTGTGTCCGCCTCCGACACCACCACGGCGGCACCCGCGAACACGACCGCAAGCACGGTCACTACCCAGTCCACCGACATCGCGACGTCGACGACCACGCGATCACCGGGCCCGACACCGCGGTCGACCAGGACACGCGCCAGCGCGGACGACCGTCCTTCGATGTCGATGTAGGACATCTCGTCACCGTTGTCCACGACCGCGGGAGCCTCCGGATCGAGCTCGACCACGGATCCGATCACCTGCGGCAGCGACCGTTCGACGGCGACCGCCGTGGCGTCGTTCGCCCCAGCCGAGGTCGTCTGCGCGTCGGTTCGAGCCCTTTCTTCGTCGGACATGATCTCGATATCACCGACGATCACGAACGGATCCGACGCGACAGCGGTGAGGATGCGCGTCAGTCGGTCTGCGAACGACGCCGCAGTCTGCTCGTCGAACAGGTCGGTGGCGTACAGCAGCGAGCCGAACAGTCCGGCAGGTTCGCCGGCGTCGTCCATCCTGGACTCGACGGTGAACTGCAGGTCGAACTTCGCGCCGAGCTCGCCCGCCTCCAGGCCTTCCACCGAGAGTCCCGGCAGTTCCAACTTCACCCGTTCGAGGTTCTGGAACGACAGGGCAACCTGGAAGATCGGGTGGCGTGCCTGAGACCGTGCCGGCACCACGGCGTCGACGATCTCCTCGAACGGCAGGTCGGCGTTCCCGAATGCACCGAGGTCGACCGACCGCACGTCGTCGACCAAACCGGAGAACGTTCCACCGAAGTCGACTTGGGTGCGCAGCGCGAGGGTGTTGACGAACATGCCCACCAGATCGTCGAGTTCGGCGGCTCCGCGTCCCGCAACCGGGGTTCCGACGACGATGTCGCTGCTGCCGCTGAGACGGCCGAGCAGAACAGCCAGACCAGCGTGCACGATCATGAAGAGCGAGGTGCCACGATCACGCGCGAAGTCGATCAATCCTGCATGCGCTGCGCGATCGACATGGAACGGTGTCGAGTGCCCTCGCATCGACTGGGTCGGCGGACGCGGACGGTCGGTCGGTAGATCGACAGCCTCCGGAACTCCCGAGAGGGTCTGCTTCCAGTACTCGAGCTGTGTCGACGCCGGCGATCCCTCCACGGTCGTGTCGCCGAGCACCTGGCGTTGCCACAGCGCGAAATCCGCGTACTGCACGGGGAGCGCAGTCCACATCGGCGGAGTGCCCTGCGTCCGGGCCGAGTAGGCCACCATGACATCCCGGGCGAGCGGCGCAATCGAGGCGCCGTCGGCGGAGATGTGATGGACGACGAGAGCGAGCACGTGCTCGGTCGGGCTCAGCTGAACCAACCCCACACGAACCGGTACCGCCGACGCGACGTCGAATCCTCCGAGAACCAGCTGGGCGACTGCCTCGAACGCCCCTGCTTCACCGTCGACGACTGTGGGACGCAGGTCGAAGACGACCTCCTGCGGTGACAGGATCTTCTGCTCCGGGCCGTCGGCGTCCGACGGGTAGGTCGTACGCAGGGTTTCGTGACGAGCGACGACATCGGCGATCGCTGCGGCAAGCGCATCGTGGTCCAGCTCACCGGTCAACCGCACCGCGAGGGGGATGTTGTACGCGCTCGACTCCGGGTCGATGGTGCTCAGCACCCACATGCGCTGCTGCGCCAGCGACAGCGGCAGTCGCGCCGGACGCTCGGTCGCGACCAGAGGTGCCCGGCTACCCGTGCCGGCCAGACTCTCGACTGCGGCGGCGAAGGACTCGACCGTCGAGAAATCGAACAGTGTTCTGACTGGAATCGACGCATCGAGCGCCGCGCCGACACGGGACACGACCTGGGTAGCGATGAGCGAGTTGCCGCCGAGGTCGAAGAAGTTGTCGTCGAGACCGACCCGTTCGAGCCCCAGGACCTCGGTGAAGACACTGGCAACCGTGACCTGGGCCTCGGAAGTCGGTTCACGGAACTCCGACAGCTGGGGCGCCGGGTCCGGCAGCGCCTTGCGGTCGAGCTTGCCCGCTGAGCCGAGGGGGAACTCGTCGAGCACGACGAACGCCGCGGGCACCATGTACTCGGGCAACGACTCCGAGACGGTGCGCCGGATCGCGTCCACGTCGACGACTCGACCTGCTGCGGGAACGACATAGGCGACCAGCCGGTCACCACGGACCAGAACGACCGCCTGTCCAGCCGAATCCGATCGCAGCACAGAAGATTCGATCTCTCCGAGTTCGATGCGCAATCCGCGCAGTTTGACCTGGAAGTCCGACCGTCCGATGTACTCGATCTCGCCGGCGGAGTTCCACCGCACGAGGTCGCCGGTGCGGTAGAGCCGCGCGCCGTCGTCGCCGAACGGGTTCGCGACGAATCGGTCCGCGGTGAGATCGGGACGGGACGAGTATCCGCGTGCCAGTTGCACGCCACCGAGATACAACTCGCCGACTGCGCCGACGCCGACCGCGTTCAGTCGCGCGTCCAGAACGTACACCTGCGTGTTGTAGACCGGTCGACCGATCGGGACGGCGGCGATATCAGCTTCGGAGACCTCATGGAAGGTAACGTCGACAGCCGCTTCCGTCGGTCCGTACAGGTTCACCAATCGGGTGGACGGAAGAACCTCGGCGAGAGCACGCGCCGTCGACGTCGGCAAGGCTTCACCCGACGAGAACACGATCCGCAGAGACCTGTCCGACGCCGCAGACGGCTCGGCGGCGAACACCCCGAGCATCGACGGAACGAAGTGCGCCACACTCACCCGTTCCGCGGCGATCAGCTCTGCGACGTACTTCGGATCACGGTGCCCGTCCGGCCGTGCGATCACCAGTCGGGCGCCGATCTGCAACGGCCAGAACAGTTCCCACACGGACACGTCGAACGTCGTCGGCGTCTTCTGCACCACGGTGTCGTCCACCGTCAGCTCGTACTCGTCCTGCATCCACACCAGACGGTTGACGATCGAACGGTGCTCGACGACGACGCCCTTGGGCTTTCCGGTGGAACCGGAGGTGAACAGAACGTACGCGGGATCGCGAGGGGTGAGTGCTCCCGTGCGCTCGGCGTCGGTGAGGGGGCGGTCGGGGTGGACACTCGTGTCCAGATCGTCCAGCACCACCAGGTCGTCCAGAACCACCAGGTCGTCCAGCACGACCACGTCGTCGCCCGCGAGTTCTCCGCGATCACGCGTCGTCGTCAGGGTCAGCGCGGTGGCCGCGGTGTCGAGGATGTAGGAGATTCGGTCGTTCGGCTGCGACGGGTCGACCGGAACGTACGCGGCCCCTGCCTTCAGCACCGCGTAGATACCGACCATGAGCTCGATCGATCGGCCGACCGCTACTGCCACCGTTCCGCCCGGACCGACGCCTCGCTCGACGAGGTACCGCGCGAGGCGGTTCGCACGCGAGTCGAGTTCTCGGTATGAGACCGACTCGCCCTCGTAGGTCAACGCCACTGCATTCGGCGAGATCGACACGCGTGACTCGAACATCGAGACCAGCGTCGCCGACGGATCCAGATCGTGATCGGTCGAGTTCAGCTCCACCAGCAATCGGCTTCGCTCCGCGTCGTCGACGAGGTCGATATCACCGACGACGACCGAAGGATCAGCCGCGACCGCACCGAGCACCGTGACGAACTGCGCGGTGAGTAGTTCGATCGTCGACGCGTCGAACAAGTCGGTGGCGTAGACGATTTCGGCCTCACGGACCGGTGCGCCGTCGAGGCCTGCAGTGGGCTCCCCGACAGTCACTTGAAGGTCCATCTTGGCCACCGCAGCGTCGAAGTCGATCGACGACGCCTTCAGACCGGGTAGCGAAAACGAGGTGGATGCGAAGTTCTGGAACGTGAGCAGCACCTGAGTCAACGGATGTCGTCCACCGACACGCGGTGGATCGAGAACCTCGACGACACGCTCGAAGGGAACGTCCGCGTGCGCAAAGGCTGACAGGTCCGTTTCGCGGACGACCTTCAACAGGTCGACGAACGTCGAGGTTCCTGCCACCGGCGTTCGAAGCACGAGCGTGTTGACGAACATTCCGATCACGTCGTCGAGCTCGGCTTCACCGCGACCGGCGATCGGAGTGCCCACCACCACGTCGGATTCACCGGACACCCGCGACAACAACACGGCCAGCGCACCGTGCACCACCATGAACGGTGTCACGCCGGCACGGGTTGCCACGGAATCGATGGCTGCCACTGTCTCCGCGTCGATGGTGAAGCGGTGGGCGGCACCCCGCCCACTGGCCACGGCGGGACGGGAACGATCGACCGGTAGTGCCGGCTCGTCCGGAGCATCACGCAACCGTTCGAACCAGTACCGTTCCTGGGCAGCCATGGGTGACGTCGGATCGTCCGAGGACCCCAGCACTTCGCGCTGCCACAACGTGTAGTCCGCGTACTGCACCGGCAGGGGTGACCATCCCGGCTCGTCGCCTGCCGCGCGCGCCACGTAGGCCGTCACCACGTCTCGGATCAACGGCATCATCGAGAAGCCGTCGGCCGCAATGTGATAGGCAACGACGACCAGCACGTACTCGTCACTGCCGAGGTCCAGCAGTCGAATTCGAACCGGCACCGACCGGGTGACGTCGAATCCTTCGGACACGATCGTGGTGACCGCAGAGACCACGTCGGCCTCGGACACCTGCTCCACCCGGAAGTCCGGTCGAACAGCCGTGGCAGGAAGGACCACCTGGATTCCGGTTCCGGAAGATTCCGGGTACACCGTGCGCAGACTTTCGTGGCGAGCGACGACATCGTCGATCGCTGCACGCAACACATCGACGTCGAGTGCACCGCTCAATCGCACCGCCGCCGGAATGTTGTTCACCGCCGACTCGGGCTCCAGACGGTTCAGGAACCACATGCGCTGCTGCGCAGGCGACAGTGGAATGCGGTCCGGTCGCGGGCGGGGGGTCAGAGCGGGGCGGGCGCCGGAGCCCGACTCCACGCGTGCCGCAAGAGATTCGACCGAAGACGCATCGAAGACCATGCGCACCGGAACTCGACTGTCGAGGGCGACTCCGAGTCGGGACACGAGCTGAGTCGCAACGAGCGAGTTACCGCCCAATTCGAAGAAGTCGTCGTCGAGACCGACCCGTTCGAGACCGAGTACGTCCGCGAAGACGTCTGCGACGATCTCCTCGATCGGTGTGCGAGGTGCTCGGAACTGCGTGGCGTGGACCGCCGGGGCGGGGAGCGCCTTCCGGTCCAGCTTGCCGGAGGTGTTCAACGGGAACTCGTCGAGCGTGAGGATCGCACCGGGAATCATGTAGCGAGGCAGCGCCGCGGCAAGCGAATCGCGCAGTTCGTCGATGTCGAGGTCGGTGTCTTCGCCGGACGCAGGAACGACGTATCCGACGAGTTGGTCACCGGTGTTCGTCTGCACCACCGCAGCGGCGGACAAGCCCACCCGCGGGTGTGCAGCGAGCGCGGCCTCGATTTCACCCAACTCGATACGTTGCCCACGGAACTTGACCTGGAAATCGGTGCGACCGATGTACTCGAGCGTGCCGTCGGATTGCCACACCACGAGGTCGCCCGTCCGATACATCCGGCTGCTGGCCGAGGACGAGCGAGACACGAACGGATTGGCCACGAATCGATCGACCGTCAGGTCGACTCGACCGTGGTAGCCACGCGCGAGCTGGACGCCGGCAAGGTAGAGCTCGCCCGGAACTCCGACCGGGACCGGCCGGAGTCGTGAATCGAGCACGTAGACAGCGGAATTCCACTCGGGTCGCCCGATGGTGACAGCCGAGCCGATCGCGGTGTCGGTCACGTCCGCGTACGTGATCGACACGGCCGCCTCGGTGGGGCCGTACAGGTTGTGCACCCGCGCGTCCGAGACTCGCGCGAAGTCACGGACCGCTTCTCCGGGAAGAGCTTCACCGATGACGAAGATCTGCTGCACGGACCGAAGCGCCGCACGTCCTACCGCCGATGCGAACACCGACAGCATCGTGGGAACGAAGTCCGTGACCGTCACGTGTCGCTGCGAGATCACCTCGGCGAGGTAGCGGGGGTCGCGATGACCATCGGGGGTGGCGAGCACCAGTTGTGCTCCCACTCTCAGTGGAAGGAAGAATCCCCAGAGCGAGACGTCGAACGTCGTCGCGGTCTTCTGCAGATACACGTCCGACGCGTCGAGCGAGTACTCGGACTGCATCCATTCCATCTGGTTCACGATCGCGCGGTGACTCACTGCTACGCCCTTGGGACGGCCGGTGGACCCGGACGTGAAGATCACGTATGCGACGGACTCGGCAGACACCGGAGAAGGCGGCAGGACCACGTCCTTGCCGCCCCGGAACTCGGCCGGCGCGGCGTCCACGTCGATCACTCGGACGGCCCCGGGAGGTGTGAACAGGTCCCGACCGCGCACGAGGACGCAGACCGGTTGTGCGGCACCGAGTATGTAGTCGATTCGCTCCACCGGGTGGTCGGGGTCGATGGGGACGAAGCCTGCGCCCGCACGCAGCACCGCATACATTCCGACGACCAGGTCGATCGATCGGCGCACCGCGATGGCGACCAAGGCGTCGGGCCCCGCGCCTGCGTCCACCAGCACGCGCGCGAGTTCATCCACCCTCGTGGCGAATTCGCCGTACGTCAGAGATTCGTCCTCGTAGACCACCGCGACGGCGTTCGGTGTCTCGCGCGCAGCGTCGGCGAACCGGTCGAGCAGCATCGCATCGTCGACGGTTCGTCCGGTCTCGTTCCATCCGGCAACGAGCAGTTCCGCCTCGTCCGCAGCGACCAGATCGATATCGCCGACGGTCACCGTCGGCTCGTCGGTGACCTGCTCGAGAACGCGGAGGAATCGCCGTTCGAGCATCTCGACGGACGCCGGATCGAAAAGATCGGTTGCATAAGTGAATTCGACGGACCATCCACTGCCGTCGACAGGCTCGCTGACCGCGACCTGCAGATCGAACTTGGCGATCCCGGCGTCGAAGTCGACTGCCGACACGGACAGATTCGGCAACTCCAACGAGGATCGGCCGAGATTCTGGAAGAAGAGTGCTACCTGGAAGAGTGGGTGACGAGCCGCGGACCGAGCCGGGTCGAGTATCTCCACGAGGCGTTCGAACGGTATGTCGGCGTTCGCGAATGCAGCGAGATCCGTGCGGCGCACCGTGTCGAGAAGGTCCTCGAAGGATGCCGCGGCGTCCACGTCCGTCCTCAGGACGAGGGTGTTGACGAACATACCGATCATGTCGTCGAGCGCTGCGTCACCGCGGCCGGCGATGGGCGCACCGATGGCGATGTCCGACGTTGCCGACAGTCGAGCGAGCAGGACGGACAACGCAGCGTGCACCACCATGAACGGAGTGGCTCGGTACTCCTGCGCAATCCGTTCCACGGACGCGCGAAGCTCGCCGGAGACCTCGAACCGGTGGGTTCGACCACGATTGCTCGCCACGGCCGGACGGCGACGGTCGAACGGCAGATCCAACTGAGCGGGGAGCCCGGTGAGAGTGCTCTGCCAGTAGTCCTTCTGCGCGGAGATGATCGAATCGGGATCGTCCTCGGAGCCGAGCACTTCCCGCTGCCAGAGCGTGTAGTCGGCGTACTGGACGGCAAGAGGTTCCCAATCGTTGTCCAGCCCTGCCGCTCGTGCGGTGTAGGCCCGGACGACGTCTCGCGTCAGCGGACCGAGCGAGTACCCGTCCGCGGCGATGTGGTGGACGACGAACACCAGAACATGCTCGGTCGACGAGACCTCGAACAGGCTCGCCCGGAACGGCGCTCGCCCGGTGACGTCGAAACCTGCGAGAACGGTCTCCTCGATCGCTGCCGGAAGCTCGTCGGCGTCGATCGGGATGGGGGCGAGGTCGGGGATGACAGCGCGAGTCGGCACGACTTCCTGGCTGCCCACCCCGTCCACCTCTGGGTACACCGTCCGCAGAGATTCGTGGCGGGCCAGGACGTCGGCGACCGCGACGTGCAGTGCGTGTCTGTCCAGCAGACCGGACAACCGGATCGCGACCGGGATGTTGTTGACCGCCGACTCCGTGTCCAGTCGGTTGAGGAACCACATGCGCTGCTGCGCCAAGGACAGTGGCACACGATCGGGCCGCGGACGCGGGGCGAGAGGTACTCGTGCACCACCGCTTGCCTCGCTCTCGATCCGTGTCGCCAGGGCTGCGACGGTCGAGGTCTCGAACATCAGTCGAACTGGAACCGTCGTGTTCAGCGCAGCACCCAGCCGTGACACGACTCGTGTTGCGATCAACGAGTTTCCGCCGAGCGAGAAGAAGTCGTCGTCGACTCCTACACGTTCGGCCCCCAGCACCTCACCGAACACGCTCGCGACGATCTCCTCGACGGGAGTCGACGGCGCGCGGAATTCCGCCGCTTCCACCTGCGGTTCGGGTAGTGCTCCACGGTCCAGCTTTCCGGCGGAATTGACCGGGAACTCGTCGAGTTCGACGATCGCGGCCGGCACCATGTAGGACGGCAGTTCACGTCCCAGTGTCTCGCGCAGTTCGGCCGCGTCCACGCGGTCGCTCGCCGGTGACGCGACGTAGAGCGCTATCCGGTCGTTGCGCACGACGGCAACTGCATCCGCGACGCCGGGAACGGAACGGGCGACAGTGTCGATCTCGCCCAGTTCGATACGCAGTCCTCGCAGCTTCACCTGGAAATCGGTTCGGCCGATGTACTCGAGGTCGCCTTGGTGGTTCCAGCGCACGAGGTCGCCGGTGCGATACATCCTCCCGCCGCCGAACGGATCGGCGAGGAACCGGTCGGCCGTCAGATCGGGTCGACCGTAGTACCCGCGCGCGATCTGCCGTCCGGACAGATACAGCTCACCTGCGACACCTACCGGTACCGGATGAAGACTGCCGTCGAGTACGTACGCAGCCGTGTTCCACACCGGGGTGCCGATGGGTATGGATGCGTCAGCTGGAACCTCCGCGCCGGAGACCGAGCGGGCAGTCGCATGAACCGTGAATTCCGTTGGACCGTAGAGGTTGTGCACCGATGCATCGGTCACCTTCGACAGCGCGGTCACCGTCGAGGTCGGCAATGCCTCGCCGGCCAGTTGGATCAGGCGGAGAGCCGAGAGGTCGCGGCCGACCGACTCTCCCAGGAACGCACCGACCATCGACGGCACGAAGGACAGCGCGGTGATTCCCTCCGATTCGACCACGTCCACCAGATAGGCCGGATCGCGATGACCGTCCGGAATCGCGACGACGAGTCTCGCCCCGGATGCGAGCGGCACGAACAACTCCCACACCGAGACGTCGAAGGTGAACGGCGTCTTCTGAAGCACCGAGTCCTGACTGTCGATCCCGTATTCGGAAGCGAACCACGCTGTCTGGTTCGCTGCGGCCGAATGCGAGACGGCGACGCCCTTCGGCCTTCCGGTCGAACCGGAGGTGAACACGACGTAGGCGACGTTGTCGCCTCGGGGCGCTCGGCGATCGACGCCGGACAGCGGGGCGCCCGACAACTCGGACAGATCCAGTTCGTCGAGGCGAACGGTCTCGGCAACTCCACCGGCCACATCGGCTTCGGAGGTCGTCAGTACGACGGAGGCGCGCGAGGTCTCGAGAATGTACCGGTTTCGTTCGACCGGCTGGCTCGGGTCGATCGGTACGTACCCACCGCCGGCCTCGAGCGCCGCGTACACCGCGACCATCATGTCGAGCGAGCGTGGAATCGCAACCGCGACCAGTACTTCCGGACCGACACCCCGTCGGAGCAGGTACCGCGCGAGCCGAGCGACCCGGGAGGCGAACTCGGCGTACGTCAGCGACTCGTCACCGAACTGCAGTGCCCGCGCATGCGGAGACGCCTCCACTGTCCGGTGGAACCCGTCGAGCAGGGAGACGTCGGAGACGACGTGATCGGTTGCATTCCACTCGTGCAGCACCCGAGTCCGCTCGGACTCGTCGACGATGTCCACGGACGCCACCGGCACATCGGGCGCAGCAACGGCCGAGTCCAGCACGAGGAGGAACCGTCGCGCCATGTCCGCGACCGTTGCTTCGTCGAAGAGATCGGTGGCGTAGGTCAGATCGAGCGACCACCCGTCCCCCCGATCGGAGACGGTCACCTGCAGGTCCGTCTTCGCGACAGCGGTGTCGAACTCCACGCCCGACACCGTGAGACCGGGGAGCCGAAGATCGGTCGAACCGACGTTCTGGAACACCAGGAGGACCTGGAAGAGCGGATGACGGGCCTGCGACCGAGCCGGGTCCAGAACCTCGACGAGTCGCTCGAACGGTACGTCCGCGTGCGCGAACGCATCGAGATCGGTGTCTCTGACGGAAGTCAGCAACTCGGTGAAGCTTCGGCGGTCCTGGACGTCGGCTCGCAACACCAACGTGTTGACGAACATGCCGACCAACTCGTCGAGTACCTGCTCCCCTCGACCCGCGACCGGGGTCCCGACCACGATGTCCGACGTGCCCGACAGCTTCGCCAGCAATACCGAGAGTGCGGCGTGCACCACCATGAACGGGGTGGCGCCTCGGGCCGAGGCCAGTGTCTCGACCCTGCGCCGCATCTCGGCGTCGATGAAGGCCGAGTAGTTCGCGCCGCGGCCCGACGCCACAGCCGGTCGACGTCGGTCCGACGGCAGATCGAGTTGGACCGGAATATCGGCGAGTGCGCCGATCCAGAATCGTTCCTGCTCGGCGATGAGCGACGTCGGATCGTCGTCCGATCCGAGTACCTCTCGCTGCCACAGCGAGTAATCGGCGTACTGCACCTCGAGTGGCGCCCATTCCGGTGCCGCCCCTGCTGTGCGTGCCACGTATGCGGACACGATGTCCCGGGTGAGTGGAACCATCGAGAAACCGTCTGCTGCAATGTGATGCGCGACTACGACGAGTACGTGTTCGCTCGGCTCCAGTTCCAACAGTGTCAACCGGACGGGAACCTCGGACGTCACGTCGAAGCCTGCCGACACCAGCTCGACGACTCGGTCCAGAACGGTCTGCTCACTCACGACGACGGTCTCGAGCTCCGGCGTGCGGTCACCGATGTCCGCGACGACCTGACGACCGACGCCGTCGGTGTCGGGGTAGAGCGTTCGAAGCACCTCGTGGCGCTCGACCACGTCGTCGACTGCCGTGGTCAGCGCATCCTTGTCCAGCTCGCCGGACAACCGGATCGCGACGGGGATGTTGTCGACGGCCGACGTCGGGTCCAGTCGATTGAGAAACCACATGCGCTGCTGTGCCATCGACAAGGGGACGACGTCGGGACGTTCGCGTCGACTCAAGGGCACGGCCGTGGACGATGTTCCCGACGCCAGGGCGCTCTCCACCGAGGCGGCGAGTCCCGCGGCCGTGGGCGTGTCGAAGAAACCGCGGACGTCGACCTTGACCTTCGCGTCCGCGTTGACGCGAGCGACCGCGCGCGTCGCGCTCAGCGAGTTGCCGCCCAGCGCGAAGAAGTCGTCGTCGACGCCAACCCGGTCGACACCGAGAACGTCCTCGAACACGGCGACGATCGCGCGCTCGACGTCGTTTTCGGGGGCGCGGTACTCGGTCGCCAGGTCTGCGGAGCCGGGCACGGGAAGTGCCTTGCGATCGAGCTTTCCGCTGGCGTTGAGCGGAAACTCGTCGAGCGCGACGAACACGGCCGGCACCATGTAGTCCGGCAACGTGCCACGAATTCCGGCCGCCAACTGCTCGGAGTCCGCCGTACCCGTCGAGGTGACGACGTACGCCACCAACCTGTCGTCGACTCCGTTGTCGGACTCGTCGGAGACGACGACCACCACGGCCTGACGAACATCGTCCAGCGTGAGCAGCGCTGCCTCGATCTCGCCGAGCTCGATACGCAGACCACGAAGTTTGACCTGGAAGTCGGTGCGCCCCAGGTAATCCAACACCCCGTCGTTGTTCCACCGCACGAGGTCGCCGGTGCGGTACATCCGCTCGCCGGTCGAGGAGTTCACGTTCGCGACGAAGCGGTCGGCCGTCAGATCCGGGCGGCCAAGGTATCCACGCGCCAATTGCACGCCCGACAGATAGAGCTCACCCGGCACCCCGGGCGGCGTAGGGTTCAAGCCTTCGTCGAGTACGTGCAGTTCGGTGCGCGGCACCGCCGAACCGATCGGAACGGACACCGCGTCGGCACTGCCGGTCCGGTGGAAGGTCACGTCCACAGCGGCCTCGGTCGGGCCGTAGAGGTTGTGCAGTTCCGCGTCGAACAGCTCGTGGAACCGGCGAGCGGAGCTGGCCGGAAGTGCCTCACCGGACGCGAACACCTGCTTCAGTGCCGGCAGGCTGTTCCGCTCGTCCGAACCGTCGAACTGGCCGAGAAAGACCGTCAACATCGAGGGCACGAAGTGAGTGGTGGTCACCCCGTGCGCACGCATCGTATCGGCGATGTAGGCGGGGTCGCGATGACCGTCCGGCGCCGCGATCACCAACCTTGCCCCTGCTTGCAGCGGCCAGAAGAACTCCCACACCGATACGTCGAACGTGAACGGTGTCTTCTGCAGAACGACGTCGGCGTCCGACAACGGGTAGGCCGCCTGTCGCCAATCGAGGTTCGCCACGATTGCGTCGTGCGAGACGGCGACACCTTTGGGTCGTCCCGTGGAGCCGGAGGTGAAGATGACGTAGGCGGTGTTGCTCGGACGTGCCGGACCGGACGGCCGCTCGTCGTCGGTCAACGGATCGGACGAGTAGTCGTCGAGCGGCTCGGTGTCCACCGACAGAACCGGGACACCGTCCGGCAGCGCCACGTGCTCCCCCGACGTGGTGAGCACGAGCAGCGGTTCGGCGATGCCGACGACGTAGGCGATTCTCTCCGCAGGGTGACCCGGATCGATGGGGACGTAGGCGCCGCCCGCCTCGACGATCGCGTACATCGCCACCAGAAGGTCCACGGAGCGGGAGATGGACAGGCCGACTCGGACATCGGGGCCGACCCCCAGTTCGACGAGTCGACGAGCCAAGCGATCGACATGAGAAGAGAACTCGCCGTACGTCAGTGTCCGGCCGTCGAACTCGAGGGCAACGGCGTCCGGAGTGCGGTCTGCTCGCTCGCGGAAACGAGTGGCCAGGGTGACGTGTTCCCCTGGACCCGTCTCCGAGGCGTCCGCGCCGAGAACCGAACGCACGTCGCCCACGATCGCGGCGACGACGGACTCCAGACCACCTTCGGCCGACTCGACGGCTCCCGGAGCGAGCGTCGACAGCGCCAGCGGAACGAGGGCGTCGGCGCCGAGAACCCCGCCCATGGCAGCGTCCAGGTTCGTCAGCTCGAGTTGGACGGCACCGTAGGACACGACATTGCCGCCGATGTCGACGGTCCGCTCAGGCTCGGCCGCGACGACACGGTCGACGAGCCCAGGTAGATCTTCGATCGCCGTCGAGTGCGAACCGGATCCACCAGACACCATCTACTTCTCCTCTTGATCACGACACGCGTCGAATACCCGGTCGATTATCCCTACTCCCACGACAGCAGCCGACGTCCCCCTCTCCCGCCGAGGAATTCCTCGGCGAGGACGTCAGCTGTCGTCGTGGGTCAGCTGTCGACCACGTCCTCGGCCGCGGAGATCATCGTCGCTACCGCTTGCGCGTACCCCTGAGCACCGAGCGCAGGGAGGATTCCAGGCACCAACTGCGACAGTGCAACGGTGACCAACGCCTCGGGCTTGAGGGTGGCACCCATAGCCTTGGACACCGACGCGAGCTTGTCCGACAACTCCTCGAACGAGATCTCACGCCCCTCGTGCGTCAGAACCGTCGCCGCGGGGCTCGCCGACGCAGCCTCCGACACCAGCGACGGAAGGTCGTCCACTGTCCGCGGGGCCCGTTTCGGTGTCAGCGCCGCACGCTCCGACTCCGTCAGGATGTCGATCGATCGAAGCGTCACGGACGGATCCTGGGTGACCGTGTCGAGGATGCGCCTGAACCTGTCCGCGATCTTCTCGACGGTCGATCTCGTGAAGATCGAGGTCGCGTAGTTCAGGAGCGCCCGAATGTCGGTGAGCGCACCGAACTCGTCGAACTGCTCGATTGCGGTCAACTGCAGGTCGAACTTGGCCTGATCCTCGTCTGCAGCCAGGGTCGACACCTCGAGCCCTGGCAGCTCGAACGTGCCGCTGACAGCGTTCTGGAACGTCAGCATCACCTGGAACAGCGGGGAATACGCACTGGATCGCGTTCTACCCATCTGCTCGACGAGCCGCTCGAACGGCACGTCGGCGTTGCCGAAGGCCGCCAGGTCGCGGTCACGCGTGTCCGCCAACAACTCGGAGAACGTCGACCCGCCCTGCACGGACGAACGCAACACCAAGGTGTTGACGAACATGCCGACCAGATCGTCGAGGGCTTCCTCGCCTCGGCCCGCCGTCGGCGTTCCGACAGCGATGTCGTCGGTACCGCTGAGCCTGGACAGCAGCACAGCCAATGCACTGTGGACAACCATGAAGACGGTCGCGTTGTGCTCGCGAGCTGTCTTCTCGATACGTCCTGCGATATCGGCACCGAGGGTGAACTCGTACGCCTCACCGATCGTCGACTGCCGTGCCGGTCGCGGATGATCGGTCGGCAAGGGCAACAGGTCCGGAAGCCCCGCCAACTCACGAGTCCAGAACGCGAGCTGGCCGCCGAGTGCACTGTCCGGGTCGTCCTCACTACCGAGCACCTCGCGCTGCCACAGGCTGAAGTCCGCGTACTGCACCGGCAACGGTGCCCACTGCGGAGCATCCCCCGCGGCACGAGAGGTGTACGCCAGCATCACGTCGCGGATGAGCGGGCGCATCGAGAACCCGTCTGCCGTGATGTGATGCGCAACGAGCGCGAACACGTGATCGGTGTCGGACAGGGCGAACAGAGCCGCACGAACCGGCACCTCGCTCGTCACGTCGAAGCCTTCACCGAGGATCGCGCCGACGCGGCCGAAGACGTCGCTCTCCGTGACGGGGATCGGCGTCAGATCCGGCAGAGCGTCCGACACCGAACCGATCAGCTGGATCGGTCCGTCCTCACTGTCCGGGTACCGCGTCCGGAGCACTTCGTGACGTTCGATCACATCGGCCATGGCGGCTGCGAACGCTGCCGTGTTCAGCGCACCGGTGAACCGTACGGCTGCCGGGATGTTGTACGCAGCCGACGAGGTGTCCACCTGATTGATGGTCCACATGCGTTGCTGCGCAAGCGACAGCGGAACCGCGTCCGGCCGGGTGCGCGGAGCGAGCGGAACCCGCGCCCCGCCACCGACGAGTGGCTGAACCCGTGCGGCGAGCGCCTCCACCGACGACGCTTCGAAGATCGTCCGCACCGGAATGCGGGTATCGAGGGCTGCGCCCAGTCTGGACACCACCTGCGTCGCGATCAGGGAGTTTCCGCCCAGTGCGAAGAAGTCGTCGTCCAACCCGACACGACCGAGACCGAGCACGTCGGACAGCGTTCGTGCGACGACTTCCTCGATGGGATTGGTCGGGGCCCTGAACTCCCCGACGGTCGTCTCCGGCTCCGGCAGTGCTGCGCGATCGAGCTTGCCGTTGGCGTTCAGCGGCAACGCATCCAGCATCACGTACACCGACGGAACCATGTACGACGGGAGGGTTCGGGTCAGCTCCATCCGAATCGTCTCGGCATCTGTGCCGTCTTCGCCCCCGGCGAGGTTCGGCACGACGTACGCCACCAGCTGGTCACCGGTGCGTCCGTCGTTGTAGACGGTCACGGCGGTGTCGCGAACGGAATCCATTCCGCGCAAGGCAGATTCGATTTCACCGAGTTCGATGCGGTATCCGCGAACCTTGACCTGGAAGTCCGCACGCTCGATGTACTCCAGCTCACCCGAGCGCGTCCACCGCACGATGTCGCCCGTTCGGTACATACGTTCCGAGCTCGCATACGGATTCGCGACGAATCGATCGGCTGTCAGATCGACCCGACCGTGGTAGCCACGCGCCAGCTGAGATCCCGCCAGGTAGAGCTCACCGCTGACGCCGACGGGCACGGGCTGCAGACGCGCATCGAGAACGTGAACCCGACTGTTCCACTCCGGTTTTCCGATCGGAACCGTCGTGGTGTCACCGTCGACGACGCGGTGCGAGGTGATCGACACCGCCGCCTCGGTGGGCCCGTACAGGTTGTACAGCTCCGCGGAACTCGCCTTCTTCAGCGCCGAAGCGGTAGCCGCGGGCAGTGCTTCACCGATCGCCAGGACTCGCCGCAGCGTCGGTGGCAGTGCACCGTCGGACACCGTGGTCAGCATCGACAACATCGACGGCACCACGTGCAGTGTCGTCACCTCGTGGTCACGAAGCAGACCCAGCAGGTAGTCCGGATCACGGTGACCGTCGGCCGAGGCGATCACCACGGATGCACCGACGGTGAGAGCGGACCAGAACTCCCACACCGAGAGATCGAACGTCGCGACGGTTTTGAGCAGCACCGAATCCGACGAGTTCATCCCGAATTCCGCGTGCTTCCACACCAACTGGTTGACGATGGCGCCGTGCGAAACCGCGACGCCCTTCGGCTTACCGGTCGACCCGGAGGTGAAGATCACGTACGCCGTGTTGTCAGCGCGAAGCGCGCGGTTGTCACTGCGAAGCGCGCGCGCGTCCGTCGTCCGACCTGCATCCGCGTCCTTCTCGAGATCCGCCAGATCGACGGAGCCGTCGATGTCTACGTTCTCGCGTGCCGTGGTGATCACGCAGACCGGTGCCGCCACGGACAGGATGTACTCGGTCCGTTCGATCGGCTGATCTGGATCGAGAGGAACGTACGCACCCCCGGCCTTGACGATCGCGTACATCGCGACCACGAGATCGGTGGACCGTCGAATGGCTAGTCCTACCAGGCTTTCGGGTCCGACGCCGCGCTCGACGAGCGACCGCGCGACGCGCTCGACGCGAGCGTCGAACTCGGCGTAGGTGATCGAGACACCGTCGAACACGATCGCGGTCGCGTCCGGGGTGCGCCGTACCTGCTCGTCGTACAGATCGACGAGAGTTCGGTCCGCCCCGATGTCCCGAGCGGTGTCGTTCCATGTCGACACCAGCTCGACGCGTTCGCCGGGCGAGGTGATGTCGATGTCTCCGACCGGAACGTCCGGCCGCGCCACGACCTCGTCCAGGACGCGAACGAAGCGTGCGACGACGGCGTCGACCGTCTCTGGCTCGAAGAGATCGGTCGCGTAGGTCATCAGCGCCTCGAAGCCCGCAGGCGCACCCGAGTCGTCGTACTTGTCCGCCAGGATCAGGTGCAGATCGAACTGCGAGTTACCCGAGTCCGCGTCCACCGCCGACACCGTCAGATCACCGAGCTCGAGGGCCGTCTGCGCCACGTTCTGGAACGAGAAACCGACCTGGAACAGCGGGTGCCGTGCCGTCGACCGCGTGGGGTTGAGGACCTCCACGAGGCGTTCGAACGGAACATCCGCGTTGGCGAACGCCCGTAGATCCGTCTCGCGTGCCTGCGCCAGCAGGTCCACGAAGTCCCGGCCGCCGTCCACATCGAGTCGGAACACCAGAGTGTTGACGAACATGCCGACGAGATTGTCCAGCGCCGCTTCCCCGCGTCCTGCGATAGGTGTGCCGACGGCGATGTCGGTCATGCCCGACAAACGCGCGAGGAGTACCGAGAACGCCGCGTGCACGGCCATGAACACGGTCGCATTGTGTGCGCGAGCGAGCTCCTGCAACGCGGCGTGCGTGCCGGCCGGAACCGTGAATTCGACGCGGCCGCCCCGGAAACTCTGGTCCGCAGGACGCGGCTTGTCGATCGGCAGGGTCAGCTGGTCCGGCAGGTCTGCGAGTGCAGTCTTCCAGTAGTCCAACTGTTGCGCGCCGACCGACGTCGGATCGTCTTCTCGACCGAGAACCTCGCGTTGCCACAGTGCGTAATCGGCGTACTGGACCGGCAGTGGGGTCCACTGCGGTTCGGTGCCCGTAGTCCTCGCCGCGTACGCGGTCATCAGGTCGGTCGTCATCGGAACCATCGACGAACCGTCGGCGGAGATGTGGTGAACGACCATCGCCACGACGTACTCGTCGGCACCGACTCGGAACAGGGTGACGCGTACCGGAACCTCGGTCGTGACGTCGAATCGGGTGGCGGCCAGCGCCATCACCTTCTCCGTCACCGACGCCGGATCGGCATCCTCGATGTGCAACGAGATACCGGCACGCTCGGACGAGAGCACCCGCTGTACGGCACCACCGTCCGTTTCCGGGTAGACCGTCCGGAGCGTCTCGTGGCGTGCCACGAGGTCACCGATGGCCGCAGAGAACGCGTCCTCGTCGAGGCGGCCCGACAGGCGAAGTGCCATCGGGATGTTGTACGCCGTCGACGCACTGTCGAAGCGGTTGAGGAACCACATACGCTGCTGCGCCAAGGACAACGGCACGTTCGCCGGCCGTTCGCGGGCGACCAGTTCGGTGCGCCCACCTCCGACGGCGGACTCGACGCGTGCAGCCAGGTCGCCGACAGACGAGGCTTCGAACAACAGCCGCACCGGAACCGTCGCGTCCAAGGCACTACCGAGCCGAGACACCACCTGCGTTGCGATCAGGGAGTTTCCGCCGAGCGAGAAGAAGTCGTCGTCGATACCCACGCGCGCGACACCGAGCACGTCCGCGAACACTCCCGCGACGATTTCCTCGATCGGTGTCGACGGCGCGCGGAACGCCGTGGCCACCACCGCGGGCTCCGGCAGAGCACGCCGATCGAGCTTGCCGTTGACGGTCAACGGGATTTCGTCCATCTGCACGAAGGCGGAGGGAACCATGTACTCGGGAACGGACGTCGCCGTTCCCGCTCGCACCGCGTCGAGGTCCCCAGAGCCCACCACGTAGGCAACGAGACGCACCGCGCCCGGAGAGTCCTCACGCACCACGACCGCAGCCGCAGTCACCCCGTTCTGAGCAGACACCGCGGCCTCGATCTCACCGAGCTCGATGCGGAATCCACGCACCTTGACCTGATCGTCCGCACGGCCGAGGTACACCAGCTCGCCGCTGCCGTCCTCACGCTGCGTCCACCGCGCAACGTCGCCTGTGCGGTAGAGCCGCCCCTCGCCGAACGGATTGGCCACGAACCGCACCGACGACAGCTCCGCACGTCCGAGGTAGCCACGAGCCAGCTGCCCACCGGAGACGTACAGCTCGCCCGCCACTCCCACGGGCACCGGGTTCAACCGAGTGTCGAGCACATAGACACCCAAGCCCGTGATGGGTGCACCGATCACCGACGCCGAGCCGATCGACTCCGCAGTCAACGGGCGGTACGACACGTGGACCGTCGTCTCGGTGATGCCGTACATGTTCACCAGTCGCGGCCCCGCAGTGCTGCCGTCGCCGTGGCGATCGAACCATCCAGCGAGACGACGAGGCTCGAGAGCCTCACCACCGAAGATCACGTACCGAAGAGACAGCTCACCTGCGTCCGCAGCCTGCACCCGATCGAGTTCGGCAAGTTGGTAGAACGCCGACGGCGTCTGATTCAACACCGTGACACGTTCCGCGGCGAGAAGCTCGCGGAACGCCTCCGGTGACCGCGAGGTGAAGTAGTCCACCATCACCAACGTGCCGCCGAAAGCCAACGGACCCCACAGCTCCCACACCGAGAAGTCGAACGCGTAGGAGTGGAACATCGTCCACACGTCGTCCGGCCCGAAACCGTACGACGCGTCCGTGTTGTCGAGAAGTCGGACGACCGTACGGTGCGGAATCAGCACACCCTTGGGACGACCGGTCGAACCCGATGTGTAGATGACGTACGCCAAGTGCTCGGGGCGCAGCGGAGCGCGTCGATCGGCGTCGGACACCGCACCCGCACTGTCGCCGCGGTCATGGGTGTGCCCCTCGCCTTCGAGTCGCGTCAAGTCCACCACCGGCAGGGAACCGGCGCGCACATGCGCCATCGACTCGCCCTCCAGCACGGCCGAATCGGTGAGGACCGCAACCGGAGTCGCATCGTCGACCATGAACGCGATCCGCTCGGACGGGTACGACGGGTCGATCGGCAGGTAGCCTGCGCCGGCCTTCAGCACGGCCAACAATCCCACGATCAGCTCGACCGACCGCGGGAGCGCCACCGCAACGAGCGCGTCCGGACGTGCTCCGGCCTCGATCAGTGCTCGCGCGACACGATCGGCCCGGCCGTCGAGTTCCGCGTACGTCACCGACTCGTCGCCGAAACGGACGGCAACACCACCCGGATTAGCGGACGCAGCTGCCTCGAACCGATCGATCAGCGTCGCCTCGCTCACGGACACGTCCGAACCCGACGAACTCCACTGAGTGAGAACACGATCACGCGTCAGCGAATCGACGATCTCGATGTCACCGACCGCCCGAGACGAATCGGTCACGACACCACCGAGAACCGCGAGGAACTGCTCCCCCATCGACACGACCGTCGACTCGTCGAACAGATCGGTCGAGTACGAGACGTAACAGGTGTAACCGCCGCCGGTCACCTCCTCGAAGGTGAACTGCAGATCGAATTTCGCGATCTCCGCATCGAACTGCAACGCCTCCGCGGACAGCTTCGGCAGTTCCAGGGCCGTACGACCGAGGTTCTGGAATGCGAGCACCACCTGCACGAGCGGATGACGAGCCTGCGACCGCTGCGGGTCGAGGATCTCCACCAGTCGCTCGAACGGAACGTCGGCGTTTCCGAACGCCTGCAGATCGACTTCACGTACCTGCGCCAACACCTCGTCGAACGCAACTGCAGGCGACACCTCGGTGCGCAGAACCAGCGTGTTCACGAACATGCCGATCAGGTCGTCCAAGCGCGCATCACCACGTCCCGCGACAGGCGTACCGATCGCCACGTCCTCGGACGCGGACAACCGCGCCATCAGCACGGCCAACGCAGCATGCACCACCATGAACACGGTCGAATCGTGCGCCCGCGCAAGCTCTTCGAGACTGCGATGCAGAGTCGGCGAGACGGAGAACTGCGCGGTTCGCCCGCGGTAACTCGCCACGTCGGGTCGAGCGTGGTCGAACGGTAGGTCGATCTGATCCGGCAACCCGGACAGCTGCGACGTCCAGTAGTCGATCTGCGCCGACACGAGCGACGACGCGTCGTCCTCGCTGCCCAGAACACTGCGTTGCCACAGCGTGTAATCCGCGTACTGCACGTCCAGCGGTTGCCACTGAGGTCGATCACCGGCCGTGCGTGCCGCGTAGGCCGTCATCACGTCGCGCGTCAGAGGGCCCATCGAGAACCCGTCGGCAGCGATGTGATGCACGACGAACACCAGAACGTGCGACTCGGGGCTCACTTCCAGCAACCGAGTTCGCACGGGGACGTCTCGAGTGACGTCGAACCCGACCGAGACGATCGACACGACCTCGTCCACTACCTCCGATTCGGACACAGCGTGCGGCGCCATGTCGAAGGAGACCTGGGACGGCTCGAGGATCACCTGATGCCCGACACCGTCGACCTCGGGGTAGACCGTCCGCATCGTCTCGTGGCGGGTGAGGACGTCGGTCACCGCGTCGCGCAGCGCCTCGGTGTCCAACTCGCCGGTCAGTCGTATCGCGACGGGAATGTTGTTCACCGCGGAGGCAGAGTCGAAACGATTCAGGAACCACATTCGCTGCTGAGCGAGCGACAGCGGAATCCGTTCCGGGCGGTCCTGGGCAGCCAGTGCGACACGGCGCTGCGAGCCCGTTCCCTCGGACCCGACGTGTGCTTCCACTGCACGTGCGAGAGCGCCGACCGTGGTGGCGTCGAAGAGAACCCGGATCGGGACCGTCGTATCCAAGGCTGCGCCGAGCCTGGCGACGACCTGCGTTGCCACCAGGGAGTTGCCGCCCAGGGAGAAGAAGTCGTCGTCCAGACCGACGGACTGCACGCCGAGCACGTCGGAGAACACCGTCGCAACGGCCTGTTCGATCGGAGTCGTCGGTGCACGGAAGTCCGCGGCAGACACCTCCGGATCGGGAAGAGCCTTGCGATCCAGCTTGCCGGAGCTCGTCAGCGGGAGACCGTCCAGGAGCACGACAGCCGACGGAACCATGAACGCAGGCAGTCGAGTCTCGGCTTCCGACGAGATGTCCGCGACTGTCGTGCGTGCCGTCGATGGAACCACCCATGCCACCAAACGATCGCCGCGCACGGCCACTACAGCCTGCGCGACCGCAGGGTCGGCGACGAGGGCGGCCTCGATCTCACCGAGCTCGATTCGTTGTCCGCGCAGCTTGACCTGGAAATCGGAGCGGCCGACGTACTCGAGTTCGCCGGCTGTGTTCCACCGCACGACGTCACCCGTGCGGTACAGCCGCCCGTGTCCGAAGGGGTTCGCGACGAATCGGTCCGCGGTCAGATCAGGTCGTGAGCTGTAGCCGCGTGCCAGTTGAACGCCACCGAGATACAGCTCTCCCTCGGAGCCGTCGGGAGCCGGCCGTAGAGCGTTGTCGAGTACGTACACCTGTGTGTTCCACACCGGTCGACCGATCGGGACACCGCGGGTGTCCGCAGCGACGAACTCGTGATACGTCACATCGACGGCTGCTTCGGTCGGCCCGTAGAGGTTGACCAGCCGCGCCGACGGAAGCAGCGACACGATCCGTGCTGCAGTCGACTCCGGCAATGCCTCACCGGACGCGAACACCCACCGAAGGTCGCGAGCGTCGGCGGCACCTGGTTCTGCCGAGAACACGCCGAGCATCGACGGCACGAAGTGCGCCACCGAGACCGACTCCTGCGCGAACAGCTGCGCGAGATATGCGGGATCGCGGTGACCGTCCGGCCGAGCGACGACGGTTCTCGCCCCGACACGCATGGGCCAGAACAGCTCCCACACTGACACGTCGAACGTCACCGGTGTCTTCTGTACGACGGTGTCGGCGTCGTGCAGACCGTACTCGGCCTGCATCCACTCGAGGCGGTTGACGATGGCGCGATGAGTGATCGTGACGCCCTTGGGCCGCCCCGTCGAACCCGAGGTGAACAGCACGTATGCACTGTTGTCCGGCCCGACCGTACGGTCCGACGGCCCGAGTGCGAGCGCCGGGTACTCGGACAGCGGCAGCGTGTCGATGTGCACCACCGGGGGTGAGCCTGCACCCAGATCCACCGCGTCGCGCTCGGTCGAGAGCACGAGCACCGCGTTCGCCACGTCCACGATGTACTCGAGACGATCGACGGGCTGTTCCGGGTCGAGTGGAACGTACGCTCCGCCTGCCTCCACGACGGCGTAGATGCCGACCATCAGATCGATCGACCGGCGCATGCCGACTGCCACCGCGATCTCCGGCCCGACACCGCGGCCCACCAGGTAGCGCGCCAACCGGTGAACGCGTTCGGCGAACTCGCGGTAGCTGATGGTGTCGCCCTCGAACGTCAACGCAGGTGCGTCGGGAGTCGATTCTGCGCGGGAGAAGAAGGCGTCCAGCAGCAGCGCCTCGTCGACGGCATGATCGGTCTCGTTGCGATCGACGACCAGGGCATGACGTTCGTCGTCGCCGAGTAGGTCGAGGTCGCCGACCCTGACACTCGGATCGGCTGCCACCGCGGTGAGAATTCGCTCCATCCGACCGATCAGTGCTGCCACGTGACCTTCGTCGAACAGGTCCTCGAAGTACTTCAGTGTCAACCGAATTCGGTCGTTCGCGACGATGAGCAACGTCAGCGGGTAGTGCGTGCTGTCGTTCGACTCCACACCGGACACGGCCATGCCGTCGATGTTCGACGCCTGGGCCGCGAGGCCTTCCTCGTCGACGGGGTAGGACTCGAACACGGTCAGTGTGTCGAAGAGGGCACCGACACCGGCTGCGCGCTGGATGTCCGTAAGCCCGAGGTAGTGGTGATCGAGCAGATCGGCCTGCTCGGCCTGGAGCGTCGTGAGCGCCGACTCGACGGACTCGGCTGCGTCCAGGCGAACACGGATCGGGAGTGTGTTGATGAACAGACCGACCATCGACTCGACACCGGGAAGTCCTGCAGGCCTACCGGATACCGTCGCACCGAACACGACGTCGTCCCGGCCGGTCGATGCCGACAACAGGATTCCCCACGCGGCCTGAACCAGCGTGTTCACGGTGACTCCGAGGCGCGCGCCCAAGTGCGTCAGCGACGAGGACAACTCTGCCGACAGGACTGTCTCCACAGCACCCGACCGCGACGTGATCTCACGTCCCGCGGCACCGGGAGCGAGAATCGTCGGCTCCGGAGCGTCCTCGAACGCTCGGGCCCACACCCCTTCCGACCGTGCTCGATCCTGACGTGCGATCCAGGACAGGAACGTTCGGTAGGACGACACACGCGGCAGACCGGACGCGTCGCCGTGTGCGGCGTACAGAACCAACAGGTCCCGCATCAGCAACGGCATGGACCATCCGTCGAGCAGGACGTGGTGGTTCGCGAACAGCAGCCGACTGTCGTCCTCGGCGATCTTCACCAGGGTGAAGCGCACGAGAGGTGCCGTGGCGGTGTCGAATCGAGCTTCCTGCTCCCCCGCACGCAGCTCCTCGTACGCACGCTCACGATCGCCCGACGGGAGTCCGGACAAGTCGTGCTCGAACCACGGAAGTTCGACGTCGTCCTGAACCACCTGAACGGTGGAGCCGTCGGCGACCGTCACGAACGCGGAACGCAGGTTGTCGTACCGGTCGACGAGCGACGCCGCGGCGGTACGAAGACGACCGGCATCGACGTCGCCGGTCAGGCGCAGAACCATCTGCATCGTGTACACGTCGACGGACGACTCCGCGAGCAATGCGTGGAACAACAGACCCGATTGCAGCGGTGCAAGCGACCAGATGTCACGCGTCGACGGGTAGCGCTGTTCGACGACGTCGATGTCGCGCTGACCGATACGGACCAGCGGGACGTCCGACGGTGTCAGACCGCCGGCGGTACCGTCCGCGACGTGAGCGGCCAGAGCGGTCAGCGCGCCCACCCAGAGGTCGGCCAGTTCCCGAACGTCGTCTGCATCGATGGCACCGATGGGGAATGCGAACGTCGCGGCGAGCGCCGAATCGTCGCCGGCTCCGCGGACGATCGCATTGATGTCGACGGTCTTGTTCGCCGCCATGTCGGCGTCACCGATGATAGCCAGATCGTCGAAATCGGTTGCGGGCAACCACCCTTCGATTCCTTCCGGAACCTCACCGGTGCTACCACGACCGAGGTAGTTGAAACTGATCTGACCGGTCGACAGCGAGCCGAGCTCGTTCGCGGTGTCCTCGTTGAGGTACCGCAACAACCCGTATCCCATGCCCTTGTCCGGAATGCCGAGCAGTTGCTCCTTGATCAGCTTGACCGCGGCACCGATGGAGGAGCCACCGCCGAGCGCGTCGGAGATGTCGACTCCGGTGAGATCGAGACGGACCGGGTACATGCTCGTGAACCATCCGACGGTGCGCGAGAGATCGGCACCTGGAATCAGTTCTTCTTCGCGGCCATGCCCTTCGAGTTGAACCAACGTCGCAGGCGCATCGACTCCGCGACGCGCACGGAACTCTTGCACGGCAAGAGCAAGACCGGCCAGCAGACCGTCCGACACTCCACCGTGGAAGGCATCGGGCACGGTAGTCAGCAGGGCGCGAGTCACGCTCGGCGACAACTCGATCGCGCAACGTTCCACCGTCGACGTCACGTCACGGGCGGGGTCGAACGGGCGCGTACCGAGGACCGGGTCCGGAGTTTCCGCGACGCTCCGCCACAGGTCCATCTCCGCGAGACGGCGAGGCGAACGCGCGTCGTCCGCGAGGGCGTGCGCCCAGCGACGCTCCGACGTGCCGACCTCGGGCAGAGCGGGGACTGCACCCGCCGCTGTCTGCGCCCAGGCGGAGACGAAGTCCGGCACCAGGATTCGCCAGGACACGCCGTCCACGACGAGGTGGTGTGCCACGACGACGAGACGGCCGCTCCTCGACGAACCGAAATCGACCCACACGAAACGGAGCATGTCACCTGCGAACGGATCGAGGTGCGACATGGAATCGTCGACGGCCGCTGCGGTACGAGCGAGAACCTCGTCGATATCGTGCTCGGCGCCCATGTCGATGCGGTCGACGAGACGATCGACCGAGACCGAACCAGGTGCGGAAGTCTCGAGACCCCACCCCTGAGACCCGTTCACCAGGCGCGCTCGGAGTCCGTCGTGTCGGTCCACCACGGCGAGGATGGTCGCCACGATTCCCTGACGGTCTATACCGACGGGCAACTCGAGGGTCACCGACTGCACGAACCGATCGAACGATCCACCCCGATCGGTCATCGAACGAGCGAACGGAAGCAGTGGTGCCCAGCCGATTCCGCCGCCGTCGAGCTCACCGAGAACGACTTCGTCGACGAGGTTCTCGGCAGCGGCGGCCACCGACGCGAGACCGGCGACGGTCTTCTGCTCGAACACGTCACGCGGGGTGATCACGACACCCCTGGCTCGAGAGCGTGCAACGAGCTGGATCGACACGATGCTGTCACCGCCGAGCGCGAAGAACGAGTCGTCGACGCCGACTGTGTCGAGACCGAGGACGTCCGCGAAGACTTCGCTGAGTACTCGCTCGACATCGGTTTCGGCACCGCGGAACTCGGCCGAACTCTCGAACGTGTGCTCCGGCAGCGCTCTACGGTCGAGCTTGCCCGACGGTCCGACCGGCAGTTCGTCGAGAACGAGAACCGACACCGGAACCATGTACTCAGGCAGCGTGGTCGCCGCCGACGCGAGTACCGCGTCGACGTCCACCGACGCGCCTGCTGTGGGCACTACGTAGGCGACAAGCTGATCGCGCACGACCAGTACGACGGCCTGAGCCACCGAATCGGCACTCAGAAGGGCGGACTCGATTTCTCCCAGCTCGATACGCAGGCCACGAAGCTTGACCTGGAAGTCCGAGCGCCCGATGTATTCGAGCTCGCCGTTCGACGTCCAGCGAACCAGGTCGCCGGTGCGGTAGAGGCGGCCACCCTGCCCGTCTGCCGGATCGGCGACGAACCGGTCGGCCGTCAGGTCCGGACGCGAATGGTATCCACGAGCGAGCTGCACACCGGCGAGGTAGAGCTCGCCCACCATCCCGAGCGGGACCCGGCGCAGACGATCGTCGAGCACATGGACGCGGGTGTTGTACACCGGACGTCCGATGGGGACCGAGGCGACGTCCGTACCGACGAATTCGTGGTAGGTCACGTCGACGGCCGCCTCAGTGGGGCCGTACAGGTTGACCAACCGAGCGGCCGGCAGAACCGACCCGATCGCCCGCGCAGTGGCCGGCGGCAGCGCCTCACCGGACGCGAAGATCCAGCGCAGCGCGTCGGCCCCGTTCGCCGAGGGTTCCGCTGCGAAGACGGCAAGCATCGACGGCACGAAGTGTGCGACCGACACCTGCTCGCCGCGCATCAGCTCCGCCAGGTAGACCGGGTCACGATGCCCGTCCGGCTTCGCGATCACCAGACGCGCGCCGATCTGCAGCGGCCAGAACAGTTCCCACACCGACACGTCGAACGTCACCGGTGTCTTCTGCACCACCACGTCGTCGCCCCGGAGGCCGTACTGTTCCTGCATCCAGACGAGGCGGTTGACGATGGCGGCGTGAGTGATCGTCACGCCCTTCGGCCGACCCGTCGAGCCCGAGGTGAACAGCACGTACGCGGCATTCGACGGACGAAGAACACCGATGCGCTCCGCATCGGTGAGCAGCGCATCCGAGTACTCGCCGAGCCCCAGACGATCGATCTCGAGCACCACCGCGTCGTCCGCGCGGAAACCCTCCCGCGACGTGGTCAGGACCGTGGCCGCCCCGGAAGTGTCCAGGATGTACTCGACACGATCGGCCGGCTGATCCGGATCGACCGGCACGTAGCCCGCACCCGTTTCCAGAACGGCGTAGATGCCGACCATCAGATCGAGCGACCGCTTGAAGGCAACCGCGACAAGCGATTCCGCGCCGACACCACGTTCGACGAGGGCGCGGGCGAGTCGATTGACCCGGCGATGGAACTCGGCGTACGTGAGCGATTCGTCCTCGAACGTCAGCGCCACCGCATCGGGCGTCCTCGCCACCTGGGCGTCGAACATCGAAACGAGCGTCGCCGACTCGTCGACAGCGTGAGCGGTGTCGTTCGCCGCCGCGATCAGTGCGCGTTCGCTCGGGTCGGACAGGTCGACATCGCCGATAGCGGCCGTTCGATCCGCGGCGAAAGCCTCGAAAATGCGTTCCAACCGGCCCATCATGGTGGCCACGGCCGCGCCGTCCAGAACATCGGTCAGATACTTCAGCTTCAGATGCACCTGCGAGTCCACCGCGATGAGCAGCGTGAGCGGGTAATGGGTCGCGTCCTCCAGCTCCACCCCGGACACCGACATACCGTCGATGTTCTTCGCTTGTTCGGCGAGACCCGCTTCGTCGACGGGGTACGACTCGAAGACCGTCAGGGTGTCGAACAACGCTCCCAGATTCGCGGCTCGCTGAATCTCGTTGAGCCCCAAATAATGATGATCGAGCAGATCGGCTTGTTCACCCTGCAGACGCACCAGTACGGATTCGACGGATTCGTGGCCGTCGAACCGAACACGGACGGGGAGGGTGTTGATGAACAGACCAACCATGGATTCGACGCCCGCCAGGCCCGCCGGGCGTCCGGACACCGTGGCGCCGAACAGCACGTCGTTGCTTCCGACGGACCGGCCGAGGAGCAGACCCCACGCTGCCTGGACCATCGTGTTCAGCGTGACACCGAGCTGCGCTCCGACCGAGTGAAGCGCCGACGACAACGCCGGGCTGAGATCCAGAATCACCTCACCGATATCGGTGGACGCCTGTCCTGCGCGCTCGGCCGACGTGAGCATCGTCGGTTCTTCGACACCCGCCAAGGCCTCGATCCACTTGTCGTTCGACACGCGTGCGTCCTGCTCCGCGACCCAGCCGAGGAACGACCGGTAGGACCGCACACGAGGCAGCAACGACACGTCACCTTCAAGCGCGTACAGAGCCAGAAGATCTCGCATCAGCAGCGGCGTCGACCAACCGTCGAGAAGAAGGTGGTGACTGGAGACGAGGAACCGTACGTCGGTGGCCGACACGGTGACGAACGTGAACCGCATGAGCGGAGCCGACGTCAGGTCGAACGGTTCGATCTTGTCGGCTGCTCGAAGCTCGTCGAAGGCCGCCTCGCGCTCCGATTCCGGCAGCGACGTCAGATCGACGTCCTTCCACGGCACGTCGACTCGGTCCAGCACCAACTGGACCGACGTACCGTCGACGTTCTGGACGAATGCCGTTCGCAAGTTCTCGTATCGGTCGAGCAGTGCCTGTGCGGCGCCGTGCAGGCGTTCGCGCTCGACGTTTCCGCTCAGCCGCAGTACGACCCGCATCGTGTAGACGTCGACCGACCCAGCCCGGGCGTCGGTCGACTGGGCGATCAGAGCATGGAACAGCAAGCCCGACTGCAGCGGGGCGAGCGACCAGATATCTGCCGCCGCGGGATACGACGCTTCCCAACGATCGATGTCGGCCTGCGACACGGACACCAGAGGAACATCCGACGGAGTCAGTCCCCCTGCGTTGTCTCCTGCCACATGTTCGGTCAGCGCGGTCAGCGCACGATCCCACAGCTCGACCAATTCGGTGACCTGGGTGCGTGTGAGCATCCCTGTCGCGAACGTGAAACTTGCTGTCAGACGTGGTCCGTCGACGGTGTCGACGACGGCAGAGTTGATGTCCACCGCGGCATTGGCCGGCATGTCCGGGTCACCCGGTGCGCCGACGTCTGCCAGCACCGCGGACGGGAGCCAAGCACCGCCGGTCAGTTCCGCCGAGATGCCCTCGGTGGACACGCGTCCCAGGTAGTTGAAGCTGACCTGCGGAGTATTCGCGCTGGACTGCAGAACCTTGGCCGTCTCACCGTTCAAGTAGCGGAGCAGACCGTAGCCCATTCCCTTGTCCGGCACAGCGAGGAGTTGTTCCTTCACGGCCTTGACCGCATCGCCGGCCGCTGTGCCACCGGACAGAGCGTCCTCGACGTCGATCCCGTTCAAATCGAGTCGGACCGGGAACGCACTGGTGAACCATCCGACGGTTCGAGAGAGGTCCGCACCCGGAACGATGCCCTCCTCTCGACCGTGGCCCTCGAGCTTGACCAGGCTTTCGGAGGTCACAGCGCCGGTTCGGGATCGCCATTCGCCGAGAGCCAACGCCAGGGTGGCCAGAAGTCCGTCGTTGACGCCACCGTTGAACGCACTCGGTACTCGGGTGAGCACGGCGTCTGTGACCGCCGCGGACAGTTCGATGTCGACGCGGTCGGTCGACGACAGCGTGTCGATTCGCGCGTCGAACGCGCGAGAACCGATCCGCGGATCAGCACCTGCCAGAACGCCTGTCCACCAGCCAATTTCAGCTTCGCGCTCGCTGTCGTGAGCGGCATCGACCAAACCGTGGGCCCACCGACGCATCGACGTACCGACGGCAGGAAGAGTGATCGGCTGCTCGGCCGCTCCCTGCCCCCATGCCACGGCGAGGTCGGGCAGCAGGATTCGCCACGACACGCCGTCGACCACGAAGTGGTGTGCGACCAGGAGGAGGATGCCGGCCCGCGCAGGCCCGTCACCGACGAAGTCGAACCAGACGACCTCCAACATCCGACCACGCTCGGGATCGAGGCGGTCCTTGGCCTCGTCGAGCGCGGACTCGGCACGCACGCGGACCGCTGCGTCGTCGAGCCCGGAGTCGAGCTCGACGCGAACCAGCAGATCGTCGACGTCGACGGTGCCGTGATCACGGACGTAGAAGGTCCACTCGCCGCCTTCGGCACGCTCGACGACGGACCGAAGCACGTCGTGGTGATCGACGACCGCGCCGATGGTCCTGCTCAGCAGCCCGTGGTCGATGCCGGTGGGCAGCGTGACCGCCACCGACTGCGCGAACCTGGCGAATCCACCCGGACCTTCGAGGATGGATTTCATGATCGGCGTCAGTGCGAGCGGACCCAGTCCGCCGCCGGGCAGCTCTTCAACCACCGGGACGTCCGTGGTCTCGCTCACCACGGTGGCGACCTCGGCAAGCGCGGCAACGGACTTGCGCTCGAACACGTCCCGAGGGGTGAAGGAGATACCCCGTGCACGCGCCCGAGAGACCAGTTGAATAGACACGATGCTGTCGCCGCCGAGAGCGAAGAACGACTCGTCGACGCTCACACGCTCCATGTTCAGAACATCGGCGAAGACTTCGGCGATGATCGTCTCTATTTCTCCGGTCGCACCGCGGAATTCCTGTTCGGTGAACACCGGTTCCGGTAGCGCCGCACGGTCCAGCTTTCCCACCGGGGTCAACGGAACACTGTCGAGAACGATGATCGACGCCGGGACCATGTGCGCAGGAAGAGTTTTCGCCACGAACTCGGTGAGATCCTCGACGTCGACTGTCGCCCCTCGCGCCGGGAGCACGTAGGCAACCAGACCGGTTGCACCGCTGGGAAGCTCACGTCCGAGAGTGGCCGCGAAGGACACACTGTCGTGTTCGGTCAGTGCTGCGTCGACCTCACCGAGTTCGACACGGAATCCGCGGACCTTGATCTGGAAGTCCGATCGCCCGACGAATTCGATGGTCACCGCGTTCGGGTCGACGATCACGGCGTCCGATCCGAAGGTCCACCGGACGACGTCGCCCGTGCGGTACATCCGAGCACCGGGAGCGCCGTACGGATTGGCGACGAAGCGCGACGACGTCAGATCCTCGCGCTCGTGGTAGCCCCGCGCGAGAGCGCCGCCCGCAAGATAGAGCTCACCTGCGGCCCCGACGGGAACCGGGTGAAGACGCGCGTCGAGAACGAGCGCCGACATACCGTGAATCGGTCGGCCCACGGTAATGGGCATGCCCGGACGAAGCTCGGCGAACGTGGAGATGATCGTGGTCTCGGTCGGACCGTACCCGTTGAAGTACGTGCGGCCCGGCGCCCACCGAGCGAGGAGATCGGGAGTGGTGACGTCGCCGCCGACGGAGACGACCCGGAGACTGTCGATCCCCGCCGCGTCCACTGTTCCGAGCACGGCGGGCGTGATGATCGTATGGGTCACCTGCTCGGTGACGAGCAACTCGGCGAGGTCCTCACCGCCGATGATGGTCGACGGCACGACGACGAGGGTCGCGCCTTCGGAGAACGCGGCCATCCATTCGAGAACCGACGGATCGAAGCTCGGCGAACAGATGTGCAGGAACTTGGATGTTCGGTCCAGGTGATACAGGTCGGTCGCCGCGTCGAGCACGCCGCCCAGACCACTGTGCGTGACGACGACGCCCTTGGGGAGTCCCGTCGAGCCGGAGGTGTAGATCACGTACGCGGCGTGATCGATGGACAGCGGCGACGTGCGATCCGCGTCGGTGATCGGAGCGTCGGACTGCCGAGAGACCGCCGCTGCGAAATCCGCGCCGTCGGTCACGAGCCACTCGATCGCCGAAGGCAGTTCCTCGACGTGGTCGCCCGACGTCAGGCCGAACAGAGCGCCCGAGTCGCCGACCATGTGCTCGATGCGTCCGGACGGGTAGTTGGGATCGACCGGCAGGTGCGCAGCTCCTGACTTGGCCACCGCCCAGACCGCGGCGACCATGTCGTAGGAGCGCGGAAAGGCGAGCGCAACGATGCGATCAGGTCCGGCACCACGCTCGATCAACGCACGCGCGACACGCGTGGACGTCTCGTCGAGTTCTCGATAGGTGATGGAGCGGCCGTCCGCGCGCACCGCCACACCGTCGGGATCGATGTCGACACCGCGCTGGAAGATCTCCGGCAAAGTACCGCCGTGAGTCACCTCGTCGCCGTGGACGTGAGTCAGCCACTGGTACTCGTCGTTCTCGAGAATGGTGAGGTCACCGACCGGACGATCGGGTCGTGCGACGACACCTTCGAGAATTCGAACGAACCGGCGAGCGAACACCTCGACCGTCGAGCGGTCGAACAGAGCTGTCGCATAAGTGAATTCAGCGGAGATTCCGGTCTGCGCACCCGATTGATCGGTGTGCTCGGACAACAGCAACGACAGATCGAACTTGGCGACGTCGATGTCGAACTCGACCGCACTGACCTTGAGCCCCGGCAGTTCGAAGCTGGTCTGCGGCAGGTTCTGGAACGACAACGCGACCTGGAAAAGCGGGTGGCGCGCCGTGGAACGTTCCGGGTTCAGGATCTCCACGAGCCGCTCGAACGGCACGTCGGCATTACCGAATGCCTTGAGGTCGACCTCGCGAGTCGTCTCGAGCAGGTTCTCGAACGACCGACTCGGTTCGACGTCGGACCGGAGGACGAGCGTGTTGACGAACATGCCGATCACGTCGTCGAGTTCCGCTTCACCACGCCCGGCGATCGGCGTGCCGATTGCAATGTCCGACGTTCCGGACAAGCGGGCCAACAGAACTGCAAGCGCCGAGTGAACGACCATGAACAGCGTCGTGCCGGTACGGCGAGCCAATTCGACGAGGTCTCGGTGCAGTTCCGGTTCGATGCGGAAACTGCTCGTACCACCGAGGAAGGACTGCACGGCCGGGCGCGGCCGGTCGAACGGCAGAACGAGTTCCTCCGGCAGACCTGCGAGCGTCGACTTCCAGAAATCTGCCTGCGTCGAGATCAGCGACCGGGGGTCGGATTCGTTTCCGAGTGCCTCACGCTGCCACAGCGTGAAATCCGCGTATTGGACTGCGAGCGGGGACCAACCCGGCTCCTCGCCGACAGTCCGTGCTGCGTACGCGATCATGACATCGCGCGTCAGCGGGCCCATCGACCAGCCGTCGGCGCTGATGTGGTGCGCGACGAACACGAGCACGTGCTCGGTCTCGGTGACGGCGAACAGCTCGGCGTGAAGCGGCACTTCACGCGTCACGTCGAACCCTGTCGAGACCACGGACGCGATTCGTCCCGGAAGGTCGTCCTCGGCAACGGCGACCGGCACCAACACAGGAACAGCCGACGACGTCGGCAGAATCACCTGCGAGGCGACCCCATCGGTCTCCGGATAGACGGTGCGCAGCGCTTCGTGACGCTCGAGCACGTCGGCGATGGCGGCCTGCAGCGCAGACACGTCGAGGCTTCCGGAGAGCCGGATGGCCACCGGGAGGTTGTTCACAGCCGACTCGGTGTCGAAGCGGTTGAGGAACCACATCCTCTGCTGAGCGAGCGACAGCGGAATGTGATCCGGACGCGGGCCTGCAACGAGCGCGACTCGACCACCACCGATGTGGGATTCCGCACGGGCAGCGAGGCTTTCGACGGTCGAAGCTTCGAACAGCGTCCGCACTGGCACGCGGGCTCCGAGGGCAGCACCGACTCTCGACACGACCTGCGTCGCGACGAGCGAGTTTCCGCCCAGCTCGAAGAAGTCGTCGTCGAGACCTACTCGCGGCGCACCCAGGACCTCGGCGAACACACCCGCCACGATTTCCTCGACCGGTGTGCGGGGCGCGCGGAACACTCGCGCTTCGAACACCGGATCCGGCAGAGCCCGGCGATCGAGCTTGCCGGATGCGTTCAGTGGAAGAGCATCGAGCACGACGAAGGTGGACGGCACCATGTAGGTCGGCAGCACCGTGGAAACGGCGGATTGCAATGCCCCGGTGTCCACCGTTGCACCCGGGACGGCAACGACGTACGCGACGAGCTGATCGGAACGAACCAGAACGACGGTCTGCGCCACGAGCTCGTGTCCGAGCAACGCGGACTCGATCTCGCCGAGCTCGATACGCAGGCCGCGCAGCTTGACCTGGAAGTCCGTGCGTCCGAGGTAGTCGAGTTCCCCGGCAGCAGACCACCGAACGAGGTCACCGGTGCGATACATCCGAGTGCCGTCGCCGAACGTCGAGGCAACGAAGCGATCTGCCGACAGGTCGGGACGGCCGAAGTAACCGCGTGCGACCTGTGCGCCCGTCAGATACAGCTCTCCCGCGACACCGATCGGAACCGGACGCAACCGAGAATCAAGCACGAGCACCCGTGCGTTCCAGACCGGCGATCCCATCGGCGCCGAGGCACCGGGGATGGACACGCCCGGAAGTCCGGCCACTGCACGCGCGGTTGCGTGAACCGCGAACTCGGTCGGACCGTAGAGGTTGTGGATCCGTGCAGACGGAAGCGCCGACGCAGCGGACCGAACCACCGATGTCGGCAGAGCTTCACCTGCGACCAACACCGTCCGCAGCGACGAACATCCGTCGGGACCGACAGCCGAGACGAATGCGGACAGGACGGACGGCACGAACGACGTCGCGGTGACGCCCTCCGACTCTATGACGGACACCAGATATGCCGGGTCGCGATGACCATCCGGCTCGGCGACGACGAGGCGACCACCGGCAGCGAGCGACGCGAACAGTTCCCACACCGACACGTCGAACGTGAACGGAGTTTTCTGCAGGACGACGTCGTCGGTGCTCAGGCCGTATTCGGCGACCAGCCAGGAGATCTGGTTCACCACGGCGGAGTGTGAAACGGCGACACCCTTCGGCTTGCCCGTCGATCCGGACGTGAAGATCACGTAGGCGACGTTGTCCGCGCGGAGCGGCGCGAGGCGATCCGCATCGGTGACCTTCGCCGCCGAGTGACTGCTCGTGTCGAGCGAGTCGACCTCGACGATCGGTACGTCGGCTCGAAGGTCGAGGTCGTCGTGGGACGTCGTCAGCGCAGCGATCGGCAACGCGACATCGAGGATGTACCCGTTACGCTCGGCCGGCTGGTCCGGGTCGACCGGGACGTAGCCTGCTCCCGACCGGAGAACTGCGTACAGCGCGACGATCATCGACAACGACCGCCGCATCGCCACGGCGACCAACCTGTCCGGTCGCGCACCACGGGCAACGAGTTCGCGAGCAAGACGGTTGATACGTGCGTCGAGTTCCGCGTACGTGACACCCCGTCCGTCGAACACGACGGCAATCGCGTCGGGGCGCGCGTCGACCTGGGCGTCGAATGCGTCGAGAATTGTTGCGTCGGCGTTGATTCCGTGCTCGGTGTTGTTCCAGGACTTCAGGATCAACCCACGCTCGACGGCGTCGTACAATTCGATGTCGCCGACCGAAACGGAGCTGTCGGAGATGACCGCGCCGAGCACGTGCAGAAAGCGGTCCGCGAACGCCTGGACAGTGGCTTCGTCGAACAGATCGGTCGCGTAGGTGAATTCGGCCGCAAGACCGTCCGCGTCGCCGCCCGACGTCAGTCGCTCGGTGAGCGTCAGTTGCAAATCGAACTTCGCGACTGCGACATCCAGATCGAGGCTGTCGATACTCAGCGCAGGTAGATCGAGATGCGTGGGCCCGAGGTTCTCGAACGAGAGCATCACCTGGAACAGCGGATGCCGTGCCGTCGACCTGGACGGGTTCAACACCTCGACGAGGCGCTCGAACGGAATGTCCGAGTGCGCGAATGCGCCGAGCGCTGCCTCGCGGGCGTGCGCCAGCAGGTCGTTGAAGCTCTCGTGTCCGTCGACATCGGTGCGCAACACCAGCGTGTTCACGAACATGCCCACGACGTCGTCGAGTGCCTGCTCGCCGCGCCCCGCCACCGGGGTTCCGACGACGATGTCCTCGGTTCCCGACAGGCGTGCCAGAAGCACAGCCAACGCTGCGTGGACAACCATGAACAGCGATGCATTGCGCTCTCGTCCGAGCTCGAGCAGCCCGGCGTGGATCCGAGGCTCGATCTCGAACTCCACTGTCCCCCCGCCGAAGGACTGACGCGCCGGGCGCGGACGGTCCGTCGGGAGATCGAGTTGATCAGGAAGCGCGTCGAGTGTCGACTTCCAGTACGCAACCTGCTGAGAGATCAACGAGGACGCGTCGTCCTCGGAACCGAGAACCGCGCGCTGCCACAGGGTGTAGTCGGCGTACTGGACCGGAAGCGGAACCCAGGCAGGAGCGTCCCACTCCGTCCGCGCGGCGTACGCGATCATCACGTCGCGCGCGAGGGGGCCCAGTGACCAACCATCCGCCGAGATGTGGTGAACGACGATCGTCAGAACGTGCTCGGTCGGCGTGATCTCGAACAATTGCGCGCGCACGGGAACGTCCGCAGTGACGTCGAATCCGGTCGCAGCCAGGTGGGCGATGGATCCCTGCAGGTCCGTCGCGGTGGTCGACACCGGCATCAGATTCGGAACGATCTGTGCTGCGTCCTGCACCACCTGGTGGGGACCGTCGGCCGAGTTGGGGAACACCGTCCGCAGCGATTCGTGGCGGTCGATCACGTCCATGATCGCGACCTGAAGTGCAGGCACGTCGAGCGCTCCGGACAGACGAAGCGCGATGGGCAGGTTGTACGTGGCCGACTCGGTGTCGAAACGGTTGAGGAACCACATCCGCTGCTGCGCCAGGGAGAGCGGAATACGTTCCGGCCGAACACCTCTGGAGAGCTCGATACGAGCTCCACGTCCAGCCTCCTGCTCGACCCTGATGGCCAACTGCGCCACGGTCGGTGACTCGAAGATCGCCCGCACCGGCACCTGCGCGTCGAGCGCGGCACCGAGTCTGGCGACGACCTGAGTCGCGACCAGCGAGTTTCCACCGAGTTCGAAGAAGTCGTCGTCCAGGCCGACTACGGGCGCTCCCAGAACGTCGCTGAACACCGTCGCCACGGTCTCTTCGATCGGTGTCGTGGGAGCACGGAACTTGCGGAAGCTGATTCCCAACTCCGGCTCGGGAAGTGCCCGACGGTCGAGCTTGCCGATCGGTGTAAGCGGGACCTCGTCGAGCACGACGATCGCCGACGGCACCATGTAGTTCGGGAGCAGCCGCGATACGTACCGCGCCAACTCGTCGCTGTCGATACCGGCCGAACCGTGCACGTACGAGACCAGCGCCGTCTGTCCCGACGCCGTCTCCCGGCCGAGAGTGGCAGCGAAGGTCACCGCGGGGAAGCTTTCGAGTGCCGCGTCGATCTCGCCGAGTTCGATGCGGAACCCTCTGACCTTCACCTGGAAATCGGACCGTCCGACGTATTCGATGTCGAACTCGTTGGTCCACCGGACGACGTCGCCCGTCCGGTACATACGCGTGCCCGGCACGCCGAAGGGATCGGCGACGAATCGTTCCGAGGACAATCCGGGACGACGGTAGTACCCCCGCGCTACGGCTTCGCCCGACAGGTAGAGCTCACCTGCGACACCCACCGGAACGGGGTTCAGCCGGGTGTCGAGGATCAGTGCCCCAACTCCGGGCACGGGGCCACCGACGGTGATCCGCTCACCGGCGAAGAGCTCGCCGCGCGTCGAAACTATTGTCGTCTCGGTGGGACCGTATGCGTTGAAGTAGCGACGCCCTCGGGCCCACCGGCCGACCAGATCTGCCGCCGACGCCTCGCCGCCGACGGACAGCAACTCGAGATCGTCGAGACCGGCGGAATCCATCGAGCCGAGCACGGCAGGTGTGATGACGGCGTGCGTCACGGATTCGTCCGCGAAAAGCGTGTGAAGCTCAGGTCCGCCGATGATCGACGGCGGGACCACAACCAGTGTCGCGCCGGCGGAAGCAGCCAGCGCCCATTCCAGGACAGACGGGTCGAACGACGGTGAGATCACGTGCAGGAAGCGTGATTCGGGCGTGACTCGGTACAGCTCGCGTGAAGAATCGATCAGTCCGGACAGGCCACGGTGGGTGACGCTCACGCCCTTGGGCAGGCCGGTCGAACCGGAGGTGTAGATGACGTAGGCGACGCTGTCGAGGGTCACCGAGGACAGCCTGTCGGTATCGACCAACGCTGCGCCGGAACGACGTTCGACCGACTTCTCGAATTCCTCGGAGTCGATCGGCCACCATTCGCACGTCGCGGGTAGGGCGTCGACTCGCGCCGAGGTGGTGATGCCGACAACCGCCCCGGAGTCCGAGAGCATGTGACGCACCCGATCCACGGGGTACTCGGGGTCCACCGGCACCCATGCTGCGCCGGTTTTCGCGACTGCCCAGATGGACAGGACCATCTCGAGCGATCGCGGAAACGCGAGAGCCACCACGGTCTCCGGGCCGATTCCACGTTCGATCAAGTACCGCGCGTAGCGGTTGGTGAGCACGTCGAGTTCGCTGTACGTCAGTTCCGCTCCGGATGCGCGTACAGCCGCGCCGTCGGGGTTGGCTGCGACACCGGCGTCCAAGAACTCGTGCAGCAATCGCTGCGATTCGTTCGCACCGCCGTGCACCGACGTCAGCGTCGTTGCTTCATCGGCCGCCAGAATGTCGATCGCGCCGACCGGAACCGAGGGATCGGTCACGATCGCGTCCAGGATCCGCACGAACCGTTTCGAGAAGCTCTGGATCGTGGCCTCGTCGAACAGATCGGTGGCGTACTCGAAGACCGCTTCGATCCGGCCAGGTCGTCCGTTCTCGTCCTGATGCTCGGTCAACCATAACTGCAGGTCGAACTTCGCGATGGGAACGTCGAGTTCCTCCGCGGCCACCTCGAGGCCCGCGAAGCTGAGCTCACGCTGGCGGGCGGACTCGAGCGACAGAGCGACCTGGAACAGTGGGTGCCGTGCCGTGGACCGCGCAGGATTCAGTACCTCGACGAGACGTTCGAACGGGATGTCGGCGTGCGCGAACGCGGACAGGTTGGTATTCCTGACCTGATCCAGCAGCACGTCGAACGACGAGTGTGGATCCACCCGCGCGCGGAGCACGAGAGTGTTGACGAACATGCCGATGATGTCGTCGAGTTTCTCGTCCGCTCGACCGGCGATCGGCGCACCGATGGAGATGTCGGTCGTTCCGCTCAAGCGCGACAGCAGAACTGCGTACGCAGCTTGAACCACCATGAACAGCGACGCCTGGTGCGATCGAGCCACGGTGCTCAATCCACGATGCACATCGGGTTCGATCACGAAGCGACTCTTGGCGCCCCCGTTGGTCGCAACCGCCGGGCGCGGTCGGTCCGACGGGAGGTCGAGTTGATCGGGGAGTTCGTCGAGCGTGCGCAACCAGAACGCAATTTGCCGTGCCGAGAGCGAATTCTCGTCCGATTCGGCGCCCAGTACTCGGCGCTGCCACAGTGCGTAATCCGCATACTGGACCTCGAGTGGAGTCCAGCTCGGCGACCGCCCGTCGATGCGAGCTTCGTAGGCGACCATGATGTCACGCGCGAGAGGTCCGAACGACGACCCGTCGGCCGCGATGTGGTGCAGCACCATCGCCAACACGTAGTCGGTGTCGGACAGCTTGAACAGCTCGATTCGGAACGGCGCCCGAACGGAGACGTCGAACCCACCCCGGGCGAGTTCGACGAGACTGTCGACGAGTTGGGCCTCGTCGACATCCGTCACGTTCAGTCCGTCGAACACGTCCTGTGCACGCAGAACGACCTGCTGTGGGGCGTCGTCGATCTGGGGGTAGACCGTCCGCAATGTCTCGTGGCGCTCGACGACGTCCGCGAAGGCGCGCTCCACTGCCGATCTGTCGACGTTTCCACGAAGTCGAACCATGAAAGGAAGGTTGTACGCAGCGGTATCCGGGTCGAACCTGTTCAGGAACCACATTCGCTGCTGAGCGAGTGACAGAGGCACGACATCCGGCCTGGGCCCTGCCACGAGCTCGGGTCCGACGGAGCCCTGCGCCAGAGCGCTCGTTGCGCGCGCTGCCAAGGCACCGACGGAGGGGGCCTCGAACAATTCACGTACACCGAGGCGTACTCCGAGCGCCGATCCGACGCGCGTCACGAGTTGCGTTGCGACCAAGGAGTTTCCGCCGAGTTCGAAGAAGTCCTCGTCGAGCCCGACACGGGTGGCGCCGAGCACGTCCTCGAACACGGTCGCGACGACCTGCTCCGCGTGAGTCTGTGGCGCGCGATACTCGCGGTCGCTACTGAAAACAGGCTCCGGCAATGCTTTTCGGTCGAGCTTGCCGCTGGTGTTCAGTGGGAATGCGTCCAACGCCATGATGGACGCAGGCACCATGTACGACGGCAGCGATCGGCCCGCTCGCTCCACCACCGCCGCGACGTCTATCGACTCGCCGCTCCCCGGAACGACATACGCGACGATCTGATCACCCGTCGCCGTCTCCACCACGAGAACGACTGCCTGCGAGATAGTCTCGTCGGCCAGTAGCACAGTCTCGATTTCGCCGAGCTCGATTCTCTGACCACGGAACTTGACCTGGAAATCAGTTCGGCCGATGTAGTCCAGATTGCCGTCGGCGCGCCACTTCACGAGGTCGCCCGTGCGATACATGCGGTCCCCGCCCGCACCGAAGGGGTTCGCGACGAAACGATCCGAGCTCAGATCGGGTCGACCGACATAGCCTCGTGCCAGCTGGACACCTGCGAGGTAGAGTTCGCCCGCTTCCCCGATCGGCGACGGCCTGAGCCTGCCGTCGAGCACGAACGCACGAGTGTTCCATTCCGGGACGCCGATGGGGACGGTTCTGACGTCCTGGATCCCGCTCTCGTAGTAGGTCACCGACACTGCAGCCTCGGTCGGGCCGTACAGATTGTGCAGACCTGCCCCACAGAGCTCGCGGAACGCCGCCGCGGTCTCGGCAGGGAGCGCTTCACCGATGACGAACACGTGACGGAGCGAATCACACGTTCCCACAGGGGCATTGGCGACGAACACAGTCAGCATGGACGGCACGAAGTCCGTGACCGTCACGCCGTGTTCGGCGATCCTGTCCGCGACGTAGATCGAATCTCGATGCCCATCGGGGGTCGCCAGCACCATGGTGGCACCCACCTGCAACGGCAGGAAGAACCCCCACAACGACACGTCGAACGTCGTCGCAGTTTTCTGCAGGTAGACGTCGGAGGCGTCGAGGCGATACTCCTCACGCATCCATTGCAGCTGGTTGTCGATAGCCGCATGCGACACCGCGACACCTTTGGGGCGTCCCGTCGAACCCGACGTGTAGATGACGTATGCCGTGTTGTCCAGGCGCAACGGAGCGATGCGCTCCCGGTCCTCGATGCGCGTACGGTTCATCGATTCGAAATCGAGGTGGTCGATCTCCACAGCCTCGACACCGTCGGGCAGATCGACGTCGTCGCGGGCGACGGTGAGGACGCACAGCGGATCGGCGGACTCCAGGATGTACCTGGTGCGCTCGGCGGGATGGTCGGGATCGATGGGAACCCATCCGCCACCGGCTTCGACGATGGCGTACATTCCGACGATCAGGTCCAGTGATCGTCGGATGGACAGACCGACAAGTGTTTCCGGCCCGACCCCCTTGCTCACCAGAAGTCGCGCGAGACCACTGACCCGGGAGGCCAATTCGCCGTAGCTGAGAGTCGTTCCCTCGTAGACCAAGGCCGTTGCCGACGGATCGATATCCACGCGGGCGTGGAAATCGGACAGCAACGTTCGCTGGGAAACCTCGTGGTCGGTCTCGTTGAACCCACCGACGACGAGTTCCTGCTCCGTCGTGGTGAGCAAATCGAGATCCCACACACGGTCGGTGGGTGCCGCCGCAACGAATCGGTCGAGGAACTCCACGAAACGCGTGTGGTTGCGCTCGGATTCCGTTGCCGAGTAGACGTTGGGGTTCGACTCGAAGTCGATGTGAGTCTGCTGTCCACCCATGCTCTGGTACAGGTTCAGCCCGAAATCCTCGATGAGACCCGTCGACAGAACGTTCAGGGTTCCGACCATGGAGCCGAGCCGCACCTCGCTGAAGAACAGCATGATGTTGACCCAAGGTCCGAAGAACGACGCCTGCCCGGTGGTACTGCCTGCGTCGCGACGGATGTCCTCGTGGCGATAACGCTGATGTCTGAGTGCGCCGGACACCTCGGTGGTGACCTTCGCCAACAGATCCTCGACGGACATGTCCGCCGTCACCGTCAGACGCAACGGCACCACGTTGGACACCATGCCACCGGACCTACGCAACACTGCCGTCGTACGAGCGGTCACCGGCAAACTGAGGACGACATCCTGAGTGCCGGTCATCTGAGCCAGGTAGCTCGCGAACGCAGCGATGACCACCGTCGCAGTCGTGGTGTCAGCCGAGTCGACCAGTGCAGCGAGGTCCGCCGTCGTCCCCGCGGACAGTGATCGACTGTCGATCTGACTGACGGGCGCGGGGGCGGCAGTACGGCCACCGAGACTCGTGGGGGCCTCGATACCCGCGACGCGATCGGCCCAGTAATTCTTGTCGTTCTCGAACCGGCTCGACTCACGGTACGCGACCTCGGCCTCGTACACCTTGCTGAGATCGGAGGCCTTGCTCGGCGGTGGCTCGTGGCCCTCCACGGATGCCGTGTACAACTCCGCGGCGCGATTCATGAACGTGACGGCGCCGAAGCCGTCGAGCACGACGTGGTGGACTCGGTTGAACCAGAAGTACCTGTCGTCCTCGAGATGCAGAACGGTGGCCGCGATCAGTCGATCCCGGAGAATGTCGATGGGCGCGCTGTAATCCGCGCGCATCCAATCCTGAGCTGCGCTGACCGGGTCCGGTTCACCCCGCAGATCGATGTAACCGAGTGGATCTTCGAGGGTGGAGTCGACGAACTGGCGTGGCTCGGAATCGACCTCCACGATGCGGACGAAACCGGACTGCAGCTCCAACGCGGCGCGAGACTGCGCTGTGCGCAGTGCGTCCAGATCGAGATCCCCGCGCAGCTCGACGTACTGAGCGATGTTGGCGGGCACCGACGGATCCACGTGCTGGGCGAACCACATGCCCAGCTGTGCGGGAGAAAGCGGGAAAGACGAGTCCGGCACTTCCTGATGCGCCTGTGCTCCTCCGACTGATTCGTCCCAACCTAGCGGGTCCAATCGAATCCTCTCTTTCCCACAATCACACGCCTTCGGTCCGCGTCGACAGTTCCGACACTTCCGAACACCGAACTCACAAATCTAATTGGTATCTGCAACGAGAACTAATCGACGCCCCAGCAGTCGCTGATGTTACTCATGGGTACATCTGCGCACATGGGATCAATCGTTACACGGCCATCGGCCTCGGTCCCATCACGTGAGATATCGATTCGGACAGCGCACCGTGGGACCCGAAACGACAAGGACCGGACCGACGTCTGCCGGCGACGTTTGCGCCTGTGCACATCACTTGTCCAATCTACAGGGCATCAAGGAGAGCGGACCGAGCCCGGCACACCGACGAATCCCCTCCACTCTCGGTCCACTCACGCAGTCGCGTTCATGGACGCAATCACTTTCGTCGGTTTGATCCTCACGACCAGTTCTCCGGGCACGCCGTTGCGTCGACCGAATTCCTCGGCTCGGTCCGCGCCCATGTACCGACCACCGATGGCCGTCGCCGTCCGAAGCAAGTCATCGGGGTCTTCCGATGTCTCCGCCACACCCTGAATCTGCACGAAACCGTACGGCGGCTCCTCCAGATCGACCGACAACACCAGCCGCGGATCCCTGGCGATCGCCTTACCTTTGGCCGTGTCCGCGCCCGTGTTGAACACGACGGCGTCGTCCTCGAGCACGAACCACACCGGCGCCACCAACGGCCGACCGTCCGACGCCACGAATCCGAGCTTTCCGGTTCGTGTCCCCGTCAGCAGAAAATTCCTGACCTCGAGATCCGCAAGAGATGCCATGTCCACAACGCTACCGCTAGCTTCCGACACATCTCGTTCCGCTCATTCCGCAGGCTCCACTCGCGCCCTATCTGCTCATTCCGCAGGCTCCACTCGCGCCCTATCTGCTCATTCCGCAGGCTCCACTCGCGCCCTATCTGCTCATTCCGCAGGCTCCACTCGCGCCCCCCCAACGATTCGCCGCGCGATGGCGAGGTAGGTCTCGACCAGATCAGCCGGCGAGAGGGGCCCGTCCGGCCGATACCAGCCGGCGACGCCGACGCACATCGTCGTGACTGCACGCGACGCGTCCTCGGCGTGATCGAGGTCGAAGTCCCCGGTCGCGATACCGTCGGCGACGATGGAGTCGAGCATGCGTTGCTGCTCGTCGCGCCTGCCGACGTAGTCGATCCGGTTCACGTCGTCGAGGCTTCGAATTTCCGTCGACCCGAGAAATGCCTGCTCACGGCGATGCATATGAAACAGCAGCAACGACTCGACGACGGCGTCGAATCGTTTCCGCGGCGACGGCCCGGCCTCGGTCTCTGCCGATCGCGACCTCTCCAGCAGCTCGTCCATCGCTGCTGTCATCAGTCCGACGAGCAGCGCCTGCTTGGACGGGTAGTGATGGTAGAGGCCAGGGACGGACAGCCCTGCTCGTCCGGCGATTTCACGTACGGACGTGCCGTGGTACCCCTGGTCGACGAAGGCCGACAGAGCTGCGGCCAACGGCGTGGGTAGCGTCGACGCCTCGTATCGGCGCCAGGACCCCGTGTCGTTCATGCGAAGGAACCGTCGAATGTCAGGCGGCCGCCGAGCACGGTGGCGAGAATCGGGACGGCTCGTAGATCGCGGTTGCCGAGCCGTGCAGGATGCTCGGCGAGCAGCACCAGGTTCGCCTTCGATCCGAGTTCGACGGAGTGTCGCCCACCGGTCGCTGCGGCGAGTGCTGCGTCCAGAGGCAGTGCTTCCGACGGCTGCCACGGCGGACGCTCGTCGTCGGTTCGCCAGACGGCGTCGGCGACGGCGTCGAGCGGGCTGGGAGGACTGACAGGGGCATCGGAACCGAACAACAGCCGTGCTCCCGCTCGGTACAGAGAGTGGTAGGGGTACGCGATGGAACTGCGGCCCGCCCACAGCTCGTCGGCTACATCCCGGTCGCTCATTGCATGTTGAGGTTGGACGGACGCCGCAACGCCCGCGGCAGCGAATCGCGCGATGTCGCCGGGGCGGATCTGCTGAGCGTGCTCGATGCGGCCTCCTCCGCCCACCGTCTCGAATGCATCGAGCGCGAGCGAGTTGGCACGATCACCGATGGCGTGGATGGCCGGTGTGATGCCGCCCGCCCTGGCCCGCCTCATGACGGCCACGAGGTCCTCGGGCGTCTCGAGCAGCACCCCGCTCGACGTGCCGCCGGGATACGGGTCGTGGCAGCACGCCGTCCTCGTGTTCAGCGAACCGTCGAACATGACCTTCAGCGGACCGAGCGCGACACCGTCGGCGACGGTGACGCCCGTGGATGCGCCGCTCTCCAACTCGTGATCGAGCCATTCGGGCCAGATCGTGAAATCGACGTCGACATCCGCGCGCCCCAAAGCCGACCGTCGGGTCCACACGGCTCGGTTGTCCGCGTACTCGAAGTCCGTGACAGCGGTGATTCCTCGTCGTGCAAGTTCCTGAGTCGCGGCGAGGGCACCGCGGTCACTGTCCACGGGGTCTGCCAGCCGATCGAGAGCGCCGAGGCCCTCCATGCAGTCGTGATCTCGAAGCACCCCCGTCGGATGATCGATCCCGAGGTCGTCCAGAAGCGCAGGGCTGAGCCACAGAGTGTGCAGATCCATGCTCGTGATCGCCGCACGGCGGCCGGGCAACGCGTTCTGCAGGATGTCCTTGTGCGGGGCGTCCGGCCACAGGGCGTCGCGAAATCCTTGCGCTCGGAGAATCCCCGAACCGTGCCGCTCGTTCGAGCGGGCCAGTATGTCCGCGAGATCCGCGGCGGAATCGGCACCGGAGACGTCGATGCGAGTCAACGACGTCGCCCACTGCGTCAGGTGAACGTGATTGTCGACGAAGGACGGCAGCAGAGCCGCGCCGCGCCCGTCGAGAGCGTCGCCCTCGATCGCGCTGCCCTCGATCGCGCTGCCCGACGCCGTGGTTGCGCTGATGTCGGCGATCCGGCCGTCGACCGTCTGTACGTCCACCGCGGCGCCGCCTGGAGTAAGGACCACGTTCTTGATCAACACACCCGGACTCTAGAACACCGCGGGGCGTGAGACCGTGATGCGGTGACGAACTCGAAGCCCGGCTACCACGCCACGATCACCGTCCGCTGGTCGGACATGGACGCTTTCGCGCACATCAATCATGCGCGGATGGTCACCTTGCTGGAGGAAGCCAGAATCGAATGGCTGCTCAGCACGGGAACCGAGCCAGGCGAACGTCCGGAAGATCAGGCCGCGCAGGCGAACGAGTCCTTGATCAAGAGTGCGTTGATCGTGAACGTGAACATCGCGTACAAGAAGCCCCTGCGCCACTCGGACAGTCCGCTCGATGTAACGCTCTGGTTCGAGCAGGTGCGCTCGGTCGATTTCACTATCGGTTACGAAGTGCGCGCAGCGGGCGCACCGGCAGACTCCGCTCCGGCCGTGCTGGCTACCACGCGCATGGCGATGGTCGACGTCGGCTCGGAGCGCCTGCGGCGGATCAGTCCGACGGAGAAGGAGTACCTGGCGAAGTGGACTCGTCAGCCCTGACGAGTCCGCCCGACATCCGTGTACCAGTCGATGAGGTCCGGGGCGTCGACGGCTGATCGGTCGAGAGAACGCGCGGCATCTCGCCCCTGGAAGATCTTCTTCAGCGGCACTTCGAGCTTCTTGCCGGTCCGGGTGTGCGGAATGCCAGGCGCAGCGATGATCACGTCCGGTACGTGCCGAGGCGATGCGTGTCGACGAATCGAGTCCTTGATCTTGCCCTGCAGTGCGTCGCTCAACTCCTCACCGTCCGCCAGCACGACGAACAGCGGCATCCAGTAACCACCGTCCTCGGATTCGACTCCCAGAACCAGAGCTTCGACGATTTCCGGCAGGGATTCGACAGCCTGGTAGATGTCGGCGCTGCCCATACGAATACCGTTGCGGTTCAACGTCGAATCGGACCTGCCGTGCACGACGACGCTGCCGTGGTCGGTACGCGTGATCCAGTCCCCGTGCCTCCACACGCCGGGATAGGTGTCGAAGTACGCGTCTCGGTATCGCTCTCCGTCGGTGTCTTTCCAGAACCTCACCGGCATCGACGGCATCGGCTTCGTGACCACCAGTTCCCCGACCTCCCCGGTCACGGAGCGTCCATCCTCGTCGAACGCGTCGAGGGCAACTCCGAGAAACGGCGCCGACAACTCCCCGGGCCACACCGGAACAGTGCGAACACCGCCGGCGAACGCGGAGACGACGTCGGTTCCTCCCGAGATGGAGAACACCGGAATCCGCTCACCGACGCTCCGCGCCAACCACTCCGACGACGACGCAGGCATGCTGGACCCGGTGATTCCGATCGCGCGAAGCGCACTCAGATCGTGATCACGAGACGGAACGGAGTCCGCTTTGATGCAGGACAGAACGTAACCAGGGCTGGTGCCGAGAAACGTCACCGACTCCGCCGCCGCGATCGACCACAACCCGTCGGGCGCGGGATAGGACGGGCTCCCGTCGCTGCACACGATGGTCGCCCCGACGAGCAAGCCGGCGACCTGGAAGTTCCACATCATCCAACTCGGGCTCGTGTACCAGAAGAAGACGTCGTCGGCACCGATATCCGATTGCAGCGCAACGGCCTTCAGATGCTCGAGCAGGACTCCCCCGTGCCCGTGGACGATCCCCTTCGGCAGACCTGTCGTGCCGGACGAGAACACCACCCACAGCGGGTGGTCGAACGGAACGGGCGTCGTGACCCACTCGTGCTCACCTGCCGTGCATTCTGCCCACGACATCGATCCTTCGGCGACCTTGCTCCCGACCTGGACGACCGTCCGAACCGTCGGGAGGCCATCCCGCAGCACGGCCGCGTCGGCACTCTTGTCGTGGAACTTGCCGCCGTAGGAGTACCCGTCCGCAACCACGAGGACCTTCGGATCCAACTGTCCGAGACGATCGATCGCCGCCGATGGTGAGTAGTCCTGCCCACAAGCCGACCACACCGCCCCGATACTTGCTGCAGCGAGGAATGCGACCACCGCCTCCGGGATGTTCGGGAGGTATCCGACGACACGGTCCCCCGGCACGACGCCCTCGCGGCGAAGAGCGTCCGCCAACGCGGCACACTGACGCGCGAGTTCGGCCCAGGAAAGCTCGGATCGGGCACCGTCCTCACCGACGTGGACGATGGCCGGACGATCGTCTCGCACGTGGCGTCTCACCTGGTCGACGTAATTGAGCTCGGCTCCTGGAAACCACTGCGCCCCCGGCATATCGGACGAGCCGAGCACCGAGGTCGCGGGCTGGGAGGCAACGATGTCGAAATAGTCCCAGACCTGACGCCAGAACTCACCCAGATTCTGCGTCGACCATTGCCACAGCGCCGTGTAGTCCGGCAGCGAGACGCCGTGCCTGCGTTCCACCTCTCGCGTGAAGTCGGTGATGCGAGCGCTCTCGACGTCCTCCGTCGACGGTGTCCACTGCGGTTCGGTCATGCGTTCCAGTATCCCCTGAGCGTCGCTTCGCACAACAAAGATGTGCGTTCACAACGCTGATGCGTGTTGTGAAAACACCATCGACGTTGTGAGGACACCAGACGGAATGGTACGAGTGAACCAGAATTCATCCACAACCCACTCGTTCGTCCACAATCGGACGCGAGGGGGTGGTTTCGACGCCTGATCAGCTGCACGATCACCGCATGCATCCCGACGCCGATGGCTTTCTCACCCGTGCAGCAGCATCTGCAGCCGGATACAGCGACGGCGAATTCCGTCGAATGATCGCCTCCGGTGAGATCAGAAAGGTCGCCACCGGGATCTACTGTCCAGCAGATCGATTCGATGCTCTGACACCGACGGGCGTTCATCGACTCAGAGCCGTCGCCGCAGTTCGAGGAAAGCGGGGACATGCGGTGAGCCACGTCTCCGCTGCGGTGCTGCACGGCTTGACGATGTGGAACACCGACCTCGGGCGCGTGCACCTCACGGCCGATCGTGCGACAGGGGCCAGGAGGACCTCGACCCTTCACGTGCATACGGGCCGTTCGACGCCGTCCACCACTGTCGAACTCGGGTCGGTACCGGTTACCTCCCCGGCGCGCACGATCGTCGACACCGCGCGCGTGCTCGACCTGGATCATGCAGTGGTGATCGGCGACTCGGCACTGCGCAAGTTCGCGATCACGCCGGACGAGCTCACCGACGCCCTCGAGCGGAGTTCGAGGCTGCACAACATAGCCGCAGCGCGGCGGGCGGTTCACCGGATGAACGGACTCAGCGAAAGCGCAGGCGAATCCCTCAGTCGACTGCGGATGGAGGAGCACGGAATGCCTACTCCCACTCTGCAGTACAGAGTCCCCTTGCTCGATTTCCGGGTGGACTTCTTCTGGCCGAAGTTACGAATCATCGGCGAGTTCGACGGGCTGGGCAAGTACGGCGGCGACTCCCGGAACCTAGCTCGCGAGAAGGCCCGGGAGGACGCCCTGCGTGACGAGGGCTACCAGGTCATCCGCTGGGTCTGGAGGGACCTGTGGAATTTCGCGGAGGTGTTCATGCGATTCGAACGAGCCAGGGCTCGTGCACTCATGAGCTGAATGTGCGTTCACAATCGCGCTGACTGTCCTCGGAGCACGGACACCTGCCTTCGAGAACTAGATCAGATCCAGCGACCGCTCGCGCATTTCGACTTTGCGTACCTTGCCCGTGACGGTCATGGGGAACTCGTCGACGACGTGTACGTAGCGCGGAATCTTGTAGTGCGCCAGCTTGCCGTCGCAGAAGGCGCGTACCGAATCCGCATCCAGCGGAGCCGCTCCGTCCTGCATACGAATCCAAACCATCAGCTCCTCACCGTATTTGGCGTCGGGCACCCCGATGACCTGGGCGTCGAGGATATCGGGGTGGGTGTAGAGAAATTCCTCGACCTCTCTCGGGTAGACGTTCTCGCCGCCACGGATGACCATGTCCTTGATCCGGCCGGTGATGGAGACGTAACCGTCGGAGTCCATGACACCGATGTCGCCGGTGTGCATCCATCCGTCCGTGTCGACGGCCTCGGCTGTTTTCTCCGGCTGGTCCCAGTAACCGAGCATCACCGAATACCCGCGGGTGCAGAGCTCGCCGGGCTCCCCGTGTGCGACGGGCGATCCGTCGACGGGGTCGACGATCTGCACTTCGAGGTGCGGCCCGACTGCGCCGACGGTGGAGACGCGCTGCTCGATGGTGTCGTCGCTGCGTGTCTGCAACGACACGGGGGAAGTCTCGGTCATGCCGTAGCAGATGGACACTTCCGTCATTCCCATCCTTTCGATGACCTGCTTCATGACCTCCGTCGGGCACGGCGAGCCGGCCATGATTCCGGTGCGGAGCGAGGACAGGTCGAACGAATCGAATTCCGGCAGAGCAAGTTCGGCGATGAACATGGTGGGAACCCCGTACAGGGACGTACAGTTTTCCTGCTGAACGGCGGTCAGCGTCGCCGACGGGTCGAACGAGAGCCCGGGAATGATCATCGCCGCACCGTGCGATGTACAGGCCAGGTTTCCCATCACCATCCCGAAGCAGTGGTAGAACGGCACCGGAATGCACACGCGATCATGTTCGGTGTAATGGCACAGTTCACCGACGAAGTACCCGTTGTTCAGGATGTTTCGGTGACTCAAGGTTGCGCCCTTGGGAAATCCTGTTGTGCCCGAGGTGTATTGAATGTTGATCGGATCGCTCGGCACCATGGCGCTCTGGATGTCCGCGACCAGGGAAGGGTTCTCGGCGAGCGCCCGATGTCCGCGATCGGTCATCAGTTCCCAGCCGAAGCTCCCGATGAAGACGACCTCCCGCACGGTCTCCTCGCGTGCGTCCTCGATCATCGCGCCGTAGTCCGAGCCCTTGAATTCCTGCGCGGACAACAGAACCGACACTCCGGCCTGATTCAGGACGAACTTCAACTCGTGTGTGCGATACGCGGGATTGATGTTGACCAGAATTGCACCGATCTTGGCGGTCGCGTACTGCGCGAGCACCCATTCGGGACAGTTGGGTGCCCAGATTCCCACTCGGTCACCCGTCGTGACGCCTTTGACCAGAAGGCCCGCGGCGAGCAGTTCGACGTCGGCGAGGAACTCGGAGTACGTCCACCGTCTGCCGGAGGGGACGTCGACCAGTGCGTCGTGACCGGCGTACTCGGCGACGGTTCGGTCGAGGTTCTGGCCGATGGTCTCCTCGAGCAACGCTGTCGACGACGGCCCGGACGAATAACTACGACTTTCCATGTCGACCACAGTAGTGATTGTCGTCACAACTCGCCTACCCCCGAAAGGGTGTACTACTCGATGGTCAGCGCCTCGGAGTTCTCGAGCGCGTCGGCGCGCGAGGTGTCCTTCAACGCAACACCGGACCTGCCGAGCCTGCGAGCGCCGGCGACGAGACTGGCAACGATCCTGGCGGACTGCTCGTACCCGAGCCCTTCCGGCGGATGAATGTTGGAGATGCAGTTGCGGTCGGCGTCGGACTTTCCCGGTGCGGGCAGATGCGTCAGGTAGATCCCCAGACTGTCCGCTACCGACAGCCCGGGCCGCTCACCGATGAGTACGACGACGGTGCGAACACCCATTGCCTCCGCGATGTGGTCACCCAACGCAACGCGGGCCTCGGTGGCGATGACGGGCGGGGCAATGCTGTACACATCGGACAGTTCCTCGACCAACGCCGCGAGCATCGACGGTCCATGATCCATCAGAGCCCGGGGTGACAGCCCGTCACCGAGGACGAATCCGAGGTCGAAGTCACCTGGGGTGATGGAGGACAGGTCGTCGGGGGTCCGTCCGAGATCAGGCCGTCGCAGGTACTCGGCGCGAGAGGTCGCCTTGGACGTCACGACGGCCGGTACCCCGATGCCGATCTTGTCCACGGCCGACACAGTCTCGTCGATGTCCAGCGGCATGTGCACGGCATCCCGCGCAGCCGCGTGTGCCGATCGGAACTCGAGCACCCGGCGGGTGGGCAGCGAGTCTCCGGTACGTCCCAGTCCGATTCGCGCCTGCGTGCTCAGACGCAGCTCCTGCCAGAACCCGTCGTCGGCGCGTTCTACGGCGCTCATCGTGCACTCGTCAGCGAACGCAACGGCGACCCCAGTGCGTCGACGTCGAGGATTCGACCGCTGCCGTCGACCATGCCGAGCCGGTCCAGCCATGCTGCGAATTCCGGTGCAGGCTTCAGCCCGAGCACCTGCCGCACGTACAGAACGTCGTGGAAGCTCAGACTCTGGTAGCCGAGCATCACGTCGTCGGCTCCCGGGACCGCGATGACGAAGGCAACCCCGGCTGTACCCAGCAGCGTGAGAAGGGTGTCCATGTCGTCCTGATCCGCCTCGGCGTGGTTGGTGTAGCAGACGTCGACACCCATCGGCAGCCCCAGAAGCTTGCCGCAGAAGTGATCCTCCAGCCCGGCACGGACGATCTGCTTGCCGTCGTACAGGTACTCCGGTCCGATGAATCCGACGACTGTGTTGACCAGCAACGGTTCGAGATCGCGGCACACGGCGTACGCACGCGCCTCCAAGGTCTGCTGATCGACCGGGCGTCCCCCTGTGCCGAGGTGGGCACCTGCACTGAGGGCCGAACCCTGCCCTGTTTCCAGGTACATGACGTTGTTCCCGACGGTTCCCCGGTGCAGCGACCGGCCTGCCTCGTTGGCCTCTCGTAGCACTGAGACGTCGACACCGAAACCCGAATTCGCTCCTTCCGTCCCGGCCACGGACTGGAACACCAGATCCACCGGAACACCCTTGGCGATCAGTTCCATCGTCGTCGTGACATGCGAGAGCACACACGACTGTGTGGGGATCTCGAACCGTTGCCGGATCTCGTCCAGCAGGTACAGCAGGTCGGAGGTCGCGTGCGGCGAGTCCGTCGCGGGGTTGATTCCGATGACGGCGTCACCCGATCCGAGCAGCAGGCCGTCGAGAGTGGCCGCAGCGATTCCACGCGGATCATCGGTCGGGTGATTGGGCTGCAACCGTGTGCTCAGAGTCCCCGGCAGTCCGACAGTCGTCCTGAACGCCGACGTCACCTCGGCCGCCCGCGCAACCGAGATCAGATCCTGATTGCGCATGATCTTGCTGACGGCCGCAACCATTTCCGGTGTCAACCCTGCTGCGACGGATCGCAGTGTCGACGCCGAGTCCCGCGAAGCGGCGGCGTCGAGCAGCCAGTCCCGAAGTCCGCCGACCGTCAGGTGCGAGATCGCACCGAAGGCAGCGCGGTCGTGCGAGTCGATGATGAGCCGGGTGACCTCATCACTCTCGTACGGAACGAGGAGATCCTCGAGGAACACGTCGAGCGAGACGTCGGACAGTGCCCATTGCGCAGCCGCTCGTTCGGCGTCGGACTGTGCCGCGCACCCGGCCAGTTCGTCACCCGACCGCAACGGGGTTGCCTTCGCCATCAGGTCGACGAGACCGTCGAACGAGAAGTTGGCACCGGAGACTTGGTGTGAATACTTGCTCATTCGAGTTCGGCTTCTGCTTTCGCGAGGGCTGCGAATTCTTCGTCCGGCGAGTTGGCCACGAGGTGATGACGGCTGTAGAGCCCGAAGTACAGCATGAACGCGGCGAACACCCCGAGGCACCACAATGCCGCTGTGCTGTCGACGAGGAACGTGGCCACCACGGCCAGAGCTGCCACGACGAGCGCGAACCCCGTGGTGACGATGCCGCCCGGGGTCCGGTACGGCCGCGGCATGGTCGGCTCCTTACGTCGCAGGACGATGTGACTGACCATCATCAGAACGTAACTGAGCGCGGCACCGAAAACGGCCATGTTGAGCAACATCGCTCCCTGGCCCGTGAGCGAGAGGAGGAAACCGATGATGCCGGGGACGATCAGCGCGAGTGTCGGAGCCTTCCGAGAGTTGGTCACCGACAGGGTCTTCGGCAGGTACCCGGCCCGCGACAGTGCGAAGAGCTGACGCGAGTAGGCGTACATGATCGAGAAGAAGCTGGCGACGAGACCGGCGAGCCCGATGTAATTGACCACCTTGGCGGCAGTCCCGTCACCGAGAGCCTCGACCAGCGGGTTGCCCGACGCCTGCATGGCGTCGGCGCCGCCCGCGCCGGTCACCAGGAACAAGACCCCGGCTCCGGTCAGCAACAGGACTCCCATGGCCGCGATGATGCCGCGTGGCACGTTCTTGGTGGGGTCCTTCGCTTCTTCCGCGGCGAGCGGAACCCCTTCGATGGCAAGGAAGAACCAGATCGCGAACGGAACCGCCGCCCAGATTCCGAGATAACCGAACGGTAGAAAGCTCGAGGCGCCCGCGGCGTCCGTCGGCGCGATGTCGGTCAGGTTGGCCGAGTCGAACTGTCCCAGTGCCGATACCGCGAAGATCACCAGACCGACGAGAGCGATGGCGGTGATGACGAACATGATCTTGAGTGCCTCGCCGGCGCCCGCGAGGTGGATGCCGATGAAGATGGCGTACACCGCGAGGTACACCCACCATCCGTCGGTGATGCCGAACAGTCCGAGCGACTCGACGTAGGCACCGATGAAGGTCGCGATGGCTGCCGGAGCGATGGCGTACTCGATGAGAATGGCGGTACCGGTGGCGAATCCACCCCACGGTCCGAGAGCGCGACGAGCGAACGTGTACCCGCCGCCTGCCGCGGGCAACGCCGAGGACATCTCGGCCATGCCGAGGACCATGGCCAGATACATGCCTGCGATGAGGATGCCGGCGATCAGCAGTCCACCGAAGCCACCCTGTTCCAGACCGAAGTTCCAGCCCGAGTAGTCACCGGAGATGACATAGCTGACGCCGAGTCCCGCGAGGAGGACCCACCCTGCGGTTCCCTTTTTCAACTGGCGTCTGGCCAGATAGTCGCTTCCCTCGACGTGCGACTCGGTCCCGTCGTGATGGGTGGGTGTTGGTTCTGTGACGGACATGGCCGGCCTCTCTCGAAGCGATGAGACTTCTTTCGCGGGTGAGCGAATCCGAATCAAGATATGCCCGCGGTGTAAGCACCGAGTCATCGCAATATGACGAGGGAATTACGTCAGTGGCTCGGTGTCGGACCGACATCTCCCTCGTCGGGTTCTGCGACTGTCAGTACTGCGTCCACCACAGCCTTGTTGGTCTCGAGCTCACGCTCCAGCCGCCGGAGTGTGTGCGCGATCGAAGATTCGACCGAGTCGCCGACGAGGTCGACGCTCGCGACCAGAAGGATCTGCTTCGGACCGACGAATTCGATGCGAACGAACCGAACGGACGCCACTTCCGGAAGCTGTTCGATTCGCTCCACCACTGCATTCCATAATGCGCGTGACCCCGGTTCGCCGGTGAGGAAACGTCGATTTCGGTCGATGAGCACGAAGGCTACGACGGCGAGCAGAACACCGACGAGAATCGATCCGACGGCGTCGTAGGCACTCGATCCGGTGAGTTGATGCAAGCCGATACCCGCACCGGCGATGACGATGCCGATGAGGGCCGCGCTGTCCTCGGCGAACACGGCACGCAGTGTCGGGTCGGACGTCTCGAGCGCGTAGTCGAAGAAGTCCTTCTCGTATTCGGCTGCTTCACCGCGGATCTGCCGAACCGACTGCAGGAAAGAGATACCTTCCAGGACGAACGCCAACGCGAGCACGACGTACGCGACGGTGTAGTTCTCGCTGCTGGACTCTCCCGCCAGAAGTGAGGTGATGCCGTGCCAGATCGACACCGCTGCGCCCGCGACGAACAGCCCGACCGCGGCGAGGGTCGACCAGAAGTACGCCTCCCTGCCGTATCCCAACGGTCTCTGCTCGTCCGGCCCACGCGAACCTCGCTTGTTCGCAACGAGCAAAAAGATCTCGTTGCCGGTGTCCGCCCACGAGTGCGACGCCTCGGCGACCATCGACGCCGATCCGGTGATGACCGCCGCGACCGTCTTGGCTATCGCGACACCCAGATTGGCTGCGAAGGCAATGACGACGGTTCGAAGGCTCTCGGTCTCCGCACCGGCAGGCGTCGTGCTGGAAGATTTCACGCGCTCGACTGTAGGCGTCCACCCCCTTGCGAGTGGTCAGCCCTGCAGCATGCCCGGCACCGGGCAGGCGTCGACGGCTTCGGCGACGACGATGACATCGTCGGGAACCGGAGGCCGTCGCCCTTCTTCCCAGTCGACCCCGACGAACGGAGCCTGTTCTTTCAAGACGTCGAACTCCTCTGGGGTGAAGGCGCGTCCGCGGCTCAGGAATCGCAGCCCCTCGGGTGTCTCGAGCGAAAATCCGGAGCCACGCCCGGGGACCACGTCGAGCACCATCTGGGTGTGCTTCCAGGCCTCGAACTGCGAACCCGAAATCCACACCGGCACAGCATCGTTTCCCTCGGGAAGATCCGTCGGGATGTCCCCGACTTCGAGCCTCAGGTCCAGCAGTCCGAGGAGCACGTCTCGGTCACCGACGATGAACTCCCCTGCCGGGTAGCACATCGGCGACGAACCGTCGCAGCACCCACCGGACTGATGCATCATCAACGCGCCGTGGATACCGCCGAGGCGACGGAGAAGCTCCATCGCCCCGGCGGTGGTTCTGAGTCGGGCCGGAGGCCTGACCACGGGCGACATCAGAAGAAGCCCTGAGCCTTCTGGGCGTAGCTGACCAACAGGTTCTTCGTCTGCTGGTAGTGGTCGAGCATCATCTTGTGGTTTTCACGACCGATGCCGGACTGCTTGTATCCACCGAACGCAGCGTGCGCCGGGTACTGGTGGTAGGTGTTGGTCCACACTCGTCCGGCTTTGATGTCGCGGCCGGCGCGGTAGGCGACGCCACCGTCACGAGACCACACACCGGCGCCGAGGCCGTAGAGGGTGTCGTTGGCGATGGAGATGGCTTCGTCGTAGTCCTTGAAGGACGTGACCGAGACGACCGGTCCGAAGATTTCCTCCTGGAAGATGCGCATGTTGTTCTTGCCGGTGAAGATGGTCGGCTGAACGTAGTAGCCGCCGTTGAGATCTCCGCCGAGCTGTGCGCGCTCTCCGCCGGTGACGACCTGAGCGCCTTCGCCCTTGCCGATCTCGATGTAGGAGAGGATCTTCTCGAGCTGATCGTTCGATGCCTGTGCACCGATCATCGTCTCCGTGTCCAGCGGATCGCCCTGGCGAACTGCCTTCGTACGGATCGCGGCGAGCGCCAGGAACTCGTCGTAGATGTCCGCCTGAATGAGCGAGCGCGACGGGCAGGTGCAGACCTCGCCCTGGTTGAGGGCGAACATCGTGAAGCCCTCGAGCGCCTTGTCCTGGTAGTCGTCGTTGGAGGACAGGACGTCGGAGAAGAACACGTTGGGGCTCTTGCCGCCGAGTTCGAGGGTGACGGGGATCAGGTTCTGCGAGGCGTACTGCATGATCAGACGGCCGGTAGTGGTCTCACCGGTGAACGCGATCTTGGCGATCCTCGGGCTCGACGCGAGTGGCTTACCCGCCTCGGTGCCGAAGCCGTTGACGATGTTGACGACACCCGGAGGAAGCAGGTCGCCGATGATGGAGATCAGGTGCAGGATCGACGCGGGCGTCTGCTCGGCAGGCTTGAGAACGACAGCGTTGCCTGCAGCAAGTGCGGGAGCGAGCTTCCACACGGCCATGAGGATCGGGAAGTTCCACGGAATGATCTGTCCGACGACGCCGAGGGGCTCGTGGAAGTGGTAGGCCACCGTGTCCTCGTCGATCTCCGACAGCGAACCCTCCTGCGCCCGAATGCATCCGGCGAAGTAGCGGAAGTGGTCGACGGCGAGAGGAATGTCCGCGTTGAGGGTCTCTCGGATCGGCTTACCGTTGTCCCAGGATTCGGCGAGCGCGATGGACTCCAGGTTCTCCGCGATCCGGTCGGCGATCTTGTTGAGGATGACGGAACGCTCTGCTGCAGAGGTCTTGCCCCAGGCCGGAGCGGCGGCATGGGCCGCATCGAGGGCGAGCTCGATGTCCTCGGACGTGGAGCGGGCGACCTCGCAGAAGTTCTCACCGGTGACGGGAGTCGGGTTCTCGAAGTACTGCCCCTTGACGGGTGGTACCCACTCGCCACCGATCCAGTTGTCGTAGCGCGGCTGGAACGACATCTTTGCATCGGCGGTACCTGGGCGGGCATAGACGGACATCTGGTGACTCCTTCGTCGTTCATCAACTGATGTGATTCAAGACACTAGAGCCTGCAACGTTGCAACTACGTTGCTGCACTGCGTGCACCTTTTGTGGTGTGCACGAAGCGCGACAGGTCAAACGCCGAGTTGGCGGTCGAGATGCTCGATCCTGGCGCTGACCTGGCCGTACAGCGCGGAGTCGCGGCTGAGCGTCGCCCGGTAGGCCTCCCACGCGTACACATCGGTGCGACCATGGATCGACGAGGTCCACTGCGCGAGCAGTACCGGGTCCCCCGCACGCAGCAGCGCTGCCTGGACCCGGGAGCGCAGTTCCTCTCGGATGTCCTCGATACCCGGGGCAGTCGATCCGGGAAGGACAGGACCGGTGTAGATGCGCAACGCTCCCTCGACATCGCCGCGATCGAGGGCCCGCCGGATGTCGGAGACATCGGTGGTCAGTTCACCCACCAGGCGATACGGCCTCGACGCCAGGCCTGCGCTTCCGAATGCCTTACGCAATCGCGACATTTCGGCACGTATGGTCACCGAGTCCAGTTCCTGCTCGTCGAGCAGTACGGCGAGATGATCGGAACTGAGGCCTTCCGGGTGATCGGCCAAGAGCAACAGGATCTCCGCATGCCGCTGCGACAGTGCGCTACGTCCGCTCCCCTTCGTCAGACCAGGTCGCCCAGAACCCAGCACTTCCAGACGAGGGGCACTGTCGCCCAGCGACTTCGGCGAGTTCATCAGATGAACACGCAACTCCGACTCGGCGGCGGCGACAGTGGCGCGGATCAGGGACAACACCTCGGGAACCGCAACCCGAGGCCCGCCGGTGATATCGATCGCGCCGAGAATCTGTCCGCTCGTCGGGTGATGGACGGGCGCCGCGGAACAACTCCACTCGTGCACGGTCCTGCTGAAATGCTCGGCGGCGAAGATCTGGACGCAGTGATCGACCGCGAGCGCGGTGCCGGGAGCGTTGGTCCCCTTGCTCTCCTCGCTCCAGTCGACGCCCTCGGCGAAGTTCATCGACATCGCGCGATCTTTCGCAGCCGAATCTCCTTCGACCCACAGCAACCGACCCTCGGCGTCGGAGATCGCGACGAGCAAGCCGGTATCCGCGGCATCCTCGACCAGCAACTTGCGAATGACCGGCCTGATGATGGACATGGGGTGCTCGGAGCGATAGCGCTCCAGTTCCTCGCCGGACAACACGACCGAGTCGTTTCCACCGTCGGGGTCGACACCTTTGGTGCGGCTGCGCATCCAGGAATCGAGCACCACGGAACGAACACTCGCGGTGGACGACGAGTCCTCGACGAAGGAGCGGTGCGCTGTGGTCACCCGACGTGCGAGCACGTCGATGTCCTCACCAGGGCGAAGGGCAACCCAGGGGTTCCCCTGTCCTGGCGTTCTTCCAGTCATCACACAAGTACCTCTTCTGGCGCGGTCACACTACTGTAACGCAGCTCACACACGCAGAATACAGGCCCACCGAGCCCGGCGGGGATCGCCGAGGCCGGAGGGCCCGTGCATTCTCGACCTGCGTCGCGGTGTTCCCGAACAGAGCGGTGTTACCGGACCGAGCTGGGTGCCCGGCGCGGTCAGCGCTTCTTGACGGTGGCCGAGATGTCGATGCCGGTGTCGCCCGAGGCCTTCATTTTCTTGTCCGCGCGCTTCTCCTTCAACGACTTTCCTTGCTTCTTGGACATCGAACTGCGAGGAGATTTGTCAGACATGGCGGAGTGCCCCATTCTCTGCGGAACCGAGAATGGTCCACAGACCACGAACTTACGCCACCGAACCACGAATGAGGTCGCAGGCGCGTTCGGCGAGCATGATCGCCGTCGCGTGGGGCCCTCGCGAAGGAACGACGGGGAAGGCAGACGTGTCGACCACGTACAACCCGTCGACCCCGCGCACCGCGCACGTGTCGTCCAGGACGGCGTCCGGCCCGCCCATCGCGCAGCTCCCCGAGAGGTGAAGCGATGTCCCCAGCCTGGCGCGCACGAGCCGGTCGAGGTCGCCCTCGACCGGTTCGGTGTTCTCGACGAGCTCGGCGACGAGTTCCAGTCCGGACGCCAACGCCCGCCGGTCGGAGACGGACTCCAGGTACCGGTAACGAACCCGAGGCGCGATCGCCGGATCGGAGGACACCAGTTCGATGTCCCCTCTCGATTCGGGTCGCATCAGGCCGACGCCGATCAACGGATCCCCGGCCGGGAGGCCTGCGATCATGCGGTCGAACGGAACCGAGTAGGGACGGATCTCGAGGTCCCCGACGTGCAGCACAGCCTCCATGGGCGACGACGCACTGTCGGTCGACGAAACACTGTACGGCAGAGTAACTTCCGGATGATCGCTGAAACCGCGTCCCACGTTGGGTTGATCCACGATCGTCCTGATTTCCAGCGCACCAAGACGGTCTGCCGGCCCGATACCGGAGAGCATCAGCAACTGCGGGGTACGAAGGGCCCCTGCGCACAGCACAATTCGCTCCGCCCGGAGCATCTCCCTCGTACCGCCGTGGTCGACGGCGACCCCGACCGCGTGCAACCGATCGACCAAGATCTCGAGAACGGTCGCATCGCTGCGCACCTGAAGGTTGGGACGATCCGATGCCGGAAACAGGTACGCCAGAGCAGCATTCGTTCGCACTCCTCCGAAGATGTTGCGCGGCACCGGTCCTACGCCGTCCTCCGAGTACGGCGAGTTCTTGTCCTCGTCGAACGCGAAACCGGCGCGTTGGGCTGCAGCAACGAACGTCTCCGTCATGGGACTTCCCGCACCGGGCAGCACCCGCGACACGGGCATCGGCCCCTTGCTGCCGTGATAGGGCGCACTGAAATCGAGGTCTCGTTCCAGCGCAGAGAAGTACGGAAGCACGTCTGCGAAGGACCACGATGCGGGCCACGCGTCGAAGTCGTCCGGCCGGGCGCGCACGAAGTACCCACCGTTGACCGCGCCCGACCCACCGAGCACTCTCCCCCGCGAGACCCGAGCGGCGATACCGTCGGCCAGATCGGCGAAGTACGTGTCGAGCCACGGACTGTCGGCCCCCAGGGGAAGTACACGTGCGTCGAGCACATCCGGCGGAACCTCGTCGACGGTCCGGAATCCGGGCCCTGCTTCGAGGAGCAGGACCGAGCACGAAGGATCCTCGCTGAGCCTCGACGCGACGACGGCGCCGCACGATCCGCCGCCGACGACGATCACGTCGACCGTGCGGCTAGGGCTCATGTGTCCATTCGGGGTGTCAGGGCTTTCAGGCTGCGAGACCGGAGCGCCCCGGTCCACAATCCGGCTCCGTACGCGACGTCGTCGACGCGCTTGAAGAACGCATACCGAACGGGGTCGAGCCCACCGAGCTCGCGATGCTTGTACCAGTCCGTCATCGCGTCTGCGACAGCGATTCCCAGCGCGATCCTTCGTATTCGACTCGACAGCACGACCGCCAGAAGTGTGATGGGCCAATAATGTCGACACATCGCCGACGCAAGTTGCCAGAGCCCGCCGACGAACCCTTCCGTCGCAAGGATCGCCGCGATGCGGGTCGGTTGGTCGAGTCCGAGGAACATCCTGCGGAGCCTGCCTATCGTCACCCCGAGCGTCAGCAACGCGCCCAGAAGACCGAACTTGGTGAAACTGATCGCGAACAGGCAGGAGATCAGAGTCCACGGTGACATCGAGAGCGGAGGCACCATGCCCGGATGCCGGTCCGCGAGTGGACTCGCTCCGGTGCCGTAGAACAGTTTGCGACCGAACCACCGACCGAACGTGACGCGATGATCGTGCGCGACGTTGGCCACGGGCTCGTAGCGCAGCCGCCACCCTGCCTCCTGCAACCGCCAGCAAAGATCGACGTCCTCGGCGACATGCATTGATTCGTCGAACCCGTTGCACTCCTCGGCGACGTGGCGACGGATGAGCATTGCGGCGCTCGGGACGTAGGAGACCGAGCTGCCCGCTCGAACCGCGGCCTCCTTGCGTCCGAGATCCAGCGACGACCGGGCGTGCTCGTACCGGGCCAGAGCGTTGCCTTCGGGTTCGAGGGCCACGATCCTCGGCGCGACCAGTGCGACCGCAGGGTCGGAGAAATGCCCGAGCATGACCTCGAGCCAGCCCTTGCGCGGCACCACGTCCGAATCCAGGAACGCCACGAAATCAGTTGTCGCGGAACGAAGTCCGGTGTTACGTGCTGCAGCGGGGCCTCGAGAACTCTCGTGCCGCAGCGTCGTCACCCCACCGATGCTCCACGCAACCGGCGGTACCGTGACCGGCTCGTCGGATCCGTCGTCGACGACGATGACCTTCAGTCCGTGCAACGCAGGAAGGAGCCGGGACAGCCCTGCCGCGTTGTTCCTCAGCGGGATTACCACGGTGACGTCCTGCGGAGACGGGATGGACATCGGTCGCGGATTCGCGACACCGGAATCCAGCAGTTTCCGCGCCACGAGCGCGGACTGCGAATCGGTCACCTCGAGAAATCCGTCGCCGATCATCGCCGCAGCGGTGGGTGCCAATTTCAGCATCCGAGTCGGGGAACCCCCGATCAGAACGCGCCCCTCCGAGTATGTGCGTACACGAGGATCGACGCGCACCCCGAATCCATCAGGCAATCGTCCTTGACCCATCAGGTGATCGTAAGCGGACATCGCCGCGAAGTGGTATCCGTGGACGCAGAAATTCGGAAACATACCCAGAGCCTGTTCGAGACCGAGTTTTCGGACCGCAGGTTCACGTCAACATACCCCGCTCCGAGGGTTCCCACCGCTTCAGCGCATTCACCGCGAACACGCACATCTGCCCCAGAACGGCCTCGCCTTCGGCCGCCGACGACCCGCGCGGGTCACCCAGCACTCCGTTCGGCGCGACCGCTCGGACACCACCGGAACGCAGCACGGGTAGAAGGTCCGCGAGCGAATTCGTGTTCCCGACCTCGATACGCGACTCGTCCACCACCTCCGGAGAAAGATGCAGCAGCAGTGAAGTTTCGGTACGGCCGGCGTGTGCGTCGGCGCCCGGAACGACGCAGGGCAACCAGGCCACGTCACGCCCCTCGTACCGCAGCAGCCGAACCGCTGCGACCAGCGCACCGACATTGCCGCCATGTCCGTTGACGAACACCACACGGTCCGCCCACCGGCACGCCGACCTGCCGTACTCGACGAGAATCGCCTCCAGTGCGTCCGCACCGATCGAGATGGTGCCGGGGAAGCCCTCGTGCTCGCCGCTCGCGCCGTACGGGATCGACGGCGCAACGGCAACGCCGGGCAATCGCTCCGCCACTGCCTGGGCGACCCGGGTGTCGGTGTCGAGAGGCAGATGAGGGCCGTGCTGCTCGACTGCACCGACCGGCACCGCCACAGTGCGACGTCCGTCGACCATCGGCCACCGGTCGTCGCCCAATCGTCGGTGCTCGGGCGACGGAATCTCGGTCTCTACCACCGCTCGATGGTATCCGCTTCGAAAGTTCCGTCGACACACCGAACGTCACACACAGGAAACATTCCGCCACTAGCGTGCGCACCAGCGGCACGAAAGGAGCATCATGCCCCCACGTCGGCGATCGGTACTGCTGGCGCAGTTGAGCATTGCCGAACCGGGCGGTGCACAACCCGCTATTCTCGACGAGCTCCGACGGGTGATCCTGTCCGGGGACGCGCCGCCCAACACTGCCATTCCTCTGGGTGACGTTGCCGAACTGTTCGGTGTGAGCCGAATCCCCGTACGTGAATCGCTGAAGACACTGATCGGCGAAGGTCTGGTGGACCACCGCCCCAATCTCGGATACACCGTCGCACAATTGACCTCGGCCGAGCTCCGGGAGATGTACATCGTCCGAGAAGTACTGGAGTCGGCGGCACTCGCCACCGCCGTCGCGTTGGCCGACGAGCAGGATCGGGAGCGAGCGATCGAGGCCGATCGGCTTCTCGAAGAAGCTATTTCCGACGATGATCCCCGCGAATACCACCGTCGCAGTCGCGAGTTCCACATGGCATTGACCAGGCCGTCTCGAATGAAGCGATTGCTGCACATGCTGGAATCGGCATGGAACATCACCGAGCCGGTACAGCCGATGGTGCAGGTCGCGGGGTCGGACCGCGCGTCCCTGCATGCGGATCACCGGTCGATGCTCGACGCGTTCCTCGACCGCGACGCAGCAACCCTGCTGGCCATCTCGCAGTCGCACTCCGCCCGCCTCAACACCGTCATCTCCTCCATCACGAGCGATACCGGGTTGCTGGCGGATTCACCCGGGGACTGACGTCGCGAAAAGATATATCCCTGCCGTCACGCAGGGGCAACACTTCGTCGCTACTTTTTCTTCACCGGACTCGGCCACCGAAGGCAGAGACCCGATCACACCCGAAGCGCTCTTTCGCACGACGTACCAGGAGCATCGATGACAGACACAGCGAACAGCTCGATATCGCCTGTCGGCGACATGATCGAGGCGGCAGGCCATCCCGTCGGCGGTGGACTGATCAAGGACAGCTACGACCCGAGACTCACCAACGAAGACCTCGCGCCGTTGAAGAAACAATCGTGGACGTCGTACAACCTGTTCGCGTTCTGGATGTCCGACGTGCATTCCGTCGGTGGATATGTCACCGCAGGTAGCCTTTTCGCACTCGGACTGGCCAGTTGGCAGGTCCTGGTGTCCCTGCTCGTCGGCATCACCATCGTCTACTTCTTCTGCAATCTGGTCGCCAAGCCCAGCCAGGTGGCAGGCGTTCCGTACCCGGTGATGTGCCGGGCGTCGTTCGGTGTCCTGGGTGCAAACATCCCTGCCATCATCCGCGGTTTGATCGCGGTGGCCTGGTACGGGATTCAGACATTTCTGGCGTCGGCGGCGCTCGATATCGTCCTGATCAAACTGTTCCCGTCGCTTGCTCCGTACGCCGTCACCGCCGACTACGGTTTCGCCGGCCTCTCCGCACTCGGATGGGCGAGCTTCCTGTTCCTGTGGGTACTGCAGGCGGCTGTCTTCTGGCGCGGCATGGAATCGATTCGGAAGTTCATCGACTTCTGTGGGCCTGCCGTCTACGTGGTCATGTTCGCGCTGTGCGGCTACCTCATCTGGAAGGCCGGCTGGGGTGCAATCGATCTGAACCTGGGCGAGGTCGAGTACACGGGATTCAGTTCAGTTCCGGTCATGCTCGGCGCCATTGCGCTCGTCGTCTCCTACTTCTCCGGCCCCATGCTCAACTTCGGCGACTTCTCCCGTTACGGAAAGTCCTACGCCGCAGTGAAGAAGGGAAACTTCCTCGGACTGCCGGTCAACTTCCTGGTCTTCTCCATCCTTGTCGTCGTCACCGCGTCCCTGACGCTGCCTGTGTTCGGTGAACTCATCACCGACCCGGTGGAGACGGTCGCCCGGATCGACAGCACCTTCGCCATCGTCCTCGGTGCCTTGACGTTCACCATCGCGACGATCGGCATCAACATCGTCGCGAACTTCATCTCCCCCGCCTTCGACTTCTCCAACGTCAGCCCGCAGAAGATCAGCTGGCGGGCAGGCGGCATGATCGCCGCCGTCGGCTCGGTCCTGATCACCCCGTGGAACCTCTACAACAACCCCGAGGTCATCCACCTCACGCTCGAGACGCTCGGCGCATTCATCGGCCCACTGTTCGGCGTCCTGATCGCGGACTACTACCTGGTGCGCAAGCAGAAGGTCGTCGTGGACGAACTGTTCACCATGTCTCCTGCCGGAAAGTACTGGTACTCCAAGGGTTACAACCCCGCCGCCGTGTACGCCACGATCGTCGGCGCACTGATCGCCATGTTCCCGGTGCTGTTCAACGGCGCCATCGAGGGAATGGAGATCGCAGGGATGGCGACCGCGTCCAAGTACAGCTGGTTCATCGGATGCGGAATCGGGTTCGGGCTGTACTACGTTCTCGCCACCAGGACCAAGCTCGCCGTGACGAACCATCTCGACGATTCCGTGAGCGCATAGGATTCTGCAGGTGCTCATCAAGGTCATCAATCCCAACACCACATCGTCGATGACCGACACGATCGGGAGGTGTGCCCGGGCCGTAGCCGGTCCGGGCACGCTCGTCGACGCGGTCAATCCGACGATGGGGCCCGCCTCCATCGAATCGCACGTCGACGAAGCACTCAGCGTGCCCGGCATTCTCGAACAAATCGCGATCGGCGAACGACAGGGCGCCGACGGTTACGTCATCGCCTGCTTCGGCGATCCGGGCATCGAGGCCGCCCGTGAAGCTGCCGTAGGCCCCGTCGTCGGCATCGCCGAAGCCGCGATGCACGCTGCGAGCTTCCTCGGCCGAGGGTTCTCCGTGGTCACCACCCTGGAACGCACCACGGGCAGAGCGCAGGACCTCGCCGACCACTACGGTTTCACTCGCACATGCCTCGCGGTCCACGCATGCGACATTCCTGTCCTCGACCTCGAGACCGACCCGGACGCCCGCAAGATCGTCACCGAGGCATGTCGTGACGCTCTGGAATCCGACGGAAGCGACGCCATCGTGCTCGGCTGCGCCGGCATGGCCGACTTGTGCGAGCACATCTCGTCGGAGATCGGGGTGCCGGTCGTCGACGGTGTCGCCGCGGCAGTGCTCGCCGTTCAGTCTCTCGTCACCATGGGTCTGCGCACTGGAAAGCGGAGCGAATTCGCACCACCTCCACCCAAGGCATACGCGGGTTTGCTGTCCGGCTTCGGCCGTCCGTGAGTTTCACTGCTCGGCGGTGACCGAGGCGGCGTGAACGACAAGTGCCGCCTGTCGGCCTATCGTCGAAACATGAACGAGTTGATCGCGTGGGCGAATGACCTCGCGGCGGGACCTGGCCGACGAATCCTCGGGATAGCCGGGGCGCCCGGCGCGGGCAAGTCGACCCTCGGTGGGTGTCTGGTCGACGAGCTCGGATCCGACCGCGCTGTACTGGTACCCATGGACGGGTTCCATCTCGCCGACGCCACGCTCGACGCTCTCGGGCGTCGGGCCAGGAAGGGCGCGCCCGACACGTTCGATGCCGCGGGCTACGCGCATCTGCTGCGTCGCCTCCGACAGGAGTACGACGCCGGGATCGTCTACGCGCCGAGCTTCGACAGAACCCTCGAAGAGCCCATCGCCGGGAGCATTGCGGTCGCCCCGGACGTGGGGTTGGTGATCACCGAGGGAAATTATCTTCTGCTCGACGAGGGAGACTGGCCACTGGCACGTGCCGAGATCGACGAAGTCTGGTTCATCGACATCGACGACGAACTGCGCCGCAACCGACTCGTGGAGCGGCACAGCATGTTCGGTAAAACGGACTTCGAAGCACGGGCGTGGACGCACGGAAGCGACGAGGACAACGCTGTCCTCGTCGCATCCACCGCATCTCGTGCGGACCGCCGCGTTCGTCTGTGAGGGTTACTTGACCGCGTCGACCTCCACCTCCACGAGCCAGCCGGGAACGGGGAGGGTGGCGACTTCGAGCGCGAAGCGGGTCGGTCGTGCCGAGTTGCGCTCCATCGGTGCCGCAGGCTCCGCGGTACCCATCGGCACCAGTTCCGTCTCGTCCGAGTCCAGGTTGGTGTTGGCGAAGAACTGCCGGTACGCCCGGTTCCAGCCGGCGAAGTCCGCGACCGCGGCGCCGGGTGCGTTGTCGAGGAACACACGCATGGTCACCACGTCCTCGAGCGAATAGCCTTCGGCTTCGAGGTTGTCCCTGATCTTCTTCAGGACGTTGATGCCTTGCGCTTCGGTGACGGTGACGCCGTCGGGGAGCGTGCCGCCGGAGAACTCGTCGGTGTCGACGAAGGACTCGGGAGTGCCGGTGGCAGCGTCCTCGTTCATCGCGGTCGGGCCGATACCGCTCGTCTTGTACACCGTTGCGTCCCCGGCGATCTCGACTCCCTGGGCGATCATCGGATTCGACTCCCCCGCTTCGAGGACCGACCTGGCGCCCGGCGCCATGTCGGTCGAGGTCTCAGCGGCCGAGGAGTCCGACGAGCACGCCGCCGTGAACACGACGGCACCGGCAGCGAGCGCAGCGTAGAAGGAACGTGTGACCTTGGACAAGAGATTTCCTTTCGTGGAAGTGAGATGTCAGGACGCGACGACGCGCTCGTGGAGCGCAGTGACGACGTCGCGTGCGGAGGTGAAGGCGCCGTGCTGCCACGCGATGGCATTGGACAGGTGGTCCCCGGCGAAGTAGATGCGATCGACCGGCTTCAGCAGCAACTCGTACTCGGCCGTGGCCGTGCCGCCGTGCGATCCCCCCGACCCGGCCCAGTTCGCCCACGCGCTCTCGGAATACTTGGTTCGGCGCCAACTTCCCGAGAACGAACTCGAGATGTCCTTGGTGTACTTCTCGCCGTGGACGAGAGACCCTTCGGCGAGAGCTTTCGCCAAACGCTGCTTGTGCGTGAGCGATTCGAATGCCACGTGCCGTTTGCCGGAGTTGTAGTAGCCGACGACCACGCCTCGGTCGGAGTTGTAGTGGTCGTAGGGGAACATGATCTGCGAGATGTCGAGATCGGTGTTGCTCGCACCACCGTAGATGCGCTCGTCGGTCTCCCACCACCGGCGTGAGTACTCGATGCCGAGCTTGCCCGACGACGACGCCTTCGCCGCGCGATTGGCGGCGAGTACGTCGGCAGGCAGATTGGTGTCCATCCGCCCGATGAGGTTCGGCGGAATAGTGCAGATCACGTAGTCCGCCGAGATCGACTGTGCGGATCCGTCCTTGACGTACTCGACGGTCGCACCGCCGGAGGTGTTCTTCATGGCGGTGACTTCGGCACCGTAGACGATGTTGTCCTCGCCGATGGACTCGGCGAACGCGTAGTAGATGCGGTCCATACCCCCGACGGGGGTGAACATCAGCATGGCCTGGTCGTACCCGAACTCGAAACTGAAGTTCCGTCCGATACCACTGCGGATGACCTCCGACATGCCGTACGGCTCGATCTCGGTCCCGAAGTCGAGGCCCGCATTCGGTTCCGACGAGTACCCGCGCCGCGACGATCCTATGTATCTGCCGTCGTCGGACAGGTCTCCGAAATCGGCGAGAAATTCCGACAGAGCGTCCTTGTCGTCCGGGGTGAGTACATCGTCGAGTGCACCGCGACTCGCGGCCTTCTGCAACAACTCGGACATGTAGCCGTAGGTGTCGGCCTTCGCTGCGCGATAGGACACGGACTTCTGGTTCAGGGACGTGTCACTCTTGTAGTTGACAACGGTGTTGGCATTCTGATTGCCGAAGGTCTGAAGCTCGACGCCGAGTTCTCTGCAGTAGTCCATCGTGATGTGGCTCTGCGGGATTCGAGTCGCGCCGACGTTGTAGAAGTGCCCGTCGGAGAAGGTACATTTCTGCGTCTCCCCGTTGAGATCCGTTTCCTCCGCTCCGCCGCGGATCGACCACACGCGCCCGCCCGGACGCTGCCGGGCCTCGAGGATCGTCACCGAGTAGCCCGCCTTCTGCAACTCGTACGTGGCGCACAGCCCAGCCGGTCCACCGCCCAGCACGACCACGGTGGGGCTGCCGTCGACTCGCCCGATCAGATCGGCCATCGCCGGCGCCTGGAATCGTCTGGGGACCGCTGTCGCCGACGGCGCCAATCCCAACGTCGACATCGCGCCGTAGGCGAGACCAGCGCCTCCGGTGACCCCGAGTCCCCGCATGAACGATCTCCGTGTAACTCCCATGTGCTCTTCCACTCCTTCTGCCCACCCCAGGTAGCCCTGGCCGTCGAAATCACTGGTTTCGAGTCAGGGCAATCGTGGAACGCACACAATTCCGAAATGGGTAGCACACGAAACGTCTTGCGACTGGTGCAGTGAGAAGCAGTGACGGTTTCGCGGAGTGTTATCACTCGCGTGCGAACAGGTGAAGCATTCACGCAATCCGGGCGCAACATTCCACCGCTATTTTTCGGCCATCATGTCTGCACTGGAACACGCAATCACCGCGTCCTTCGGAGCGCGGGAGCCCGAGCGCCCCGCACTGTCACCGCTGCGCGCCCTCGGCCGGAGACAGCTGTCGGGAATCGAAGTGTTCGCCCAGTCCGTGGCCACGACGGCACCTGCCGCATCGATGGTGATTCTGCCGATCACGATGCTTACCCACGAAACCATGCTCGCCGGGGTTCTGACGATCCTGGCGGCGACGATAGTGGTGTCGCTGATCGCATTCTGCGTCTCGCAGTTCACCCGGAGGTTCTCCTCGTCCGGCGGCCTGTACAGCTTCGCGGTCAAGGGATCGGGACCGAGGGGTGCGCTGACCGTGGGCGCAGCCATGCTGTGCAAGTACTGCGCAAGTGGCGCGATGACCCTGTACTTCGGAGGGCAGGCCGTCCACACGGTTCTCCGCGAATTGGGCGCGCCCACAAGCGGAATCGTGAGCATTGTCCTGGTGCACGGTGCGATCGCGGCGGCAATGCTCGCGTGTCTGCTCCGCGGAGTCAGATTCGCCGCGACGGCCATCCTCCTAGTGGAAGTCTGCTCGCTGCTGTTCATCACCGCCCTTCTCGTGTTTCCCAGTAGCGGACCGGTCGAGATCGAACCGTCCGGGGCGCCGAACGGGCTCATGATCGTCGCGCTCGGAGCCATGTTCGCCCTGGCCGGATTCGAGAGCGCCACCTTCTTCGCCCCCGAGGCGAAGCGGCCTCTCGTCAACGTCACCAGAACGGTCCTTCTCACCCCGATCATCTGCGGCGCGTTGTTCACGTTCGCCGCGTGGGCTGTCTGGTCCGGCCGCGGCGGCGTACTTCTCGGCGCCTACCAGCACGGGACGTCGACGGGTATCGACGCGTGGCTCGTCGTCGCGTTGAACCTCGGCCTGAGTTTCTCGTGGTTGGCCTCCGCCATGGCATCGTCGAATGCGGCATCGCGGCTGCTGTACACGATGGGTGTCGAGAACGTGATCACGCGCCGAGTCGCCCGCGTGCACCGAGTGTTTCGAACCCCGCACGTTGCACTCCTGATCGTCGTCGGAGTCGTCGTCGGGCTCGGTTCGCTGCTGGCGCTCGCCGCCGGCTTCCCGATCGTCGACAACCTTCGGCTGCTCGAGGACGTTCGCCTGTTGGCCCGGGCCGCTGTCATCGTCGGATACGCTGTCGCCTCGGTAGCTGCGGTGGTCTTCCTGCGACGCATCGGTGAGCTGACGAAACCCGTCGTGTGCGCCGGGGTCCTGGCGTGCGTCTCCGGCACGGCGATCCTCGCCAACCTCATGTTCACGGTGGGTGTGCAACAGAACATCACGTTGCTCGCGATGCTCGGCGTCCTGGGTGCTTCAGGACTTGCTTGGCGTGCCATTCTCCATCGCAGGCGGCCTCGGTCGCTCGACGCCGTCGGAGTGTTCGACAGTGCAGAGAGTCACGACGTGCTGCCCGGCGCGGTGACGTACGGCGAGAACGTGCGCGGCGCGGTTGCCCTGGTGAAATCCCCCGCGCCCGAATCGCGCTGATGGCACTGAGAACCGCACGACCCCACGAGCTCGGAGGGCACGAACCCCGCGCGGTCCAGAAAGCACTTGCGTTGCTCGAAGCCGTCGCGCGTCTCGGTTCGGGCGCGACGGCAAAGGAGATCGCTCATGCGACGTCGACGCCGCCCGCCACCGCGTACCGATTGCTCAACCTTCTGGTCGCCGACGGATTTCTGGTGCGGATCGACGACCTGTCGGGATTCGCCCTCGGTCGTCGAACTCGGGAGCTCGCCGGCGCCGCACCTGCAGCGGACGTGGACTATTCGGAGGTGATCGACGATCTACGCAGCGGGACCCGCTTCGGGGTCTATCTGGCGGCGTACACGGGCGGCCGAGTCAGGCTTCTCGACCGGGACCCCGATCACGAGCTGACCGGCGAGACGGCTCTGGCGACACACGTGCACGCGTCGGCGATCGGAAAGTTGTTGTTGGCCAACCATCCCGACGGCGACGCGTTGACGGATCTGCGCAGGTTCACGTCCCACACCATCGTCGATCTAGCCGACCTCGCGATCGAGCTCAGTCGAATCCGTGCCACCGACCTCGCCACGGAACGCGACGAGATGAAGATGGGAAGGTCGGCCGCGGCGGTGCCGGTCCGCGACGCCGACGGCCGCGTCTCGGGCTGCATCGCGGTGATCGGTCGCACCGGTCGGCTGGACCCGGAGGATCCCACGCTGGTGGGCCTGCTGAGATCCAGCGCGAGCCGGATCAATTTGTAAGAACGACGATGTCCGACGGGGACAGCCCGTGCACGGTCGAGTGGCCCAACCCGAGCACCGTCGAGTCGAGGCCTCCTCGAAGAATGTCGAGCACGTTCTCGACGCCGGCCTGCCCGGCCGCCGCGAGTCCCCACAGGTACGCACGACCGATCAGTATTGCGCGTGCCCCGAGAGCTACGGCTTTCGCGATGTCGCTTCCCCGGCGGACACCACCGTCGAGTGTGATCTCGACGCGGTCCCCCACCGCCCCGACGATGCTGGGCAGCAAACGAATCGAGGCAGGTGTTCCGTCCAGATTGTTGCCACCGTGATTGGACACCGACAGTGCAGTGCATCCGATGTCGACGGCCCGCTCCGCATCGTCGACGCGTGTGATGCCCTTGAGCATGAACGGCCCGCCCCACTGCTCACGCAGCCAGGCAATGTCCTCCCACGTCGGTAGCGGAGTCGACATCCACTCGCGGTAGGCGCCGAAGAATGTCGGCGGAGCGCCGCCTGGGGGTGTCAGGTTCGGTGCCGTCAGGTCAGGGATCGAACCCGAACGCGCCCACCGTCCGAGCCACCGGGGATGCATCACGGCCTCCGGCGCGAATCGAACCATGGTGCGTAGATCGACCCGCTCCGGAATGGCCGGACTCCCCCAGTCTCGGCCCTCCGAGAACGACCAATCCATGGTCAGAATCAGCCCGGCTGCGCCCGCTGCGCGCGCTCGCTCGACCATGTGGAGCAGGAAGTCCCTCGACCCCACCCAGTGCAGCTGAAAGAACGTCTGCGGGTTCGCGGCGACGACGTCCTCGATCGGCTTGCTCGCGAACAGCGACAAACCCATCGGAATCCCGCGCGCTGCAGCAGCTCTGGCCACCGCGACCTCACCGTCCGGATGCACCGCTTGCACACCCGTCGGCGAGATCATGGCGGGGAACGACATCGGCTGACCCATCAGCGTCGTCGACAGATCGCGTATATCGGACAGCCCCGCTACGTGGGGCGCAAATCCCAGTTCGGCGAATGCCGCTGAGTTGTCCGCAACCGTGACGCCCTGTTCCGAACCCGCCAGCAACGCGGAGTAGACGGACCGAGGAAGTCTCCTCTTCGCACGGCGCTGTGCCTCCGCCACGGTCTCGAACCACTCGTTGTCGATGGACACCCTGGGTCAGACGCCGAGCTTCCGGTCGAATCCGAGCGGCATGACTACATCCGACGGCGACAGGTCGTGCACCGACGAATGCCCGAGGCCGAGAACCGCCGAATCCACACCGCCTCGCAGGATGTCGAGAACATTCTCCACACCTGCCTGCCCGTTGGCGGCCAGACCCCACAGGTAACCGCGCCCGATCAATACCGCCTTGGCGCCGAGGGCGAGGGCCTTGACGACGTCGCTTCCCCTTCTGATTCCACCGTCGAGAGTGATCTCGATCTGATCGCCGACGGCATCGGCGATCGCAGGCAACGCGCGGATCGGTGCCGGGGTCCCATCGAGGTTGTTTCCGCCGTGGTTCGAGACGGAGATCGCACTGACTCCCGCGTCCACGGCCTTCTTGGCGTCGTCGACGCGCATGACCCCCTTCAACATGAATGGTCCACCCCACTGCTCGCGCAGCCAGGCGACGTCCTCCCACGTCGGAAGCGGGGTGCCCATCCATTCGCCGTATGCACCGAAGAACGTCGGCGCGGCACCACCGTCGGGCGGCGTGAGGTTCGGGGTGGTCAGGTCAGGAATCTTCCCGGTCTTCGCGAACTCCCACAACCACTTCGGGCGGGTGATGCCCTCGGGCGCGAACTGCCACATCGCTTTCAGATCCATCTTTTCCGGAATCGACGGGCTACCCCAGTCGCGACCGTTGGAGAAAGACCAGTCGAGCGTCATGATCAGACCCACCGCGCCCGCTGCACGCGCACGCTCCATACGTTGCAGCAACACTTCTCGAGAACCGACCCAGTACATCTGGAAGAACGTCTGCGGGTTCGCCGCCGTGACCTCCTCGACGGACTTGCTCGCGAACGAGGACAGTCCGATCGGAATTCCACGCGCCGCGGCCGCCCTGGCCACGGCGACCTCACCGTCCGGGTGTACGGCCTGCACACCCGTCGGCGAGATCATGACCGGGAATGACAGTGGTTGCCCCATGACCGTCGTCGCAAGGTCACGCTTGTCCGACAGACCTGCCACATGGGGCGCGAAACCGAGCTCGCCGAACGCCGCGGTGTTGTCGTCGACGGTGATTCCCCGTTCCGAGCCCGCCACCAGCGCGGCGTACACGGACTTGGGCAGACGCTTCTTGGCGCGCCGTTGCGCCTCGGCAACGGTTTCGAACCACGCACTCTTGGCCATGATGTATTTCTTCCTATTCCATTCCTGCGAGCGGGTTCTCGTCGCAGATCTTTGCCGGGGGCCGCATCATCAACGTGAGCGGAACCGATTTACGGGGTGTCTTACGCTCACCGGAGCGAGAGTGATCGACGCTGGACTTGGGGATCTCGCCTGCTGCCGCCAGCGCGAGTTCGCCGTTGCCGATCACGCATTCGGGGTCCGGACCGTCCATCGGGAGACCGGTGAAGAATTTCGCTGCCATGCAGCCGCCTCGGCACGAATCGAAGAACGAGCACTTGGTGCATGCACCCGACGTCTGCGGCGATCGCAGTTCCTGGAACAACTCCGATGTCTGCCAGACGGATTGAAATCCGCCCATACCGTCTTTTGCGTCACGGACGATGTTCCCGGCGAGGAACTGCTCGTGGATTGCGAAGGGGCACGCGTACACGTCCCCGATCGGATCGATCAAGCACACGACACGGCCGGCGCCACACAGATTCAACCCGGGCAGCGCGTCACCGAACGCGGACAGGTGGAAGAAGGAGTCTCCGGTGAGTACGCCTTCGCCGTTGGCGACGAGCCAGTTGTACAGCTCGCGCTGCTGACCCGCCGTCGGGTGCAGATCGTCCCACACGTCGGCACCGCGACCCGAGGGCCGAAGTCGCGTGATGCGCAGCGTCGCACCGTACTTGTCGGCGAGCGCTTTGAAGTCGTCGAGCTGACTGACGTTGTGGCGAGTGACGACAACGGAGATCTTCGCGTCCTTGAAACCTGCCTCACGCAGATTCTCGAGTGCGCGGCACGCCATGTCGAACGAACCGGGTCCACGTACTGCGTCGTTGACCTCTGCAGTTGCTCCGTCGATGGAGATCTGCACGTCGACGTAGTCCGAGGCGGCCAGACGAGCAGCCACTTCCTTGTTGATCTTGACGCCGTTGGTGGAGAATTTCACTCCGACCTGATGGGCGGTCGCATAGTCGACGAGTTCCCAGAAATCCGAGCGCACGGTCGGCTCGCCCCCGCCGATGTTGACGTAGAAGACCTGCATCTTCTGCAACTCGTCGATGATCGATTTGCACTGCTCGGTACTCAGTTCGCGTGGATCTCGCCGGCCCGAGGACGACAGACAGTGCACGCAGGAGAGATTGCAGGCATAAGTCAGTTCCCAGGTCAGACAGATCGGCGCGTCGAGGCCGAGTTCGAACTGGTCGACCAGCTTGCCCACCGCGGGTGGTGGCGCCGGCCTTTCGAGCATGGAGGTCATTTCGCTGTCCTCTCGAAGACAGGGGGTGTCGAACAACGGAAGGGCTGTTCCGGTGTCAGAGCTTGGTGATCATCTTCGAATCGGCCAGAGTGGCGAGCGCTTTCACGTACGGCGCGCGGGCCGACTGATCGATTCCGGCTGCGGAGATCGCGGACCGCATATCCGGATGCTGGGGGAAGGATTCGATGATCGCTACGATCGTGCGATTCTTCAGAAAGGAGAGCTTCCGTGTCCCGAAGTGGTAGAGCAGCGCCCCGAAGGATTCGGGACGCAGCGCCACCTGCGGGTGAAGAGCCCACCGAGCGTCGAGGTCCACGGCTGGGAGTGCCTTCACGGGTGCCGACATGTCAGTAGACGCCGCACATGCCGTCGATGGACACTTCTTCCACCAGCGACTCCTCGACCAGGTCGGATTCGACTACGGCTGCGTTCGTCACATCGGTCTTCGGGTTCTGAGACATCGGTGTACCTCCATCGGCGAGAATTATCGAACGGATCACAGTCATCGGTGACAGTGACTTGGTTCACCACCATAATGGCATCGAGTGCATAAAGACACCTATCGGAGAGAAAAAAGTGGTCAGTCGCAGGAAACCGTCCAGCCGGGTAGGTCGACGCCCGTCCACGACGCGGGGGCAAATCAGCGACATCGCGATCGAACTGTTCGCCAAGAACGGTTTCGACTCCACGAGCGTCGACGACATCGCCGACGCTGCGGGGATCGCACGTCGCACTTTCTTCCGATACTTCGCGTCCAAGAACGCGGTGCCATGGGGCGATTTCGACGAGCAGTTGACCGCGCTGCGCACCCTGCTCTGTTCGCTCCCCCACGATGTTTCCCTCGCCGACGGCATACGGTCGGCGCTCCTCCAGTTCAACACCTTCCCCGACGACGAGACGCCGGTTCATCGCCAACGCATGGAGCTCATCCTCCGCAATCCCGCGCTGCAGGGTTACTCGATGCTGATGTACGAGGGGTGGCGTGAGGTGATCGCCCAATACGTGGCAGCCCGAACCGATTCCGCGCCGACCGACCATTTTCCGCGAACAGTTGGCTGGATGGTCCTCGGTGTGGCAATCTCGGCGTACGAGCAGTGGTTGACGGACGACGAGCTCGATCTCGCTTCATTGCTGTCCGATGGCACTCGCACCCTGTACGCCGGTCTCGACACCGGTGCCGGCACACAGGGCCCGGGTGCACTCTAGGAAAGACTCGATATGACCGAACTCGACGCGCTCGCCCCGGCGCACCAGGGGCGATGGACTCACGACGGCGTGACCGTCGAATTCTCCGCATCCCTCGCAGCGGGCACGGTCGACGTGCGCTGCACCGCACCACTACTCGTCGAGCACGCTCTGTCGTCCGCTCACATCGGTGAAAGCGTGGTGCAGAGAGTCACGGATCTGAATCTGTCGCAGCGCGAGTTCGAACTCGTCATGGTCGGGCTCGTGTTGACCACCGTGTCCGATCCGGTGCAGGCGTGGACGACCTACTACCGAAATTCACTCGACGACCTCCTCTCGGGTGCCGCCGATTTCGCGCCGGTGCACGCACGTGCGGAGGCTCTCGTCACGGGGTCCGTCCTGGATCTCGGATCCTGCTTCGGGTTCTTCCCGCTCAGGCTCGCCCTCGACGGTGTCGACGTCACCGCCACGGACCTGTCCGCCGGGACCATGAATCTGCTGCGGACCGTCGCTCCGCATCTGGGCGCGACCCTCGACGTACTCACCTGCGACGCATCGGGGATTCCGGTGCCGCCGAACAGCGCGGACACGGTCACCGCTCTTCATCTGCTCGAACATGTCGACGAAGAACTCGGCGCCGGAATCATCGACGAGGCCATTCGGATCGCTCGTCGTCGAGTCGTGATCGCCGTGCCGTACGAAAGCGAAGCAACGGCATGCCACGGGCACGTCAGGACTTTCGACGACGCTGCCCTGGACAGGATAGGGCTGGGTTTTTCCCTGCCCTACCAGGTCGACGAATTCCACGGAGGCTGGTTGGTTCTCGACACCACGCCCGCCGACGCGCGGGCGGTGTCGATCAGATGAGGCCCTGCTTGCTGGCCGCGTAGACCGCTTCCGCTCGCCGACTCACCCCGAGCTTGCGCATGATGTTGCTGACGTGGAACTTGACCGTGGTCGCGGAGATGAACAATCGGGTTCCGATGCTGTTGTTGGACAACCCCGTTGCCAGAAGTCGCAGCACTTCCAGTTCACGGTCGGTAAGCCGCTCGACGGCGGACCCCTGTCCGTTGAGCGACCTGATGACCGCTGATGCGCTGCGAGAGTCGAAGGCGCTCTCACCACGAGACACGGCCCGAATCGCTCGGACGAGCTCGGTGGTGTCGACGTCCTTCACGACGTATCCCCGTGCGCCCGCGTGCACGGCCTCCACCACGAGCCGGTCGTCGAGAAATGTCGTCAGGACCAGCAGCCCGATGGTCGGATGCGCTCCGGACAACTGTGCGCACAGGGCGAGGCCCTCGTAGTCGGTACTGGCGGACAATTTGAGGTCCATCAGCACGATGTCCGGCTTCACCCGTTCGACGACGGCCAGGCCCTCGGCCCGCGAGGATGCTTCGCCCACGACGGACAGATCCGCTTCACGTTCGAGAACGGATCTGAGTCCGTCTCGCAGAATGGCGTGATCGTCCACGAGCACGATTCTGACCACAGTCGTCGATACGGTCATGATTGCTCACTCTCTCGAGAAGGGATGCGTACCGAAATGCGCACTCCTCCGATTCGGGCCCGCCGGATTTCGAGAACACCTCCGTGCTCACGTGCTCGTGCTGCCATGTTCGCGAGCCCACGATGCCGTCCGTCCACATCGTTGTTCTCCGCCAACCGCTGCATCAGGCGCAGATGCCCCGGGTCGCCGTTGCCGTCGTCGGCAATCGAGAGCGATACACCTGCGTCGCGATACGCGAGTCGGATGACCGCTCGGTGCGCGCTCGCGTGAACAGCGGTGTTGAACAACGCTTCACCGGCGATACGCAACAGATCGTGTTCGCAGTCGCTGCCCAATTCCACCGGAGTGCCCTCCACCCGAAGCGAGACCTGTAGCTCGTCGGGCATGTGCACCACGGACAGTTGTTCCAGCATCTCGGGGAGCGACGTGCGGTCCGCGTCCTGGGCGTGATTGAGCGCATAGATCGCCGAACGTAGCTGCTCGACGGCACGGCGGGTGAGATCCTTGGCCAGATCCAGTCTTTCGGCACGTTCGTCGGCCGGGATGTCGCCGAGGCAGACCTCGATCTGCATGCCGGCGGACAGCACTGCTTGAGTGACGCTGTCGTGCAGCTCTCGTGCGATTCGGTGGCGTTCCTCGTCCAGGACCTGATGACGATGTGCGGCGCCCAGCTGCCGTTGAGTGGCTTCGAGTTCGGCATTGCGGACAGCGAGATCGGCAGCGGTACGGTGCGCTTCGGAGTAGGCGTTCTCTGCGCGTTCGAGAAGAACTCGGCGGCTCTGATACAGGGCCGAATTCTGCAGTGCCACAGCGGTTTGACTGGCCAGAATGCTGAGGACTGCGGAATCGGTCGCGTCGAGCACACGATGGGTCGATGTCCACGCGGCGAAAGCGCCGACCACGCCGCCGTCCAGTGCGATCGGAACGAAGGCGTGGTGGGTTTCGATCTGCGGGTCCCGACCGTCGCCGATCCTCGCCAGTCTGATCGACTCCAGGCAGTCCACGACGTCGTCCGGCAACGGAGGGCCGACGACGTTGTCGACCAGGAACGGCGTGGCATCCGGCCCGAGTACGAGGCGCCGGGGCCCGGCGTCCGGCAGTGCACCGTCGGCGAGAGCGAAGACCACCCACTCCGCGCTCAGGTGAGCCCGTGCGGCTTCGGCGACAGCACAGATCAGCGTCTCCGGTCCGTCGACCGTACGTACCAGGGCACGAGAGATCAGTTCGAGTGCATGTACGACGCGTTCGAGTCTCTCGGCGGCGCCACGGTACTGCGGATAGAAGGTGCTCTTTCCCGACCGCAGCCCTGTCAGCAACGAGAGATCCGGCTGCTGGGCCGTCACAACGCGGTCCTGAACAATGCCGCCATCTCCTCGTGGGACGCGTGGCGCGGATTGGTGGACATGCACGCGTCGCGCAACGCGTTGGTGGCGAGTACGTCGATGTCGTCGTCGCTCACTCCGATCTCGGCGAGGCCCTTCGGGACTCCGACCTGGCGCGCGAGTTCTTCGACGCGGGCGGCGACAGCGAACGCCGCTTCCTCTGCCGGTCCTCGGCCCTCGGGCAGACCGAGACTGGTTGCGATTGCTACGTACGGCATCGGATCGGTTGCTGCGTTGAAGCGGATCACGTGCGGCAGCAGCACACCGTTGATGACCCCGTGGGGCAGGTCGAGCAGTCCCCCGACTTGATGGCTCATCGCGTGGGTGGCCCCGAGGATGGCGTTGGTGAACGCCAGTCCAGCCTCGAGGCTTGCCTGCGCCATGGACGTTCGTGCCGTCATGTCGGTCGGGACGTCCATGGTCTGTGCGAGGTGCGAGGTCACCATCGTCACGGCGCGAAGCGCGTGGTGGTCGGTGAGCTGGTTGTGGCCGAGCGAGACGAATGCTTCGATCCCATGAGTGAGGGCGTCGAGACCGGTTGCAGCATTGAGCCATTCCGGCATCGTGGTGAGCAACCGAGGGTCGATGACGGTGATGTCGGGAACGAGCGCGCGACCGAGAATGGTGATCTTGGTCGAACGGGTCGTGTCGGTGACGATGCAGAACTGCGACACGTCGGCTCCGGTCCCCGACGTCGTCGGCACCATCACGAGCGGCGGAATCGGCCGCGTCGCGCGATCGACCCCCTCGTAGTCGAGTATCGAACCACCGTTTCCCGCCAGTACCGCGATTCCCTTCGCGGCGTCCATCACCGATCCGCCACCGATCGCGACGAGGACGTCGCATCCCGACTCCTGATAGATCTCGTGACCCGCCTCTATCTCGATGTCTTTGGGGTTGGGCGTGAGTCCGCTCCACGACGTCGGCGACAGCCCCTGAGCTTCGAGGTGATGCACGAGCTGCGCGACCCACCCGGTGTCGAGGAGGCCTGCGTCGGTCACGACCAGCGGGCGTCGCGCCCCGAGGCGAAGGGCTGCGTGCGCTACTTCGCCGAGCGAATCCTGCCCGAACACGATTTCCGGCGCATGGAACTTCAGCACGCGCGGCGCCTCGACGGAACTGCGGTGCGAGTGCAGATCGTGCAGCGCCTGCCCGGTCTCGGCAGTCTCGATCATCGGCGCCCCTGAACGTTGCGGTAGCGGAGTGGCCCTCTACCCTGTGATCAAGGTTACAGCGCCACGCAAAGGCTCCCCACCAGCCGACGGCCAGGTAGGTACCTGCCCGATCGGGTAGGTACGGTGCCGCGAACGCGGCCGCCGTCGCCACCGTGGCACTTGCTGATCGTGCTCGGTGTCACCCGACCGAGCTCGCGCTGCCGCTGCGGGACGCGAGAACGAACCCGGTGGACGAGATGACCGCGAGAACGATCACGAAGGCGCCGTACAGCAGCGTGGTCGGTTCCAAGCCGAACGTGTGCACCGCGATCCCGCCGACGACGGCCGGGACACTGAAAGCCAAGTAGCTGATCACGAAGGTGGTCGCGAAGACACTCCCACGCTCGTCGGCGGGAACCAGGCCACCGAGTGTGCGCATGGCACCGAGGAACGTCGCGCCCCATCCTGCGCCGGCGACGACCGATCCGACGAAGTACAGCGGAATCGTTTCTGTCGCAACGGAGACCAGCGACACCGCCACACCGAGTGCCAGCACGAGCGTTCCCACGATCATCACAGCACGCGGCGGCAAACGCCGCACTACGGCAGCAGCGATCGCACCGGAGAAGAACAGCGCGAAAATCTCGACCCCACCGATGATGTGATTGTCGATTCCGAAGATCGTGCCGATGATCGACGGGCCGAGGGACAGGTGGAACCCACCGAGCGACCACGTCGCGATCAGAGCAGGCACGATCATGAGGAAAGGAATTCGTGCCCCGGTCGGGAACGCGACCTTCGGCAGGAGCAGGCGAGCAAGGTGACGCTTGGAGTCGATGGTGCGAAGCGACGACGTCTCCGGGACGAACACAACCGCTGTTGCGAGCAGAACCACCGCGGCGATCAAGAGCGCGTAGACCAGTACGGTCGGTGCGGGCGCCAACTGTACGAGCAGCCCGGAACCCAGCGCGCCCGTCGCCAGCCCCACCGACGGTGCGACGCTGTTGACCAGTGGCCCTGCCGTGCTGTTCGGCTGCAGATCGATCACAGCCGCACTCAGCGCACCGGTAGCCGTACCCGCGGCAAGACCTTGCACCACCCTGGCGGCAATCAGGCCACCGACTCCATCCGCGGAGATGAACAGGACGAGACTGATCGCCAGCATCACGAGGGCACCGATCAGGATCGGCTTGCGTCCGACATGATCGGACAGACCGCCGACCGTGAGCAGTGCCAGAAGCAATGCCAGGGCGTACACGGCGAACACGACGGTCAGCATCGTCGACGAGAACCCCCACGACACCTGGTACACGGGGTAGAGCGGTGACGGCGCCGCGGACGACGCCATGACCACGAGGTAGGTGACGCCGATGGTCCAGAAGGCAAGGGACGCGGGCATTCGCCTCGAGGATGCGACGGGAATCGTCGAGCCGAGATCGGTGTTGACCATTCGAAGCCTCCGGGCGGGTCGCTAAAGCCAAGATCATTGCTTTAACTCACGTTATACCGAGCCATCACTTAAAGCCAATCGGTTTGCAATAATGGCGGAATGTCCGAAGTCGAGCCGTCCACCGCCCGCCGCCCCGGCGGCAGAAGCGCCCGGATACGCACCCTCGTTCATCGGGCCGTGACCGATTTGATCGACGACAACGCCGAACAGCTGACCGTTCCGCTCGTCGCCGAGCGTGCAGGCGTCGCCGCGACCACCGTCTACCGACGGTGGGGAGACATCGACACGCTCAGAATCGAAGTGGCACTGGAAGTCCTCGCCGCGGATGCCGACGTGCCGGACACCGGCGACCTGCGTCGCGATCTACACGTGTGGTGCGAGTTTCTCGTCACGGACATCACGCGGCCGGAGAAAACCGCGCTGCTTCGCTCCTTGATCGGAGCCATGCGCGACACCGACAGGAGCCGTTGCCTCGACAAACGCGAAGACCAGATCGACACGATCCTGCGGCGTGCCACGGAGCGCGGAGACGACGCGCCGTCGCACCGTACCGTCATGGACCACGTCGTGGCCCCCCTCTACTTCAAAGTCGTCTTCGGACTCGGCGGAGCCGACGCAGCCTTCGCGCGGTCACTGGTGGACGATGTGCTCGCCCGCCAGCAATCGGCCCTCTCGATGGGCGAGAGCACTGGCCGGTAGAGACCCAGCTCGCCCACTCATCGACACCGTGACCGTCCCACTGCCGCCGGTCGACTCCCCCAGCTGATTGATCCTCCGAAGCGCCTGCCTCGCAACAGCTTCCGCACTGTCGAACAATCGAGTTCCCGGCGGCAGGGCAGCGGCTATCTCGGTTGCGACCAACGGATAATGTGTACACCCGAGCACGACGGCATCCACGTCGTCCGGAGTGCGGTCGGCGGCATCGCGAATCGCTGCGGACACAGCGGAGGAATCTCCGCGGTCGATCGACTCCGCGAGCGCGTGACACGCAACGGGGGTAACCGCACGACCGGCCGCGAACTCCTCGATCAGGCGCGCCTGATACGCACTGGCCGTAGTGGCCGCCGTCGCCCACACCGCGAACCGATCACTGTGTTGCGCTGCAGGTTTGATGGCCGGAACTGTACCGATCACCGGCACGGACCCCACGTGCGCACGCAGGTGCGCCAACGCCGTCACACTCGCCGTGTTGCACGGCAGCACGAGCGCCTCCGCTCCGGCCTCGATCCCACGATCGGCGGCGGCGAGAACACGCTCGATCACCACGTCGTCCTGTTTCGGACCCCACGGCGCATTGTCGGGATCCATCAACAGGATCAGATCGAGCTCGGGGCGCAGCTGCTTCAGCCACGCCGACGTCGGCAACAGGCCGAGCCCCGAGTCGATCAATCCGACGAGCATTCGATTCAGCCCAGTGCTTGCTCGACGTCACCGACGAGATCGGCTGCGTCCTCGATGCCGACAGACAAGCGAACCAGGTCGTCGGGTACCTCCAACAACGAACCGGCTGTCGACGCGTGCGTCATGGCGCCCGGGTGCTCGATCAGCGACTCCACACCTCCGAGCGATTCGGCCAGAGTGAAAATCTCGGTCCGCGCGCAGAAATCCAGAGCGGCCTGCTTCCCGCCGTTCAAGCGCACCGAGATCATGCCGCCGAACCGTCGCATCTGCTTCGCCGCGACCTGGTGCGACGGGTGCGACGCCAAGCCCGGGTAGATGACCTGAGAGATTGCGGAATGGCCGCTCAGCAGCTCCACGAGCTTCTCTGCGTTGTCGCTGTGCCGTTCCATGCGCAAGGCGAGGGTCTTGATGCCGCGGAGCGTCAGGAATGCGTCGAACGGGCCTGGCACGCCGCCTGCACCGTTCTGCAGGAACGCGAACGCCGCGTCGAGTTCCTCGTCGTCGGTGACGAGCGCACCACCCACGACGTCGGAATGGCCGCCGATGTACTTGGTCGTCGAGTGCAACACGACGTCGGCACCGAGCTGCAGCGGCTGCTGCAGGTACGGCGACGCGAACGTGTTGTCGACGACGAGCTTGGCGTTCTTCTCGTGGGCAACACCGGCGAGAGCCTCGATGTCACCGACGTTCAGAAGTGGGTTCGTCGGGGTCTCGACCCAGACGAGCTTGGTGTTGGGACGGATGGCGTCACGTACCGCATCGACGTCGGACACCGCGGCTACCGAGTACTCGATACCCCACTGCGTGAACACTTTGTCGATGAGCCTGAACGTGCCGCCGTAGGCGTCGTTGGGGATGACCAGGTGGTCGCCGGGACGCAACGTGGCGCGCAGCAGCGCATCCGTGGCTGCCATTCCCGACGAGAACGCACGGCCGTACGTACCCGACTCGATGGCGGCGAGATTCGCTTCGAGCGGCCGACGCGTCGGATTACCGGTGCGGGCGTATTCGAAGCCACTGCGCATCCCGCCGACGCCGTCCTGAGCGAACGTCGAGCTCGCGTAGATCGGGACATTGACCGCGCCGGTCAGCGAGTCCGGCTCGTAGCCGGCATGAACCGCCTTGGTCGAAAACCCCTGCCACGAAATGCTGTCTGCCTTGCTGCGCTGCTCACTCATGACTTTCAGCCTAATAGGGTCATTACTGCAGGCTCCACTCCCGCCTGGTTGGGTCATTACTGCAGGCTCCACTCCCGCCTGGTTGGGTCATTACTGCAGGCTCCACTCCCGCCTGACAGGCGAAAGTTCTGGGTAGCCTTCGGGAGACACCGCAAAAGCGAAATGAGGCGTTTGAACGTGGCCGATTCACAATCCGTCGACGAGCTGTTCTCCATCGATTCCCTTCTCGATACCGAGGAGAAAGAGATCCGCGACACCGTCCGAAAGCTGGGCAACGAACGTATCCGCCCCCACCTGGCCGAGTGGTTCGAGGACGGCACCGTCCCCGCTCGCGAGCTGGCCAAGGAGCTGGGTGCGCTCGGACTCCTGGGAATGCACCTCGAGGGGTACGGGTGCGCGGGCACCTCGGCAACCGCCTACGGCCTTGCGTGCCTCGAGCTCGAAGCAATGGATTCGGGCATTCGTTCGCTGGTCTCGGTGCAAGGCTCGCTCGCGATGTTCGCGATCTGGAAATACGGCTCCGAGGAGCAGAAGCAGCAGTGGCTGCCCGGTATGGCCGAAGGCAATCTCATCGGCTGCTTCGGACTCACCGAGGCCGACTTCGGATCCAACCCGGGCGGCATGCGGACGCGGGCGAAGAAGGACGGCAGCGACTGGGTCCTGAACGGCTCCAAGATGTGGATCACCAACGGCCCGGTCGCCGATGTCGCCGTCGTATGGGCTCAGACCGACGAGAAGATAAGAGGTTTCGTCGTTCCGACGGACACCCCGGGATTCACCGCGAACACCGTCAAGAAGAAACTCTCGCTACGCGCGTCGATCACCGGTGAACTGGTGCTGGAGGATGTCCGGCTGCCCGAGGATGCCGTGCTCCCCGAAGCCCATGGACTGCGTGGCCCGCTCAGCTGCCTCAACGAAGCACGCTTCGGCATCATCTTCGGCGCGATGGGCGCAGCACGTGACTGCATCGAGTCGGCCATCGAGTACTCGAAGACACGCGAGGTGTTCGACAAACCCCTCGGCGGTTACCAGCTGACGCAGGCCAAGCTCGCGAACATGGCACTCGAACTGGGCAAGGGTCAGCTGCTGGCGCTGCACCTCGGCCGGCTGAAGGACAAAGGCGAACTCCGCGGCGAGCAAGTGTCCGTGGGCAAACTCAACAACGTTCGCGAAGCAATCGCGATCGCCCGCGAGTGCCGGACAATTCTGGGTGCCAATGGCATCACCCTGGAGTACCCGGTGCTCCGCCACGCCAACAACCTGGAGTCCGTTCTCACCTACGAGGGAACGTCCGAGGTTCATCAGTTGGTGGTCGGGCAAGCACTCACCGGCACCAGCGCGGTTCGCTGACCCGTTGTGAGTGGTTATGTATGGCCCGCCATACATAACCACTCACGAGGGCTATGCGCCCTTGGACAAGAAGCCGAGCAGGTCGTGCCGGGTGATGACGCCGACGGGCTTGCCTTCCTCGACGACCATCAGAGCATCGGTCTCCCCGAGCGCCTTTGTGGCGTCGGAGACGTTCTCGCCTGCACCGATGAGAGGGAACGGCTCGCTCATGTGCTTGGCGACCGGATCTGCCAACGCCGCGCGGCCCTCGAAGACCGCACTGAGCAGTTCGCGCTCGGTGACACTGCCCGCGACCTCGCCCGCCATCACGGGAGGCTCTGCTCCGACGACAGGCATCTGGGAGACGCCGTACTCGCGCAGGATCTCGATGGCGTCACGCACCGTTTCCGACGGGTGCGTGTGCACCAGGTCGGGAAGTGCGCCGGACTTGCCGCGGAGCACGTCGCCCACCGACGGCTCGTCGGTCTTGCCGTCCAGGCGCGAACGGAGGAAGCCGTAGGAGGACATCCAGTCGTCGTTGAAGATCTTCGCGAGGTAGCCGCGACCACCGTCCGGGAGCAGGACCACGACGAGAGCGTCGGGACCTTCACGCTCGGCGATGCGGAGGGCACCGACGGCAGCCATACCGCACGATCCGCCCACCAGGAGTCCTTCCTCGCGGGCGAGACGCCGGGTCATGTCGAAGGAATCGGCGTCGGACACGGCGATGATCTCGTCAGGAATGGACGGGTCGTAGGCCGACGGCCAGAAGTCCTCACCGACGCCCTCGACGAGGTACGGACGGCCGGTGCCACCCGAGTAGACCGAGCCTTCCGGGTCGACACCGATGACCTTGACCTTGCCGCCGGAGATCTCCTTGAGGTACTTGCCCGTTCCGGAGATGGTTCCGCCGGTTCCGACGCCCGCGACGAAGTGAGTGATCTTCCCGTCGGTGTCGGCCCAGATCTCGGGTCCGGTGGTTTCGTAGTGGCTCTGCGGTCCTGCCGGGTTGGCGTACTGATTGGGCTTCCATGCACCGTCGATCTCACGCACCAGGCGGTCGGACACGCTGTAGTAGCTGTTGGGGTCCTCGGGAGCGACAGCCGTCGGGCAGACGACCACCTCGGCTCCGTAAGCGCGCAGCACGTTGCGTTTGTCCTCGCCCACCTTGTCCGGGCAGACGAAAACGCACTTGTAGCCACGCTGCTGTGCGACGAGCGCCAGACCGACGCCGGTGTTGCCCGAGGTCGGTTCGACGATGGTGCCGCCTGGCTTCAACTCGCCCGACGCCTCGGCAGCGTCGATCATCTTGATGGCGATGCGGTCCTTGGAGGACCCGCCCGGGTTGAGGTATTCGACCTTGGCCACAACCGACCCCGCGTTGTCGCCGACAACAGAGGAGAGCTTGACCAACGGGGTGTTGCCGATGAGTTCGGTGACGTGCTGAGCGATGCGCATGACTTCATCTTCCCAGATCGCGCTCGGAGTGGAGTCCCCGGAATGACCCGATCGCACCCGACGCGCTTCTCGGTACCGAACGAGACAGCCGGACGGATGCTTACGATGGACGGTGTGGTGCGGACCGTGGGAATGAGAACGTGTCGGTGAGTCGGTGGAAAGGTGCAGCCAAAGCGGGTGCCGCGACGGTGATCGCAGGCTCGTCAGCTGGGACCGCGTCGTGGGCGGCGTACAAGCACCTGATGGCGCAAGCGACCTCCGCACGAGGTGTCATCGGACGCTCGACTGCGAAACCGCCGGAGGCCGACGGCGTCTACGGGCCCGGTGATCGAACACCGGAACGCTGGCGCATCGGAAGTTCCGCCGATATTCATCTGATGATCTTCGGAGACTCGACGGCAGCCGGAGTCGGCTGCACTGTCGCCGACGAGGTACCCGGAGTTCTGGTGGCCCGCGGGTTAGCCGACGAAACCGAGAAACGAGTGCGGCTGAGCACCAAAGCTATCGGCGGCGCGACGTCGAAGGGCCTCGAGGGCCAGGTCGACGCGATGTTCGTCGCCGGACCGCCACCGGACGCGGCCGTCATCCTGATCGGCGCGAACGATGTCACCAAGAAGTTCTCCATCGCCGCGTCGGCAACGCGATTGGGAAATGCGGTGGAACGACTCACTGCGAAGGGCACCGTCGTCGTCGTCGGGACGTGCCCCGATCTCGGCGTCGTGACCGCCATACCTCAGCCTCTGCGGACCGTCGTCCGAAACTGGGGTCTACGGCTTGCACGTGCGCAGTCCGACGCGACCTTGAAGGCAGGCGGTCATCCCGTTGCGCTGGCGGACTTGCTGTCACCGGAGTTCCTTGCTGCCCCGGACACGATGTTCTCCGCGGACCGATTCCATCCGTCGGCCGCGGGCTACGAACTTGCTGCTCGCCAACTGCTGCCCGTCCTGGCAGCGGCGTTGGGTGAGTGGCACGGTGGCCCACTCCCCGAGCTCCCCGACGTGTCCGCCGCGGCCGAATCCCGCCGTTTCGTGCCGCGCGCGGCGGCGTCGGTGGAGAGTTTTCTGCGTCGCCGGCGAAGCGAGACGGAGGCGCACAACCAGCCTTACCCACGGGTAACTTAGTATCCGAAGTAGTCAACCCAAGGAGAGTTCATGCCAGAAGCAGTGATCGTCAGTACCGCTCGTTCACCCATCGGCCGCGCGATGAAAGGCTCGCTCAAGGACATCCGTCCCGACGACCTCACCGTCCAGATGGTCGCTGCGGCGCTCGCCAAGGTCCCCGAGCTCGACCCGACCGACATCGACGACCTCCTCCTCGGATGCGGCCTTCCAGGCGGCATGCAGGGAAACAACCTCGCCCGTATCGTCGCGGTTCTGCTGGGGTACGACTCGCTGCCCGGCACGACCATCACCCGCTACTGTTCGTCCTCGCTCCAGACCACGCGTATGGCGTTGCACGCCATCAAGGCGGGCGAGGGCGACGTCTTCATCTCCGCAGGCGTCGAGAGCGTGTCCAACTTCATCCACGGCAGCTCCGATTCGCTGCCGCAGAGCCACAACCCGCTGTTCGCCGACGCCGAGGCACGCACCAAGAAGGCTCAGGAGGAAGGCGCGGACAGCTGGACCGATCCCCGTGAGAGCGGCGAGCTGCCCGATGCGTACATCGCCATGGGTCAGACTGCCGAGAACGTCTCGTTGCTGACCGGCATCAGCCGCGAGGAGCAGGACCACTGGGCCGTCCGCAGCCAGAACCGGGCCGAGGAAGCGATCAACTCCGGTTTCTTCGAACGCGAGATCACCCCCGTCACCCTGCCGGACGGCACTGTCGTGTCCAAGGACGACGGCCCCCGTGCAGGAACGACCTACGAGAAGATCAGCGAGCTCAAGCCGGTTTTCCGGCCCAACGGAACGGTAACCGCAGGCAACGCGTGCCCCCTGAACGACGGTGCGGCCGCGCTCGTCATCATGAGCGACACCAAAGCCAAGGCACTCGGTCTGACCCCGCTGGCCCGTATCGTGTCCACCGGTGTCACCGGAACCTCCCCCGAGATCATGGGACTCGGACCGATCGAGGCCACCAAGCGGGCGCTGAAGATCGCGAATCTCTCCATCTCCGACATCGACCTGTTCGAGATCAACGAGGCGTTCGCGGTGCAGGTTCTCGGTTCGGCACGTGACCTCGGCATCGATCACGACAAGCTCAACGTCTCCGGTGGCGCGATCGCCGTCGGTCACCCGTTCGGCATGACCGGTGCGCGTATCACCACGACCTTGCTGAACAACCTGAAGACGCAGGACAAGACCTTCGGTGTCGAGACCATGTGCGTCGGCGGGGGCATGGGAATGGCCATGGTGCTCGAGCGCCTCAGCTGACGCGTCCTTCGAGCCACCGTCAACACGAGAAAGGCCCCGCACTCACGAGGAGTGCGGGGCCTTTCCGTGCAGCGACTAGTCGTTGTTGAAGTAGCTGAGCAGTCGCAGGATCTCGACGTACAGCCACACCAGCGTGATGGTCAGGCCGAGGGCCACACCCCACGCAGCCTTCTCCGGCGCCTGCGCGCGGATGAGCTGGTCTGCCTGATCGAAGTCCAGCAGGAAGCTGAATGCAGCGATGCCGATGCAGACGAGGCTGAAGATGATGGCAATGGGTCCGCCGTCACGGAGGCCCAGGCCGCCGTCCATGAAGAAGCTTGCGACGAGGTTGCCGAGCGCCAGCACGACGACACCGATGAGTGCACCGACGATCATGCGGGTCAGGCGCGGAGTGACGCGGATGGCACCGGTCTTGTAGACGACGAGCATTCCGAAGAACACACCGAACGTACCGAGCACGGCCTGTGAGATCAGGGTTCCAGCCGACGCACCCTGAATGGGGAACGTGAACAGGAACGACAGCGCACCCAGGAAGATGCCCTCGGCGACCGCGTAGGCAAGGACGACTGCCTTGCTGTCCATCTTGCGGCCGAACGTCGCGAACAGGACCAGGCCGAGACCGACCAGACCACCGCCGATGACGAAGGGAGCTGCAAGGCCGGGGTTACCGTCGACGAGGATGAACGAGACGATCGCGGTCAGCGCGAGCACGCCGAGTGTGATGCCCGTCTTGGTCACGACGTCGTCGATCGTCATCGCCCGCGACGTGGGGCCTGTCTGGTAGGGATCGCCGTAGGCCTGCGGCTGACCGAACTGCTGAGCAGCCTGCGAGGCACCTGCCGTCGCAGAGCCGAACGTGGCGTATCCGCCGCCCTCTTGCTTGGGCAGGTTGCGGAACACCGGGTTGCTGGAGGTGCGCACCGTGTCGCGTCCTTTCTGAAGGTCGATCCTTCTTCGAGTTCGAGCCCGTCGCGTCGCGTCGAGCCCGACAACCGGTAGTGAACCGGCAGCTGTATGTAAAACTCCCACATACGGACAAAAGTTCCCAGTCGGACCACACGACTTCCGACAATTCGGACTCTACCTGCCTTCGTGACGAACCGCGCAGACACCGGCAGTTTCCCGCGGCGCCTCGGCGGGCACTATTAACAACATGAGTATCGAAGACGGACCAGGCGACACTTTGGACCAGAGCGAAAGCCTCGACTCGGACGAGGTGCGCAACGACGACGGCGACGACATCGTCGATGCACCGGACCATTACAGCGAGGCCGACCGGTTCGGAACGACACCGAACGAAGCGCTCGAAGGCGAGAGCCTGGACGAGAAATTGAGCGAGGAAGAACCGGACACCGCCCTCGAGGAAGAGGAACGATCGGTGACGGAGACTCCGGACGACGAGCTGACCGAGGAGATCGTCGACCACGAGATCGTCGGTTCGGACGAGGACCCGGACATCGATTACGCGGACGGGCAGCGTCAGGCCGAGATCGTCGAGGGGACACTCGTCGAGGACCGGGGCCGCGATCGCGGCCAGATCGACGGCACCCCGGAAGACGGCGGCCCGGTCGAGTAGACGAGCTGGTCAGGCGATCGACCGGGTGACGGTGAACTTGGCATTCTTTCCCGCCACCGCGGTCGGTCCCACCGCGGCGGCCAGCGCACGCCGGTAGTTGAGGTGGGTGTTGTAGACGGTCCACATCTCGCCGTTCGGACGCAACACCCGCCCGGCCGCCTCGAACAACTTCTGGGCACTGCCGGTGTGCAAGGACGCCCCTTCGTGGAACGGTGGGTTGCACACGATCAGGTCGACGGAGGAGTCGGGGAACGTGGAGAGCGCGTCGTCCCGCACGACGTCGATGTCCAGACCGTTCGCCCGCGCGGTCGCTGTCGCCGACGCCACCGCCGCGGCGGATCTGTCGGTTGCGTGGACCCGAGCGTCGTCGCGCGCACGGGCCAGCAGGCAGGCGAGTATCCCGGTTCCGCACCCGAGGTCGACGATCTGGCGTGCACCGGGCAACATGCGGTCCGTGAATTCGGTCAGGAATCGTGTTCCGACGTCGAGCTTCGCCCCGGCGAACACCGCGCCGTGCGCGACGACGGTGAGATCCAGGTCGTCGAGCACCGCGGTCACGGGATAGCTTCGAGTCTCGGAAGGAACAGGTTTCGACGCCGTCAAGACGCGAGCCTTCTGTCTACCCCGGCCTGCGGTGACCGTCTCGAACGACGATCGGAGAACGGTGTTCATCGCCGGTGCCATGTGCTTGTCCCGTCCGCCCGCGAGCACGACAACCCCGGGATCGGCGTGAGCGGCGATTGCCTCGGCGATCTCGGTGAGCTCGGCGAGGCTGCGCGGCAACTGCAGCAGCACCAGGTCCGCGCCACTCAGCAGCGATCGGTCCAACGCGTGGTGAGTGTGCGCGTCGGACATGCCTGCCGAGCTCGCATTGCGATCGAGTGCGAGTTCACCCGTGTACGAATCCTGGTGGACGCGAATGCCGGTCGCGCCGTACTGCACTTGAAGTCCGAGCGTGAGCGCGCCGTAGCGATCACCGATCACGGTGACCCGGCGGGCGGCCACGTTCGGAACCGATTCGCCTGCCGTGTCGAGCAGAAGACGGTCTGCGGCGTCGACGGCGAAGAGGTTGACGGCCTCTGCGTCGGGGCGACGACGGAGTCCGGAGAGGACAGTTTCGAGATCGGGCACGACGCCCAGTCTCCCACCCCGCAACGTCGCTTTCCAAAAACGTTGTCGGTCAATATTTTTCTCGTGTGCTGCTCAGCGCGTCCAGGTGGCGTTTTCCCTCGAACGGGGGCATGCTTCATAAGATGGAACCGAATACCAAGATCGAGGCTCTTTTCAGCCACGCTGACAAGACTGCCGCCGAATCCACGTCCGAGAACAGCAAGCCCGCCGTGTACACGCCGCTGTTCAGCGGAGAAGCCGGGTCAGGCCAGATAGCGTAGGTAATCCAGCGCCTTGTCGGCGTGCACGTGCGCACGCTCACTCGTCACCACCAACCGCACCACCCTGTCGCGATCGATGACGAAGGTCGTTCGTTTCACCGACAGGAGCTGACGGAGAAACCCACGCTTCACCGCATGGGACGATCGATTGGAAATTTCTTGTCGACGTCTGCGGCGCGTCAGCCACCCGCCACGCCTGACGCCGAACTGGCCCGCTACCGAGGCGTCCGAGTCGGCAAGGAGCGGATAGTCGAAGGAGCGCTGCAACGCGAAGTGCGACTGTTTGTCGGTGGTGTCGGTGCTGATCCCGACCCGTTGCGCCCCCAGCGCCTCGAACGACCGGCCTAGATCCCGGAAGTGGCACGCTTCGGCCGTGCAGACCGGACTGGACGCCGCGGGATAGAAGAACAGCACTACAGGGCCCCTGGCCAGCAACTCACCGAGGGACCGCACATTCCCCTCGTGATCCGGTAGCCGAAAATCCGGCGCCGTTTGTCCGGTACGCATGCTGGACAGGGTACGTGCTCGGTTCAGTCCGTCGGGACGAGCAGCGCAGATTTCAAGCGTTCGACCTGGTCGACACCAATGCCGAGCTCGTTCAAGTATCCGTCGAACGACCCGTAGAGCTCGTCGACGACGCTCAGCCCGTGTCGGTAGTACTCCTCGGTGACACCGAGAACGGCGTCGGACAGATACACCGGTCTGTCAGCGCTCGTGCTCTCGCCCCCCTTCCCGTCACCATCCGACCAGATGTCGGACAGGTGCGCACGCAGCGGAGCGATTGCCGCGTTGCTGGCCATGTAATCGGCCAGGATGTCCTGCTCGAGCACCCCGGCTGCGCGCAGGACCGTCGCTATCGTCCATCCCGCGCGATCCTTGCCCGCAGCGCAATGCACGAGAACGCCCTCACCGGTGCCGTCCGAGACAGCGTCGACGACGCGACGAATGGCTACCTTTGCCCCGGCGAGCGAGGGAAACGAGGTGTATGCGCGCATCATGTACTGCAACTGTGCTTCGGCGTCGACGACTGTGCCGAGTTCGTGCGGCGCTCGTTCGCCCTTGTGGTTCTCGTACGGAGTGCTGTGCACCTGGACCGAGGACGGCACGCGATCACCACCGGCGCGATCGATCTCGGACTGCCCACGAAGATCGACCACGTGGCGCACTCCGGTACGGACGAGCGTTTCCGCACCCTCGGCATCGAGCCGACTCAGCTCCGAGGACCGAAACAACCGGCCTCGCATGACCTCACGACCGTCGGCTGTCCGAGCGCCCCCGACATCGCGAAAGTTCCACGCTCCCGACAGTCGGAACTGATCGGTCGACTCGATACTGGCCATGAACGCACACTAACCATGAGGCGAGAATCCGCGGCCTGCCGGGGCGCCGTCGCACGCACGGAACGGTCGTCGCCACTACCGTGAAACACATGACCGATTTCGACCGCACCGACGCCCGCCTTCTGCTCGCCCTGTGCGCGAAACCGCGTGCCACCGGCGTCGAACTCGCCGGAGATCTCGGTCTTTCCCGCAACACTGTTCAAGCTCGACTCACGCGGTGGGAGGACAAGGAGGCCTTGACGCCCATCGACCATCGAGTTCGTCCGCGCAGTCTCGGCTACGCCCTGCAGGCCTTCGTCACCACGAGGGTGGATCAGCATCGACTCGCAGAGGTCACCGACCATCTGGGAACCATTCCGGAGGTGCTCGAGGTGTTCGGGCTCTCCGGCGCCTCCGACATGCACATCCGAATCGCGGCAATCGACGCCGACGACCTGTACCGGGTGGCGGGCTTGATCCTGAAGATCCCGGGCGTGGAACGAACCAACATGTCGATCGCGATGAGCGAGCTCATCCCCTACCGGACCAAGCCGCTGCTCGAGCGGGCATCCGGGCTCGAACCCGCTGCAGGCGCTCGCAGCCGGGACGCCGAGGCCCCGGACAGTCGGAACCGGCGCCGCCCCCGACGCGACGCCGACCGACCTCGACCGTAGCTCATCGCGGGCACCGTCAGGTAACGACGAACCCCGCAACCTCAGTGGTCACCGAGCCGTAGAGGGGCAAGCTGCTCGAAGACGTCGCCCGGACCGGGGTTGGTGGCCCGGGAAGATCCGCCGAGATGGTGCACGACGCCCCACACTGCGTTGAGGGCCGTCTGGATCGCGCCTTCCGCCCAGCCCGCCGTCCACGAGATGTCGTCGCCGGCGAGGAACAGTCCGCGATGGCGATCGTCGAAGGAATCCTGCACGAAATGGCTGAACAGTCGCTCCTGGTATCGGTAGTGACCGGGGAGGTTCGCTTTGAACGCACCCAGGAAGTCGCGTTCGGTTTCCCACGACACGGTTACCGGTTCGCCGACGATGTGGGAGCGGAAGTCGACGCCCGGATAGATCCCTTCCAGCGATCGGAGCACGAGGTTCATCCGCTCGGTCGGGCCGAGCGCCAGTAGCTTGAGGGAATCGTCGGACCAGGTGTAGGACAGGCAGATCAGACCGGGTTTTCCCTCTCCTTGATCGAGCAGGTACGTACCTCGGCTCATCCGGTCGGTCAGCGTCATGCTGACGACGTCGCGCCCGGTGTTCGGGTCCTTGTCTTTCCAGAAGGGTCGGTCGACAAGCACGAACACCTTGGTCGACCCCATGTAATGGGTGCGTTCGATCGCGGTCCAGTGGTCGATCGGTAGCAGGTCGTCGTCGCATTCGATGGTGGAGAGCAACATCCAGCTCTGTGCGGTCACGATGGCCGCAGGGTAGGTGCGCTCGCCGCCGTCCGCGTCTCCGACGACTATTCCGGATTCCGCGCGACGTAACCGCACCACGCGAGGTGCGGTGCTGCCGTCGTTGAGCGACTCCACCGACGTTCCCTCCGGCCAGTGATCGGACGTCGTCGACGCGCGCCACAGACCCTCCGGGAGTTGTTGCGATCCACCGACGATGCCTCGGTGGTGATCGTCGGCCGCGGTGACCACGACTCTCAGTATCTCGAGAATCGAATTGGGGTAGTCGGTGTCCCACCCACCCGTCCCGAAGCCGACTTGCCCGAACACTTCTCGCAATTCGAAGGACTTGAAATGTTCGGACGAGGCGAGGAATCCATAGAACGTCCGGTCGTCGAAACGCTGCACCAATTCGTTCCACAACGTCTTTATCTCACCGGTGTCGCGAGCTCGGATCGCCCGTTGCAACGGAACGAGATCCGCGTGGTCCTCGAGCGTGCGTTGCCATGCCCGGGCCACCTCGCCGAAGACATCGGGTAGATCGTCGAGGCTCTGCGCGTAGTGACTGGTGCCCTTGAGGTCGATGACCGTACTCGGCGTCGCCTCGGCGAGCGGGTTGGGAAACGGCTCGGTCTGCAGTCCGAGTACGTCGAGGTAGTGGAACAGCGTCGTCGACGACGGCGGGAATCTCATGGCGCCCATCTCGGCCACCACCCCGGGATGGCCGTCGAACGGGATGGACCGCATCCGTCCGCCGATTCGATCCGATTCGTAGACAACCGGTTTCAAACCCAGCTTCGTGAGCTCGTACGCCGCCACCATTCCGGCCAGTCCCCCGCCGATGACGGCGACCTCGCTGCCGAGCGCCGACGCGGGCACCTCTCCCAGCCCGTCCGCATGCGCGACGTAGTCGTCGTAGGCGAAGGGAAAGTCGGGTCCGAACATCGTCAGCGGACGCTCGTCCGAGTCGGCGGACGTACTGTCCGGCGTCACCGGCGTAGTCATGAAATTCCCTTTCTGGCATGGAGATACAGGTCCGGTCGACGGTCCGCGAGATGAGTGTTGATCGACCGGGACCGGGCGAGGATCACCGTGTCGATGTCGACGGCGAGGGATTCCTCGCCGCGGCCCGCGCGGGCGAGTTCGGTGCCATCGGGAGCGATGGCACACGTCAGACCGCAGTACTGCAGCTCGCTTTCGCGGCCGCACCGGTTCACGTAGGCCAGGAACATCTGACTCTCGTACGCCCGCGCGGGGACGACGTGGGTGGCGACGACGTCGAACGGCGTCATGAGCCCAGTCGGCACGATCAGGAATTCGGTGCCGGAATCGGCATGTGCTCGAACGGCTTCCGGGAACTCGACGTCGTAGCAGATCAGTAGGCCGCACCTCACCCCGCCCAGGTCGAACTGCGCGACGAGTCGATCGCCGGGGACGAAGTGGCCGCGGTCCAGGTCCCCGAAGAGATGGGTCTTGCGGTAGCGCGCCACGGGAAAACCGTCGGCGCCGACCACTTGAACGGAGTTGTACACGACAGATCCGTCTCGTTCGGGATATCCGTAGACGACGGCCACGCCTGTCTCGGACGCGATGCGGGCGACGACGTCGAAGATCGGGCCGTCGGCAGGTTCGGCGCGGGCCGCGACGAGCTCGCCGATGTCGTAACCGCTGACCGACATCTCGGGCGTGACGAGGATGTCGGCCCCCGCACGCGACGCGTCGGCCGCTGCCCGGCCGAGGGCAGCGAGGTTCGCTTCGACGTCACCCGAGAACTCGGGGCCCTGGTAGAGCGAGGCGCGCAGGGCGGGCTTGCTCATGAATTCTCCTCCCCGAGCTGCTGTCTTCTTGTCCGAGAGCGTACGGAAGTCCAGCGCCCCCCGGGAAACATCCGGTGGGACGATCCGAAGTCTGGCATCGTCAGCATCATGAGCCCCGAACGACCACCTGTCGGTCCCATCGGTCCGGTCGATGCAACCGCGGTACCCCGGTATGCCGAGCCGACGACGTTCGCCCGGTTACCGCGGCTCGACGAGGTGTCGCGCGCCGACGTCACGATTCTCGGTGTGCCGTTCGATTCCGGGGTCAGTTATCGGCCGGGCGCTCGGTTCGGTCCCGGTCACATTCGAGCGTCGTCGAAGTTGCTTCGTCCCTACAACCCTGCCTTGAATGTCTCCCCGTTCGCAGATCGTCAGGTCGCCGATTTCGGTGACATCGGGGTCAATCCGTTCGACATCGCCGAGGCGCTGGCCACCGTCGAGTCCGCAGTGACCGGGCTGCGACAAGACGGTTCGTCGGTGCTGACGATCGGCGGGGACCACACGATCGCGCTACCGATCCTGCGTTCGCTCGCGCGCGATCACGGCCCGGTCGCCGTGCTGCATTTCGACGCACATCTCGACACGTGGGACACGTACTTCGGAGCGCCGTTCACGCACGGGACCCCGTTCCGTAGAGCGAGCGAGGAGGGCCTGATCGATCTCGAACGCTCACAACACATCGGGATCCGTGGGCCGCTCTACAGCGAACAGGATCTGGAGAACGACCGAGTCCTCGGATTTCAGGTCATCCGATCCGACGACTACGAAACCGACGGCGTCGCGAGCATCGTCGAACGGATGCGCGCTCGGCTGGACACCGGCCCGGTCTACGTGTCCGTGGACATCGACGTGCTCGATCCCGCCCACGCGCCGGGGACCGGTACGCCGGAGGCGGGCGGGCTCACGTCGCGCGAGTTGCTGAACACCCTGCGTGGACTGGTCGGGATAGACGTGGTCGGTGCGGACATCGTCGAGGTGGCACCCGCATACGACCACGCCGAGATCACCGGAATCGCCGCAGCCCACGTCGCGTACGAGCTGTTGTCGGTCCTCGCGTCGAACGCGTGATCGGATCACCCGGACAGTCGGTGCGGGCTGCGGTGCCACCTCGACCAATACGATGACAGGGTGGCACACGATCGCGCGATCCCGACGAGCGAAGACCGACGACGCAGCGTCGCCGACCTCGCGGCCGAGGACGCCGGCGGGCTGTCCACGGAGTTGCTCGGAGATTTTCTGGAGGTCCTGACCTCTGCCGTGTCCGAGGGCCGCACGTTGTCCCGTCGACAACTGCGGACACTGCGAACACACGGGGACACGGCGGCGCGGCAGGGCGTCGCCCTTCGGGCCCTACTCGATTTGTACCTGTCCTCCGCCTGGCGATTGTGGCGGGAACTCCCTGCGATCGTCGACGCCGACCGAGACCCGCAGGCCGTCGTGACGGCTGGTGAGGTGATGCTGCACGCCGTCGACGACGCGGTGGCCGAGCTCGCCGAAGGGTTCCAACTCGCCAGGCGAGTGCTGATGCGTGCGGAGGAGTCGGCGCGGCGTGAATTCGTCGACGATCTGCTGTCCGGTAGCGCGGACATCGCGGGAGTGATGGGCCGGGCGGAGACCTTCGGGTTGGATCTGACCGGGCCTCATGCGGTCGTGGTCGTCGCGGCCAGTACACCGTTCACCGACGGAGGCCGGGTCATCACCGAAGTGGAACGCGCGGTGGAAGGTAGCAAAGCAGACTCGGAGGTTCTCGTCGCGAGCAAGGAAGGGCGCCTCGTCGTGGTGTTCGCAGCCCCGGATCACGCGGCGGTGGAATACGTCGTCGACCGTGTTCGCGAGGCCACCGAGAGGGTCGATGTGTCGGGGACGTGGACCCGGCGGATCGGGGTGGGGCGGACGGGACCCAGCGTGGCCGGTGTCGTGTCGTCGTACCGTGAGGCCGTCGATTCGCTCGACCTCGGCGCGAAGCTGGGCTTGGGCACTGTGGTGGTGGATGCGCGGGACCTGCTGGTGTACCGGGTTCTGCTCGACGACAAAGCCGCGATCACCGATCTGGTGCACACGGTTCTGACTCCGTTGCTGAGTGCACGCGGTGGTGCAGGCCCCTTGCTCGATACGTTGTTCGCGTTCTTCGGAACAGGTGGAAATTCTGCCTCGACGGCCCGAGCGATGCATTTGTCCGTTCGCGCCGTCACCTATCGTCTGGCCCGAGTGGCCGAACTGACCGGCCACGACGTGGGCGATCCGGCCGAACGATTCACCCTGCAGACGGCCGTCTACGGCGCCAGATTGCTCGGGTGGCCGACCGGCAGCTGAGCTCAGGGTCACGTTTCTTCTGAGTCACCCCTTCTTGTTGCCGGGATACGGCAATAGAAATCGGTCAAACATGTCCGTCTTCCGACGATGACTGCCGCAATCGATACAGGCACACTTGAAGAGTCGCGGTCGCTGGCGGCCGCCGAGAACCTTCTATCGAAAAGGAGCACCGTTTCATGGCATCACTGATTCAGAAACTGCAGGTGTTCGCCCGTAGCCCTCAGGGTAAGAAGCTGATTGCGCAAGGGCGCGCTTTCGCCACCAAACCCGAGAACCAGGCCAAGCTGAAGCGCCTCGGATCTCGATTCACCAGTAAGGACACTCGCCGATGAACGTCCCCGTATGGGCGTGGGCGGCTTTCGCAGCCGTTGTCGTCATTCTTTTGGCCATCGACCTACTTGCCCATCGCGGCGCACACATCATCGGCTTCCGTGAAGCAGCCTGGTGGAGTGCGCTCTGGGTCGGTGTTGCTCTCGTTTTCGGTGGCGTCGTGTTCGCCACTCTCGGTACAACGGCAGGCGTCGAGTACACAACGGCCTGGTTGTTGGAGAAGAGTTTGTCGGTGGACAACCTCTTCGTCTTCGCGCTGATCTTCGGATACTTCAAGGTCCCCCGTGAGTACCAGCACCGCGTTCTCTTCTTCGGCGTCATCGGCGCCCTGGTGTTCCGCGGTATCTTCCTTGCCGCAGGTGTCGCGATCGTCAGCAAGTTCACCGTCGTTCTGTTCGTCTTCGCCGCCATCCTGCTCTACAGCGCATGGAAGCTGATGAAGGACGAGGAGGACTCGTACGATCCGAGCCAGTCCATCGCAGTGAGGTTGCTGCGTAAGGTCATCCCGGTTCGCGACGAGTACGACGGTACGAAGTTCTTCGTCAAGGAAGCCGGCAAGCGCGTTGCCACTCCGTTGCTGGCCGTCGTCGTCGCCATCGAGGCGGCCGACCTCGTGTTCGCCGTCGACAGTGTGCCCGCTGTTCTCGCGGTCAGTGACGACCCGTTCATCGTGTACTCGTCCAACGCGTTCGCGATCCTCGGCCTGCGCGCCCTGTACTTCCTGCTCTCGGGTCTGCTGGAGAAGTTCCACTACCTGTCCAAGGGTCTCGCGATCATCCTCGGATTCATCGGCATCAAGCTGGTTCTGCAGGCAAGCCACAAGGTGATCAGCACGTCGATCCCGGAGATCCCGTCCATGGTGAGCCTGGTGGTCATCATCGTGGTCCTCGCAGGTTCGATCATCCTGAGCCTGAAGAACCCGCCGAAGGAGTCGGCAGATTCAGCCGATTCCATCGGGTCGGACGACCCGGCCGGCACCGCGGACAGCACGTCGGCGAGCCTGACCAAGGATCGGTCGGCGGACCTGAAGTCCGATTCCGACCTCGGTGGAGGGTCGGAACCGAAGTAGTCTTCCGCACATACGTACCCGGGGTGTTTCGACGCGAAGCACCCCGGGTACGTGCGTTTCATGAGCAATTCGAATTCCTACACAGTTCCCGGATTGAGCACCGACCAGGGCGCGCGCGTCGCTGCACTGCTGCAGGACCGCCTCAACGCCTACAACGACCTCCATCTCACTCTCAAGCACATTCACTGGAATGTCGTGGGACCGAACTTCATCTCCGTGCACGAGATGCTCGACCCTCAGGTCGAAGCCGTACGCGGATTCGCCGACGACGTGGCGGAGCGTATTGCGACGCTGGGTTCGGCTGCACTCGGAACGCCCGGCACCATCGTCAAGGAGCGTTCGTGGGACGACTACTCGATCGGCCGCGCAACGGCCATCGAGCACCTCGGCGCCCTCGATCTGGTCTACGTCGGCGTCATCGGTGACACTCGGAAAGCCATCGCGGAGATCGGTGACATCGATCCGGTCACCGAGGATCTGCTGATCGGGCAGAGCGGTCAACTCGAACTCTTCCACTGGTTCGTTCGTGCACACCTGGAGAACTCCGGTGGTCAGCTGTCGACTGCAGGCGCTTCCAGCGAGACCGAAGCGGCCTCGAACGCAGGCTGACGACAACGCACTGCACACGGCACACGCCTCGACTTCGGTCGGGGCGTTTGCCGTCTCCAGGCCCCGAACCGGCACCGATCACATATACGGACCGCGCGTTCGGATCGATGCAGCACGTGAAACGCGGAGTCTGGAGACGGTCGCCTGTGACATGTTCGAAACATCCGCACGCCTGCATATTCGGTAAGAATTCGGGTACTCCGTGTCTGTTCGACGATCAACGAACGAAGGTCGGCGGTTGTCGCACGAGCGGCACCGAACTTGAAAGAAGGTAAGACAGTGATCGTCCTGGGAATCATCCTCGCGCTGATCGGCATTTTCGCCAAGATCAGCATTCTGACCACGATCGGCATCATCCTTGTCGTCGTCGGTGCAGTCCTGACCATTCTCGGTGCCACCGGCCGCGCAGTCGGTGGGCGCAAGACCTTCTATTGATTCTCACCCCCACTCGAACGAGCGAGGCCCGAACCGGATCGGTTCGGGCCTCGTTCGTCTGTCATCACAACCCTTCGAGGGTGCGTGTCATGGCATCGACGGTTTTGTCCCCGATACGTTCGAAAATCAATTTGAACACCGGGTCCGACAGTTTCGCCACTCCGTTGAACGTGATCGTGGCGGCGTAGGTGATTCGAGTGGAGCCATCGCCTGCATCCTCGAACGCGATGTGGTCCACTGTCGTCGCCGTCTTGTTCTTACCTTCGAACTCGACAACGTCGTGACTGTCCTCGACCAGCCGGTACGTCAATTCGGTACTGATGCCGGCGAGCTTGGACTCGTTGTGCCATTCGGTACCGACGCCGATCGGTCCAGGTGTCGATCGGACGCACCGTTGGGTGCCCGGGTCCCATGCTTCGGCTTGTGCAAAATCGCGGAGATACTCGACGACGACCTCGCGTGGGCGCCGGACGGTGAATGTGCGTTCCACGTGAACCATGGTGTTTCCTCCAATGCCGAGAGCGTGAGATTCGGCTACCCATGCTCACGACATCCCACACGCTGTCTCGTCAGGTTCACTCGTGTGACGGTCGCCATCCCAGTTCGGGACCGAGGACGGTCGCCATGTCGGTCAGAATCTGGACGTAATCCGCGTGATCGAAGCTGAACGGCAGTGCGAACGCGACTTCGTCCACCTCGCGGAAGGCTTCGTTGTCGTACAACCGATCGGCGATCTCGCGTGAGGTTCCGACCAGGTCGGCTGCGAACATCATCCTGGCAGGCCCCTGCGGAGTTGCCGTACGTGCCCGTCTGGACTCCGCGTACGCACGGTATTTCTCCGCTTGGTCGGCGGACGCGGAATCGGTCGGGATGACCACGAGTCCTTGAGACACACGCGCCGCGTGCTTCTGCGGATGGTGCTCGCGGAACGCCTTGATGTGGGAGAGCTGGATCTCGTCGAAGTTCTCCGACTCCTCGGCCTTCACCACACTGCTGACGAGCAGATTCATTCCTGTCTCGCCTGCCCACCGAGCGGACCGAAGACTGGCGCCGCCGTACCACATTCGGTCTCGCAGGCCAGGTGAATGGGGTTGAACACGGTCGGAGTACTGCTCGATCCCGACCGTGCCACTCCAATTCGACGCAGGCTCACCGGACACCAGCGACAGAAGTCGGTTCACTCTCGCGTAGCTGAAATCCTCGACGTCGGCGGTGTCCGGATACAACGCGTCCTTGACCCGGTCGAACTGCATGGGTGGTCCGACACTGACGCCCGGGTTGATACGACCGCCGGAGAGCACGTCGACCGTCGCGAGGTCCTCGGCCAGTCGAAGCGGGTTTTCCCACCCGAGAGGAGTCACCGCCGTCCCCAGCTCGATTCTGCTGGTGCGCTGCGACGCCGCAGCCATGATCGCGATCGGGGACGAGATCCCGTACTGCAGGTGGCGGTGACGCAGCCAGGCACTGTCGAATCCCAGTTGCTCACCGAGTTCGATGATCTGCAGTGTCGATTCGTGGCCGAGCGCGGGATTGTGCTCGTCGAACAATCCGATCGTCAGAAATCCGAGTTTTCGCAGTTCGACCGAGCGTGCAGGCATGAGAAAAAGCCTACAACCGGACGACCTCACCTGTTTCCGCGGCGCGGCGTGCTGCGTCGAGCACCTCGAGGGTGTGGATGACCTCGGACGCAGGGACCGGTTGCGGGCCGTCGCCGCGTACAGCAGCGGCGAAGTCGCGGTAGTAGTTCTTGTAGCTCCCCTGCGCGGACGGAACCTTCTCTGCACCCGCGTCCGTATGCAGTGTGCCCCAGCGATTTTCCAGCTCATACCCGAATGTATCCGGCTCATCCATCGGGCGACGACCCGCGAAGACGGCCTGCGCCTGAACGTCGGTGCCGTCGGAGTAGTAACTGCCGTCCGTGCCGTACACCCGCAGCTGACGTGCCTGGAAGTGGTTCACCTTGGTGGCCGACAAGGTCGAATGCACACCGCCCTCGTGATCGAGATCGACGACGAACGCGCTGTCGGTTCGGTCGTCGCCCTCGCCTGCCCAATCCATGCGTGCATACACGCTGGTGGCGGGACCGAACAGCCACAGCGCCTGATCCACCAGATGCGATCCCAGGTCGCGGAGCAATCCACCGGTCGGTCCGAGTTCGAGCGTGGCGGGTTCGTCGAGATCGAACCTCGACTCCACTCGCCAGATCCGGCCGAGCTTGCCGCTGTCGATCACCCCGCGCAGGGTGAGGATGTCTGCGTCCCACCGCCTGTTCTGGAAGACACTGAGCAGTACCCCGGCGTCGGCCGCGGCATCCACGAGGACCTGACCGCCCTGGGGGTCGGGCGCGAAAGGCTTGTCGGCGACGACGTGCACACCACGCGCGACGGCCTCGAGAACCAGCTCCCGACGCGTCTCGGGTGGGGTCGTGATGGTCACGGCGTCGACGCCCGCGTCGATCAACTCGGTCAGGCTTCCGTACACCGGGGTGCCCGGCGCATCGAGTTCGACCTGAGCCGCACGTTCGGGAGAACGCGTGACGATGCCGACGAGTTCGACCCCCTCCGCTGCCTGCACGAACGGCACATGAAAGTACCGTCCTCCGACGCCGTATCCGACGACTCCCAAACGCATGAGATCTCCTTTTGTTAGGACAACCGCACACATTACTCGCTAGCGAACTGCGTAACCGCAGAGTCTGCTTCCGACCGCCCGAGCGGTGAACCCGTCACACGAGTCGCGGCGGTGATGAACAAGCCGTGCGCGGCCTGGGCATCGCGACGGTTGTTGCGGGCAATATCCACTCTGCGGTCGCAAAGTATGTGTTTCAATCGACTCGCGGTTTCGATTGGAGGGGTTGAACACGATGACCAGTGCGCTGAGGTCGTCCGAGGTGCACTACGAGTGGGCCGTCGACGCGATGGAATCACTCGCCGTCAAAGGCATCGTCAAGGTCGTGATCGCGTTCGCGACACTTGCCATGGCAATCGTCGTCACGCTGGAAATGGTGTTCGGCTACGGCGCCACGACACCCATTCCCTCTGCAGTCCAGTGGATATCGATGATGACGGCGTATGCGATGGGACTGTTCTGGCTGTTCGGCCCGTGGCCAACCCTGAACCAGGCATTCGCGTTCGTCACGATCGCCAACATCGCCATCTTCTCCGCGACGATCGTTGCCGACTTTCCGCCGGAGATCACCCTCGGAAAGACAGCATTCTTCATCGAGATCGGGATGTTCGTCGGATTCTTCTTCGAGAAGTGGATGCTCGCCGCGCACATTCTGTTGTGCGTTGCCGCCACCACCTTCATCGCCGTGTACGTCGTCGCCTACAAGGATGTGGCGGTCTTGATGTCCTTTGTCGTCTGGTCTCCCGTGGTGGTCTCCATCGGCGGCTTCGTACTTCTACTGCACTTCGCAGCACGATCGATGCGGCTCGAATTCGAGTGAGCCCAGCAGCTCAGTAGAGCGCCGCGACCAACGCAGGCAGGCCGAGTGCCGCCGTCGTGCGTAGGCGGTGGTCGGCCATGTCGGAAATCTCGGTTTCCACCGGATTGATCTCGACGACGACGGCACCCGTGCTGCGAGCCATCGCAGGCAGGCCGGCGAACGGAAACACGACACCGGACGTACCGACGACGAGCACGAGGTCCGCGTGCTCGACCGCGGAGACCGCTGCCGTCCACTGATCCTGAGGGAGCGATTCTCCGAACCAGACCGCCCCCGGCCTCATCGGCGCACCGCAGAACGGGCACTCGGGAGGCACGACGCGTTCGATCTCCTCGTCGACCACGTCCGCCTCCGGCTGCGAGTGCACTCCGCACTCCGAGCACCGGGGATCGAACAGACTTCCGTGTACGTGAGCGATCACGTGCGAGCCGGCTCGCTCGTGCAGGTCGTCCACGTTCTGCGTGGCAATGTCGAGATGTGTGCGTCGTTGCCACTCCGTCAGGGCCAGGTGCCCCGCATTGGGCGCCGACCGCCGGACCAGTTCGGCCCGCCAGCGGTACCACCCCCACACGAGGTCGCTGTCGCGCGCCCAGCCCTCGGGGCTGGCGAGATCGGCGGGATCGAACTGCGACCACAGTCCGGTGTGGGCGTCACGGAACGTCGCGATTCCCGACTCCGCCGACATTCCTGCGCCCGTCAGAACAGCGACACGGGTTGCCGTGCGCGCGAGGTCGATCACTGCACCGGGAAGCTCCGCGTTCACGCGAGCCAGTCTCGCACGAGATCAGGATTGGAACCGACGTGCGTGCTCCTCGACGCGTGCGCGGTGATCGGCCCAGAACGCAGCTTCGTCCGACGGCATGTTCTCGTTGCCGAGCGTGAGGCCGACCGATCCGTCGATCAACTCTCGAAGGATGTCGGCATGCCCTGCATGTCGGTCCATGTCCGCGATGACGTGTACGACGATGCGGTGCAAGGTGACGGTGGCCCGTTCACGAGGCCAATGCGGGACCACACCGGTGGCGTCGAGCGGAAGCTCGGCGATGGTGCGGTCCGAGTGTTCCCAGATCTGTCGGTACAGCCCGACGATGTACTCCGTGGATTCGTCGGCCGTGGCCCACAGGTCCGCGTGCGGGTCCTCGCCCTCCTCTGCCCACGGCACCGCTTCACGGAAGGGCCGGTCGAACGTCCAGCCGAAGTATCCGAGTTCGACGGCGGTGAGATGCTTGACCAGACCGAGCAGGTTGGTGCCGGTGGGTGTCATCGGACGACGCATGTCGTACTCGGACAAGCCGTCCAGTTTCCAGAGCAGTGCGTCGCGTCCTGTCTGCAGGTACCTCTGCAGATCTTCCTTGGCCGAATCCGTCATGTGCCCCAGCCTTGCAGACTCGTCCGACACGTACAGATCGTCGCGTTTCATTACCGTTTCGAGACCCGGTGACCCGAAACGGACACTACGGACTCGATCGAATCCTCTTGCACCACAATGGATCACAACGATTTTCGAGAACGGACGTTACATTATCGTGATGTTTGTTATAAATTCGTTATTGTTCGTGCATCCCTACGGATACCTTGGTCCGTCACGATGATTGCGGAGAACAAGTATCGACTCGGGAGGAACAGATGACGCACGTTCTGCTCGACCAGGAGACCGAGGTACAGAGCTCGGCGTCGGCATCGACGCTGGTCGTGTCCGGTGACATCGATCTGATCACTGCACCGTCCTTCGCTCGTCGTCTGAACGAGGCCCTCGAGCAGAACCCACACGTCATGCTGGACATGTCCGGTGTCACGTTCTTCAGCAGCGCAGGCGTCGACGTGCTCGCGTCGGTCGACACCGCTGGGGGCCGGACGCTGACGATCACCTCCTGCCCCCTCGCGGTCGGGCGAACGCTGGACGTGCTCGGATGGCCGTCTCATCTTCGTCTCCTCGCGAGCGCATCACACACGTGATCCTTTCGCCCCACACGAGAACAACAGGTACCCGGTGAGTTCCCCTCGGTTCGCTCCTGGTGACGTGATTCCGGTCGAGCTCGACCCGGGGCACACCACCTCTCGCTCGACGGGGGTTCTCGCCGACGCAGTCGTGATCGACCACGTCGCGTTCTCACGCAATCCGGCATCGGTACTGAGCACGGTCGAATCGGCGCGTGCGCAAGCGCGGCCGGTCGCGCTCGACGGTGTCGGCACGGGACCGGAGTCACTTGCCCTGCTTCCGCTGATCGAGCCGGATGTCATCATCCTCGCGCCCGAGATGACCGGTAGCGCGACCGACGTCGCCGCGGCCAGAGCACTGCACGTCCTTGCTGCGCAGGCCGAGCGCACCGGAGCTGTCGTCGTGGCACGGGGCGTGGATTCCGATCGAGACCGGGACAGAGCACTGGCGCTCGGAGCCACGTTCGGCCTGGGCGATCTCTTCCGTACCGACGGTGGCGACGCGCGCCCGGACGCGGTGACACCACCGACGTGGAACACCCCGTCCAGCGATCACACGTCCGCGTTCGTCATCGCGTCGACCGACCAGACGACGACGGTCAGCACGAAGAAACTGCTCGTGCAGATGAGCATGCACATCGAGGCACAGGCCTCCGACGCAGGTCCGGACACCCTGGTGCTGGGGACATTTCAGCATTCGCGGCACTTCACTGCGCGCACGAGGCGCAGATGGCGCACCCTCGCGGGCCGGACCGCGTACACCGGCGTCTACGGCATCGGGCTCGGAGAGCTGGCAGTGCCCGGCATCGTCGGGTCGTCTCTCGACGCCTCGGACGACCTGGTCGACGAATGGAACGTCGTGGTGCTCGGGCAGTTCTTCTGCTGCGTACTGTCGGCCCGGGACCTGCACCGAGGCGAGGACGATCCCGACCGCGAGTTCGAGTACGCCATCACGCACGATCGGGCGACGGTCGTGCGGTGCGCTCGGACCGTGTTGTCACGGTCCGAGCCCCGCTGATTCTCGTGGTTCGGCCGGCCGGTCAGGATCCGATCGGCTGACCGAAGAGGCCGGCAACCAGATCGCCGACGACGTCCTGCCACACCGGCCAGGTCCGCGAGTCCAGAGCCATCGAGCCGACGTCGGTGGTGCGGCAGCCCGGCTCGGCCGGCACTCCGGCGAACCGGTCGCGAAGCCACAGCAGCGCACTCGGCGCAGCAACCACTTCGAGGGTGAGGTGTTCGCTGAAATGGTCACGCGTGTAGGTGACGCTCGCGTTCGGGTCGGCGCAGTACGTGTCGACGAGCGTGTTCACCGGCCCGACGGGCACCAGCCAGTCCGGGTTGGATTGGTACATGTACATGGGGAATCGGGGTACGGATTTGCCCATCCGCAACTTGTCGAGTGCGCTCTGCGCTACCGGCTCGCGAAGCGGATCGCCGGGGGTGTCGAAGAGCCCCTTGAGGTTGACGAACGGTGCGATGGCCGAGTTCCATCCGATGCACAGGTTCTGCTTCGCACCGAACATCGCCTTGCCCAGCGGGTTGAGCTTCTGGTCGATGAACTGCGCGAGCTCGGGATCTTCACGGGAGACTCCGATGATGCCGGATGCCACGATTCCTGCACCGAGCGCATTGTTGGAGTTGTCGACTAACGCACCCACGTCGGCTGCGATTCCGCCTTCGGCGGCCCCGACGATGTTCAGGTCGGGGGCGTAGCTTTCGTGCAGCTCGGCGGCGTGACCTGTCGCGATGGATCCGCCGGAGTACCCCATCATTCCGACCTTCGTCTCACGACCGTCCAACTCGAGCGGGTCGAAGTTCTCGGCGGCACGGATTCCATCGAGCGTGATCCGCCCGGCGAGAGGGCCTGCCGCGAAGGCCGAGTTCGGCCCTTGGTGGTCGGGCACCACGACAGCCCAGCCCTGAGCCAGGGCGGCCTGGATTTCCAGGAACTGCGCTCCCCCGGTGATCGCTCCGGTCAGCGGCCAGGGAATGGAGCCCTGCTGCAGCACGTACGACGATGCACAGTAGGCGCCCAGTGAGTCCTCGGCGATCTGAAAGGACAGCAGTGGCCTGCCCGGAACGTATCCGCGAGGCTTGAGCACGGTGGCCACCGCCGGGATCGCGTCGTCGCGACTGTCGTTGGACCGGTACGACAGCTGCCAGGCGTCGACGTTGACCGGGAGGACACCGAGGTTCGCCACGTTCACCGGCCGAGACGCGATGATCTGGCCGGGCTCGGCAGCGGAGACGATCGACTGTTCCGGCGAGTAGAACCCCGTGTCGAACTCCGGAATCGCCGGGAACGCCGGCTGCGCTATCACTGGCGGCGCGGTGGCGGTCACCGCGACGGCGACGCTCGCAGCCGCAACCACACCGAGAACCACTCTTCGAACGGACATTCAGCCTCCCCGAAAACAAGTTAGATGTATTTGTCTAACTTCGACTCCGTGGAGAGTAGATCAGAAGTGACGTGGATTACAACCACCTGATCCCGTGGCCGCTCCGCATGCCCCGCTCGTGCCGTCAGTGCAGAAGCAGCGAGTCGAGGAACCCGACCATGATGTTCGTGAGGTCCTCGACATCGGGTCGCGGATCCGCCGTGCTCCATTGCTGCACGAGCGCGATGAGGGCCCCGATGAACGCCGTCGACGCCATCTCGTAACCGCCCGGCGGCACGTAATCCTTACCCACCGCCGACCGGACGGTCAGCGCGAAGAACTCGCGCCACACCGCGCGCTCGGCCAACCGATGCTCGTCCATGCGTCGACTGACACCGACACTGTCCACGAACGAGATACGTGCCCTCCGTGGATCTTTGCCGATCGACTCGACGTACGCCCCCATCGCCGCCGTCGCCAGCTCGTGCGTATCGGAGGCCGCACACCGCGCGACCGCTTCGGTCGTTGCTGCCTTGGCGTCTGCCTGGATCGAGTCGTACAGCGCGATGAGAGCGTCTTCGCGGCTCGCGAACTCGTCGTAGAACTGCCTGCGCGCCAACCCGGCCGAACGACACAGGTCTGCAACGGAACTGGATGTGTATCCCTTCTCGGAGAACACGTCGAGCGCGGCGGCGAGAAACTGCGACCGCCTCCGGGAACGACGATCCTCGACGGCGATGCCGCCATAGGTTCGATTGTCGCCGTCCGCGATGCTCACCGGACGAGTTTAGCCGTGACGGCGGCGTTCCAACCGGACGACGACGGCCTTGGACACCGGAGTGTTGGATTTCCGCGCGACGTGGTCGAGCGGAATCAACGGGTTTGTCTCCGGGTAGTAGGCTGCCGCGTTTCCACGAGGCGTGGAATAAGCGACGATTCTGAACTGGTCGGCACGGCGTTCGGCGTTGGTACCGTCGGGAAGTGGCCACTCGGAGACGAGGTCCACCACGTCCCCGTCGGCAAATCCCATCGACACGATGTCGTCGGGATGGACGAACACCACCCTTCTGCCACCTTTCACGCCGCGATAGCGATCGTCGAGGCCGTAGATGGTGGTGTTGTACTGGTCATGGCTGCGCATCGTCTGCAGTATCAGCCGCCCCTCGGGGACCGGCAACCACGTCAACTCGTTGACCGCGAAGTTGGCCTTGCCGGTGGAGGTGTGGAAGGTACGACTGTCGCGGGGAGGATGCGGAAGCCCGAACCCTTCCTTCTGCCGGACCTTGCGGTTGAAGTCCTCGAAGCCAGGGACGACGCGGGAGATGGAGTCCCGAATCGTGTCGTAGTCGTCACGGAAGCTCGCCCACGGCACCGAATGGTCCCTGCCGAACAGCTTTTCGGCGATCCCGCACACGATGGCCACCTCGGATCGCATGAACGCGCTCGACGGCCGAAGGCCACCGCGCGAGGCATGCACCATCGACATCGAGTCCTCGACGGTCACGAACTGCTTGCCCGACGCCTGCACGTCGCGATCGGTTCGTCCGAGCGACGGCAGGATCAGAGCGCTGCGGCCGTGGACCAGGTGGCTGCGATTCAGCTTGGTCGAGACCTGAACGGTCATGGTGCAGTTGCGGAGCGCCGCCTCGGTGACGGCGGTGTCCGGTGTCGCCGAGACGAAGTTGCCGCCCATGCCCATGAAGAACGCGCCGCGGCCGTCGCGCATGGCTCGTATCGAGTCGACGGCGTCGAGTCCGTGGTCGCGGGGAGAGTGGATGCCGAACTCGACATCGAGTGCCGCGAGAAACGACTCGGGCATCTTCTCCCAGATTCCCATCGTGCGATCACCCTGGACGTTCGAATGTCCCCGCACGGGGCAGACACCGGCGCCCGGCTTTCCGATCATCCCGCGCAGCAGCAGCAGGTTCACTGCTTCCTCGATGGTCGCGACGCCGTGGGTCTGCTGTGTCAGCCCCATCGCCCAGCAGACGATCGTCTTCTCCGACCGGATGAGTGCCTCGGCGGTGTCGCGAATCTCGCGCATCGACAGGCCTGTCGCCTCCAGCACGACGTCCATGTCCACACCGCGGATGTGGTCGATCCACTCGTCGAAGCCCGCGGTGTAGGCCTCGACGAAGGCCCGGTCGATCACGGTACCCGGCGCCTTGTCGTCCGCGTCGACGAGCATCTTTCCCAGTCCCTGGAACAGCGCCATGTCCCCGCCCAGCCGGATCTGCAGGTATTCGTCGGCGATGGCGACGCCGTCCCCGACGACTCCGCCGACCTTCTGCGGATCCTTGAACCGTCGCAGCCCGGCCTCGACCAACGGATTGATCGCGATGACCCTGGCTCCGTTGCCTTTTGCTTTCTCCAGGGTGGACAGCATGCGGGGATGGTTCGTTCCAGGATTCTGGCCTGCGATGAGGATGAGGTCTGCATTCTCGATGTCCGGAACCGATACCGAGCCTTTGCCGATTCCGATCGACGCGCTGAGCGCACTCCCCGAGGATTCGTGGCACATGTTGGAGCAGTCCGGCATGTTGTTGGTGCCGTAGGACCTGATCAGTAGCTGGTACAGGAATGCAGCCTCGTTCGACGTGCGTCCGGAGGTGTAGAAGATCGCCTGCTCCGGGCCGGAGAGTTGCCTGAGCTCGTCGGCGATCATGCGCTCGGCGCTGTCCCAGTCGATCTCCTCGTAGTGGGTCGCACCCGGCCGCAGCACCATCGGGTGCGTGATGCGGCCTTGCTGGCCGAGCCAGTACTCGGTCCGCCCGAGCAGGTCGTCGATCGAGTGCGTCGCGAAAAAGTCCGGTCCGACCGTTCTCCTGGTCGCTTCTTCGGCGACCGCTTTCGCACCGTTCTCGCAGAACTCAGCGTGCTTGCGGTGCCCGGGCGTCTCCGGCCATGCGCACCCCGGGCAATCGAAACCCTTGCGCTGGTTGAGTTTTGCCAGCGAGTACGCGGTGCGGCCGGGCCCCATCTGCTCGACGCCTCGCTGCAGGGACACGAGCACGGCCGGGACGCCTGCTGCGTAGGACTTGGCTTCGGTGACGACGATGGACTTCTCGTCGTACTCGTACTCGTCGGCTGACACGCTACGACGGTGCACCATCGTGACCGCACACGTCCAAGACGTGGCTCCTACCGACCGATAGGCGACGCCGATGAAGTCCGGTCGAGCCCGCGAGCAGTGTTCTCCAACGCCCGGATCAGACTGGATCCCTGACTGTCCCTGGCCGTCACCAGTCCGATGATCGGAGCGTCCAGTTCACTCGTCAACGGGGTGCACCGAAGCCCCGGCGGTTCTCCGAACACCTGCCGCCACACGCGCGGAACGACGGACGCCCACTGCCCGGTCTTCACGTGCGCGTACAACGAGGCGATGGAGTCGGTCTCGATCTGCGGCGTACTGGCGGCACCGTCGTAGGCGAAGAACTCGTCGAGGATTCTGCGTCCACGCATCATCGACGGCAGCGTGCACATCGGAAATTCTGCGGCGTCGCGCCAGGTGACACTGTCCTCCCGAAACGGACCGAAGTCGGTCGCGGTCAACAGGTCGTAGTACTCGCGGTAGAGCGGAAACGTCCGGTATCGCTCGTCGACTCCGTCGTCCAAGTAGGTGATTCCCCCGTCGAGCTCGAAACGGTCGATGCGGCCGGTGATCTCGTCGGACGGCAGGTCCTCCGACAGTGAGACCGTCACCAAGGGGTGGTGCAGACACAGTGGTCCGGTCAGGTCGGCCACTGTCGCCGACGCCGTGGGCACCACGCCCAGACGTACCGCGCCGGTGACACCGGACCGCAGAGTTGCCGCTTCCTCCTGCAGCGACTTCTGATCGGCGACGATACGGCGCGCCCACCGGACGATCTGTTCGCCTTCGGGGGTGAGTCCTTCGAACTTGTGGCCCCGGACGATCAGGGGAAGGTCGAGCTCGACTTCGAGCTTCCGGATCGCTTCGGACAGCGCCGGTTGCGAAACGTGGCATGCCTGAGCCGCGCGTGTGAAGTGACGTTCACGCGACAGCGCCACGAGGTATTCCAGTTGCCGGAAGAGCACACCGTCACCTCCGATCGGTGGGACCGGTCGTCCCTCGGACCACCAGGCGCGGCCGGAGAACGCTCGACGACACCTCGGTGCGTTCGTCGTCGAGACGTGAGGTTGCTGCAGTGATCGCGCGGCGCGCCTGCTCCTTGGGTTCCTGACTGACGGTGGTCAGGTCGATGTGGGCCATTCTCGCCAACGTGCTGTCGTCGTACCCGGTCACCGAGATGTCGCCGGGAACGGAGACTCCTCGCCTCTGCAGCGCGTCGAGCAGGCCGACTGCACTGCGGTCGTTGGCTGCGACGATCGCGGTGGGGGGCTCGATGTCTCCGTCGAGGAACGCATCGACGGCCGCGGGCGCGAAGTTCTCGGTGAAGTCGCCCTCGACGACGGCCATGTGCTCGTCCAGCCCGTGGCGATGCATCGCGCGGCGGTAGCCGGCTTGGCGGTCCTTGCCGATCGACCCGTACCCCGTGAAATGCGCGATTCTGCGATGCCCCAGTGACACCAGGTGATCGACGACGTCGCTCATCCCCCGCGAGTCGCCCGCCCGCACGGCGTCGACTCCGCCGATTCGTCGACCCACCGCAACGATCGGCACCCGCCCTGCCCACGCTCTGAGGTCGACATCCGACGCGGCGGGCCCGAGCAGAACCACTGCCTCACAGCGGAAGTCGAGCAGTGTCTCCATGACGGCGGCTTCGGCGTGTGTCGGGGTGACGGCACCGAGTACCACCTCGTAACCGACCTTGTCCGCCTCGGCCACCATGTGCTCGACCATCTCCGCGTGGAACGCATTCCTGATGTCGGTCATGACGCCGATGAGGTGAGTGCGCCGGAGGGACAGCAGAGCTGCAGTTCGGTTCGGTCGGTAGTCCATCTCCTCCGCGACGGCGAGGACCCTGGCCTTCGTCTCCGCACTGGGCCCAGGAACTCCACGAAAGATCATGGACACCAAGGCCTTCGACACCCCTACCTTGTCGGCGATGTCCTGCATGGTCACCGATCTTCCGGCGTTCATGTCTTCTCGTCTCCGTTCCTGCCCGTGAGAGCGTGTCGAACTGCGGCAACGCCGTCCTTGACATCCGCGCGATCGGTGACCCATAGTATCTCTACTAGACCGGTCAAATAGACCGAACTAATCCCGCGACACTCCGAAAGAAAGCAGCACGTTCATGACAGAGAACTCGCTCGGTGTAGCCGTCATCGGTGGCGGTATGGCCGGCCGCGCCCATGCCGCCGGGTACCGGATGGCGTCGACGCTGTTCGGCACCGACCGCCCGGACGTGCGTTTGGTGGCCATCGCGGACACCAACAAGGGTGTCGCGGACGACACCGCCAAGCGGTACGGCTACGAGCGCGCCGAGTACAGCTGGCAGGCCATCGCCGAGGCACAGGACATCGATGTCGTGTCCGTAGTCGTCGCCAATCACCTGCACCGTGAGATCGTCGAAGGCCTGCTCGCCGCGGGTAAGAACGTGCTGTGCGAGAAGCCGCTGGCAGGGTCGCTGGCCGATGCGGAGTCGATGGTCGCTGCCGCCGCGGCATCGAGTGGTATCGCCTCGGTCGGCTACACCTACCGCCGCTCCCCGGCAGTGCAGGCCATCGCCGACGAGCTCGCCGCCGGTCGCCTCGGTGAGATCGTGCACTTCGACGGCCGCTACCGCGCCGATTACTCTCTCGACCCGACCGGGCCGATCACCTGGCGGTACCGCGGCGGGCAGGGAACAGGTGCACTCGCCGATGTCGGCAGTCATCTGATCGATCTCGCCGAGTACGTCGCCGGGCCGATCGTCGAGGTCCGCGGGGCGCAGTTCTCCACCGTCATCACCGAACGCCCCGTTCCGGTCGGAGTTACCTATGGTCACACCAAAGCCGCGACCACCGGGGAGACAGCGCCGGTGGAGAACGAGGACATCGCGACCTTCACCGCGCAGTTCGCCGGCGGGTTCGTCGGAACCTTCTCCGCCTCGCGGGTCTCGCACGCCAATCCCGACGGACTGTCCTTCGATGTGTTCGGCACGCGCGGGTCGGCGTCGTGGGCGCTCGAGCGAGCCGCGGAGTTCCACATCTCCACCACCGACATCGACGAGACGGTCAACGGCCGCCGTCAGGTCATCATCGGACCCCAGCACCCCTACATCCAGGGCGGGCTGCCAATGGACGCCGGCGGCGTCGGGCACGGCAAAGCCGAATTCTTCGCCTACCAGGCACGGGCATTCCTCGACCAGGTCGCCGGACTGACCGGCCTGCCCCCGCTCCCGGACTTCGCGCACGGACTGCGCGGCATGCAGATCGTCGCCGCCATCGCCGAATCCGCTGCCGCGAACGGCACCGCAGTCAAGATCTGACCCACCCCCTACTTGCAAGGAAGCTCACGATGAAACTCGGCGTCTACAACGCGATCCTGCACGACAAGTCTCTGCCCGACGCCATCGCGACGGTGGCCTCACTCGGTCTCGAAGGCATCGAGATCAACTCCGGTGGATTCCTGCCACCGGTGCACATTCCGGTCGACGACCTGCTCGCCGGTACCATCAGCCCGGCCGACTACCTCGCGGTGTTCGAGGGCACGGGCGTCTCGATCGCCGGCCTGAACTGCAACGGCAACCCACTGCACCCCGACCCGGAGGTCGGCCCCGAGGACGCCGAGGACCTGCGTAAGTCCATCCGTGTCGCGGGTCTGCTCGGCATCGACCGGGTGGTGACGATGTCCGGTCTGCCCGCAGCCCACGAGGGTGGGACGTGGCCGGCATGGCATGTCAACACCTGGGATTCGGGATACCTCGACTCCTCCGATTACCAGTGGGATCAGGTCGCGGTTCCGTTCTGGAAAGAAATCGACGCTCTCGCCCGTGAGCACGGAGTCAAGGTCGCCATCGAGATGCACCCGCAGAACCTGGTGTTCAACCCACCGACCCTGAAGCGCCTCGTCGACAAAGGCGGCCTGAGCAACGTCGGCGCCGAAATGGACCCCTCGCACCTGTTCTGGCAGGGCATCGACCCGGTCAAAGCCATCGAATGGCTCGGCCCCCTGGTCTTCCACGCCGCAGCCAAGGACACCCGAATCAACCCCAACTGCGAGATCTACGGAGTCCTCGACGACCGATTCACCCGCGCACCGCAGGACGGACCCCGCACCAGCCTCGGCGGCAAGCACTTCGTCAACGTCTGGCCGCAGGACTCGGCCTGGGACTTCGTCGCCGTCGGCAACGGACACGACGTCGACTTCTGGACGCGGTTCCTGCGCGCCCTCAACGCCGTCGACCCCGACATCGCCGTCAACATCGAACACGAGGACACCGCTTACGGTCCTCTCGAAGGCCTACAGATCGCCGTCGACACCCTCAACAAGGCCAAAGCGAACCTGTAGCTTCATCACCGCATTTCCCGCCGGCGCTGGACATCACCTCGGTGGTGTCCAGCGCTCGTGGTCACCAGGCCAGCCACGGTTCGCCGTCGATCAGTGAGATGCCGACCTCCTCGGCGCTCCGACGCTCGATCGTGAACAACGCGTTCAGCAACTTCGATTCGGACTCGCCGGTCAGCGCGGCCCAACGCTGTGCACGGTTCAGTGCCCTGGACGCCGTCGCCGAGACCGAGGCACCGTCGCAATCGACGGTCACCCTGCCTGCCAGTCCAGGACCGATGCTTCCAGTCAGTGCACCCCACGTCGCCGACGAGAACTGCACCGGGCCCGAAACGTGCACGACGAACCTGCAGCGAAGCCGAACCGATCGGTCAGGGGTTCCGACGCGCACGCGAGAATCATCCAGTGCCAGTGTGTCGTACACCTCGGCACCTCGCTCTCCCTCCAGCCACACCGCGCAATCGACACCACGCACGATGCTGGCGACAGTGACCATCACCGATGCCGGTGATGCCTCCGCCACGTCGAGGATCACCGCAGCGTCGGGGATGCGGTAGTGCAGTCCGTGGCTTCGCGCACTGGGATCGGTGATCAACGGTGCGAGAGCCACGGCCTCGGTGTTCTTCTCGTCGCTCCTGTCCGTGACGTCTCGCCCCGCCCAGTCCGGCCCGTCGTGCCACGCGACCGCCGTCGGCTCGTGGGCGAACACCGCTCCCGCCATGAACGCGCGATTGGCGAACTCCCAGTCCTCGCCGCCGTACCGGACGAAGGTCTCGTCGAAGCCGCCGACCTCCTCGAACAGTTCTCGGCTGCAGGTCAACACTGCACTGATGACGAATTTGTATCCGTCCCAACCCGGTCGGAGTAGGTTACCGGTGCGGCGGTAGGCGCCGGACAACCAATCGGGTTCGCCGAGTTCCCGTGGAGTACGAAGCCATTCCGACAGTTCCGATACGTTCACATCACTCAGATCGGCGTGTCCTCGCCGCCCGACGACAACCGTGTCCGGAGCCACTGCAGGCAGAGCAACGGCGGCCTCGACGTACCCGGGAATCGGGACTGTGTCGGCGTCGAGAAAACACAGAACCTCACCCGTCCCCGCACGTGCACCGAGGTTGCGGGCCGCGGCGGCCCGAAACCCCTTGTCCTCCTGGCTCACCACCGTCACCGCCAGCCTGTCGAGCCAGTCGTCGACGACAGGCGGCGTAGGTGAACCGTCGTCCGCGATGACCACCTGCATCTTGTCGGACGGGTAGTCCTGCTGTGCCAGGGCTTCGAGTACGAGCGACAATTGATGTGGCTGATCGTAATAGGGGATCACGACGGTGACGCCCGGCAACTCCACCGTGTCCGGCGCCAGATCCCATCGGTTGTCCGGCACGACGTACCGGCCCTGGACCTCGAGAGCCCTGGTCATCCCTGCCATCCCCTCAGAATCGAGTCGTACTCCCGGGCGACGTCGCTCGGTGTCGGCCGCGGCACCACATCCGCGTCGATCCAGGTCGACGACGGATCTCGCACCGCCTCGGCGATCGCGTCCCGCAATGAGTCCACGTCGTCTTCGTGCACACGAACCACACCGGGCGATCGCAGGTCCAGTTCTTCGGTGTACGCGTTGCGAGGGACGAGGGGACGACGTCTCGCCGCAATCCAGGTATTGATCGATCCCGACGCCGACAGGTGCCGATGAAAGGCAACAGGAACCGTCGCATCCGCCAAGCGCTGATACATATCGCATTCCGGGAGGAATCCGGTGACCTCGCAGGGCCGTCCGGCTTCGGCTGCCGTGCACCGCAACTGATCGATCAGATCCTCGTGCCCTGGCGACGCAGTCCCCAACGCGACGAAACCCACGGACCGCGGTAAGTCTGCCATCGCCCGGAGCGTCTCGATGTGCCCTTTCCCCGGATACAGGAAACCCAGCACGGCAACGCGCGCACTCGGCACTTCCATCACCCCGGCAGGCTCCGCTCTCGGCTTTTGGGTCACTCCTGCAGGCTCCGCTCTCGGCCTCGGCATCATCAACGGAACCACCTGAGGATCGACGTCCGCGTCGGTGAATTCTCGGAGCAGCGAGGCCTCGTGTTCGCTCGACACGATCACGCCTGCGGCGTGATGGATCACGTTCCGGTAGAACCGAATTCGTGCCTCGAATCCCGACCCGTCGGACGGTTGTGGCACGTCGTGCACGGTTACCGAGTGCCGCACGGGCAGCCTGGCACACAGTGACGCGTAGTTGGGCTCTGCGGACACACGGTCACCGAAGAGTCGGTCGGTCACGTGCAGATGTACGAGTGAGCACTCCCCGATCCAGGCCGGGAGTTCGGACTCCGGTCCGTCCAGGCGCACTACCCGATGCGTCGGCTCCCCCAACTCGCGTGCCACGGACGCGCCGTACTCGACGACACCGTGCGCCGGTGGTCCTACCAGAACATGGCCGATCGTCGCCGTCATGCAGCCAGGTCCAGAATGTCGAGGAGGTCGGCGTAGCGATCGAGGGCAGCGTCGACGAACTGCGGGTTGTCTCGATACCACTGCAACTGAACCCGTCGGATCTCGTCCTGGGACACGGGCGAACCGTTCACGAGCCACGACGGCCGGGCCGGTACCTGCAGGTCCAGCGCCCGTACGACGCGCTCGTCGAGCGGAGAGACGATGTTGCCCAACAATTCTCGATCGGGCTCGGCGGGCGGGCCACAACCCAGCGCGTGGAGAATGCGGGATCCGAGCGCCGTCAACACTGTGTTTCCCGGGTGGTTGACGGTATTCGCGGCCCCGGCGCCCGCTGGAAGCAGAAGATCGGACACACCGACGTCGCACTGGGCACGTTCACGCCGGGCGAGTTCCGCGATGCTCCACGCTGCGACGTCTGCCACCTGACGAGCACTCAGCGGGACGTCCCACCCGGCCGAGTCACCGTCGCGGGCGGCGATCACCGTCCTCAGATCGTGGTAGGGGACGCCTGCGGGCGTCGCGGACGGGGCACTGGGGTGCCGCACGATGACCTGGAACGGATACAACCCGCTGTATCGCAGGACCGGCCACACGATCTTCTCCGCTCGATCGGATCGGAGTGCGTCCACATCGTCCGTACCGATCGGCAACGCGCGGTAGCCGGAACGCACGGGCTGGGACAGCAGCACCGCACAGCGTGTCATCAGGTCACGAACGTGCGGTAGGTCGCTCTCGGTGAGCTCGTGGACCGGAGGAACTCGCACCGTACGGTAAGGAAGATCCGCCGCGCTCGAGACCACGATCCGCAGGGCCTCCGCCTGGCAGTTCCCCCACACGACCAGTAGCGGCCGTCCGTCGCCCGTCGTGTCGGAGACTCCGTAGAAATCTCCGTAGTGAACGCGACGCCCCTCGTCGGGATCGTTCGACGTCACGGGCTCCCTGTAGTATTCGGTTGTCGCAGGAGACACTCCCTCTCGAGCAGTCGGGTCCGGGCTCATCACACGTCCCGTATAACCGTTCTGTCGCGAAGGAACCCTCATTTGATCAACCCCACCCCGATCGATCCAGCGTCGATCACCGTGGCTTCCGTTCCCACCGGCCACACCTATGTCGCGCACCTGGGTTCCGACGGAGTTCGTCGACTTCCCGACCCGGTCCCGCCGGGCGCGGAGGGAACCGGTCGTTGGTGGCCGCCGCGTTGGCTCGAACCGGAGTGGACGAAGCGTAATCTGTCGTCGTTCGACGTGCTGCACGTGCATTTCGGTTTCGATTCGTTGCCTCCCGAGCAGCTCGGCGAGGTGATACGCACGGTGCAATCGGCGGGCAAGCCTCTGGTCTACACGGTGCACGACCTCCACAACCCACATTTCGTGGACAACTCTCTCCACGAGGCGCACCTCGACATGCTGATCGAAGCGGCCGCCGAGGTGATCACCCTCACGCCGGGCGCTGCGCGGGAAATCGAATCTCGTTGGGAACGACGCGCAACCGTCGTGCCACATCCGCACGTCGCTCCGATGGAGCTGATCGGACAACGTCGGCCGAACACCGAGTCGTTCGTGATCGGAGTGCACGCGAAGAGTCTGCGCACCAACCTCGATCCGTTGGCCGTGTTGGGCACGATCGTCGACACAGCTGCCCAATTGCCGGGTGCAACAGTCCGAATCGACATCGACGAGCAGGCGTTCGACTCGCACCCCGAGGACGCTGCCGCGATCGCCGCCTTCGGGACACACGAGGGCGTCGACGTTCGAGTTCACCCTCGGTTCGACGACGACGAACTGTGGACGTACCTGACGGAGATCGACGTGTCGGTTCTGCCGTACCGATTCGGCACGCACTCGGGGTGGTTGGAGGCGTGTGTGGACTTGGGGACTGCAGTCGTGGTTCCCGATTGCGGCTACTTCGCGGAGCAAACCCCCTGCCGCGTTTTCGGATTCGGCCTCGGACGGTTCGACGACTCCAGCCTTGCCGATGCACTGCGCTCCACGTACGACGACGTCCTGACGCAGCGAAGCACACAGTCCGGCGCCGGCGAATTCCTGCGCACGAGCCGAGAAGTCGACAAGGAAGAGGCAGCACGCACGCATGCACGTGTCTATCGGCGCGCAGTGGCCGGCCGCAGGCTCACCACTGGGACACCGCGATGACCGGTAGCCTGCGCGTAGCGCTCCTCGGGTCGTCGAACTTCCCGATCGCCGAGCCGTACGCGGGTGGAATGGAAGCGCACATCGGTCAACTGTCCCGTGCGCTGACCGAGCGCGGGCATTCGGTGACCCTGTTTGCGGCAGAGGGCTCGTCCCTCGATGTCGCGGACGACCTTCTCAGCGTGGCACGGTTGGAGCTGTCCGACATCTCCAAGGCCGACATCACCACTCCCGCACTTGCCGTCAGCGAGCACCACGCGTACCTGTCGGTGATGATGCAACTGGCCGGTGAACTGTCGGACACGTTCGACGTGATCCACAATCACAGCCTGCATTACCTTCCCATCGCGATGTCGCGCACGGTCCGCACTCCCATGCTCACCACCCTGCACACTCCCCCGTTCGCGTGGCTCGAATCAGCGGTGGCATTGTCCGGGAGCACCGGCGTCGAATTTGCAGCAGTCAGCGAACACGCTGCACGCCAATGGTTTCCTGTCACGGGCCCCGTCAACGTCGTGGCGAACGGGATCTCGCTGGAGCGATGGCCGGAAGGTCAGGGAGGCGACGGCGCAGTATGGTCGGGCCGACTGGTGCCCGAGAAGGGGCCTCATCTGGCCATCGACGCCGCACGCGCAGCCGGTTTCTCGCTCACCCTCGCGGGTCCGGCGTCGAACACCGCGTACTTCGAGGCGGAAGTGGCGCCCAGACTCGGCGGAGACGTCACGTACGCCGGCCACCTGCGTCAACGTGAACTCGCGACGCTCGTCGGCACCTCCGATGTCGCGTTGGCGACGCCGGTCTGGGAGGAGCCCTACGGTCTGGTCGTGGCCGAAGCGCTTGCGTGCGGAACTCCCGTCGCTGCGTTCGACCGCGGAGGCATACCGGAGATCCTGGACCCGACGTCCGGACGCCTGGCTCGTCCGGACTCGGTCGAGGATCTTGCACGGGCGATGATCGAAGCCCGCACCCTGTCGCGACACGACGCTCGGGCACGGGCCGAGTCGGCATGCTCCGAGCGCCGCATGGTCGACCAATACCTGAGCCTGTACGAGTCCATGATGTCCGGCGCCGCGCTGTGATCGGCTACTACGCGCACCATCACGGCACCGGCCACATGACGCGTGCGACCTCCATCGCTGCGGCGACCGACGAGCCCGTCACAGTGCTGTCTTCGCGACAACCGTTCCCGCACAGCGACGTCGAATGGTTGCAGCTCCCCCTCGACACCCCACAAGCCAGCGACACCGGTGACCCCGAGTACGCGGCGAACGAGACTGCCGGAGGAATCCTCCACTGGGCCCCGACGGGCGTGCGCGGCCTGACCGATCGCATGGCGCTGATCGCCGAGTGGGTGGCCCGCGTGCGCCCACGGCTCATCGTCGTCGACGTGTCGGTGGAAGTGACGCTGCTGGTCCGCTTGCTCGGGGTGGACGTCGTCGTCATGGCCATGCCAGGCGAGCGGACGGACACTCCCCACACCCTCGCGTACCGAGCAGCGTCGGCGATCGTCGCGCCGTGGTCGCGATCGGTCTACGACCCACAGTGGCTTCGGCCGTATGCGGACAAGACTACGTACGTCGGTGCGATCAGCAGGTTCGACGGCCGCGACCGAGAGACGGTCGGTAGCGACGCCTCCATCGTCGTTCTCGGCGGTGCGGGTGGTACGACACTCGCCGCGTCCGATATCGAGCTCGCCGGTGCAGCCAACCCCGAATTTCGCTGGATCGCAGCAGGAATCGATGCCTCGTCGTGGAGAGCGGACGTCTGGCCGCTGCTGTGTTCGGCCACGGTCGTGGTGACCCACGCCGGGCAGAACGCGTTGGCCGACGTTGCAGCCGCGGGGTCGCCGGCAATCGTCATTCCACAGGATCGCCCGTTCGACGAGCAGGCCGCCAGCGCGCGGGCCCTCGGTTCGGCATCCGTGGCGGTCGTCACCCCCGTGTGGCCCGACCCTCGAGGCTGGAGAACCCTGCTGGACAGAGCGATCGATCTCGGAGGATCCGGATGGGATCGTGTGGAGCAGCGCGGTGCAGCCCGCCGTGCCGCCGGAGTGCTCACGGCCGGGACGCCCCTCCGATGAGTCTGGCCGTGGTGACGGTCGTCTCGGGCCGTCACGAACACCTTCGCGAGCAGATCCGCGGGTTGGCACGGTCAACGCGGCCTCCGGACCATCACGTCGTGATCGCGATGGGCGATCCCCGGATCAGCGACATCGTGGCCGACACCGACACCGGCACCGGCACCGGCACCGGCACCGCGACAGTGCAGTACATGGACGCAGTCGACGGGCGCCTACCTCTGGCTCACGCACGTAATCTCGGAGCACAGACAGCATTGGATCAGGGCGCGACCATCCTTGTGTTCCTGGACGTCGACTGCATACCGGGACCGCACATGTTGTCGATCTACGAACTCGCCTGCGAGGATTCGTCGAACTCGACGGCCTTGCTGTGCGGTCCGGTCACCTATCTGCCCCCACACCCGGGGCGGTGGTCGGAGGAAGAGCTGATCGCGCACACGAATCCACATGGTGCGCGGCCGAGTCCGGCCGTCGGAGCCGTCGAATCGGGCACGAACTACGACTTGTTCTGGTCACTGTCGTTTGCGGTCACCGCGCGGACGTGGGCACAGCTGGGCGGATTCTTCGAGGGCTACACGGGTTACGGCGGTGAGGACACCGACCTCGGAGCGACGGCTCGCGCGTCGGGAATCGGGCTGCGGTGGGTGGGCGGCGCCCACGCCTATCACCAGCATCATGCAGTGTCCTCGCCCCCGGTCGAGCACGTCGACGACATCGTGCGCAACGCTCGGTTGTTTCACACACGGTGGAGCAGGTGGCCGATGGAAGGATGGCTGGCGGAGTTCGAGCGGCGCGGGCTCGTTGCCCGCACCGCGTCCGGACGCATTCGGCGCCTCGGTGAACCCCTCTGAGCGTCGTCAGTTACCCGGCGAAGTGCCCTCGGAATCGTCCACGAAGGCCCAGTCGCCGTCCTGGTCGACCTCGAGGCGCCACCCGAGTTCGCTGTTGTCCGCCTTCTCTTCGATGAACCAGTTGTACGCGTCATCGGCGCTCTCGATGTTCTTGGTTGCGACGACGTCGCCTGTCGGATCGATCACTCTGTAATCAGCCATGTGTGTGTCGTACCCCTCGGGCCACCGATTCAAAACTCGGTTTGCTCGATCCTTGCCGGGGTACTGGGCTGCAATGACCGTAGTCAGCTCCCCTCATCCCCTCGGCGTGACCCTGCTACCCGACGGCACGGCCGATGTCGCGGTCTACTCGGAGACCGCGGATTCCATCGCAGTCGTCGTGGTCGACGAATCCGGCGCCGAATTGTCTTCCACGACCCTCGGTACTCGGACCGGGCACGTGTTCCACGGTGTGGTCGACGGCCTGGCGGTCGGGTCACGGTACGGACTACGGGTGGACGGGCCGTGGAGTCCCGCGGACGGCCTCCGGCACAACGCGCACAAGCTGCTGGTGGACCCGTACGCCCGAGCAATTGCGGGCACCGTGGATTGGAACGAGTCCGTCTTCTCGCACCTGCACGACGAGCCCGAGACGCGCAACGACGAGGACTCCGCGCCGTCGATGATCCATTCGGTCGTCGTCGACGACGACTTCGACTGGGGTGACGATGCACCTCCGCGGATTCCTCTGTCCGACAGCATCGTCTACGAAGTGCACGTCAAAGGTTTCACCGCGCGCCATCCGGACGTCGACGAGAACATCCGCGGTACCTACGCAGGTCTCGGTCACCCCGCAGCCGTTCAGGCGCTCGTCGATCTCGGAGTCACCGCCGTCGAACTGCTCCCGATTCACCAATTCGTCCAGGATTCGCATCTCCTGGAAGAAGGACGTCGGAACTACTGGGGATACAACTCGATCGGCTTCCTCGCTCCGCACAACGAGTACAGCCATGCGGGTGACACCGGCGGCCAGGTGAACGAGTTCAAGTCCATGGTGAAGGCATTGCACGCAGCGGGAATCGAAGTGATCCTCGACGTCGTGTACAACCACACGGCCGAAGGCAATCACCTCGGTCCGACGTTGTCGCTCAAGGGAATCGACAATCGTTCCTACTACCGTCTGGTCGAGGAAGATCGTGGCTCGTACTTCGACACCACCGGCACGGGCAACAGTCTGAACGTCGGCCACCCTGCCGCGTTGGCCTTGATCATGGACTCGTTGCGCTACTGGGTGACCGAGATGCACGTCGACGGATTCCGATTCGACCTCGCGAGTACGTTGACTCGCCAGGATTCCGATCTGGACAAGCACAGCGCCTTCCTCGATCTGGTTCATCAGGACCCGACGCTGGCGTCGGTCAAGTTGATCGCCGAGCCCTGGGACACGCAGGGGTACCAGGTCGGCGGCTTTCCGGCGCGATGGTCGGAATGGAACGGTAAGTTCCGCGACGACGTGCGTGACTTCTGGCGTTCGGAACCGGGGACTCTGGGCGCTTTCGCGCAGCGGATCACCGGCAGCCCTGACGTCTACGAGAGCACGCGGCGCCCGACGCTCGCCAGCGTCAACTTCGTCACTGCGCACGACGGTTTCACCCTCGCCGACCTGAATGCGTACGACGGCAAGCACAACGACGCCAACGGCGAGGACAACCAGGACGGTGAATCGGACAACCGGTCGTGGGGTTGCGGCGCCGAAGGCCCGACCGACGACGAAGGTGTGTTGGCTCTCCGTGCCCGGCAGCAACGCAATCATATTGCGACGCTTCTACTGTCCGCCGGTGTGCCGATGATTCTCGGCGGCGACGAGATCGGGCGAACCCAGCACGGCAACAACAATGCGTACTGCCAGGACAACGAACTCTCGTGGTTCGACTGGGACTCCGCGGACACCGATCTGCTCGCCTTCACCCGCGAGTTGATCGAGCTGAGAAAATCGCACGCGGCGCTGCGTCCCACGTGGTTTCGCCACGACAGCGAATCCGATGCGGACACCTACGTCGATTTCTACCGCGCCGACGGCGAGAAGCTCACGGACGAGGACTGGTCCGACGGGTCGGCGCTGTCGATGCTGGTGGTTCTCGCGTCGGCCGGCGACGACGAAGTGTTCGGGTGGGCGGTGAATGCGTCGAGCGAGACGGTGGAGTTCGGCCTACCGTCCGGCAGCTGGCGCCAGGTGTTGTCGAGCGACCCGCAGCAGGCGTACGAGGAATCCGGACCGTCCATCCTGATCGCGGATCATTCGTTCACGCTGCTCGCCCGCTGACGTGCGCTGACGTGCGCGGAAATGTAGGCTCTGGCCTACATTTTCGCGTACAGCGGGATGTCAGAACCAGGCCGGGTCCGTCTCGAGGGTGGTGAGGTCCAGGCTGGACAACAGTGCGAACTGGGGTCCGGTCCTGGGCAGTTCGTGGCGGAAGAAGTATCGGGCGGCCTGACGCTTCCCGTCGTAGAAGTCGCCTGTCTTTCCGTCGGCCGCGTTGTGCTGTTCCAGCCACATCCACGCTATGACGACGTGGCCGACGGCCTCGAGATACACCGACGAATTAGCGAGTGCCACCTCGGGATCGCCGGTGCCCCACAGAGTTGCCGTGACCTCGAGGACGCTCCCCCATGCAGACTCGAGCGCCGACGCGTACTCGTCGGTGCCGAGTTCGCGAGCACGCCTGATGGTCTCGGAGACTCTGGTTCCGAGCAACGGCAGAGCTGCCCCACCCTGCATCGTCACCTTGCGTCCGAGCAGGTCCAGCCCTTGAATGCCGTGTGTGCCTTCGTGAATGGGGTTGAGCCTGTTGTCTCGGTAGTACTGTTCCACGTCGTAGTCGCGGGTGTAGCCGTATCCGCCGTGCACCTGGATTGCCAGACTGTTCGCTTCGAGGCACCACTGCGACGGCCAGCTCTTGGCTATCGGTGTCAGCAGGTCCAGGAGCAGCGTCGTCTCGCTGCGCACCGACTCGTCCTCGGTGGTGTCCTGCTCGTCCACGAGCTTGGAGCAGTAGAGACCGAGAGCCAAAGCGCCTTCCACGTAGGACTTCTGCGCCAACAGCATCCGTCGAACATCTGCGTGCTCGATCAGGGCAACAGGCGGCGAGGACGGATCCTTCACGCCGAGCGCACGACCCTGTGTGCGGACCTTCGCGTACTCGACGGACTTGAGGTAGCCGACGTACCCCAGCGAGATCGCCAGGAAGCCGACACCGATCCTGGCCTCGTTCATCATGTGGAACATGTAGCTCAAACCACGATGCTCCTCGCCGACGAGGTAGCCGACAGCACCGGATCCGCCGTGCACGGCGTGCGTTCCATCGCCGAAGTTCAGCAGCGTGTTCGTCGTGCCGCGGTTGCCCATCTTGTGATTGAGACCGACGAGTGTGACGTCGTTCCGTGTGCCGTCCGGAAGCACCTTGGGCACGACGAACAGTGAGATGCCTTTGACTCCTGCGCCACCGCCTGCTGCTTTCGCAAGAACCAGGTGGACGATGTTCTCGGTAAGCTCGTGGTCTCCGGCGGAAATCCACATCTTCGTTCCGGTGAGACGGTAGCTGCCGTCGTCCTGCTTCACCGCACGCGTGGTGATGTCGGCGAGCGACGAACCTGCCTGCGGTTCGGACAAGCACATCGTGCCGAAAGATGTGCCTTCGAGCATCGGCCGGACGTACTGATCGATCTGTTCCGACGTACCGTACGTGGCGATGAGGTTGGCGTTCGCCATGGTGAGGAACGGGTACGACGAAGTGGATGCGTTCGCGGCCTGAAACCAGGCCATCGCGGCGCGCGCGACGGTGGTGGGAAGCTGCATCCCGCCCAGCGACTCGTCGAACTGCCCGGCGATGAGACCGGACGCCGCATAGATGTCCAACGCTGCCTTGACGTCCGGGATCATCTCGACGGTGCCGTCGGCGCGCATCCGCGGCTCGGTGGCGTCGGACAGCTTGTTGTGCGGCTCGAAGTGCTTGCGCGCGATGTCCGCGCACAGGTCGAGGACGGCGTCGAACGTATCCTTGGAGTGTTCGGCGAATCGCTTTCTCGTCGTCAGCGACTCGACGTCGAGCCACTCGTAGAGAAGAAAGTCGAGGTCACGGCGGGACAGTACATCGGTCATCGATAATTCCGTTCGCGCAGGGAAATACCTACAGGCTAGCTCGCCGATCGAACCCCATCAGGCGCTTACGCCGACTTCGGGCTCGGACACGGACCAATCGCGTGGCTCGCAGAGCGCGAGTGCACGCGTGCGCTCCAGCGCCGCGGGTGCGGCGATCGACGGGAGCATCAGCTGCCACATGTCCGACAACCGGGCGTAGAGGTCCGCACGCCCGTGAAGCACCTCCGACAGAGTCTGAACGCCGGTGAACGCGCCGACGACGAACGCTGCCAGCGCCTCGGTGTCGACGCCTGTCGCCAGGTCGCCTTCTTCTGCGGCCCGGGCCGCGAGCAGTTGGATCGATTCGATCCAGTCACGGTACGGGCGCTGAACCGGTCCTTGCATGCTGCCGATCTCGAGCGTCAACCGCATTCCGCCGCGAGCCATCGGCTCTTCGAGGAGTTGGCGTGCCATCTCCTGACTGATGCAGATCACGGCGTCGAGTGCGCGCGGTACCTGCGCGGTGATGGTGCGGACACCGTCCATTGCAAGCTGATGCTGCGCGTCGATGACCGCGTGGGCGAGCTCTTCCTTGGAGGAGAAATGGAAGTACATCGCGCCTTTGGTGACTCCGGCATGAGCCAGGATCGTAGACAGGCTGGCGGTTCCGTACCCGTGTTTCTCGAAGCTCACTGCTGCGCCGAGCAGCACTGCTTGACGTGTGTTCTCAGCTCTCTGCTGCACGAGCACCTACCGATCCTGAAACTCGCTCGCGCGGACGCGAGGCAGTCGACATGTAGTGCACTGGTCAACTATATCGGGTCGGAGTCGGTTGTTCGAATGACCCGACCCTTCACTGGGCTGCACCGACGTCGTAGACAGCCGCCTCGGGAAGCTCCGAGGCCTTCCCCACCGGCCAGGACAAGGGCTTGTCCCCCAGGGCTGCGAGCTCGTCGATCTGTTCCTTGCACCAGGGAGACACCGAACGCCCTCGGCCTACCTCGTCGACGAATTGCACCCATGGCACCCACCTGGCGTCGGCAACCTCGTCGGGATCGGCCACCGGATCCGGCCCGTCGTAGACGACGCCGAACACCGGGCAGATTTCGTACTCGACGATTCCGTCGTCCATGACCGCCCGATAGCGAAAGCGAGGGAGCAACAGGAACGGGTTGTCGACCTCGATCCCCAACTCCTGCCCCAAGCGCCGAACGACGGCGCCACCGATATCCTCGCCCGGCGCAGGATGGCCGCAGCAACTGTTGGTCGTCACGCCCGGCCACGTCTTCTTGTGCAGCGCACGCTGCGTGATCAGCACTTCTCCCCGTGAATTGAAGACGTAGCTGGAGAACGCGAGGTGCAACGGCGTAGTCGTCGTGTGGACCGTTGCCTTGGGGTGCGTGCCGGTGGCCCGTCCGTCGTCGTCGACCAGGACCACGTACTCGGTGATCACCTCAGGCGAAGTCGAGGACTCGGAGCGCGAAGTCGAGGTCATGTGCCCATGTTCCCAGACAGGAGGCGTGTTCAAACGTCAGCGCTCACACCCGAGTCGTCGCCGGCCGATGCAGAGCGATCATGCACCCCGCGACGGGTGCGGGCCCGACGGTGCGACGAATGCGCGTTGCTCGTCCGTCAGGCGCTCGGCCCGACCGTCGACGACGTGGACCAACACGAACGTCGCCACCGCCGCGCGCTCACCGCCCTGTTCGATGGCGACTCGCACGGTGATGGAAGTGCGGCCGACATCGGTCGCGGTGACGTCGACATCGACGCCGCCGGTGAACAGTTCCCGCGAGAAATCCGCGGTCACGTTCACGACCATCACGTCCAGTGCTGTCAACCGACCGTCGCTGGCGTGACTCAACGCGTCGGCCCACGCCTGGCTCGCCAGCTCCAGAGCGAGGTATGCGGGCACATGCGCGGCATCGACGGTCGACCCGTCTCGCGCCGGTCTGTGGGTCAACTGCATCGACGCTCGGTACATGGCCGGGACGGTACCGCTCGTCGGCGCCGAGGCACCCGGGAGCCCTTCATCTCCGTCCCGGTGCGCGGTTCGAGCACTCATAACAAACTTCTCGACTTTTTCTGGGCTACAATTGTTCTTCCAGTCGGTTTCATCCTCACAGATCGCTGCACTCAATGAAGTCCCTGCCCACACTCTCCCGCGTGAATTCCACCGCACCCACGCTGATCTTCATGGCCGGCGCGTCGATGGAGTCGGCGACCGACGACGCGGCACTTGCGGAGGCACTCGCCGAGTTCGCGCACGTCGTCTGGGTCGAGCCGGTCGAGTTGGACAGGTCAGGTTCGACCTCGGAGTCCAAGCACGTGCCGCGTCGTCGACGCAGAACCGCGAGGTCGGAACTCGTCCGCGTGTCACCACGCTTCTCCCGGGTCAGGACGTTCGTACGTCGACAGCCCCGGTCCGTCCTGACGCGCACTCTGGCTCGGCGTGCGACGGATCGGGCGATCGGGTCGGCACTGACCGAGCTCGGGACCACGTCGGATGCCGTCGTTCTGACCGATCCCGTCGGCAGATTTCCCGTCGGCGTGGGTGGACACCGCTTGCTGTACGTCACCGACGACTGGGTGAGCTCGGCGCCGAGCCGCGGCCTGTCACGGCGCGCTGTCCTGGGGTCCATCGAGGTCAACTGCAGCCGCGCCGACACCGTCGCCGCGGTCTCTCAGACACTGGCGCTGAGGCTGCACCTGTACTCCAAGACCTTCGACGCGGTGCGCGTCGTGCACGCAGGGTGCACGCTCCCGGAGACGGGCTTCGAGACGGGGACGGACACACCGAGCAGTGGTTCCGACGCATCGCGTCGTACCTGTCCGGCAGTGTTCGTCGGCGACCTCGACGACAGGATCGATTACGACATGCTCGACGCGGTAGCCGCCACATCGGTGAACATCGCAGTGATCGGTGACCGCTCACCTCGGCTGTCCTCGGCGGGATCCGCGCGTGTCGACGCGTTGTTGTCCAGGCCGAACGTCCAGTGGCTCGGCTCCCGCACCGATGCATCGACGGACGGCTACCCGGTTGCGAAGCACGAAGCGGCGACGTACATAGCGGCAGCCGCAGTCGGGCTCGCTCCGCACACCCTCGACGCGGGCACGCGGGCGCGGTTCCCGACGCACACCCTCGACTACTTGGCTGCCGGTCTACCGGTCGTCACCACCGAACTACCGTCGACGCGGTGGTTGGACTCCGAGCACGTCACCGTTGCGCACACTCCGGAAGAGTTCGCTGCTGCGGTCTCGGCACTGGCATGCGCCACCGCCGACCCTGAGGCTGTGGCCTCCCGCCGCGAACTCGCGTCGCTCCACACCTGGTCCGCGCGAGCGACCCTCATCCTCCGACTCATGTCTTTGTATCGCGAACGCCTCACCGGTGCAACCACTTTCGACGCCGAACGACAGCCGGACCGAGCCTGGGCGCCGCACGTCCGCCGCCGTCGGTGATGTCAACCCGTTCGGTTCGCCGCTCTCGGTAACCGTCGCACGTTCAACTGTGCGGGGCTGCGAGTCTGCGCACGGCCTCCACCGCAGCCGCGCGGCGTGCCGTGTCCGGTCTGCGACGGTCCCCCGCGCCGTAGTGCCCGACGGCGAACGACATCACCACATCCGTCACGACCATGAGCAGTTCGACGCTGTCCCAGGAGTCGTCGATGTGTCCGTCCCGCTGACCGGCACGGATGTGACCGATCTTCGCGGAGATCGCCGCGGCGCGAGAATCACCCCTCGGCCGGTGCGACTCCTCGAGGTCGGCCCATCTCTGAAGACGCACATGCTCAGGAAACGCCACGAACTCGTCGAACAGTCGACCCGCATAGCCCGGCAGGTCGTCGCCGCGAAGGGCCGTGTGAGCGGTCGTCGCCGCGACCCATCTCTCCGACACCGCGGCGAAGAGTTCTTCCTTGCCGGCGAAGTACGCGTACAACCGCTCCTTGCTGGCCTTCGCCTCGGCAGCGATGCGATTGATCCGCGCACCGGCGATGCCGTGACGGGCGAACTCCGCCTGTGCCGCATCGAGAATGCGTTCGCGAGTGGCTTCGCCTGCTGACCTCACACCGTGATCCTAATTCCTGCTGCACCCTTGTCAGGTCGGACAACCTTGCCGAACCAATCGGTTCGGCGTAAGTTCCGAACCAAATGGTTCGGCAACTGGAAGGAGACCCGTGGATATCGCCGAGGCACGCTCGAGGTTCACCGAGCTCACGCAGAAGACGGACGGTGTGCTTCCCGCCGACCTCGACGCAGTGTGGTCTGCACTCGAGCCCGTCCGCGCGGAGGATGTACTCGGCGCATGGAAGGGATCGCAGTTCCTCACCGGACATCGCCTGTGCCGCAAGCTCACCGCAAGCAACTGGCATGGCAAGAACTTCGAATCTCTCGAGCGGGCTCAACCTCTGATATGCAGAAACGACAACGGTGAGCTGTATTCGGACGTCGAGACCGGAGGGGGCGAGGCGAGCCTGTGGAACATCGAGTTCCGCGGCGAGGTGACGGCCACCATGGTCTACGACGGCGCGCCCATCTTCGATCATTTCAAGCGCGTCGACTCGAACACGTTGATGGGCATCATGAACGGTAAACCCGCGCTCGTACTCGACGGCGGCCACCACTACTACTTCGCCCTCGAACGCGAATGACCACGAGCATGTCAGCTGCCGTGTCGCGAGGACCGAACACTTCGTTCGCGCTCGAGCAGGTGGACATCGACGATCCCCGCCCGGACGAGATACTGGTACGTATCGCCGCAACCGGACTGTGCCACACGGACCTGTTCACCAAAGCAGCAACGCCCGCGAAGTCCGGGCCCGCGATCCTCGGCCACGAAGGCGCGGGAGTGGTCGTGGAGGTCGGGCGCGAGATCGAGGGTGTTGCACCGGGCGACCACGTCGTACTGACCTACCGGCATTGTGGTCGGTGCGACCGATGTCTACGGGGCAACCCCGCCTACTGTCTGCGTTCGTACTCCCTCAACCGGCTCGGGCCGAGGCCGGACGGCACCCATGTGGTGGCGTCCGACGGAACTGGAGTGAACACCCGGTTCTTCGGTCAGTCGAGTTTCGCCGAGTACGCGATCGCGTACGCAGACAACGTGGTGGTGGTCGACCACACCCTGGACTTGAATGTAATTGCCCCGCTGGGGTGTGGATTTCAAACCGGCGCCGGTGCGATTCTCAATGTCCTTCGACCCGAATCGGATTCGTCGGTCGTGGTGTTCGGTGCAGGCAGCGTCGGATTCTCAGCGATGCTCGCGGCGAGATCGGCCGGTGTCCAGGCGATCGTCGCAGTGGATCCACACGACACCCGTCGTGATCTTGCGCGGTCGTTCGGGTTCGAGGCAGTCGATTCCGCTGCCGGAAACGTCGTGGAACAGGTCCGCGACTTCACCGGAGGCGGCGCGACGCACGGGCTCGACACCACCGGCATTCCCGCCGTCGTACTCACCGCTCTGTCGACCCTACGAGCTCGCGGGGACCTCGTCGTTCTCGGACTCGGCGACCGCGAGCTGACCATCGACGTTCAGGATCTGATGCTGAGCGGCAAGAGCATCAGAGGGTGCATCGAAGGTGACTCGGTCGCGAGGGAGTTCATTCCACAGCTGGCGAACCTGTACGCCCGTGGCGACTTCCCGGTGGACCGCCTGACGACCGAGTACCCCTTCTCGGACCTGGAACGCGCCATTGCCGATCAGCGTGCGGGCGCCGTGGTCAAACCCGTACTCGTATGGTGACGAGCCCTGACCGTCGCCAGCGCAACGAGCCCGGCCACAGCGAGCACCATCACGAAGAACGCAGGTGACAGATTGTTTCCGGTCTGCTCGACCAACCACACCGCGACGAACGGGGCTGTGCCACCGGCGATGATTACTCCCAAGTTCCATCCCATCGCGACTCCGGTGTAGCGCGAGCGCTTGTCGAAGAACTGCGGAATGATCGTGTAGACACCCACCTGCGTGGCCGTGCTGTTGAGCATGATGACGACGAACGCGAGTGTCGCGACGACGATGCCGTGGTGCATCAGACCCATCATCGGATAGGTCAGCGCCACGAATCCGACGAAACCGATGGTCATCAGCCTGACGGTGCCGATCCGGTCTCCCAGCACACCAGCGAGAGGCATTGCCAGAGCGGCGATTCCGATCGCGAGTGTTGCAACCCAGAACACCGAGGTGGAATCGTAACCGAGTTGCTTCGTGAGGTGGATGGCCATGTAGGTCAGTCCGATGTACGCGGTTCCGTTCACTGCAGCACTCAAGGCCGTCGCCTGAGCAAGTGCGCGAGGCTGTTTCAGGAACACTGCGCTGAGCGGGGCGCTCGACTCGTGAGTGTCGGAGGCTCCGGCCGTCGACGTGCCCGGCCCTCCGTCTGCGTCGTGCGTCTCCTCGACGCGGGTGCGAATCCACAGGCAGAAGACCGTCAACGGAAGGGCCAGCAAGAATGGGACTCTCCACCCCCAACTGTCCATCGATGCGTCCGTCGTCAGCGCCGACACGGCGCCCGCGACGGCAGCAGCCAGTGCGAACCCGCCGGTCGATCCCATCGGGGTGAACGCGCCGTACGTGGCTTTCAGATGCGAGGGCGCCGATTCCGAGATGAACGTGGCCGATCCCCCGACCTCACCACCTGCTGAGAATCCCTGCAGCAACCGTACGAGGACGAGCAGGACCGTCGCCCACACCCCGATCTGCGCGGGCGTGGGAAGAAGACCCATCGCTGTGCTGCCGACACCCATGCACACGAGAGTGGCCATCAATGCTTTCTTACGTCCCAACCGGTCACCGACATGGCCGAACACGATGCCGCCCAGCGGGCGGACCAAGTACGCGGTCCCGAAGACCGCCAAGGCGGACAGCAGCGACACGACAGGCTCGTCGCTCGGGAAATAGATCGGCGCGATCACCACCGCCAGGTAGCCGTACAGGCTGAAGTCGTAGTACTCGATCAGGGTGCCCACGCCACCTGCCAACGCAGCCCGGCGCGCTGTTTTCCGCTTGGCCGGTGTCCACGAGCCCGCGGTCGTCGAACTGAGATTCTGTGCGGTCATATATATCGACTTTCTCGTCATGAATGTGACCTGCGTCATTCGAAATGATGGTTCCCGAACGATCGATTGTCAACCACTGAACAGTCGAAATCTCCGTTCAAGTGCGTCGATACCCATTTTCGAACGTGGAGCAAGAAACTTGACAAGCGATCGCTCGGCCCGAACGATGGTGAGAAATCGATCACTGCACGGCGATCGCAGGACCTAGGACGAGGCGGAACAGTGAAGCAACTCGACGACACCCTCCGAACCGACGATCGCCCGTGGGCCGGCATGTACCCGAGCACCGCGACGCCTGACGCGGCGTCGGCTTTTCCGACCCTGCTGGATGCGTGGGACGCACACGTGTCGGCGACGCCCGACGGTCCTTCGGTGCACTATTTCGGTGCCACCCTCACGTTCGCGGAGGTCGACGCCGCTGCCGACGCGCTCGCGCAGACGGTGCACGATGCGGGTATCGCGCCGAAAGATCGCATCGCGGTGTACCTGCAGAACGATCCGCAATGGCTCGTCGCCGTCCTCGCCGCCTGGAAGATCGGCGCGATTCCGGTGGCCGTCAACCCGATGCTGCGGGCAGGGGAGCTCGAACATCACCTCGTCGACTGCGGCGCTACGGCGCTGATCTGCCTGGACAGCCTGTACACCGAGTCCGTCGCCCCGATTCGGGTGAAGACGGCACTCGACATCGTCGTCACCACGCATCCGCTGGACATGACCCCCGACGCGTCGGTGCCGGCGTCGGTGCGTGCGCACATCCCTGCGCCACAGTCGTTCTCGGACACCACGGCTTGGACGACAGCGGTCGCCGGACGCGGTGTGCCGTCGACCCACCCGGCGGGTGCCGACGACATCGGCATTCTCACCTACACGTCGGGTACGACAGGCCGTTCCAAAGGAGCGATGAACCTGCACGGTTCGCTCGTGCACAATTCCACCGTCTACACCCATTGGTGGGACCTGCGCGCAGATCGTGACGTGATCATCGGCGTCGCACCCGTCTTCCACATCACCGGCATCGTCGCGTGCCTCGGAATACACATCTTCAGCGGTGCGCCACTGGTTCTGATGCACCGCTTCGACGCCGAAGAGACACTCCGAGCGATCAGTCGATGGCGCGGCACGTTCATGATCGGGGCGAGCACGTTGTTCATTGCCCTGAGCAACCATCCAGCCAAGGACGAACTGAATCTCGGTTCGCTCACCAAGACCCCGTCCGGCGGGGCGCCCGTGTCGCCCGCGCTCGTGGATCGCGTCCGAGACGCGACGGGATGGGTGTTACGCGGCGCGTACGGAATGACCGAAACGACGTCGCCGACACACCTCGGGCCACCCGAGATCGATCCGCCGGTCGATCCCGACAGCGGCGCGCTGTCCGTGGGAATCCCGGTGCCGAAGGCGAATGTTCGCATCGTCGACTTGAGCGACGGACATGACCTCGGGCCCGGCGAGGTCGGGGAAATCGTCGTGTCGGGCCCGATGGTGGTGCCCGGGTACTGGCAGATGCCGGAGGAATCCGCTCACGCGATTCGCGATGGTTGGCTGCACACCGGCGATGTCGGCAAGGTCACCGACAACGGCTGGCTCTTCGTCGTGGACCGACTGAAGGACATGATCAACGCAGGCGGCTACAAGGTGTTTCCCCGCGATGTCGAAGACGTGCTGTATCAGCATCCAGCGGTGCGCGAAGCCTCCGTCGTCGGAGTCCCCGACGAATATCGAGGCGAGACCGTCAAAGCGTTCGTCTCGCTGACGGCCGGCTCGTCGGTCACCCCCGAGGAGCTCATCGAATTCTGCAAAACCCGAATGGCGGCCTACAAGTACCCCCGGGAACTGGTTGTGATGGAGGAACTTCCGAAGACCACGAGCGGCAAATTGCTTCGCCGTGAACTTCGCAATTCCTGACGACGCTGTTCGAAACCTTCGAAAGGGACCGATAATGGACACCACGACGGTGGACGAGCTGGACGTGGTTGCCGTGCGCGAGTGGTTGGCACACGTGGAGTCCTCGCCCGTGAACGATCTGACCGCTCGCCTCATCGCGGGAGGGCGTTCCAATCCGACCTACGAACTGGGCGATGGCAGCAAGAACTGGATTCTGCGTCGCCCTCCCCGCGGACACGTCCTTCCGACAGCCCACGACATGGGCCGAGAGTACCGAGCTCTGACGGCACTGAGAGACAGCGCAGTACCCGTGCCGAGAACGGTCGGGATCTGCGAGGACACGACGGTGATCGGTACGACCTTCTACGTGATGGACAGGCTCGACGGCGTCACCCTCCGCACCCAGGAGGACACCGCGACGCTCAGCGAGTCGCAACGCCGCGGGCTCGCGGATTCGATGTCCACCGTCCTCGCTGATCTGCACTCCATCGACCCCGCCGAGGTGGGCCTGGCGAACTGGGGCAAGCCCGACGGGTTCCTGGAGCGGCAACTCGGCCGGTGGCTTCGGCAGTGGGACGCATCCGCCACCGCCGAACGGCCCGAGGTCGCCGAACTGCACCGCCGACTACGCTCTGCCCTTCCGCCGCGGAGCTATCCGGGAATCGTGCACGGCGACTTCAAGATCGACAACATGATGGTCGACCGTTCCGACCCGACGACAATTCTGGGTGTGCTCGACTGGGAGATGTCCACGCTCGGAGACACCCTCACGGACCTCGGAATACTGTGCTCGTTCTGGGACAACGCCGGTGAGTTCTACAACCCGATCACTGCAGGTGCCACCGCGCTGCCCGGGTTCCCGACCCGCGACGAGATGGTGCAGCGTTACCTCGCGACGCGCGGCATCGACGTGCCCGACATCGACTGGTACCTCGTGTTCGCCGATTTCAAGATAGCGGTCATCCTCGAAGGTATTCACGCGCGGTACGCCCAGGGGCACACCGACGGTGAGGACTTCTCACGCGTCGGCGACATGGTCGGGCCGCTGCTCGGGCGCGCGCTCGACCGCGCATCTGCTTCTTCCGTCACCGGCCTCGCCGGCTGAACAGTCAAAGGACCTCCTCATGACGCACGCCGTGAACACTCCCGCCATGCCCGCTACCGTCGACGTCGCATCTCTGGATCTTCGTCCGTCCGAGACAGCGCTTCGTTTGCGCGAGAGCCTGGTCGAGTTCATGCACACGCACGTCTTTCCCGCCGAGGCCGAGTACGAGCGCTACCGAGCCTCGGTAGGTCCGGAGGACAGCTCGCTCCCTCCTGTCGTCGAGACGTTGAAGAAGGAAGCGCGCGCACGCGGTCTCTGGAATTTGTTTCTCCCTGCCTATTCCGGGATCAGCCAACTCGACTATGCAGGGCTCGCCGAGATCACCGGGTGGAGTTTGCATCTGGCGCCCGAGGCCACCAACGGCCAGGCTCCGGACACCGGCAACATGGAACTGCTGCATCTGTTCGGCACGGAGGAACAGCAGCAGCAGTGGCTGGAGCCGTTGAAGGAAGGTGAAATTCGGTCCGCGTTCTCCATGACCGAGGTCGAGGTTGCAAGTTCCGACGCCACCAACATCCAGACCCGAATCGTCCGAGACGGCGACCACTACGTGATCAACGGTCGAAAGTGGTGGACCAGCGGCGCATCCGACCCGCGGTGCCGGTTGCTCATCGTCATGGGCAAGACCGACCCCGACGCTCCGACGCATCGTCAACAGTCGATGGTGCTCGTACCGATCGACACTCCAGGTGTGACCGTCGTACGCGATGTTCCGGTGTTCGGCCGGCTGGATCAACACGGGCACTGCGAGGTGGTCTACGACGACGTCCGAGTACCCGTCACCAACATTCTCGGCGAGGAGGGCGCCGGCTTCGCGATCGCGCAGGCACGCCTCGGCCCCGGTCGTATCCACCACTGCATGCGCGCACTCGGCGCATCCGAACGAGCGCTGTCGCTGATGGTGTCGCGGGCACAGTCCCGCGTCGCGTTCGGCAAGCCGCTCGCCGAACAGGGTGTGGTGCAGGCCCAGATCGCCGAGTCGCGGATCGCGATCGATCAAGCACGCCTGCTGTGCCAGTACGCATCGAAGATCACGGACGTACATGGCAACAAAGCTGCGGCACCGTACGTCTCGGCTGCCAAGGTCTCCGTCCCCCGGGTGGCGCTCGACGTCATCGATCGCGCCATCCAGGTTCACGGCGGCGCAGGCGTCAGCGACGACGTGCCACTCGCCGCGATGTACGGCTGGCATCGAGCCATGCGCATCTTCGACGGCCCGGACGAAGTCCACGTACGTACCATCGCGAAATCCGAGCTGCGCCGTGGGTCCTGCAGTCAGAAGTAGGCGTACTCGGACATTCGGATGACCGGCATTACCCGGCTGCCCTGCCGAAACGCTGTCGTGTCGTCACGAATGGACGTTTCCAACGCGGTGAAGACCGCCGATCCTTCGACCAGTTCTGCGATCAGGTCGGGTCTGGTGGGACGCTCACCCGACGCAAGCACGGGAACGAGGTGCCCTGGTCGGGTGAAGTCCGACGCCACCGCCTCCCGGCGCGAAAGGGCGCGTGCGGTGGCGGCGCGGTCGGCACCGGAGATTCCCGTGGTGGTGCCTGCCACGACATCCACGGACACCCGAGGTGAGCCAAGGTAGAACGAGCTTCGCTGAGACCAGGCGACCGGTGGTAGATCGAGCCGTCGGCATGTCTCGTCGTCGACGGTGATGCAGACGAATCCCGACCCGAAGCGAATCAGATGGGCTGTCACGGAAACGTCGACGTTCTTTGCTGCGACAACAAGATCACTCCCAGTTCCCCGAAGATCGTCGACGACGACGATGGGTGCACCCTGCGACAGGGCCATTCGGGCACGTCGGCGTGCGGACCAGGACCGGGCGGGTACGTAATGCCGCGTGGCTGAGGTCATCTCACACCGTGATCCCGACACGCGACCAGAAGGCCTCGAAGCTGGACGGCACCATGTCGGTGCCGCGGACGACCTTTCCGTCTACGAAGCGATGCGTCATCACCATCGTGATGTCGAGTTCGTCGTCGCCGAGCTTGCGGAACGCGCGAATGTTGGCTGTCACCAACTCGTCTCCGATCACCTCGACGCCGAGAACTTCGTTGGCCGAGGCGTCGAGTTTCGCAAGCACACCGAACGCTTCGAGAAACTCTCCTTTGGTGTAGAGCCGGAGGTCTCCCTCGAGTGTGAATCCAGCCCACGTCAGGTCATCGGAGTACAGCGCGACGAGGGGTCCGGGGTCGCCCGCGTCCGCCGCCGCGAATGCCGACTTCAGTGCTTCTGCATTCTGCTGACTCATGGGTATCGAACCTCCGTGTCGTGATGGTGGAGCCCGCGCGGGCTCTGTGTCCTGGATCGCGGACTCTGTGTCCTGGATCACTCTGCCCGGGCGGGAACACCGGGAGAACCGTCCTACTACGTGGTTCGCTACGGGCGACAATTCGCGCTGGTCACCGAGCCACGGCTCGAACCCGATCGGTACGTGTGACCGAACTTGACCCCCGCGCGTTGACAACCACCTGTTCGGTCAACAAGAGTGATTCCGATCTCACCCGCTGACGTGCCGAGGAGGCCGAATGAATGCCGACGAATGGCGCGAGATCCATACGCTGCGTTCGTCGGGAGTCCCCATCAAGGGCATAGCACAGAGATTGTCCATGTCTCGCAACACCGTTCGACGCGCCCTCTCTCTCGACGCGCCGCCGGACGATCGTCGCAGCATTCGCCGATCCGCCGACGACAGCGTCGACGCCTCTATTCGTGATGTCATCGCCGCCGCACCGGGGATCGGTGTCGGCGAGATCGGTCGACGCGTCGGGTGGGACGGGGCGCGAACGACGCTGGTGCGTCGAGTCGACACCGCGCGCAGACAATTGTCCGAGCTCGCCGAATCTCCTCCCGACTGCGAGTCCACACCGTCGCTGCCCAACTACGCGACACCGTTCGTCGGCCGGGATTCAGAGTTGCGCACACTGCAGTTGCTCGTCGGCACCGAACGTCTCATCACGATCAACGGTCCCGGCGGAATGGGTAAGACGCGATTGGCCGTCCACGCCGCCAGCCGATTCCGTCGTGCGTTCGCCGACGGCGTCCGCGTCGTCGAACTTGCGTCGCTCCACATGCCCGAACTGTTGCCGCAGGCCGTCGCCGATGCCCTCGGACTGTCGAATCGCGGCCTGCAGAGCACGGCGACTCAGAACACGCTGATCGAATACCTCGGCAACCGGCGAATGTTGTTGGTACTGGACAACTGCGAGCATCTACTCGATGCCAGCGCGGGGCTCATCTCCGCTCTCCTGCGCGGTACCACCCAGGTACACATCATCGCGACGTCACGCGAGGTTCTGGGCATTCCGGAGGAGCACCGGCTGGCCTTGCAGCCCATGCACACCACATCGGGAGTGGAGCGTGCCGCTCCCGGTGCGGTGGAACTGTTCGCATCCAGGGCGTCGGCGATCCTTCCTGCATTCTCGATCACGCCGTCCAACCGTGACGCGGTCGAGCGGGTCTGCGCACGTCTGGACGGCATGCCACTCGCCATCGAACTGGCGTGCTCGAGATTGAGTGTGCTGTCGATCGATCAGCTCGCGGCACGGCTCGACCATCGCCTCGACCTTCTCACCGAAGGTAACCGCACCGGGCCGACGAGGCATCGAAGCCTCCAGGCCACCGTGGACTGGAGCTACGAGCTGTGCACCAGGGAACAGCAATTGCTGTGGGCGCGCACGTCGGTGTTCGTCGGCGGATTCGACCTCGACATGGCCGAGCAGGTGTGTTCGGGCCGCGGTATCTCCAGCCACGGCATCCTCGACGGCGTGTTCGCCCTGGTGGCCAAGTCGATCCTGCAGCGCATCGAGGAGAACGGTCAGGTCCGATTCCGAATGCTCGAGACCCTGCGCGAGTACGGGTTCGCGCAGTTGACACCGGAGGAGGCAGAGGCGCTGCGGAACCGTCACTTCACCTGGTGTGCCGATGTGCTGCACCGCGCCTCCGACAGCTGGTTCGGTCCGGACCAGGCGATCACCAGTTCGTGTGTGCACGACAACCGCGCGGACATCAGGTACGCGCTCGAACGTGCACTACGCTCCCCTGATTCCGAGCAGGCACGTCGCGGTGCGAACCTCATCGCCGATGTCTGGTTCCTGTGGGCGTGCGGGATCTCGGTCCCCGAGCATCGACTGTGGCTGGACCGGGTGCTCGGACAGCCGGAGTTCGCCGACATCAGAGACAGGGCTTCGGCGACGGCCGGTCTGGTGATGACGCTCCAGGGAGACCGTGTGGCTGCAGACGAGGTACTGCGACGGGCGATCGAATCGAGTGGCGACGACCCACTCGTACGTGCGTTCTCGACGCACGTTCTGGGTCTGAACGAGTTCTTCGACGGCCGATTCGACTCGGCGATCGGCTTCTTGACCACCTCACGCGAGCTCTACAACTCCATCCCCGACCGTGTGGACCTACTGTGCACCATGAAAATCCACCTGGGAATGGTGTACAGCTTCACCGGTAACCTCGACGAGGCACTCGAGGCGTTCGATTCGGTCCGGGTTCTCGCCGAGAAGACCGGTGAAATCTGGCTTCGTTCGTATGCCGTCTACGGCCTCGGTCTGGTCGCACTCGTAGCCGAACGATTCTCCGAAGCAGCCGACTTCGCGGTGACTGCGCTCGATCTGCATCGGGCGTTCGACGACGTCGTGGGAACCACGTTGATGACCGATCTCCTCGCCTGGGCCGAGGCGGAATCCGGATCCGCCGACCGCGCAGCGGTATTGCTCGGTGCGGCGTCGGCGATGTGGGGTTCGTTCGGCGAACAGCTGTACGGTTCGGAGCACTGGATCGACAAGCGCGAGACGTTCGAGCAACGTGCGCGTGCTGCGCTGGGCGCGAAGGAGTTCGAGGAACACCGCGCGTCGGGTTCGACGATGTCGGTATCCGAACTCACTCGCTATGCGCTCGGTGAGACTGCTCTGACGAGTCCGACCAAGACCACGTCCGCCGCAGCCTCACCCGCGGTCGCACTTTCGCCCCGAGAACGCGAGGTCGCCGAGATGCTCGCGGACGGGATGTCCAACAAGGACATCGCCGCCAAACTCGTGCTCTCACCGCGCACCATCGAGGGTCACGTCGAACGTGTCCTGCAGAAGTTGGGGATGAGCCGCAGACAGGAAGTCGCCGGGTACTTCGCAGCGGTCTGATCGGCGCGGCCCGATGAACCGGACCGCGCCGAGGGGACTAGACCTTGCTGAGCGCGCCTGCGTCGATCGGCAACGCGATGCCGGTGACGTATCGTGCCGCGTCCGACGCCAACCAGACGACGCCGTTGCTGATGTCCACCGCGTCGACCCACGGAACTGGCAACGTGTTCATCGCCCCCTGGCATGCCTCCCGGAAATCGTCCTGGGTCGGATGTTCCAGATCGGGACGGAACAACTTGTACATCGGCTCGTTGTCGATCATGTCGGTCAACACCGATGTGGGGTGGATCGAGTTGCATCGAATGCGGTACTGGCCCAGTTCGTTCGATGCAGTTCTCGCAAGTCCGGTTACTCCGTGTTTCGCGGCGACGTAATGCGCGAAGTTCGGGAATCCCTGAATTCCACCGGTCGACGAGATCAAGATGATCGAACCTCCCTCGCCCTGCGCGATGAGGTGGGGCACGGTCGCTCGCATCGTCTTCCACACGCCCGAGAGATTGATGTCGATCATCTCGTCCCACTGCTCTTCGCTCAGCTCGTGCAGCGGCGCCGACGAGAAGATTCCGGCATTGGCGACGACGGTGTCGAGGCGACCGAGTTCTGCGATGCCCTCGGACACCGCTGCTTCCAATTGCCCGAGCTCACGCACGTCGGCAACGACAGCGTGCGCCCGCCGGTCGTACTTCTCGATTTCCCGCACCGTGAGATCGAGATCCTCGCGAGAGGATCCTTTGTACTTCGTCGTCTCCGGCTTGCTGCAGAGGTCAACGACGATGACGTCGGCTCCTTCCTCGGCGAGCCTGACCGCGTGCGAACGCCCCTGTCCGCGAGCGGCTCCGGTGACCAGTGCTACTTTTCCTTCGAGCTGTCCCACTGTGTTCTTCCTTTCTGTCGACGGAGGTCAGGACCGGTGGTCGTAACCGGGCACGATCGCCTTGGCGGCCTCGACCAGACTGATCTGATCGACCAGCATGTGCTGTGTGGCAACCGCGATATCGCGGCTGCAGCGACCGAGCGCACTGGGGTTACGGATCGCCTGGCTTCCTGCCCATCGGTGCGCGAACTGCACGATCTCACCGGCCACTTCCTGCACCCAGGTGGTCACCTGACGCAATCGCGCGCGCTGCTCGTCGGTGATGTCCTCACCGCGGCGTGCGCTGTCCTCGGCATCGCCGTGCGCCTGGTAGACGTACGCGCGAGCGGCCTGAAGCAGAGCCTCGTTCTTCGCGAAGTCGCGAAGGAAAAGCTGCGATTCCCCGACGGCACCGTCATAGCCGGGGCGATTCTTCTTGGATGCGATTCGGACGACTTCCTCGAGTGCACGGGTGGCAATACCGAGCGCCACCGGTGCGTGACCGCCGACACCGATGCCGAGAAGACCCAGTTTGTAGACAGGTTCCGGTCGGACGGGCACTGTGGAGAAGGTTTCCATCGTGAACCTGTCCGGGACGAAGACGTCGTCGACGAGATAGTCGTAGCTTCCGGTTCCGACCATGCCCATCACGTCCCAGTTTCCGAGAAACTCCACGTCGGTACGGGGAAGGAAGCCGATTCGGCAGTCCGGACCACCGTTGGCGTCGAGCACGGGGTTGCCTGCATCGTCGTGCACGACGAATCCTGCACCGATCCACGATGCGTGCGCCGATCCGCTGCCGAACTGGAACTTGCCGGTGACCCGATATCCACCGTCGACACGCACTGCCTTACCGGTGGGCATGATCATGCCTGCGGTGATGCCGCGGGCCGGGCCGTCGAACATTTCGCGGGCTCCGACATCGTTCATGAACCCGACTGCGACTCCGGTGGAGAACGCATTGGCCATCAGCGCCCAGCCGGTGGACCCGTCGGCGCGTGAGATCTCCTCGATCACCTTCAGCGCTTCGACAATTCCCTTTCCGCCGCCGCCGAATTCGGTAGGGACCAGCAGCCAGAAGAGCTCCTGCTCGACGAGAGCGTCGTAGACGGCCGACGTGATGGTGGCGTCGGATTCGATGGTGTTCGCTTCGCGTTCGACGACACGGGCAACCGTTCGAGCCCGTTCGGTGTAGTCGGGCGACAAGCTGGTGGCGACGGGAGCGTCGATGGTGCTGGTCATGTGCTGTACGACCTTTCGTTCGAGCACGGCTTCGGTATGACTCACATCACAATGCTCTGCGCAGCCCCCGGCCGGACGCGCAGAACTACGTGATCCACTACGTGCTTGGGAGAACTCGACCGGGAGCAGGGGAAATATAGATAGCATTCGGTCATGCAGTCGCAGGTGGAGCACACGCGGTCGTGGCAGGACGTGTTGTCCGCCGAGCACATGCGTCGAATCCTGGAAGTCCTGGAAGTTGCGCGCTCGTCGGCAGGTGGGACTCGATACAAGGAAGCTTTGGTGGATGCCATCGCGACGGTGTTCGACGTCCGCGACGTGACGTTCTTCTTCGGCACGACTTACCCGACGTTGTTCGCCGATCCCGCGCCCCTGCTCACCGGTGCAGCCGAGCCGTTGCTAGGCGAGTACCAGGAGAGGTGGCGAGACAAGGACGTGTTCGCGCTCCCCCAGGCACGACGCGTACTCACCGACGACGGCTTCGCAACACTCGACGATCTGGCGAGACTTCCCGTGCCCCAGCGTTCCTACGTCGAGGATTATCTTGCGCCGCATGGAATGGGCACGGCATCGGCGATCCATCTGCGGTTCGCCGACGGTGAGGCGCTGGTGGGCATGTTCGACCGCGAACGGTACTGGGATCGGAGCGACATCACCGCGATGAAGTTCCTGGCCGGTCATCTGCGTGCGAGCGCGAGATCCGTCGCCATCTGCGAAGCGCCACCCGAGACGGACCCGCTCGTCGGGCTCAGCCCACGGCAGTGGGATGTCGCGGAGCTGATCGGAGACGGTCTGACCAACGCGGAGATCGCGGTCGAGCTGAACTTGACGGAGATGACAGTCAAGAAATACGTCAGCCGCATCTTCGACACGACCGGTTTCCGCAATCGCTCTGCCCTCGCGGCGTCCGTGTCTCGGCGGGGCACACCGTAACTGTCCTCTTTCGAGGACTGTTTCGTGGTGTGTCGTGGGTCATACGGTGATTGGGACAATGTCGCCCGTCACACAGGGAGAATCACATGACGCGCCTGAAGTTCGGAACGTTCCTCGCCCCGATCCACACACCCGGGCAGAATCCGACGCTGCTTCTGCAGCGCGACCTCGAGCTCGTGGAGTACCTGGAGAAACTGGGGTACGACGAGGCGTGGTTCGGCGAGCACCACTCGGCGGGCGCCGAGATCTATGCCTCTCCCGAGATCATGATCGCAGCGGCGGGTGAGCGTACGAGCCGCATCAAGCTGGGCACCGGCGTTACGTCCGTGAGCTACCACAACCCACTGTGGGCGGCCGAGCGGATGGTGATGCTCGATCACCTCACGCACGGCCGTGTCCTGTTCGGGCTCGGACCGGGCTCGCTTCCCACCGACGCCGCGATGCTGGGTCTGTCCCAGATCGACACAAGAGAACTGCTCGCCGAGAACGCCGACATCATCATGCGTCTGCTGCGCGGGGAGACCGTCACCGCCAAGACTCGGACCCATGAACTGTTCGACGCCAAGATTCAGATGGCGCCGTACTCCGACCCGCTGTTCGACGTCGTCGTCGCGGCCATCGCGTCGCCCACCGGTGCTCGCCTGGCCGGGAAGCACGGCATCGGATTGCTGTCCATCGCAGCAACTCTCACGCCCGACGGGTTCAGCGCGCTGCAGCATCACTGGGGGATGCTCGAAGAATTCGCCGAGCAGGCAGGCCGCGCCGACGAGGTGGACCGTTCGACGTGGCGTCTCGTCGGACCGTTCCACATTGCCGAGACCGTCGAGCAGGCCTACGAGGACGTCGAACACGGAATCGAGTACTGGTTCAACTACCTTCAACATGTTGCCGCGTTCCCGCAGATGGATGTTCGCGGTACCAACAAGAAGGAAATGATCGACTTCATCAACACCTCCGGCATCGGCGTCATCGGTACCGCCGAGCAGGCCCGCGCTCAAGTACAGCGCCTTGTCGATCAGTCGGGCGGGTTCGGGACTTTGCTGGTACAGGGCCACGACTGGGCGAATCCGCAGGCTACCAAGCGTTCCTACGAACTGTTCGCCCAGGACGTCATGCCGTACTTCCAGGGCCAGGCGCAGCCGATGCTCGACGCCGCCGAGCGTGCGCAAGCCGTCCGAGAAGGGCAGGCCGACGAGCACCGCAAGGCCGTCGACCACATGACCAAGAAGTACAACGCAGAACTCGGGCGGTGATCGGACATGGCATCGGTGTCTGTGCGCCAGGAGTACTCGCAGTCCGCGGAATCGGTGTGGGCTGTGGTCGGTGACCCGGCCGGCGCCGCGAACTGGATACCGTCGCTCGAGACCTCGCGTCTGGAGGACGACGTACGCCACGTCGTCTTCACCGACGGTAATCCCGCCCGGGAGCGGATCGTGTCCCACGACGACGAGAACCGCACGTACACCTACGAATACATCGACGGGCCACTTCCGCTCGCGAAGTACACCTCCACCATCCGCGTCGACGCCACCGCGACGGGATCCGTCATCTCGTGGGACGCCGAGTTCACCGCTGCCGGTGACGATCCGGCTGCCCTCGAATCGCAGCTCGAGACCGGAATCGGCGAGATCTACCAGGGCGCACTGGACGAAGTCGCTCGCGTGGCCGCACCGTGAGCGAATCGTTGACGAATCTGTTCGAGAAGGTCACGGTGATGCACTCGGCCGATCACTGGGCAGACGCTCACCGCGACCTGACCGACATCTTCGGCGCGGCCTCGTTCTCCGACGGCGCTGCGTGGGCGGTGTTTCCTGGACTCAGTCTGTCCGACGAGCAGGGGCCTCCGTGGTCCCTGCTCGCCAAGACCGCCGATCTCGACGCCGTTGCACGGGAGGCGGCACGTCTGGGGTGGACGGTCGGCGAACCCGCGGTCGGCGGGCACGAGACACGCCTTCCGTTGACCACGCCCGCGGGCCTCACCGTCGTCGCATATTCCCCTACCAGGTAAGGACTTCTATGAACGACACCGCTGTCGACCCGGCCCACTTCCGCACGGTGCTCGGCGAATTCACCACGGGGGTAGTGGTCGTGACTTCACTCGATTCCGAGGGCACTCCCATCGGGCTGGCCGTCGGATCGTTCGCGTCGGTGTCGTTGGAACCACCACTGGTGGCATTCTTCGTCGCGCACACCTCGACGACTTTCCCGAGAATCGCTGCTGCCGGACGATTCTGCGCGAACATTCTCTCGCACGATCAAGTCGATGTGTGCCGGGGGTTCTCGCGTTCCGGAGGCAACAAGTTCGACGGCGTCGCGTGGGAACCGTCGCCGAGTGGAAGTCCCGTTCTCGACGGGGTACACGGATGGATCGACTGCACGATCACCTCGGTGCAGCGGCTGGGCGATCATGATCTGGTGGTCGGAGAGGTTCACCAGCTCGACGCAGCGGCCGGTGATCGCTCGCCGTTGGTGTTCTATCGCTCCGGGTTTCACGCGCTGCGCTGATCCGGTACCACCGGGACCCTCGGTGGTGCGCGTCCGTGCGCACCACCGAGGGTTCGGTCAGCCGACCTTCATTTCCCCCATCTCGCCCCAGCCGGTGGCGTCGATGGTCTCGCTGATGATCTTCGGAGTGGAGGCGAGTCCCTTCGGCAGTTCTTCGACGGCCTTCTTGAAGTGATCGCTATTCACGTGCGCTCCACCTGCGTCACCGTCGCGGAATGCCTCGACGAGGACGTAGACGTTCGGCTCTTCCAGGCTGCGTGACCATTCGAACCACAGATTGCCTTCCTCGGCGCGTGTTGCTGCGGTGAACTCGGCCACGTGCTCCGGCCAGCGCTCGGTCCAGTCGGGCTTGGTCTCGAACTTGACGACGATGAAGATCATGAAAGCTCCTATACGGTGACGAGATCAGGGTGTGAGGATCGCACGGCCGCGGATGGCCCCGGCATCGAGATCGTCGATGGCACTTTGGAAGTCGTCGAGCGCGTACTTCGCGGTGTGCAACACCACCGATCCCCGAGCAGCCAAGGCCATCAGGTCGCACAGGTCGTTGTAGGACCCCACCAGGTTACCGATGATGTTGATCTCGGAGGACACGATGTCGATGGTGGGGACGTCGATGTTCTCGCCGTATCCGACGACGTAGTAGTTGCCGGCGCCGCGCAGCATCTCCACGCCTTCCTTCGTCGCGCCGCCTTCGCCGACGAAATCGATGACGGCTTCTCCGCCGTTGCCGTTCGTGAGTTCCAGTACCTGGTCGATGTGGGTGCCGTCGGCGACGATGCCGTGATCGGCCCCGATGGACGTGGCCAGTTCGACTGCCGCCTTGTTGCGGTCGACGACGACAATTTCCGCGGCCGTCAGCGATTTCAGTACCTGAATACCGATGTGTCCCAGGCCTCCCGCACCGATGACGACCACCTTGTCACGTGGTGTCAGGTGCTTCGACGCCTTGGCTGCCGCGTGATACGCCGTCAGGCCTGCGTCGGCGAGGGCCGCGACGTCGGCGGGTTCGAGCGCGTCGTCGATCTTGACGACGCTTCGCGCGGACGTCTTCAGGTACTCGGCGTATCCACCGTTGGTGTCGATGCCGGGGAACTGATTGAACTCGCAGTGCACGTCGTCCCCGGATCGGCAGGCGCGGCACAGTCCGCACGTGATCAGCGGGTGGACGATCACCTTGTCGCCTTCGGCGACGTTGGTGACGGCGGACCCGACCGCGTGCACCCATCCCGCGTTCTCGTGACCGATCGTGTACGGCAGCTGTACGTTCGATTTCTCTGCCCACTGCCCTTCCAGGATGTGCAGGTCGGTTCGGCACACCCCGGCGCCGCCGATCTTCACGATGACGTCGAAAGGTCCTGTGGGCGTTGGAATCGGGAGCTCGGTCATCCTCAGTTTGTCGTGGTATCCCACAACCTGTACAGCTCTCATCGTGCTCATGTTCTCGTCCTTAACGGGGTTTCAAGCGTTGACAGTGGTGCGATCGGGGTCGTCGTAGCGGGTCCGAAGCAACCCTCGGCAGAAGTGCGCGTTGCCGTCGATCGAGATGCGCGTCGACCGTGCACGTCGCAATGCAAGCGGTACGTCGATCTGGGCATAGTCGTTTCCCTCGTGATCGACCATCACAATGCTGTCCGGAGTCGTCGGCAGTCCGATGGTGCTTCGTCGCCGCAGCAGTGCGTGTGTCGTCTCGTCGTCGGGCAGCTCACCCAGCAGCACAGTGCCCATCTCACGCATGTCTCGTGACGGATCCCTCCGCAGAAGCGCCGTCAAGCACCGCTCCATCGCCGCGACGTGGGCCTTCCGCTGGAAGGTCGTCCGGAGCTCGTCCAGATCGTCTTCTGCTTCATGCGCGAACGTACCGCGGTAGCCCGCATCGGCGGCGAGCCCGGCGTTGATGATCGCCGAATCGTGGTGATCGTCGAGTTCGACGGTCACCTGCGCGGTCCACTCGAGCGTCGTCAGAACATCTTTCGCATCCGATGCCATCAGATACGCGAAGTTGGGCGCGCAGAACGACGTCGGAAGCCGCAAGTGCACCACTACGTCACCCTCGCCCGACACGGTGACCGACTGTACGAAATCGAGATCGGTGATGGGCTGGTCGAGCTCGGGATCGACGACCGCCCCAAGCGCCTCCAGCGCCGCGGCTTCTCTGATGTCCGGCACGGTTACGCACCAACCAGGTGCTCGTCGGCGGCCTGTTCTGCGCCGCGAGGTCCGGTCTCCGTCTCGTCGGCATCGGCAAGACGGAGATCCTCCGGGACCGGAATGTCGTACATCTTCGCGGCGTTCAGGCCGAGGATCTTCTTCTTCTGGTCCAGGGTGATCTGTGGATACTCGCTCAACTCGTCGGGGATCTGGAAGTCGACGAATGTCTCGATCAGCCACCTCGGAGTCCACAGGGCGTAGTCGGAGGAGAACTGGATGCGATCTTCGCCGAGCCAGTACAGAAGTTCTCCGATGATCTGAGCGAAGTACTTCGGCCTGGTGTGCATGAAGGGCATGGCGACGGCGAGTCCGGCATGCACGTTCGGTTCCTGGGTGGCGATCCAGCAGAAGTCTTCGAGGCGAGGCAGTCCGCAGTGTTCGACGACGAAGTTCAGATCGGTGAAGTCGGTCGCGATGTGGTCGACATCGGCGACGTCGAAGGCGTCGCGGTCGAGCGGCCTGATCGTCGGGCCCTTGTGGACGTGGATATTGGTGATCCCGAGTTCACGGCATACCTCGAGGTAGCGGCGAGTCCAGTCGTCGTCGAGCTTGTATCCGCGGGAATCACCGTTCCACTCGGCGGTGTAGAGCTTCACGCCTTTCAAGCCGAATCGCTCGGCATCGGCCCGCAGCTGATCGAGGCCCGCCTCGCCGTTGCGAGGGTCGAAATTGTGGTTGTACGTCAAGATGTCGGAATGCTTCTGGGTCAGCGCCCACGCTTCTTCGGTCTGACCGAATCCGTTCACGTAGAACTCGCCGAGATGAGCCGGCTGAAAAATCGCGTGGTCGACGTAACCGTCGATGAACAGGTCTTTGATCAGGCGTTCGCCGCCCTGGTAGAGGTACTCGTCGTACGTCCAGAGCTCGGATTCCGGTGACAGGTTGCGGTGGTAGTCGTAGAAGCAGTCGATGAACTGCTTGCCGTGGATGTTGCGCTGGTTCTCCCTGCGCGCATCCCACAACGCCACGTGCGCGTCGACGATGAAGAAGCTGTCGTCACCCTTTTTGTACATGTCGAATTCCTTCCGTCGTGTGACTGGCGCCACAGTTCGTAGTTCGACGGTAGGTCCGATCGCCCCGGCTGCCGAGGCCCTGGCTGTCTCAATCTGAGACGTCGCATCGCCGTTCTCTTATGTAATCTGGATCACACGCATCGGAGACGGTGCGCACTCCCGACCACGAGGACTTCGGTGATCGACGACCACCCCGCCCTGAACCGCCGCGACGACGTACCGGACACCCTGGTGCCCGTTCGTCTACGTGCGTCGTGGTTGCGTAGTGAGCGGTACGGCATCTCGATCGACGCCGTGGAGCCGGTGTTCGCGGGCACCGAAACGCCGGAATCCCTGTTCCACGAGTGCGGCAACGAGGTACTCGTCGATCTGCACCGAACGTTGTCCAGCGAACCCGTCGGCATGATGCTGACGGACGCCGACGGTGTTGTCCTGAGCAGGGTCAGCGGCGATCATGCTCTGCTGCGTGCACTCGACGCGGTGCATCTTGCTCCCGGCTTCGGTTACTCCGAGCGGGAGGTGGGCACCAACGGTCTCGGTCTGGCGCTCGCCGACATCGCACCCACCCTCGTCAGAGCCGAGCAGCACTACTCGCACAGTCTGACCGGTTTCACCTGTGCCGCTGCACCGGTCGTCGACCCTGCCACGGGCAGGCTGGAAGGCGCAGTGAACCTGACGACATGGGCGCGAACGTCGAGTGATCTGCTGCTGACGCTCGCCAGGTCGGCGGCCAGCACCATCCGCACGTCGATGCTGGCACGCGGTACGGGGAACACGCCGCGTCCGACGACGCGGCGCGGCCTCTTCAGGGTCGTGCACGCCGCGGGCCGCGCCGTCGCAGACCTCGGTTCCGAGTGGACGACGGCACTGGCCGAGGCACGATCCGCGATGGACGACGGCATGGCCGTCGCCGCGATCGGCAGGGCGAGCAGCGGACGTTCGACGCTGCTCGAACAATCCGCTCGAGCAGCGTTTCCTCGGCACCGCATCCTCGTCGCATCCGCACCGGAACCGGACGATCTGCAGACCTGGCTCGACCTGTGGTCGTTCGAAGCCGGTCGACCGGACACCGCAATCGTCGTCCGGGACGTCGACGCCCTGCCCGCATACGCCGCCGAGCATCTCGACGGCCTGCTGTTCGCATCCGACGTACTGCGCATGCCTGTTTCGATGACGGCCGAACGGCTCGAGTCGGTGCCGACGGCTCTCCGCAGGCGCGTCCGATCGGTCGTCTCCGTCGCGGCCCTTCAGGACCGTCCCGACGACGTCCTCCCCCTCGCCCGGCACTTCGCCCGCGAGATGCGCGGCCGCGACGTTCAGTTCACGGACGCAGCGGAACGCGCTTTACGTAACTACGACTGGCCGCACGACGTCGCCGAACTGAAGTCGACGATCACTCGGGCGGTCGGGCGTTCCGATGTTGTCGACACACACGTACTACCCACCGAAATCCTGGCCGGCCCCATACGTCGACTGTCCAGCATCGAGGCCTTCGAGCGCGGCGAAATCGTGCGCCTTCTCTCCACCGGCCCGATGACGATGCAGCAGGCCGCCGAACGCCTCGGAATGAGCAGGGCAACTCTGTATCGCAAAATCGCCTACTACAAAATCGACGTGAAAAGTTCTCGCTGATCGGCATTCGTTGTCGTCGTCAGAACCCTATGGGCAGTCCGGCGTAGTTCTCCGCCAGGCCGGTGGCGCCTGCTTCGCTCGACGCCACCCAGCGCAGCTGGGACAGTTGCAGTTGGGCGTCGAACGGGTCCTCGCTGGTGTGCAGCATCGTCGTCATCCACCAGGAGAAGTGGGTGCAGCGCCAGACTCTGCGTAAGGCATTGTCGCTGTATGCCGCTGCTGCCTCTTCGTTGTTCTTGCGCAACAGGGCCACGAGCGCCGGTGCGAGCAGTGCGACGTCGGCGACGGCAAGGTTGAGACCTTTGGCACCGGTCGGTGGGACGATGTGCGCCGCATCGCCGGCGAGGAAGAGATTTCCGTGCCGCATCGGAGTCTGAACGTAACTGCGCATCGGCAGGACGCTCTTCTCGGTGATGGGCCCTGGCTTCAGCTCCCATCCGTTCTGGCCGTGACCGAGCCTGGTGGCCAACGAATCCCATATCCGCTCGTCGGACCAGGTGTTCACGTCGGTTCCATTGGGAACCTGCAGGTACAACCGGCTGACGGTGTCCGAGCGCATCGAGTGCATCGCGAATCCGTCCCGGTGCCAGGCGTAGATCAGTTCGTCGGTCGACGGGGCCACGTCGGCCAGGACGCCGAGCCATGAATAGGGGTACGTCCGTTCCCAGGTCTGCCGAACCAGGTCTGGCATCGCCGCCCGACTCGGGCCGAACGACCCGTCGCATCCGGCGATCACCGCCGCGTCGACGCGCACCTCCGTCCCGGAAGCATCGGTGAATGTGACGTACGGAGAGTCGGATTCGACGTCGTGCAGCGCGGTGTCGGATACTTCGTAGTAGATCTGCTGACCCGCTGCTTCGCGGGCAGCGACCAGATCCTTCGTCACCTCGGTCTGGCCGTACACCCAGACGCTGCGGCCCACGAGGTCGGTGAAGTCCATGTGGTGACGCTCCTCCGGCCACTGGAGGTAGATGCCCCGGTGTTCCTGCCCTTCGGCATGCAACCGGGCGCCGAGGCCGATGTCGTCGAGCAGTCGAACCGTCGAGTGCTCGAGAATTCCGGCGCGGATACGCGAGAGTACGTATTTCTGACTCCGCGTCTCCACGATGACCGACTCGACGCCCTGCTCGGCGAGCAGGTGGGACAAGAGCAGACCGGCCGGGCCTGCACCGATGATGGCTACCTCTGTACGCATGCCGATCAGTAGACATCGTGATCGATACCACAACAAGCATTGTTTTCCGCTGAGTGAAATCAGTCCGGGAAGCTTCGTCGAATACCCTGCGCAGCCACCTGAAGAGCCGCAACCAATTTCGTCCGGTCTCGGCCCAGATCGGGAACCACGATGCCCAGCGCGGCGATCACGTCGCCGTCGACGCGCTGGACCGGGACTGCTACCGAGCACGCGCCGAGCGTCATTTCCTCCACGGTGCGGGCGAACCCGTCGCGGCGCACTCGCCGCAACTCCCCTCGAAGCGTGCCGGGCTGCGTCACCGTGTATGGCGTTGCCCTGGTCAATGACGCCAGGACGCGATCCTGCACCTCCTCGGGCGCGTAGGCGAGCAGCACTTTTCCGACGCCGGTGGTGTGCAACGGAAGCCGAGCACCGATCCGACTCACAGCAGGCACCGACGCGTGCCCGGCGAGCCGATCGAGGTACAGCACCTGATCACCGTCGCGGACGGCGAGGTGGACCGTCGCCAGGGTTGCTCCGTAGATGTCGTGCAGAAACGGCGACGCGATCTCACGAAGATCGGCTTGCACGGGGGCGCGCATGCCCAACTTCCACAAGCGTTGCCCAACGACGTACCGACCCTTTTCGGTACGCACCAGTGCACCCCAGTCGACCAGCTCGCCGACGAGGCGGTGCGCAGTCGCAGGTGCCAACCCCGTTGCGGCGGCGATGTCGGTGAGCGTGAGGGCTGCTCGATCTCCTTCGAAGGCTGCGAGAACCGCGAGAAGGCGGGCAGACACGGATTGCCCAGGATTTCTCGTGTTGCCCGCCACCCCGCACCTCCGTCGACGACTCTGTCGCGGTGTAGGAACCGCTGCCGATCTCGTCGAGAAGTGTAGCTTTTTCAGGCTTCCACCCCAGGACCGATCGAGCGCCCGAGTCCCCCGGTGGCGGGAGACCCTCACTGCTCACCGAGTCGATACAGCGTGGCGTCGATGGCATCGACGGCGACGACGATGGTCGATATCGCGGCTGTGTCGGCGCCTGCATCGGAAAGACCCTGGTGCACAACCTCACTCAACCGCATGGCCTCAGGCAGATGTTTTCCGAGCATGCGCGAGTACGGACTGTGGTGACGCGCCGGGTCGTTGCCCAGTTCGTCCAACGCGTCGGCGACGATGTCGAGTAGGTCCGCGACATCATCTCGCAGCCCGTCGCTGGAGTCCTCGAACCTGCTGGACAGTCCTTCCACTCCGACGACGACCGCCGCCAGCGAGATCAGCGTTCGGTCGAGTGTGCTCGCCGCGGGCCGATAGATGCGATCGCCGCCGACCCGGCTCCACGCGCGGCGGCGCACGTTGCCACGCAAACTGTCCCTGCCTCGATCGAGCGCTGCCGTGACTCCCGAGGCTTTGAACAATTCCCACAGCTCGGTCCGGAGTTCGCGGTGTACTCGAGCCCCGTCCCGCACCGCGAGTGCCAGGTTCCGCAGCAGCTCGGCCTGGCCTCTGGATCGTACGACGATGAGGTCACGTGCCTCGGAAAGGAATTCGGGGGGCACGACGACGGCGTTGACCGCGAGACCGACGATGGCACCGAGCGCGACGTCACCGATGCGGTACAGCACCATCACTTCGTCTGTCGCCGTTCCGTACAGGAGAACCAGGAGAGCGGTGATGGCGACCCACATGCCATCCGGCGCAAACACTCTCATCCTGCCGACGACCGTTCCGACGGCCACCGCTGCAGCCAGAGCGGCCACCGTCGGGAGTACGCTCCCGGCCGCCGCCGCGATCGCGACGCCGACGGTGACGACCGCTACTTGGCGGACGGCCGCAGTCCCACTTGCCCGCACGGTCACACCGATCATGAACAGCGCGGTGTACGGCGCGAGGAAGCTTTGCGGACTCCCGATGACGCGATCGGCCAACCACCACGCTGCGATCGCTGCGATCGTCGACTTCGTGGCCGCGACGATCCACGGCCGCCCTACGGAACGGAAAATTGCTGTACCCGACACAGTCGGGTGCTACCCCGCTACGCGGGGCCCCGAAACTCCGCTGCCCACGCCTGCGCAGACGGCGAGCCGTCGGCGAGTTCAGTCTCGATCGTTCGAACGAAACTGCGCGAGTTCTCGTCGTGCATCACGCGCAGGACAGCTTCTGGATCACCGGCGACGACGAGATCGAACAGTCGTCGGTGCCGTTCCGCTCGTTCGACGAGCGTCTCGTCGGCCGCCCGCGCCGAGCGGTTCATGCTCATGCACAGTTGCAACTGGATGGACAAAGACCGATAGGACTCGTCCAGGCGACGATGACCTGCGAGTGCCACCAGCGCAGCGTGAAACCGGTAGGAATCCTCGACGGCCACATCTTCTCGGCCCGAGGCCGCGTGCGTCGTCATGATTTCGAGCGTCTCGCGCAACGCAGCGAGTGCGGATTCCGAATTCACGGGAACGCCCAGACGTACGGCCATCGCCTCCAAATTCTCTCGCAGAGTGACGATTTCGTAGACGTCCTGCATAGTGAGGGGAGTCACCACTGCACCCACGCGCGGAGTCTGGACCAGCAGCCCCTCCTGCTCCAGGATGCGCATCGCTTCCCGAAGCGGTGGCCGACTGACTCCGAGTTCGCCCGTCAATCTGTTCTCGACGACGCGATCGCCCGGACGGAGCTCGCCGCGGAGAATCTTCGACCGAAGTGCGTCGGCAGCCAGTGCGGTGAGGCTGGGCGGGTCCGAGACGAGCCGGCCTGCGCGCGGAAGTGGTTTGCTCATATGAGGCGTTACGGTACCGCGCTCGCGACACGACCCGGTTCCACACACTTGATTAGGTTAACCTCTCATTGTCTACAGAAATCGGAGGTCGATCGATGATCGCGCTGTCCACCGGACGCGGACCACTCGAACCTGGTTTCGAGTTCGCGGCCGCCGCAGGTGTCTTCGCCTTGGAACTCGCGTGCCAGGAGCCCGAGAACAAGCCGCGCACTTTCGACGACACGCGCATCGCGACCGTCCGCGGACTCGTCGAGTCCTTCGGCATGAGATGTGTCGTGCACTCCGCGTCGGCGGTCAACTCCGCAGAAACCGATCCAACCGTCCGGCCCGCCGTCGTCGCCCACTTGCTCGAGTACATCGATCTCACCGACCGCCTCGGGCTCGACACCTTGATCGTGCACGCCGGCTATCACTTCGGACTCGGTCTCGACGAGCCGCTCGACGCCCTGGCGCTAACTCTCGGCGAGGTCGCCGGCCGGGCGCACGACCGCGGAATCACGATGGTCCTCGAGAACATGAACGTTCTTCCGTTCGAGGCCGAGATTCGCTACCTGGGATGCACGGCCGAGGAAGTTCTGGCAATTCTCGACTCCGTCGATTCGCCTGCACTGAAGGCATGCCTCGATGTGGGTCACGCCCATCTGCTCCCGGGCGGTGTCTCCCAGTTCGTCGACGTACTCGGGCCGCGCGTCGCCTACGTTCAGCTCACCGACAACGACGGCGTCGTCGACGATCACCTGGCGCTCGGACGGGGCACCCTGGACGTTGTCGGCACGTTCGACCTCCTCGACCGCGCCGGCTACGACGGGCTGATCGGCATCGAACTGCACGATCCCACCGAGCGGATGGACAGCCTCCACCACCTCAGGTCGCTCGGCCTGATGTAGCTCCTGCAAACGACGGGCAAACGGACTCACGCTCACGAAAGATCGTTCGACCACAAGATTTCCGACCAGAAGGTCGGTTCTGGCGTACTTCGGGATCGTCTACATCCGTGATCATGGGCGCTATGCTGGCCGGGACCTGTCCCTTTCCGACCCGAGGCACTGACCTATGAGCGTGTTGACGCGCCGAGCCGGTGTAGAGCCGCAGCGCTTGACCGCGCGGTTCGACACGCGCACGGCGATGGTGATCGCCAGCGCTACCGGCGCGCTGCCTCTCCTCGCCATCGCAATGATCTCGCCCACGTTCCTGAAGCCAGGGGCATTCCCGCTCCTGTGCGCGATCGTGGGCTTCACGGCGCTCACCGTTGTCGTTGCGCTGAAGATCGGTCGCCTGACCGATGTTCAGTTCGCGATACTCGGCAGTGGTGGCATGGTCGGAGTCGCGATCTCCGCGTACCTCATCGCCGATCCGTCGGGCACTCGGGCAGTGACGTCGATGTTGGCGGTCGTCCCCGCCATCGCCGCTGCCGGGTCACCGCCGAAGATCACCGCCGCGGTCACCGCCGGATCAGTTGTTCTCGCGACGTGGCTGTCGTCGATCACACTGTCCGATTCCGGAGTGGCCGTCACCGTCGTCGCCGTCGGAGCTGCCGCGACGACCGTTCTTGTCCCTGTCGTACTGATCGCCGCTCTACGGCGCTCGCTCCTGGCAGTCAACGGTCGCCTGAGCGTGCTGGCGAACACCGACCCGCTGACCCGCCTGTTGAACCGCCGGGGAATGCTGTCGCAGGTCGAGGCCCTCCTGGACAAGGCATGCACCAGCCGCGGTCGGATATGGGCCTACGTCGTGGACATCGACCACTTCAAATCCGTCAACGACACACTCGGCCACGCCGCCGGAGATCGGGTTCTCGTCACCATCGCCGAAGCGCTTCGCCACGCGACCGCTCGAACCGGCTCGCAGGAGGCCATCGTCTCGCGCATCGGTGGTGAGGAATTTCTGATCCTCACCGAACTGCAACCACGTACGCCGCTCGAAAGCGCGATCCTCGACAGCGTTCGCGCGGAATGCGAGGTCACAGTCAGCGTGGGCTCGGTGACGGTGGACGTGCGTGCCGCCCTCGATCCCCGGCTCAATTTCGGTGCCACGAGCGAGAGCTCGCACGTCGAACACGTCGTGGACACCATCATGCACGCCGCGGACAACGCGCTGTACGACGCGAAGTCCAGCGGGCGTGACCAATCCGCACATGCAGGTGCTGTCCTGGTCACCTGGGAAGCGCACACTCCCGAACAACGAAGTGACCTGGCAGCCGAGGTCGCACGACGCGCGATGCCGTGACAAGAAGCGAGTATTCAGGCCACAGCCGACGACTCGAGCGGGCCGCACAGAGCGTGCGCGTCCCGGACCATGTCCTCCCACACCGCCGGCTGAGCTTCACGCGAGAACGTCTCGCGGTCCCACCACATCAGGCGGGTCCGGTACTGCTCGCTCGGGTACGCCGCCGCAGGCACGTCGACGTCGATGCGGCCACCCGACGACTCCCACTGACGAAGAACATGGTCGGCCGCGCTGGCGAACAAGTAGCGACTTCCGGTCAACTCGATGGTCGGCAGTGCCGTGCGCGCGAGCAAGGCAGAGACCTCTCGCCCCGGACTGCCCTTGCCCACCCAGGCGCTTTTCATCTCGACGATTCCGTAGGGCAGCCGAGTCCGGAGTTGCCCGGCGACAACGTCGAGTCCGGGCGAGTTCTCCCATTCGACGAGCACGTGCGACTGTTCGATGAGGGTGTACGGTCCTTGCGCGCGCACTCCGCCGAGCATGTCACCGGACGAGTCGAGGACGACGTAGAAGAGTGTGGTCGTCGCGCCGGACGCGACCTCATCGATGTCCAGCGCCCGGGTCACCCCGTGCCGCGAGTACGACGACCAGGCGCCGTCGACGTATCGGTCCCACAGTTCGGGCGCGGCCGCAGGAGTTGCGACCACCAGTTCCATCGTGCCGTCGCTCGTCACGCTCGATCGCGGTCCGAAGGACGACCCGAGCATGGTGTTTGCCGTTGTCAGGCGGGGCCTGATGCCGCGGATGTCTCGGCCCTTGTACTGAACGGCCGAGTGGTGGACGGCGGATGTGCGTGCAGATCCTGTCGTGTGTGCAACCACGTCTTAACTCCTTGAGAACGGTCCAGATCCCCGAATGGAACCGGACGAGGGCACTGCCGGACGGCAGTCCACTCATTCTTCCTGGTAGTTGGGGTCGTTTGCCCAGCTAGTAACTCCGATGACCTGCAGAAAGCCCGCAGGTGATGAGATCGCACACACGCGAGCAGGCCGCTTTCCAGATTTGCGGTTGAATCTTTGTGTCAGGTCACGACCACGATCGATGCCGCTCGCCACAGCGTCCGGGGCGGTGTTCCGCTACCTTGACGGCAGCGGCAGGACTTCCGGCCGCATCGGACGAAACATCGAAGAACGAGGGTGACGTGGCAGAGCACGTTGTGTTGAATGTGGCCGAAACGAGCGGCCGCGAAGCGTACGAAGAGATTGCCACGCAGAGCGGAATCCATGTCTTCGACACCAGTGTCACACAACGTAAATCGCTCGGCGAGCTTCGTCCGACACCGGGGGCGGACGTGCTCGAGGAACCTCTGTGGTGGGTGCACTACCCGTGGCGTCACGCGCTGGTTCGGGTCCTCGGTCCCGCTGCATTCCGGTTGCTCCGGTTGGATCGGAACCGAAACAAGATCACAGCGTCGGAGCAGAACGCTCTGTCCGAACTGCGGGTGGGTGTGGTCGGACTGAGCGTCGGTCACGCCGTCGCGCACACCCTTGCCATCGAAGGCCTGTGCGGTGAACTACGTCTCGCGGACTTCGACGAACTCGACCTGTCCAACCTCAACCGAGTCCCGGCGTCGCTCTTCGATTTGGACGTCAACAAGAGTGTCGTCGCATCCCGTCGAATCGCAGAGCTCGACCCGTACCTGTCGGTGGTCGAGTTCCAGGACGGATTGACGCCCGAGACGATCGACTCGTTCCTGGACGGCCTCGACATCGTCATCGACGAATGCGATTCTCTCGACGCGAAATTGACGCTTCGCGAGAACGCGCGTCGCCGAGGCATACCGGTGATCATGGAGACCAGCGACGGCGGGATACTCGATGTCGAGAGGTTCGACGTCGAGCCGGATCGTCCCCTGCTCCACGGCTTGCTGGGCGACCTCGACGCTTCTGCTCTCCGCGACATCACACCGGAGCAGAAGGCACCGCTGGCAGCACGAATCCTCGATCCCGCCAAGCTCACTCCGCGGATGCTCGCGTCGGTGCCTGAGATCGGCAAGACGTTGTCGACGTGGCCTCAGCTCGGGAGCGACGTCGCGCTCGGTGGAGCGTCCGTTGCGGCCGTCGTCCGATCCTTCGGCCTCGGAAACCCACCGAGCTCGGGCCGAGTCCGCATCAACCTCGATGCGCACATCGCGGCGATCGAGGACCTACGCACCGAGGCGTGAGAGGGCGCCCCTCAGCTGTGCCAGTCCACGGCGGTGAACGGCGCCTCGGTGGTGATTCGGCCTGCGATGCCCGCATGAGCGAACTCCTTGGCCGCGGACACTGCGTCGGCGACGTCGGTGCCCTTGGCGAGTTCCGCGGTGATGGCGGCGGCGAACACGCATCCAGCGCCGGACACCCGCTCGTTACCGATCTTCGGCGCTCGTAGCACCGTGATGTCGGTTCCGTCGAAGAACACGTCGACGGCCTCGTCACCGGGCAGACCGGCGCCGCCCTTGACCGCGACGTAGCGCGGGCCGAGATCGGCAATACGTCGAGCTGCCTCCGCGAGGTCGTCGACCGTCTCCAGCGACTCCATTCCGGACAGCGTCTGCGCTTCGAAGAGGTTGGGGGTGACGACGGTGGCGAGCGGGAGAATTTCGCTGCGCAGCGCGTTGTCGGTGTCCAAAGCAGCGCCCGGCTCCTGGCCCTTGCAGATCAGCACCGGGTCGACGACGACGTGCCGCCACGGCTGCTGCTTCAGCGATGACGCGACGGTCGCCACGGTTTCCGGAGTCCCGAGCATTCCGATCTTCACGACATCGAGAGCATGTGCGGACGTGGCCGCCTCGATCTGGTCGGCGATGACCTGGCCGGCGATCGGGACGAATCGGTGGCCCCACCCTGCCTTGGGATCGAAGGACACGATGCATGTGATCGTCCCGACACCGTAGACACCCAGTTTTTCGAACGTCTTGAGGTCGGCTTGCAGTCCGGCACCTCCGGTCGCTTCCGAGCCTGCGATGACGTACGCGATCTTCGACATGCGGCCATTATTGCGGAGGACCCGATGCCCACTCGAATCGGACGTGGGCCGTCGCCGTCGCCGCCGGCCTTTTGTCCGATTCGATACAGTCGATGCAATGAACGACGCGTACCTTGCCGCAACCAGCACCGATCTCGGCGGAATCGCCGGGTGGGCAGTCGGCTTGATGGAGACCATCGGCGGACCGGGGGCAGGCATCGCCGTCGCCGCGGAGAACTTCTTCCCACCGTTGCCCAGCGAGATCATCCTTCCGCTGGCCGGCTTCACCGCGTCACGCGGCGGAATGTCCCTTGTCGAAGCTCTGTTCTGGACCACCGCGGGATCCGTCGTGGGCGCACTGGTTCTGTACTGGCTGGGTATGAAGCTGGGCCGGGATCGGATGTACTCGATCGTCGATCGGATTCCGTTCGTCGACACCGGTGACCTCGCCAAGGCCGAGGACTGGTTCACACGACACGGCCGCTCGGCGGTGTTCTTCGGCCGGATGATTCCCGTCGTTCGATCCGGCATCTCCATACCCGCGGGCGTGTCCCGAATGCCGTTGGCCCAGTTCACCCTCTACACGACGCTCGGAAGCCTGCTCTGGAACTCGATCTTCGTCCTCGCCGGATTCTTCCTCGGCGAGAACTGGCACTACGTCGAGACCTACGCGTCGATTTTCCAGTACGTCGCCATCGGCGCCGCAGTCCTCCTCGTCGGATGGTTCGTGACGAAGAAGATCCGGGCACGAAGGTCCACCGAGCAATCGACCGGTACGGTCACCGATCGACCCGAAGGGTGAGCGCTCAGTCCAGCAGTTCGGCGGTGCGCAGCGCCGCGCGCACGTCCTCGTGATGCCACTCGTCGAGCTCGACGAGCGGCAGGCGGATACCTCCGGCCATCAGACCCATTTCTGCCAGCGCCCACTTGACTGGAATCGGGTTGGGCTCGGCGAAGAGGGCGCTGTGCAGCCCCGCGAGCGTCGCGTCGATCTCCGACGCCAACTCCGCGTCCCCGGCCAACGCGGCGGCACACATGCGGGCCATCGCAGCAGGGGCGACGTTGGCAGTGACGGAGATGTTGCCGTGGAAGCCTGCGAGCATGCTGGCGCGGGCAGTGCCGTCGTCGCCGGAGTAGAGCGCAAAGTCGTCCAGCTCGAGCGCGACGAGGTCACGAACACGATCGAGATCTCCGGCAGCTTCCTTCAATCCCACGATGTTCGGAACCTCGGCGAGCCGGGCAACCGTCGACGGCAGCATGTCGCAACCGGTCCGGGACGGGACGTTGTAGAGGTACTGCGGGATGTCGACGGCCTCGGCGATCGCGCGGAAGTGCCGGTACAGGCCCTCCTGCGGCGGCTTGACGTAGTAGGGCGTCACCAGCAGTGCACCGTCGGCACCCGCTGCGAGCGCGGACTTGGTCAGGTGGATGGCCTCGGACGTCGAGTTGGCCCCGGTACCCGCGATGACGGGCACACGACCGGCCACGACGCCGATGGTCCGCCGAATCACCTCGGTGTGCTCGGACACCGACAACGTCGATGCCTCGCCACTGGTTCCGACCGACACGATCGCGGACGTGCCCTCCGCCACCTGCCGTTCCACCAGGGCGTCGAGCGCGGAGAAGTCGACTTCGCCCGAGGTCTTCATCGGGGTGACAATTGCTACGACGCTGCCGGTGATCACGCTTCTGACGCCTTCCGTCATGTGTTCGAATTCCGCTCGGAATCGTAGACGAACATGGTGAATGGCCGAGAACAGGCACGCTGATGGTCGTCTACGGTGAGGTGTGGAATCTCCGATCTCGAACTATCTCCGCACCGTTCTCGACGAGTGTCGCGGATCCGACGGTGGATCGATCCCGCAGGGCAACGCGGAACTCGCGCGGGCGGACACCGAATTGTTCGGCATCGCACTCGCCACCGTCGGCGGCTCGGTCTACACCGCCGGTGACGCGGAGTACGAGTTCTCGGTCCAGTCGATCGCGAAGACGCTCGCTTATGCTCTTGCCCTCGACGACCGTGGTCGTGACGCGATGGCCGAGATCGTGGACACCGAACCGTCCGGTGACTCGTTCAACGAGATCTCGCTGGAACCCGAGACGGGCAGGCCACGCAATGCGTTGATCAACGCTGGCGCACTTGCGGTTCATTCGATGATCGAGGGGACGTCCTCGGAGGATCGAGCCGAACGAGTCCGGTTGCTGCACAGCCGACTTGCCGGCCGAGAGCTCACAATCGACGCCGCGGTGCACGAAGCAGAGTTGGCGGCCGACGATCGCAACACCGGAATCGCGCACCTGTTGAAAGCAGTAGGAGTCCTCGGGGCCGACCCTGCCGAGGTGGTCGACGGATATGCCCGCCAGTGCGCGATCTCCGTCAATTGCCGTGACCTGGCTACGATCGCGGCGGTCATGGCAAACGGCGGAATCAGCCCCGAGACCGGAGAACGACTGCTCGACACCCGGCACAACCGGCACGTGCTGTCGGTGATGGCGACGTGCGGAATGTACGACGGCACCGGAAGTTGGATATCGACGGTCGGGATCCCGGCGAAGAGCGGGGTGGCAGGCGCGATCATCGGAGTCCTCCCCGGGCAGGTCGGTATCGCTGTCGTGTCACCGAACCTGAACGAGCACGGCAACAGCGTGCGCGGAGTGGCGGTGTTCGAACGACTGTCGCGGGATCTCGAACTGCACATGATGCACGTCTCTCCGACCGGCGACTCGGCTGTCCGGACCACTGCCGACGGTGACGACGAGGCGACCGTCGAGTTGCAGGGCGACCTCCGCTTCGCCGGAGCCGAGTCGATTCTGGTCGCACTCTCTCGGACGACAGCGCGTGCACTGGTACTCGACTTCGAACACGTCCGGGCAATCGACGATGCAGCCCGGTCACTTCTGCAGCATGCCGTGGACCGACTGCGCGAGGAGAACCGTGACGTGACGGTCAGAGATCCGCAGAGTCTGATGTCGGCCTGATCTATTTGGGACGGCTTTTGGTCTTGGCCGCGTACATCTGCTGATCCGCCCTCGCCACGAGGGCCGCGCAGTCCTCGTCGGCAAGACGTTCGACGGCGCCGACGCTGACCGCCAGGGTCAACAACCTGCCGTTCCACGCGACGGGCTCACCCGTCAGCGTGCGGTCGAGCACAACGCAGAGGGCAGCGAGCGACGGTTCGGGTGAGGACTGCGGAAGCGCGACGACGAACTCGTCCCCTGCGAATCGGCCCGCGACAGCCCCGCTGGGCAACCACTCTCGCAATCGAAGCGCGACGGCTTCCAGGAGGCTGTCACCGGCACTGTGACCGTGCGTGTCGTTGACGATCTTGAGGTTGTCGACGTCGATGAACGCCAAGGTCACCGCTCGATCGTCAGCAATCCAACTGCTGAGGTGATCGAGAAACACTGCGCGCCTGGACAGTCCGGTCAAGTCGTCTCTCTCGGCTCGACTCCGCCACACGTGGGCGTCGTGCACCACCGGGTTGACCAGATCCATGCACACGATGAAGACCTTGTGCCCTGCCAGCACGCCGACTCCCACATGCATCCAGCAGGAGACGATCACGCCGTCTTTACGACGCAGTTGCCGCAGGGCCCTTCTCGGTTCGGTGCGTCCGTTGACGTCCACCGCCGACGACACGATGTCCAGCGCCATTCGGCGGGCCGACACCCGCTCGGAATCCGGAATGAAGTCGGTGACGGGCGCGCCGGTGAGGTCGCCGGCGTCGTACCCGAGCAGCTCACGACATTCACCGTTCGCGGCGACGATCACCGAATCCAGACTGTGCACCACGACGGCGATAGGGAGCTGAGCGACCACTGCTTCTATCGCGACGACCTCGTCCTCGGTAAAGCCTCGGACGTCCGACCGACGGGTCGGTGCACCACCGAGTCCCGCCCCGCTCGTACCGCCCATCGAAACCCGCCCCGCCGCCGTGTCCAGTGAACAGCCGTCAACACTACAGAGCGAACCGGTCCACGGCAGACGAACAGCACGCTTGGATGACGCCGTCACCGCCAAGCGAACACGGGTTGCTCGAAGTCCACGACCCGGGTGTGCCGGCGGTGCAGGACGACTTCTCTGAACTGATGCACGATGGCACCCGTCGGCGCATGGACCAGCGAAGTGCGGAACGGCCACTGGACCACGGGCCTGTCGGATTCCTCGATGGACACGAATCGTGGGTCCACATCGATCTCGGCGGCATCGACCTCGTAGACGGTGGCAACTTCACCCGGGTCGGCCGTCATCGTCGACAACGTGTCTCCGACCCACACCACGAACGGAGTGATGACGTATCCGGACCGGGTGCCGTAATCGTCGAGGCGTCCGAGGATGTCCGACGGTTCGGCCGACAATCCGACTTCCTCGGCCAACTCCCGCAGACACGCCTGCGGCGCGGTCTCATCCGGGTCGAGGCTGCCGCCGGGCAGCGCGAACTGCCCTGGGTGCGCACGGAGCTTCGAGGGCCTCTTCGTCAGAATCATCCGGCGGTCGCCTGCCTGGCCGCCGATCGCGACAGCCACGGCCGCTCGCCTACCGTCGACGCGCAGTTCCCGAGGTTCGAAGTCTGCGAGTGCGGCCTCCATGGCGTCGCGTTCGAGTCTCGATTCTTCGGCCATCGATGAAGCCTAGCCAGGTTCGGTCAGCACACCGACGTGACGTACCGTGCCGGACAGCCCTGGTACTTCCTGCCTGGGACTCCACGTCAGAAGTCCGTCCGCGCTGTCGGAGTAGTAGTACTTCCCCTCGGTATAGGCGTCGAAGTAGATTCGCCAGTGTCCGTTCGGCAGCTGGACGACGGCGGGGCCTTCGACCAGTGCACCCCAGTCCCCCGGCGGAACGAACGTATACGGCCCGGCGAGAGTAGGCGCTACCGCGTGTTCGAGCACCTTGTCGGTCTCGTTCTTCGTGAACGCGTGATAGACCCCTCCTAGTTCGACCACGGTCGTATCGATGCGATCGGCACCCAGGCCTGCGATGGGAAGCGGAAAGCTCCACTGCGTCAACGACTGATCGAGCGCGGTCATCAGGTACGGGACGAATCCGCCTCCTGTCGACAGGGAGACGATGAGGTTGACCCGGTCCCCGTCGACGAACCACTCCGGTGCCCACGCCTTCGTGGTGAACGGCGAGAGGGAAGGTCCGTCCGAAGACCCGGCAGACCCCGTCAGTCCGGGAGGACCTGCCGAGCCCGTGCCGTCTCCGGTGCCCGGCAGGAACGCGCAACACAACGGGACGGGATAGTTGCCCATGGGCGTCCAGTCGACGCGATTGCCACTGCGCGCGAAGCCGATGTTCGCTCCGCCTCCCGTCGTGTATGCGACGTAGTACTGGCCGTCGGAATGCCGGAAGATGCTGGGGTCACGGATCAGCCCGGACGGCGGCCGAAACGCGCCTTCACGAACTGTCCTGAAGGTGCTGCCGTCCGTGGACTCGTACACATCCATGTCGCGGTCGCTGGATGCACTGAAGCCGACGACGGTGTATCGAAGACCGCCTGGCTGCGCACCACCGATGCCCGCCCCGGCCACCGTCAGACCCAGGACCAGACAGAGGACTGTCCACAGAGCGGCAGGACGTACACGCGCAGTCGGCTTCACCGTCAGGAGTATCCACGTAGTCGTGCGTCGGGGAGCCAGTTCTGCACGGACCTTGTCGATCGTTACAACAAAAAAGTGCGTTTACAACGACTGTTGCCGTTGTAAACGCACCGAAAGCGTTGTGAGGAGCGGGCGGTTACACCGTCACCGGGACGTCGTCGAACGCGTCCAGAAGATCTGCCCGTACCAGGAACGAATACGCACCCGCGCCCGACGGTTCGTTCTGAACCAGCACCAATCCGTCGTCTCGAACGTCGCCGATGGTCACGACCACCGTGCTCTCCCCCGCTGTGAACTTAGCTCTGTCTCCAATTTGCACGAGGACCTAGGTACCCGCTCGCAGTACGTCCAAACCCCACCGTGAACTCGAAAGTCGAGGCCGACGCTCGATACAGTGCACCCATGCGCACACCTGCCTATACGAACGTCCTGGTCACCGGCGCGTCCGGAGGAATCGGCAGGGCCACGGCGCGAGCTTTCGCGGCAGCTGGACATCGGGTGGCCGTGCACTGTTCGACGGCAGTCGACGCTGCGGCGCACACCGTCGAACTCCTCGACGGCACCGGACACGTCACCGTCACGGGTGATCTCTCCTCGCCGACGGGTGGGCCGGGGATCGTCGACGAGGCAATCGACCGTCTCGGAAGTGTGGACGTGCTGATCAACAACGCCGCCGTCGGGCCGACCGAAACGAACCGGCACCCCATCACCGAGGGGTCGTTCGAGGAGTGGGAGTCGGCCTGGCGAGCGATAATGCAGGTCAACCTCATCGGTGCAGCCCATACGACATGGGCCTTTGCCCGCCACCTCATCGACAGGGGCACACCAGGTGCACTCGTCTCGGTCGGTTCCCGGGGCGCGCTCAAAGGCGAGCCGGACTACCCGGCGTACGGTGCAAGCAAGGCCGGACTGCATGCGTTCAGCCAATCGATGGCGGTAGCGCTTGCACCGCACGCTATCTCGGTCACCGCCGTCGCGCCCGGGTTCGTGTCCAGCGAACGCCAGGCGGCCAAACTGGCCGGAGAACTCGGCGACGACATCCGTCGCCAGAGCCCGTTCGGTCGAGTGGGCACACCGGAGGAGATAGCGTCGACGATCGTCTTCCTCGCGTCACCCGAAGCCGCCTGGTGCAGTGGCACGGTGGTCGACGTCAACGGCGCGTCGTACCTACATCCGTGAGTGCACGGATGGAATGGTCATCGCACCACGTCGTAGACGACCTTGACGACGCCGTTGGAGTACGCCGCGGATTCGCGGAGAACGAGACGCTGCTCCGGGCGTGAGTCGTGGCCGAAAAGATTTTTGCCGGACCCGAGGACGACGGGGAACACCAGCAGGTTGTAGCGGTCGATGAGTCCGGCGTCCGCCAGGCTGCGGGCGAGTTCGCCGCTGCCGTGGATGAAGATGGCTCCCCCGTCGGATTCCTTGAGAGCCGCGACGTCCTCGGCCGATCGCAGGATGGTCGTCTCGCCCCAGCCGTCGACCAGAGCTGTGTCGTCGAGGGTCGTCGACACGACGTACTTGGGTAGGTCCTTGTAGCTCGCGTGGTCCTCGGACCCGACCCAGACCGGCGCGAAGACCTCGTAGCTGCGGCGGCCGAACATCAGCGCCGTCGTCTCCTGCAGTTCCTCGCCCTTCAGCGAGAACGCCTCGGGGACGAATTCGGTGCGCATCACCCAACCGCCGCTGTGGTGTCCTTCCGCTTCGCCGCCAGGCGAATCCAGCACGCCGTCGACCGACATGAAACCCGTCCACACCAATTCACGTGCCATCCGATTTCCCCAGTTCTCGTTCGTCGTGTGTTCTTCCGCGAGGCACCCTGTCACTCCCCGCCGGATCACTGTACAAACCGGACACCCATTCCAGAAGTGCCGAGTGGAACGTGAACGGCAGAAAAATCTACGCGTCGTGACCGATGTTCCGCAGCGTGTCCCTCGCGCATGATCGTGTTCGAACACCCTGCACACCCTGCCGAAAACCGCAACGGCACCCTCACACCGGAGAGCGAGAATCCACATGTCCGAGCCGAAGAACCTCAATCCGCTCTCCATTTTCACCGGCTTCATTCCCTGGATCGCGTTCACCCTGGTCGCGCAGAGAATGGCGGCAAACGGCGTCGCCTGGAGCGCACTGCTGGCCGCGGCCATCGGTCTGGTGTTCGTCGTCCGAGGCCGGCGCACGGGCAACCCCACGATGATGGACATGTACTCGCTGGTCCTCTTCTCGCTGATCGCCGTCGTCGGCTTCGTCGGCGGCGAGAACGTCGACAACTGGCTCTTCGAGTGGGGCCGGCCGCTCGTCGGCGTCGTACTCGGCCTCATCCTGCTGGCCACGGCGTCCACGCGCCCATTCACCGCCGAGTACGCGAAACGGTCTACTCCGCAGGAGTACTGGACCTCGCCGCTGTTCCGGCGCATCAACTTCGTCCTGTCCGCCACCTGGGGCGTAGCGATCACCGTGATGGGCGCCGCGTCCGTACTCGTCACCGCTCTCGACGCGCACGCCACCGGAACCGACAGCCCGTATCTGATCGACTTCTTCCTCAACTGGGCAGTACCGATCGTCTTGATCGTCATCATGGTGCACGTGACCAACACATACCCGGACAAAGCAAGCGCCCAGGCCGCCGCCAGCCTCGGCGACGCCGCCTGAGCGACGGGAACGTGAAGACCCGATGCCGTGACGGCACCGGGTCTTCCTCGTTCACAGGAACCTTCCAGCCGAGAGCCAGGGTCCTCACCGGATCGACGCCCACTATTGAACCTACTGAGCCACCGAGTGCCACAGAGGAGCAATAGGAAATGACCCGAGTACCCGAACCCACCGATACACCCGACGGCCCGGCTTACGAAGGGCGCCTTCTCGATCGGCCCACCGAGGAGGTAGTCGATCAGGGTGCCCGCTTCGACATGACCACGCTGGTGACTCGTCGTCGAATTCTCAGTGTCGTCGGTGCCGGGGCAGGCGCGCTGGCGTTGGCAGCGTGTTCCAGCTCGTCCGACGCAGGCAGTACAGCCTCGTCGACGACGACATCCACCGGTTCGACGACGGCCGCCACCGATGAAATACCCGAGGAGACAAACGGCCCTTATCCGGCCGACGGCACCAACGGTGTCAACGTCCTCGAGGAGTCCGGGATCGTGCGCAGTGATGTGACGTCCAGCCTCGACGGCGGCACCAGCGTGTCGGGAGTGCCCCTGTCCCTGACCTTCTCGGTCACGAACCTGGCGAACGGCAACGATCCGTACGACGGTGTAGCCGTCTACATGTGGCAGTGCGATGCCGATGGCCTGTATTCGATGTACTCCGAGGGCGTCGAGGACGAGACGTATCTTCGCGGAATCCAGGTCACCGACGCCGATGGCAACGCCACCTTCCAGACCATCGTTCCTGGTTGCTACAGCGGACGCTGGACGCACATCCACTTCGAGGTCTATCCGGACGCGGCCTCCGCAACGACTGCCGAGAATGCAATCGCCACATCGCAAATCGCCTTCCCTCAGGACATGCTCGACACGATCTACACGCTCGACACCTACCCCGGTTCCGCCGAGAATCTCGCCCAGCTCGGCAGCCTGGACAACGACAACGTGTTCGGCGACGGCTACGAGCTGCAGATGGGCACGTTCTCCGGTGACGCAGGCTCCGGTTACGTCGGATCGTTGTCAGTTGCAGTCGATGCCACCACCGAAGCCACGATGAGTACCCCTCCCGGGGGCGGCGGTCCGGGTGGTGGTGGCCAGCCCCCGATGGGCGACGGCGCGCCGCCCGCAGGCGGACCGCCGAACGCCGGCCCCACAAGCTCCAACTGACCCACTCCACTTCGAAAATTAGGGAAACACCATGTTGCACAATCTGACCGGCTGGCACGCACTGATCGTCCTCGCGATCCTCCTGCTCGTGTTCGGCTCCACCAAACTCCCGTCGCTCGCCAAGGGCGTCGGACAATCCCTGCGAATCCTCAAAGACGAGGTGCGTGAGGAGACAGCCGGCTCGTCGACTCGCGACCGCATCGGTGCCGAGAACGACACCACGACGGTTCCGTACCGACACGCATCATGACCGCAGCGACCACCACCGTGCGCGGCACGATGCCGCTGGCCGGTCACCTTCGCGAGGCTCGACGCCGAGCGACGCGCGCGGCGGTGTCGCTGCTGATCGGCATCGTGATCGGATTTCTCCTGTCCGATCCGATTCTCGATGTTCTGCGCACCCCCGTCGAAGAGTTGGCCGCGACCCGGGCCGCCAGTTTGAACTACGACACGGTGACCGGTGCGTTCGATCTCCAACTGAGAATTGCGTTGTTCGCGGGAATCATCGTGTCGAGCCCGATTTGGCTGCGCGAGCTGTTCGCCTATCTCGCACCGGGCTTGAACGAACGCGAGAAGAAATACGTCGTCGGATTCTCGGTAGCGGCCGCGCCGCTCTTCGCCGCTGGTTGCGCCTTCGGGTTCCTGCTCTTTCCCCGCATGGTCAGCGTTCTGGCCGGCTTCTCGTCCGACCAGGACAGCACCATCCTGAACGCGTCCTACTACGTGGACTTCGTCATGAAAATCGTCCTCGCGACCGGAATTGCTTTCGTACTTCCCGCGTTTCTGGTCATGCTGAATTGCCTGGGGATCGTATCGGCACACGCCCTGCGGCGCAGCTGGCGCGTAATGGTCGTCGTCATAGCACTTTTCAGCGCGCTGGTCACACCGGCGGCCGACGTTCTGTCCATGTTCCTCGTCGCGCTCCCGATGTCGGTGCTGTTCGGCGCAGCCCTCGTAATCACGGCGGTGCACGACAAGAGAGCCGCCCGACGTGCCCTCCACGACACATCACTGTCCATGAATCCCTGAAACCCGGAGCCCCTCCATGTTCGGATTGACCTTCGAAAAACTCTTCCTGGTCGCTGTCATCGCCGGATTCCTCCTCGGCCCCTCGCGCCTACCCGGCTATGCCCGCAAGCTGGCTCACGGGGTCCGCTCGATTCGTGACTTCGTCGACACCACGCGCGCCGAGGCAGAGCAAGAAATGGGAGTCACGTTGCGACGCAGCGAATGGGAATCGATCGATCTCCGGCAGTACGACCCCCGGCGAATCGTCCGGGATGCGTTGAACGAGACGATCACGCCGAACTCGGCGGCACCACCAGCGGACGCACTGCTCACCGAAGCGAGCGCGGTGCGCCCGGGGCAGAAGTACCTCGTGACGGGAACGTCCTCGCACCCGAGGCGAATCCTCATCGCGTCACTCCCCGAGGACGACCCACGGCGTATCGCTGCCGAGGTGGACAGCGTGCCGCGCGAACCCGTCGGAACGGTCGAGATCGCGTAAGACCTACCCCTCCGCTTGCTCGTCTTCCTCGGGTTCGAAGGACGACTGGTCGGTATGACCGACGGCAACTCCGTCGTCGGTGTCCGGGATGGACCCGTCCTTGCCCAATCCGTCGTCTGTGTTCTTGTCGGCGGGTGTGTCGGTGGTACTCATCGTCGAACTCCTTGTTGTCGGTGGTGCTGTTGTCGGTGGTGCTGTTATCGATAGTGCTGCTTACCTCCCCCGCACCGCATCAAACCTCGACAGTCAGGCCTGATCGCCCGCCTGCGCGGGCACGAGCAACAGCATCGAGCACAGCAGGACGACAACGAGAGACACTGCGTTGAGGATCGCGTCGCGAGTGCCGTACATGTGCAACATGGTTGCGTGGTAGGTGAAGTGCAGCAGGTTGAACGCGGAGTACGACAACGCTGCAACGAGAACCAGTGTCCTGTTACCGATTCGGACGAATGCGCATGCGCTGAGTATCGCCAGAGCCAGATACAGCGCTCCAACGTCCTTGGCGAAATGCTCGTTGTAGGGACCGAGCACCGGCAACCACTGCATGCCGAAGCCCGGAAAATTGTCGTACCAATGGAGTGGCGCCGCGTACGCCCACACGCCGACGAAGGCACCGGCGAGCACGAGGACCAGAAGACACACGCGGTGCACAAAAGGGTTCATGCCGATATCGACGATGCAGTGGGAACGATAGTGAGGTGCGCGGGACCGCGTCCTCGCAGCCAGGCGGAAAGGCACACCCTCGGTTGATGCAACCTGGGCAGTATGGTCGACGAATGACTGTGCGAGCGGGTGTGGTGGTCACCGGAACCGAAGTCCTGTCCGGTCGGGTGACCGACAGGAACGGGCCGTGGGTAGCGCAACAGCTGCTGGAGATGGGCGTGGACGTCGCGCACATCACGATCTGCGGTGACCGGCCTGCCGATCTGACCGCCCAAGTGCAGTTCCTGGCCGACCAACGTGTCGATTTGATCATCACGACCGGCGGCTTGGGTCCAACGGCGGACGATCTGACCGTGGCGACGGTCGCCGCACTGTACGGCCGCGAATTGCGTCTCGATCCGGAACTCGAGCAGCACATCCACGCGATCATCGAGAGATGGCGGAGCCGGATGAGTTCCGCGATCGACTCCGAGCCGTTGCAGGCAGGTATCCGGAAGCAAGCACTGGTTCCGGTTGGCGCACTGTCCATTCCGCCGACCGGAACCGCACCGGGTGTCGTCGTGCCGGCAGACGACGCCGGGCGCTTACCCACTGTGCTGATCCTGCCAGGGCCTCCTCGTGAACTCCAGGAAATGTGGCCCGCTGCGCTCGCGAGCGAACCGGTCGCCGCGGTTCTGGCCCGTCGCACGCAGGTCCGTCAGAGCACCATCCGGGCATACACCTTGTCCGAGGCGGATCTCGCTGCCACGCTACGAACCGCAGAACTCCGGATCGCGGGATTCGGTGATCTCGAGATCACCACCTGCTTGCGACTGGGCGAACTCGAGATCGTGACCCGGTATGCGGAGAGTGCGAGCTCGTCGTACGCGGAGCTCGTGACGCTGATCGACGAACACCACGGTGCACAGGTCTTTTCCATCGACGGGTCCACGATCGACGACATGGTGGCCGACCGGTTGGCCGGCCGCCGTATCGGCACCGCAGAATCGTGCACAGGTGGAATGATCGCCGCCCGCCTCACCGATCGAGCGGGCTCGTCGGCCTACGTCGTCGGCGCGGTCGTGTCTTACGCGAACGAGACCAAGATCGGTCTTCTCGACGTCCCTGCCGAGATGATCGACGAGCACGGCGCCGTCAGCGAACCGGTGGCGGCCGCGATGGCGGAAGGCGCTTTGAGACGAGTCGGCGTCGACATCGCGGTCTCCACCAGCGGGATCGCGGGACCCGGCGGTGGCACCGACCTCAAGCCGGTAGGCACCGTCTGCTTCGCCATCGCGGAAACCGGTCGACCGACCCGCACCCGCACTCTTCGACTCCCGGGCGACCGGGCGACCGTTCGTGCACTGTCGACGACCGCGGCCATGCACATGATCGCCGACGCACTGGCGCCCGCCCGGTGAGTCAGCGCGAAAGAACCTGCAAAATTAACCCTTTACTTATATAAGCAGCAATTGATACTCTGCGTCGGTGCACGCTTTCGACATTCTGGGCGACCCGGTGCGCCGAAGGGTTCTGGAGTTGCTCGCGGACGGCGAGCAGACCTCCGGAGCCCTCGCAAAAGTGATTCGAGCCGAATTCGCAATCTCCCAGCCTGCCGTCTCTCAACACCTACGCGTGTTGCGCGACAACGGGTTCACTTCCGTGCGGGCCGAGGGCGTGCGCCGGTACTACGCAGTGGAACCAGGACCGCTGAGCGAGGTCGACCTGTGGCTGAATCGTTTTCGCCGATTCTGGAATCAACGCCTCGATGCACTGGGGACCGAGTTGGCACGCGGCAGACGAGCAGCCAACTCGACAGTTCTACCGAAGTTCGACACCGACGACGATCATGCCGATCGAACAGCGAAGGAGATTTGAACGTGAGGGACGTACTGAACGAGTTGGCCGCCGCGCGCAGGGCAGTGGGAACGAGCAGTCTCCCCGCAGGCGATGCGTACACCATCGAGATCCGCCGTCGGTACGACGCGGGGATCGACGACGTGTGGGGTGCCCTTACCGACCCCGACCGCGTCGCGCGTTGACTCGCGGCAGTGTCGGGCGACCTACGCCTCGGAGGAAAGTTCACGCTGGGCAGTGGTGAGCACGGCGAGATCCTGGCATGCGATGCACCGCATCTGTTGAAAGTCACCTGGATGTTCGGGCCGGAAGCCGATGCGTGGCCAGGCACCAGCGAGGTGCAGATCCAATTGACCCCAGGGCAGAACGGCGATACCGAATTCGAACTGGTCCACACAGCGGTGCTGGCAGAGCCCCTTTTTCCGACCTACGGCCCCGGTGCGGGCGGCGTCGGCTGGGATCTGCATGTTCTCGCCCTCTCCGCCTTCCTCGACGGCGGTGACACCGTCGATCACGATGCGCTGCGGGCTTCCTCGGAAGGCCGCGAGTTCATCCGTCGGAGCGCCGCGGGATGGGGAGCGGCGCATCTGGCTTCGGGCGGCGACGCTGATCACGTCGCATCCGCGGTCGAGGCCACTACCAAGTTCTATGCGCCCGATCCGGCCTGACCCTGATCAACCGTTATATATACAAGAAGTAAATTTTCGTAACCTGTATTGACAAGTGACCCGGCAGGGTCGACAGTCGATGCATGCACACTCAACGGAACTACGACGTCGTGATCGTCGGCTCGGGCATCGTCGGCCTCGCTCACGCCTATCACGCGCATCGGCGAGGGTTGACGGTCGCCGTCGTCGATCATGCAGACGCCATTGTCGGGGCCTCGGTCCAGAACTTCGGACATGCCTGCATCACAGCCCAATCGGGCGAGGCGCTCGAGTATGCCCGAGCAGGACGCACACACTGGCTCGACCTGGCCACGAGCTCCGGCTTCTGGGCTCGCGAATCGGGAACGCACTGCGTCGCCCGGCACGACGACGAGCTCGAGGTGCTGGCCCAGTTCGCAGCCGTTCGCGGCCCCGAAGAGGCGCAGCTTCTCGACCGCGACCAGATCCTGGGGCGCCTACCCATTGCGGCCGACGGTGTGACCGGTGGCCTGTACATGCCTCTGGACCTTCAGGTCGATCCTCGTCGAGCCGCACCGGCGATCGCCGCATGGCTCGAGTCGTCCGGCGTTGACTTCCACTGGCGAACCGCTGCAACGTCGTTCGATCCCGGCGTAGTCCACACTTCGCGGGGAGATCTTCATGCCGACACCATCTTCGTGACGGTGAACTACGACATCGATCGGCTGTTCCCCGAGTACGCAGAGCGCGGCGGCCTTCTGCGGTGCCGCCTCCACATGATGCGCGCTCGCGTCGAACTGCCCACGCCGCTACCCACTCCCCTGTTCACCGGATGGTCACTGCTTCGTTACTCCGGTTTCGAGGGATTACCCGCGGTTGTCGACGTTGCCGGCCGACTCGGCGCAGAGTTCCCGGAGTACCTCGCACTCGACCTCCATCAGATGTACACCCCACAACCGGACGGCTCGATCCTCATCGGCGACACGCACATTCGCGAGATCTCGTCGTCGCCCTTCCAGAGCGAAGCCGGGTTCGACGCCTTGATCACCGAAACGAAGGCGATGTTCGGCATCGACCGTGTCGAGGTGACCGAACGCTGGCAGGGGGTCTACAGCTCGGCCCCGGAATCCGAATTCCTTCTCGTAGAACCGATTCCGGGAGTACACGTCGTCACGGTGACGACCGGAATCGGCATGACCACCAGCATGGGCCTCGCCCAATCCAGTCTGGCCCGCGCACTCGAACCACTCGCTACTACCCCGATAGGAATCGACGCATGACCACCGTGGACAATCACCCGATCAGCCTCGTCGTGTTCGACATGGCCGGAACGACAGTCGAAGACAGCGGATTGGTCCAGCAATCGTTCGCCGCGGCGGACGAGCATGCTGGACTGTCCCGCGACTCCGAGGACAAGGCTCGCATGCTGACCTATGTCACCGACACGATGGGTCAATCGAAGATCGACGTCTTCCGACATCTCAGTGGCGGAAACGAAGAACAAGCCCAGTCCGCCAACAAGGCGTTCGAACGTTGCTACGGTCAACTCGTCCGCGACGGACACTGCAGTGCCATCCCTGGTGCAGAGGAGCTTCTGAAGTCGCTGCGATCGGCCGGTGTCACCACGGCGCTGACGACGGGCTTCGCATCCGAAACCCAGCAGGCAATCCTCTCGGCTCTCGGCTGGCAGGACATAGCCGACGTCGTTCTGTGCCCGGGTGACGGTGTACGCGGACGGCCGTTCCCGGACATGCCGCTCACTGCGCTCCTGCGTACCGGCACTCCGTCGGTGCAGTCGATGCTCGTGGTCGGTGATACAACCTCCGATGTCACCAGCGGACTTCGATCGGGCGCACGAGCAGTGGTCGGCGTTCTGACCGGTGCGCACGACGCCGACCGACTTCGAGCCGCAGGCGCTACACATGTACTCGACAGCGTGGCAGATCTACCGTCGTTGTTGGGCGCACTGCGCTGACGACACAGCGTCACCCTGATCGACCTCGGCATACGCGGCCCGGGCGTTCACCCGCCCGTCCCGCGGTGTCGATACGGCTCCACCCCTCCCACCGAACCACCGGCCCGTCGGCGTGCCGCAGGGTTCCTCCCCCGCTTGTCGCTTCTACGCGACCGGGGAACCACTTTCTTCTACGCTCTTATCGCACGACGTTGCGGGAGCTCTCGCACGTCCGAACCAAGGTGCACACGATGACGAAAGCCCTGAGCTCGACCCACGAGAAGATCGCCCGGTACGAACGTTGGCGGTTCCAGATCTTTGCGATCACCTGGATCGCCTACGCCGGTTTCTACTTCACCAGACAGGCGTTCTCGGTTGCCAAGCTGGGCATCCTCGAGGACCCGGTCCTGTCCGTTACCCTCACCAAGTCCACCCTCGCCAACCTCGACGCCGTGTACCTCGCTGCGTATGCGGCCGGCCAGTTCGTGTGGGGATCGGTCTCCGACCGGTACGGGCCGAGAATCGTCGTGCTCGGAGGTCTGGCCATCTCCGCTGTCGCCACGTTGTTCATGGGTCTGCTTCCCGCTCTGGTGTTCTTGCTGCCGCTCATGATCGTTCAAGGCCTGTCGCAATCCACGGGATGGTCAGGAACCTTGAAGAACATGTCGCAGTTCTTCTCCATCTCCGAACGTGGCCGCGTCCTGGGCTTGTGGAGCACCAACTATGCATTCGGCGGCCTCGTCGCCGCACCGGTCCTGGGATGGTTCGCCTACAGCCTCTTCGACAGCTGGCGAGTGGCGTTCACGACGGGTGCCGTCATAGTCGCCGCCGTCTTCGTGCTCGTGTTGGTGTTCCAACGAAACAGTCCGAGAGATGTGGGGCTGCCACCGATCGAGGACTATCACCCCAGTGCGGATATTGCCCCACTCGAGGCTGAATCCGCTGTTGCCGAACCCACGCGGTCCGTTCGTGAAACCTTCGCCGTGGTGATCAAGGACCGTATGGTGATGACGCTCGGCGCGGCCTACTTCCTGCTCAAACCCGCCCGCTACGCAATCCTGCTGTGGGGTCCGGTCATCGTCGCCGAACGCCTGCAGGGTGCGGACAACTTCGTCGCCATCACCGTACCGATCGCATTCGGCATCGCAGGCGTACTCGCACCCATTCTGATCGGCAGAATCTCCGACAAGGTCTTCAAAGCTCGCCGTATACCTGCGTGCGTTCTGAGTCTCGTTGCCCTGACCGTGGTCCTGGCCCTGTTCACACCACTGACCGCCACGGGCAACGTCTGGATCATGGTGGCTGTGCTCGCAGTCATCGGATTGACCATCTACGGTGCCGACGCCATGATCTCGTGCGTGTCCGCGGTGGACTTCGGGACCTCGAAACATGCTGGTGCAGCGGCAGGCATCATCAACGGGTGCGGATCCATCGGTGCGATCTTCGGTGGGCTCCTGCCCGGTTACCTGGATACGACAACACTGTTCTACGGCTTCGCCGGCGCAGCGTTCTTGGCGATGCTGCTCCTGCTGCCGCACTGGAATCGCATGCCTGCGGCCGACTGAGTCAGCTACCGGAACTGTCGGGAGCGATCATCCGCGGGTCCACAGTCCGCGAGTTGACGATGCTGAACACCACTTGATCCGACCGATACCGATCGTCCGCGTACTCGAAAGCGATCCCGTGCTGGTCACGCGAGGTCCGACGCTCTCGGAGCAACGGACTACCCTCGGCGATCCCGAGGCTGTCGGCATCGACCGAATCGGCCGAGACCGCGTCGAGCACATGTGACATCGACTCGAAACGCACTCCCCGACCGGTGAGGTAATCGGTGATCGAGCCCGAGTCGGTCTCGAATTCGAACAGCAGTGAGCCGACGGCGTCGACGAAGACGCTTCTCTCGATCATCGTCGGTTCGCCGTCCAGGTACCGGACACGGACCACCTCGACGACGAAATCGTCGGGCTCGATTCCCAGCGCCGTGACGGCCGATGGAGATGCCCGACGACGCGACACTTCCAGGGTTTTGCTTCCCGCCTCGCGCCCCGTTCTCCTGGCCCATTGGGAGAACGGGGTGAAGGTGTCCAGGGTCTGTGCCGCATCGCTGGACCGCACCACCGCGGGACGACCTTGCGACAGTTGCACGAGGCCTTCGGCCGACAACGACGCCAATGCCTGACGAACCGGTCCTCGGGAGACCTCGTACTGGGCGCACAGTGCACTCTCGCTCGGTAAGGAATCTCCGACCGCGTATTCGCCGCTGGTGATGGCCGAACGGAGTTGCCGAGCAACGAACTCGTGCCGTGCCTCGGCCACGTCCGATCACCTCCCACAATGCTCGACCCGGTCCTCATCGTAATCTGCGCCCGGGCCGCACCGGTACCCACACCGAAGCCGTCGATGTCGAACGCTGGGTGCTCTTGTTTCGCCGTGCAGGAGGGCAGGTGTGGTGCAGACTTCGTACCGGGTCGGTGAGGTGAAGGAGGGTACGCATCGTGGACGAGTCACGTCGGGAATTTTCTGGCCTGGGGCCGCGCGTATCCGATATCGACACCCACACCGCCTCGATCGGGATCACTCGTTTTCGGATCGCGGACGGACTCCTCGAGTGGGACGCCCGCGCCGGCGACATCTTCGCTGCGGGAGCCGATCCCCGGCCTCCGATCGACATCTGGCGCGATCGGGTACACCCCGACGATGCCCAACTACTGGTCGATCTGTACGGCGACGCCAGCAAGAACATCGGTGCCGAGTGCATCTACCGGATCGTTCTTCCCGACGGGAGTATCGGGCACGTCCTGACCCGCAGCGTGTCCATCGAGTACACGCCCGACGGCACTCCGGAGGTGCTGACCGGCGTGGTGTCGAGAGTGCACCCACACGAATCCACCCACCAGCTCAGCGCCGCCTTGGACAGCGTGTCGCTCGGTTTCGCGATCTTCGACACCGACCTGATCATCCGGTACGTGAACGCGCAGACAGAACACCACCTCGGTGCCCACCGGTCCGAGCTGCTGGGTCGACATCTACACGAGGCACTGCCCACGACGAGAGGCTCTTACTTCGACGACCTTCACCGCGACGCAGTCCGAACACGCGGAGAAGTCAAGGTCGAAGTGCCCTCACTGTTCATTCCCGGCACCATCATGGAGGTCACGGCCAATTACGTCGACGGAGTCGTCGCCGTCAGCTTTCGGGACATCACCGCCGCGACCGTCACGATGGACCACCTGCTCGGCGCCTACCGAGAGTTGCTGAGTGCGTCTCGACTGGACGACCTCACCGGCGTCCTCAACAGGGCCGCTCTGTTCGAGCGGATCGATCGCATCAGCACCGAGATCGGCGCCCCCGCAGCCGTGCTGTTCATCGACGTCGACGACTTCAAGACGATCAACGACACACACGGCCACCTCATCGGCGACCAGGTTCTGAGGATCACCGCAGCCCGACTCTCCGAGCACTGTGGCACCAACATCGTCCTGGGTCGAATAGGCGGCGACGAATTCGTCGTCGCGCTGTTCCCGGACACGGAACTCGGCAGCCACATCGACCCGGCCGACATCGCGGACTGCCTCCGCATCGCAGCGCGGGCACCGATTCAACTCATGAAGTGCACCATCACCATCGAACTGAGCATCGGCATCGCCCGCAACACCGGCCTCTCCACCCTCGAAGACCTGCTCACCCGAGCGGACATCGCGCTGTACGAAGCAAAAGCCGGAATACGCCACATCGACCGGCAGTGAATGCTCGCGATCATCGAACGGCCGGCTGTCCGAAAAGCGCGTATCTTCGAGATCGCCGAGGGTGCCGAAAGGACCCACTCGGCGGCAACGCACGACTCGGTGCAACCCGTTGGAGGAGCTGTGGGCAAGAAACCGGTTGCACGGTCCCTCTACCGTGACGGAGCCGGAAGCGTCGCGCTGATTGCAGGCATCGTTGCAGTTGTCTGCGCATTCGTCCCCTTCATCGGCGACTATCTCGCGATCCCCGCAGGCCTGGTAGCCGTCGTGTGCGGATGGGTCGGCCTCAGCCGCGCCGTCGACGGAACGGCCACCAACGGCCGCGAGGCAATGATCGGCGCCGCACTCGGCGGAACGGCGTTGTTCGTGGTGTTTCTGATGTTCGCAGCCTCGTACATGTAGCCGATCCACCAGCGCGGAGCCCTCCGAGCGGTCGGTGCCGGCTAGAACGCTGCGAGATTCTCTCGAAAGGTCGGCTTCGAATAACCGTCTCGGATCGCACCGCGGCGCCGGAGAGCGGGCGCGAGCCCGTCGCTGATCTCGGCGATCACCTTGCGAGTGACCGGAGACGCGATGAGGAATCCGTCGCCGCCCACGTAGTCCATCGCCTCGTCCATCTGTGCTGCAACGGATTCGGTGGTGCCCACGAGCTCGATCGACTCCACCGTCGGGTAGTTGGCGATGATCTCGCGTAGCGTCTTGCCTGATTTCGCCATGTCTTCGAGGGTGCTCTTGTGCCCGTTGTACTTCGTCAGATCCGGTACCGGCGCGTCGATGTCGAATTGCGAGAAGTCGGTGCTCGAGAGGTAGGACATCGCAGCGAGCACTCCGTCGATGTTGTTCTTCTGGACCTCGCGCATCCTGTCCCGTTTGACTGCCGCTTCCTCGTCGGTGTCGGCCATGATCGGGCTGACCAGAAACAGCACCTTGACGTCGTCCGGTTTGCGACCGTAGTCGACGAGCCGCTTGCTGATGTCCTCGCGGTATTCACGCATCGCGTCGAGCCCACGCACGTTGGCGATGATCGTGTCTGCATGCTTGGCACCGAACGCGCGACCCGCAGGCGAACCGCCCGCCTGGCAGATGACCGGCCGCCCCTGAGGCCCACGAGGAACGTTCAGGGGACCGCGCGAGGCATAGTACTTCCCTTCGAATCCCACCTTGTGAATCTTCTCGTGGTCGGCGAAGACCCCGGATTCGGCGTCGAGCACCAGGGCGTCCTCCTCCCACGAATCCCACAGCTGAGACACCACATCGATCCATTCGTCGGCCATCTCGTATCGAAGACCGTGTTCGATCTGCTTCGGCAAGCCGTAGTTCTGGGCAGCGCCGTCGGCACTTGCCGTCACCAGGTTGATGCCGATTCGGCCCTTGGTCACGTGATCCAGCGTCGCCATCAAGCGCGCAGCGAGAAAAGGCGGATAGAACGTCGTCGCGACGGTGGCAATGATTCCGATTCGCTCGGTTGCCTGAGCCATCAGAGGCACGAGCGGCATCGGATCGAATCGCACGGTGGTACCGCGCCGCACCGAACTCTCGAACGTTCCGCGATACACGTCGGACAGAACCGAGGAGTCCTCCAGCATGATGTAGTCGAAGCCCGCCCGTTCGAGACTGCGCGCCGCGTCGACGAACAGATCCGGTCGCCCGACGTCGGCAGCGACGTTGCCGGACCATGGTTGATTCCAGCCGTAGACACCGAATCCGGTTGTGAAGAACCACCCGAGATGCATCATGCGCCTGCTCCTCTTGTCGGTTCCTGTACGGGTTCGGTGTGATCGCGGGGCACAAGCACGTTCATCGAAGTCCTCTCGGGTTTCACGGACAGCGGTAACGCTGCGTGCGCACCAGCTTGATGGAATCGAATTAACGAACATGGCACAGGCGTAACTCACCGATTACGCCGTGCACTCGGCCTGCTCGGGGCCGTTGCGGACGCCGATAACGCCACAGAGAGGTAGATCACAATGGCGTTTAGAGGCTTCCGCAACGCTGTGACCAGGCGTTTCACCTGGCGTAATACTTCGGTTACGCCTCGGGTCGCTTTCAGTAACGAGTCTGAAGAAAGCTCTGCGGTCAAGGCAGTAGATCTGCTGACGACGAACGGGTTGGAGGATCGTGATGAGTGGCACTGTGCGCGGTGCATACGCCGAGATCGACGCCCGGCACCTCGGCAAGAGTTTCCGTCGCCGTGGGTCCGGCAAGGCTGCTGTGAACGACATCAGCATGAAAGTCACGTCTGCCTCGGCCATAGGAATCGTCGGTGAGTCCGGGTCGGGCAAGTCGACATTGGTCCGGATGATGTGCGGGCTGCTGGAACCTACCGATGGCAGTGTGGCGTACAACGGCGCAGCACTACCGGGCGTTCTGTCGACCCGAGGCGGGCGCCGCGAATTCCGTTCTCGCATACAGTACGTCGCTCAGGACACGACGTCGTCGTTCGATCCGAGACGAACGCTTCGCGACGCGGTGCGTTTACCTGCGCAGCGTTTGCTCGGTATGGACGCCACGGCGGCGAACGCGCGCGTCGACGAGACACTCGCGTCTCTCGAACTGGACCCGTCGATGGCAGATCGGTACCCCACCGAAGTCTCGGGAGGTCAGCGACAACGCTTCTCGATTGCCCGCGCCCTCGTGGTGAAACCGCGAATTCTGTTGTGCGACGAAGTGGTCTCCGCGCTCGACGTATCGGTCCAGGGAGCCATACTGAACATGCTCAAAAGTTATTGTGCAGCCGAGGACTGCGGACTCGTGTTCGTGTCGCATGGTTTGCCCGCCACAGCCTTCATCGCCGACGACATCGTCGTCATGCGCAGTGGCGTCATCGTCGAACAGGGCACTACCGACGACGTGGTCGAGCGGCCGCAGGATCCGTACACCGAGCAGTTGCTCGAGGCGTACCGAGGACTCGACGAAGTCGAGCAACTTGCCGTGGCAGCAGCCCGATGAACGCGCTGCAGAGTTTCGTCGGCCGCCAGCGTTGGTGGCTGGGGCGTGTGGCGGTGCTACCACTTCACCTGCTGGTGTTCGCAGTTGCAGCCTTCTTCCTGGTGCGAGCGATCCCCGGCGACCCTGCTCGTGAAGTTGTCGGACCTGAGGCCACCGAAGCGGACTATCTGGCAACCAAGGCCGAGTTGGGACTCGACGGAAGTCTGTGGAGCCAACTCATGTCCTATCTGGGTGACCTGCTGCACTTCGATCTCGGAAACGCCATCATGACGGGTAGACCGGTGACCACCGACATCGCTGATCGCTTACCCGGCACGCTCGAACTGGCCGGCATCGCGTTCACTTTTCTCGTCGCGGTCACTCTGCTCTTGTCAGCCATTGTCGTGGCGTGGCCCGGGTCTCTCGCATCGCGCGCTGTGCGCGGGTACGCCCAGGCAGCGGGCGCGGTGCCCGAGTTCGTCGTGGGCGTCGTCGGAATCTTCCTGTTCTATGCGACGCTTCAGGTCGTCCCGGCCCCCTCGGGGCGGGTGCGACCCGGGCTGACCGAACCCGAGCCGATCACTTCGCTTCCCCTGCTCGACGCCGTCCTACGCGGCGACACCGTGGTGGTGTCCTCGATGGCCTCACACCTGTTGTTACCCATCTCGGTTCTCGTGGTGTCGGTTACGCCGATTCTTCTCAAACAGCTTCTGACTGCCTTGGATTCGAGCCTGACTGCGGGCCCGACGTTGTTCAAGGTCGCCACTGGATCGGCGCGCAAGTACATCTACCTCAGTGCCTACCGACGGGCTCTCCCTCCGACGGTGTCGCTGTTCGGCATGGTCTTCGGTTCACTGCTGGGTGGTGCCGTGATTCTCGAGACGCTCTTCGGCCTCGGCGGAATGGGCACCTATGCCGTGGAGGCCGTTGCTGCAACGGATCTCATTGCTCTCCAGGGCTTCTTGTTGGTGGTAGCCGCGATCTCACTGATCGTGTTCCTGTGTGTAGACCTGATCAACATGCTGCTCGATCCTCGGCGCAAGCCGGGTCGACAAGGAGGTGGTTCCTAGATGGCAAGCGTCACGACTTCCGTACTCGAGACCCGAAAGACGAGGCGCGTCTCCCCCAAGACCCTCCTCCTGTTCGTGCCCGTCGCGCTCGTGCTTCTGGTAGCGCTGGTCGGACCGTGGATCGTTCCGTTCGATCCGACGAAAGTTGTCGGTGCACCGTCGCTTTCACCGAACTCGGAGTTTCTTCTCGGCACCGATTCCACGGGGCTCGACGTGTTCTCCCGCACCATCGCCGGAGCACGGATCGACGTCACCATTGCACTGTTCGTCACGATCGCATCGACGGTAGGTGGGATTCTCATCGGCCTCACGATCGGAATGAACGAGTCCGGCCATGGACTCGGCGGGTTCCTGGCGCGCGGGGCGGCCCGGTTCCTGGACCTCCTCGAAGCAGTACCCACCGTGATCGTCGCACTCGTCGTCGTCTCGTTCTTCGGCACTTCTTCGTTGACGATGATCTTCACCTTGTCGGTGATTCTCGCGCCGATTCAGGCAAGGCTGGTACGCACCGAGGTATTGCGCGTGCGAGGAGACGCGTACCTGGACGCAGCCAGGCAAGCCGGCTTGAGCGAGACCCAACTCGTCTTCCGGCACGTGCTTCCCAACTCGTCCGTCCCCGCGCTGCAGAACGCCTCCGTCGTCTTCGGTTTGACGATCATCCTCACCGCAGCTCTCGGCTTCCTCGGAGTCGGTCTCGCACCTCCCACACCGGAATGGGGATCGATGATCACTCGTGGCGCCGGCGATGCTGCCATCGGAAAGCTCTGGGCCGCGGGCGCACCCGCGTTCGCACTGTGCGCCACCGTCGCTTCCGTCGCCATCGTCGGCCGCCATCTCACGAAGGACGTCCGCCGCTCCCATTGACACGGCGGGAGCGCAGCCGGCGGAGTGACCAATTCACACGGCGGGAGCGCAGCCGGCGGAGTGACCCACCAACACACGGCGGGAGCGTAGCCGGCGGAGTGACCCACCAACACACGGACAGCGCTGTCCGAGCATGTGCACACCTCACCCTTTTTCACGGGCGTCGACGACTCGACACGGCACCCGTCGATCCCCCATGCATCGACCAAGGAGAACACCCGTAGTGAAACACTCCAATCGCCTCCCCATCGGGCTCAGGTGGTCCATCCCGCTTCTCGCCGGCGCACTCGCGCTGAGTGCATGTTCCGACGGTGGATCCGCGGGGTCCGACGCAGCGAGCACCGGCGAGATCATCGTCGTGACCCCTGACCAGGCGTCGAACGTCGTTCGTGACTACGCGTACACGGCGGGGACGGACAACCAGGACGTCACGAACAACATGCATGCGCAGCTCATCCGCAAACCGTACGTGGAAGAGGACGGCTCGGATGCTCTCGTGCAGGACTACTACAACTTCGAGCCGTACCTGGCCGAGAGTTACGACGTCAGCGAGGATCAACTCGTCTACACGTTCAAACTGAAGCGAGGTGTGTCGAGCCAGCAAGGCAACGAACTCGACGCCGACGACGTGCTGTGGTCCTTCGAGCGCAAGTTCGCTACCCCAGGCGGCGGTATGGCCGGTTACTTCAAGCCGATGCTGACCGACCCGGTCACTCAGATTCAGAAGGTCGACGACTACACGGTCAGTTTCACCGTGGAGAAAGCAGGCTACGGTCTGACGTTGCTGGCGAACCTCGCCGAGAACATCGGATCGATCTACGACAGCAACTACCTCATCGAGAACGCCACTCCCGACGATCCTTACGCCGTGCAGTGGGGTGCCGAGGACATGATGCGTGGCAATTTCGGCTACGGCGCTTACATGTTGGAGTCGGTGACGCCGGGCCAGGAAATCGTCATGAAGGCCAACCCGGACTTCGTACTCGGCGAGCCCGAGGTGAAACGGATGATTCGACGTGTGGTGGCCGATCCGGCGACCCGCGCCAACATGGTCACGCGCGGTGACGCGGACGTCGCACTCGCGCTGCGGTCCTCCGATCAGGCGTCCCTGGAGGAGAACGACGCAGTCACGGTGCCCACGACCACCTCGAACCAGTACCTGCTGTACGCGATGAACACCACTACCGCACCGTTCGACGACGTACGGGTGCGCCAGGCCATGGCCTACGCGATCCCGTACGACAAGATCATGTCCGACGTGTTCTTCGACCGCGCGTACAAGTACACCCACGTGCTCGACGACAAAGCACCCAACTGGGACGGATCCGGTCTACCGCAGTACGAGGGTGATCCGGAACGCGCGAAGCAGATGCTCGCCGACGCCGGCATGCCGGACGGTTTCGCGTTCACGCTCAGCGTCAACAACCAGCTGCCCGCGGCGCAGGACACTGCAATCCAGATCCAGTCGTACGCCGCCGAAGCAGGAATCGATGTCACCATCTCCGAAGTTCCTGCGGCGCAGCTGAACGCAGAACAGCTCGATGGGAAGATCCAGGCCAGCCTCTCCATCGGCGCGTCGGTGACCATGACCCCGCCGTACTCGCTGCAATTGCTCACTCAGCCGGGTGGTGGTTCGAACACCGCGCTGTGGAACGATCCCGAATTCCTCGGTCTCGTCGATCAGGGACTGAATGCAGGCGATGCCTTGAGTCCGGAAGCCGGGGAGTACTGGAACGCAGCAGAGCTCCGTATGACGGAACAGGCACCGTACATCTTCATCGCTCGCGTGCGTCCGTCCGTGGCGCTCGAGGCCGGTATCGACGGCTTCGTTCAACGTACCGATTTCCGTATCGACTACTCGAACCTGAAGTTCTCCCAGTAATTTCACGCGTTCGGTCGGTGGTCATATACCGCTCACCGACCGAACTGCGTGCGAGAACGCAGAAGACGAACGGCGAAATCAGGCGGCTATCAACCGCGCGGTCTCTCGAAACATCCCCGCGGTGAAGTCGACTCACACACCGGAAGAAACGAACGGACTATGACAGACAACAGATTTCATCTCGGCTGGTTCGGCAGCTTCGTCCCGGCCGCCTGGAACACCGCCTTCGAAGGCACCGACAGCGAAGACTGGTTGAATGGAGACTTCTACGTCGATTTCGCCCGGACGCTCGAGCGAGCGTGTTTCGATTTCCTTCTGCTCGAGGACTCGTCGATGGTGTCGGACACCTACGGCGGTAGTTCGGAGGCAACGCTCCGCACGGGCGGCTGGGCACCGAAGGGTGACCCCATGGCTCTCGCGCCGCTTCTGACGCGGGCAACAGAGCGATTGGGAATTTCGATCACGGCGTCCACCTCCTTCTATCCGCCCTACCTCCTGGCTCGGTCGATCGCATCGCTCGATCACCTGTCTTCGGGGCGAATTGCATGGAATGTCGTCACCTCCAGCGAGGATCGCGCCGCACAGAACTTCGGGATGGAGACGCTTCCCCCACACGACGAGCGGTACGCCCGGGCAGACGAATACGTCGGACTCGTCGAGAAACTCTGGGATTCCTGGGACGCCGACGCGGTGGTGATGGACCGCGCGACGTCCACCTACGTGGACCACACGAAGGTCCACACCGTCGACTTCAAGGGCAAGTACTACTCGTCCCGCGGCCCCCTCAACACGCTCCCGTCCCCTCAGGGCCGTCCGGTGATCACGCAGGCAGGCGGGTCCCCCGCCGGTCGCGATTTCGCGGCCAAGCACGCCGACATGATCATGGCCCTGCCGAAAGGGGTTCCGGCGATGAAGGAATATCGCGCCGACATCCGGAGGCGGATGGCCGAGTACGGACGCGACCCGGATTCGGCCAAAGTGATGTACGTCGTCTCGCCGATACTCGGCGAGACGCACCAGGACGCACTCGATCGCAAGGAACGCAAGGCCGAGGCGGTACGTGCCAATCCGATGGGTCCGCTCATCGGCTGGTCGGCGAGCATGGAGATCGACTTCTCCACATTCGATCTCGACAAGCCACTTCCGGACGACGTCCACACCAACGGACATCAGTCGACGCTGGAGAACTTCCGTAAGTGGGCAGATGGACGCACACTCCGTGAAGCGTGCGTCGCATACCGCACCGAATCCATGGAGCTGGTCGGCACTCCCGACGAGGTAGCCGAACAGATGGGCCAGGCCATGGACGAGATCGGCGGTGACGGATTCCTCATCTGGAGCCAGCCTCACAACCGGCGCTACATCGGCGAAATAGCCGACGGCCTGGTCCCTGCCCTGCAACGCAGAGGACTCATGCGTACCGAGTACGCAGGCGAGCACCTTCGCGATCATCTTCTCGAATTCTGACCCGACACGTCTCGATCACTGGAGAACAACATGACTGCCGACAAATTTCACCTGGGTTGGTTCCTCGGAGCCGGGTTCGGTGTCCAATCCTGGAACCAGCCGTGGTCCGGTACCGGTGCCACCGACTGGATGATGCCCGATCAGTACGTCGACCTTGCGCACTCGCTCGAACGCGCGTGTTTCGACTTCCTGATCATGGAAGATTCCGTACAGGTCTCCGACACCTACAAGGGGTCGATGGAGTACTACCTCGCGACGGCATCGGCTGCGCCCAAACATGATCCCGCTGCGCTTGCTGCGATCCTGTCGTACACCACCAAGCACCTCGGGATCGTACCGACGCTCACCACGACGTTCTACCACCCCTATACCGTCGCTCGATTGATGTCGACGCTCGATCACATCGCGGAAGGCCGAATCGGCTGGAACATCGTGACCGGCAGCAACACCCGTGCAGCCCAGAACTACGGCTTCGACATGCCCGAGCACGATCTTCGTTACGACATGGCCGACGAGTTCGTCGAACTGACTCGCAAGCTGTGGGACTCGTGGCAGGAGGGCGCCGTGGTGGCCGACACCGCGCCAGGTGGCATCTACGCCGACCACGAGAAAGTGAACCGGATCGACTTCGAGGGCAAGTTCTACAAGTCCCGAGGACCGCTCAACACCGTTCCCAGTCCGCAGCGACGCCCGGTGTTCCTGCAAGCCGGAGGCTCGGACAAGGGCAAGGAGTTCGCCGCCAAACACGCCGATGCCATCATCTCCAACCCTCACGGGACCGACAAGATGCGCCGCTACCGCGAGGACATTCGCCAAGGCGCCGCCGAAGCCGGGCGCAACCCCGACGACGTCAAGGTCATGTACCTGATCTCACCGATCCTGGGTGAGACGACTGCCGAGGCCAAGGCCAAGCAGCAGCGACGGCAGGACGCAGCATCGCGCAACATCGATGGCCTGCTGGCCGGCCGCTCGCATCTGTCCGGTATCGACCTCAGCCAGTTCGACCTCGATGCACCGTTACCTGCAGACCTCGAAAGCAACGGCCACCGAAGCAGTTTCGCCGAGTTCAAGGGAGACGGGACACAAACCCTGCGTGAGCGGATCACGAGCCACAGTGCAATCGACACGCTCGAATTCGTCGGCACCCCGGACGATGTCGCCGACATGATGGACGGCGTCATGCAGGAGGTCGGTGGCGACGGGTTCCTCATCGCCGGGGCGCCGATGAACCGCAGATACGTCGCCGAGATCACCGACGGGCTCGTCCCCGCACTCAAGCGTCGCGGGTTGACCCGTACCTCCTATGAGCACAAGCACTTCCGCGACAACCTTCGCGCATTCTGATCCGTCGATCCCGCAACGTAGAAAGAGGAAAAATGTTCCACTTGGGTTGGTTTCTGAGCTGGCAGGTGCAGTCGTGGAACCAGATGTGGTCGGGTGAAGGCGGTACCGAATGGAACCATCCCGAACTCTACATCGACATGACGCAGGCCCTCGAACGTGCAGGATTCGACTACATCATGTTCGAGGACGGCTCGTTCGTGCCGGACTCGTTCGGCGGGAACGCAAAGTGGTGGTTGGCCAACGCACGGTCGGTCCCGAAGCAAGATCCCCACTCCCTGCTCCCCATCCTGAGCCAGTTCACCGAGCACCTGGGACTCATCGGCACGATGACCACGTCGTTCCATCCGCCCTACATGGCAGCTCGCACGGCTGCGACGCTCGATCACCTCAGCCACGGCCGAGCAGGCATCAACCTCGTCACCTCGCACAACGTGCGCACCGCGCAGAATTTCGGGTTCGAGGAGATGTTCGAGCACGACCACCGGTACGAGATGGCGAACGAGTGGATCGATCTCGTCAAACAGCTGTGGGCGTCGTGGGAACCGGACTCGGTGCGCCTCGACCGCGAAGCCGGCGTGTTCGCAGATTTCGAGAAAGTCCACGCCATCGACTTCAAAGGCACGTATCACTCGTCTCGCGGACCACTGAACACCACACCGACGCCACAGGGCCGTCCGGTGATCTGCCAAGCCGGTGGCTCACCGGCGGGACGCGGATTCGCGGCCAAGCACGCCGAGACCATCTTGGCGCAGGTCGAGAGCGTCGAGGCGATGAAGACCTACCGTGACGACGTTCGCGCACGGATGGTCGCCGAGGGCAGAGATCCGGACTCGTGCAAGATCATGTTCATCGTCAGTCCGGTACTCGGTGAGACTCGACGTGAGGCCGAGGACAAGCACGAACGCATTCTCGCCGGATTCCGCAACGACATCGACGTCAACCTTGCCTCCATGTCCTATGCCAGCGGAATCGACTTCTCGAAGTTCGATCTGGACGCGCCGATCCCTTCGGTGGAGACCAACGCGGGTCGCGGCACGATGGCGTTGATCGGGGCCAACACCACCGGAATGACTCTGCGTGAGGCCGCCAGCTCGGACATCCGCAAATCGGTCGACCTGATCGGGACGGCCGACGCGGTGGCAGAGCAGATGGGTGAGATCGCAGCGGAAGTCGGCGGAGACGGATTCCTGATTGCCGGCAGTGTGCACCGCAGGTACATCAGCGAGATCACCGACGGTTTGGCGCCGGAGCTACGCAAACGAGGTTTGATCCGCGACGGGTACGCGCACGAATTGTTCCGCGACAACCTGATGGACTTCTGATCGACGCTGCAGGGGCGTACACGCCGGTGGATGCGCGGCCACCGTCGCGGCCCGACAACTATCCGTGGCGAGTACTGTCCGTCACCGGGCTGGGTATGAGCATCACCTTCGTCTCGGTGAGCATGCTTCCAGTGGCCCTGCCCGACATGAGTGCAGGCTTGAACGCCTCTGCAGCACAGACCGATTGGTTCATGCTCGCGTATCTCTTGACGACCGCCGTCTTCATTCTGGTTCTCGGCAAGGTAGCCGACATCCTCGGCCGAAGGCCGGTCTATCTGGCAGGCCTCGCGCTGCTGACGGTCAGCGGTGCGGTGATCTCGCTGTCGAGCGATCCAGCACTGGTGATCGGGCTACGGGTCGTGCAGGGTGTCGGCGCTGCCGCGGTGATCACCAACACCACCGCGCTGCTGGTCGAGGCCTTCGCACCTGCGCAGCTCGCGATCGGAATCGGCTGGAATATCACGATCATGTCGCTCGCTGTTTCGATCGGCCCGCTTCTCGGCGGTGTTCTGACCGAAACAACAGGGTGGCGCGGCGTCTTCGGAGTCGTTGTGCCCCTCGGTGTGCTCGGGACGGCCTGGGCCGCGATCACGTTGCGCCGGACCGATCGGCCTCCTCGCGCAGCGAGGTTCGACTACGTCGGTGCGATGGGGTCGATGATTGTGCTCGGATGCCTCGTCTACGGGGTGAACCGTGGTGGCAGCGTCGGTTTCGGTTCGGTCCACGCGTTGTTTCCCTTGGCCGTGGTCGTCCTGGGGCTTCCCCTGTTCTGGTGGTGGGAACGACGCACCGTCGACCCGATCGTCGACCCCTCGTTGCTGACCAGCCGCTTCCGCGGCTGCGCCTACAGCGCGTCGTTTCTCGTCACCATCGCCGAAGGTGCGGTGGCAGTGACGATGTCCCTGTACCTCCAGAGCGTCGAAGGACGCAGTCCGATCGAGGCCGGACTGCAGATCACGGCACTGGCCGTCGGCACCACGATGATGTCGCCGATCGCCGGTCGGCTGGCGACACGCGTACGGACGCGAGTGCTGACCACGGCCTCCACCCTCGGCACGGCCACCGTCCTCACGGTGCTGGCTCTGCACATCGGCGGACCGGCAGCGGATGTGCCCGTCGTCGTCATACTCTTCGCGCTCGGACTGACCGGCGCGATTTTCAAGACCGCGAATGCTGCTGCAATCAACGTCGGCGTACCGCCCGATCGATCCGGCATGGCGAACGGGCTCCGTGTATCGCTGGACAACACTGCGGTGACGGTCAGCACTGCGCTTGCGTTGGTCCTGGCCGTGTCGGCATTGCCTCCTGCGCTCCGCGAACTCGTCTACTCCGGGGACGCCCTCATGCTGCCGGCCTCGGAAACAAGCTCCCTGACAACAGGGTTCGTCGTGGCAATCGCCATGATGGCAGCCAGCGCCCTCGCCGCCAGTGTTCCGTCGACACTGCGCGGAGTCCGAGACGACGAACCGTCGGAAATCCGGAGAGTCCGTCGCCTTTCATCCGAACGACAATCGAGAACAAGGAGTACACGGCAATGACCAAATTTCATCTGGGGTGGTTCACCAACTTCTCCAATCCGCCGTGGAACACCACGTGGGCCGGCGACGAGGGCAAGACGTGGGCGAACGGTGAGCTGCACGTCGACTTCGCGCGAGCACTCGAGCGGGCCTGCTTCGACTACATCATGCTCGAGGATTCGTCGATGGTCTCGGATGCTTTCGAGAACTCGTCCCGCGTCGACCTGAAGTACGGCCTCTACGCCCCCAAACACGATCCGGTCACGCTGGTGCCGGTGCTGACGGCCGCGACCGAGCACATCGGAGTCATCGCAACCTGCTCCACATCCTTCTACCCACCGTGGCTGCTCGCCCGCCGCTTCTCGACGCTCGACCACGTCAGCAAGGGCCGTGTCGGCTGGAACGTCGTCACCTCCAGCGAAGATCGTGCTGCGCAGAACTACGGTATGGACAAGCTGGCCGAGCACGACCAACGATACGAACGCGCAGACGAATTCGTCGATCTGGTCAAGCAACTCTGGGCATCGTGGGAAGACGACGCGATGGTTCTCGACCGCGAGAGCGGCACCTACGTCGATCACACCAAGGTGCACGTCACCGATTTCCGTGGCAAGTTCCACGCCTCGCGCGGCCCCCTGAACCTTCCGAAGTCCCCGCAGGGTGAACCGGTGATCTGCCAAGCCGGCGGTTCACCCCGCGGCCGGGAGTTCGCCGCGCGCAACGCCGAGACCATTCTGAGCGCAGCCAAGGATCCCGTCGCGATGAAGGCGTTCCGCGACGACATCCGGATGCGAATGGAGAAGGCAGGACGCGATCCCGACAGCTGCAAGATCATGTTCATCACCCAACCCGTGCTCGCCGATACCGACGCCGACGCGAGGGCGAAGGTCGAACGAATGACTGCGGACGTCGACTCACGTATCGAATCCGCACTCGGTCACATCTCAGCCCTCACCGAAATCGACCTCTCGAGTTACGAACTGGACGAGGAATTCCCTGAACTGACCACCAACGGACATCGAACGACTCTGGGCGACTTCCTCTCCTACGGAAACACGCCGCGCAAGGCCGCTCTCGGCTGGTCGATGAAGAACGTGCACTACGTGGGAACGCCCGACTCGGTCGCCGAGCAGATGGGCGAGACGATGGACTTCGTCGGAGGCGACGGATTCCTCGTCACCGGCAGTATCGGTCGACGCTACGTCGGCGAGATCACCGAGGGGTTGGTGCCTGCACTGCAGCGACGCGGCCTCGTACGCACGAAGTACGAGCACGCGCACTTCCGTGACAATCTCCTGTCGTTCTGATGCGCTTCCCTCGACGCGATTCGGTCGTGCCAGGGCCGGTGTACGCGTTGGCGTTCGTCAACGTGTGCATCGGGCTCGGGTACGGCGTCGTCGCACCGGTCATCCCGGTGTTCGCACGGGATTTCGGTGTCAGCGACCTCGCAGCGTCGTCCGTGGTCAGCATCTACGCGTTCACTCGCGTGCTGGCCTCGTTCGGTGCGAGCCGCATACTGCTCCGCTTCGACGAGCGGACGGTCCTCACTGTCGGACTGCTCCTCGCCGCGGCGTCGTCACTGGCCGCAGCTTTCGCGCCGACGTTTCTGGCGTTGCTGGTGCTCCGAGCGGTCGGGGGAATCGGCACGGCGATGTTCACCGTATCGGGGCAACAACTCCTCTTCAGGTACAGCACAGCGGCGAGTGGAGGACGCACCGCGTCGGTGTTCCAGTCGGGTTTCCTGATCGGTGGGGTACTCGGCCCGGTGATCGGCGGCGCCGTCGCCCTGGTGTCGCTGCGAGCGCCCTTCCTGACGCACGCGATCACTCTGATCGTCGGCGTTGCGGTGGTGTGGCTGGCGTTCCGATCCAGCGACCGTAAGGACGCGGCAGCCGGCGTCGAGCACGACCTGTCGACGCGGCCCGAGCAGATGAGTCTGCTGGACGCGCTTCGTCATCCAGGCTTCCGCGCGGCGATCTCGTCCAACTTCGCCAACGGGTGGATAGGGAACGGCGTTCGCTTCACTCTCGTTCCACTGTTCGTCGCAACAGTCATCGGTGGGAGCCCGCTCGTCTCGGGGTTGGTCCTGGTCGTCGGCGCGATCGTACAGATCGTCGTCGTCAAACCCGCCGGCATCCTCGTCGACCGGTGGGGACGTCGGCCGATGCTGGCGGCAGGATCGGCCTTGATCTTGTTCGGGATCGTTCTCCTCGCTGTGTTCCCGACCCTGCTGGTGCTGGTCTTCACCATGATCCTGTGGGGTGTCGGCGGAACGTTCGCGATGGTCTCGAGTGCGGCCACGGTGGGAGACGTGCTGCATGGCAGGGGAGGAACGCCGATCGCCGTGTACCAGGTGACCTTCGACGTCGGAACCATGCTCGGCCCACTCGTCGCCGGTGCTGTGGCCGCACAGGCCTCCTACTCCCTGGCATTCACCGCAAGTGTTCCCGTGGCGGCACTGGCCGTCCTGCTCGCGCTCAGGCCGTGGCGAACCAACGGAACGGCGACCCCGGATTCCAAGGTGGTCGTCACCGACGAATCCGCGACCTCGGCGTCGTCCATCAGATCTTTACCGACCAAGGAACAACGCGAGCACCGCTCGAGAAATGAGGAGAGATGTCAACACCGTTCACCCTCGGCTGGTTCACCAACTATCTCGTCCCGGACTGGACGGGCCCGTGGGCAGGAACCGGCGGAACGGACTGGGCAGACGGATCTTTCGCTGTCGACATCGTGCGCAAGTTCGAGCGAGCGGGAATCGACTTCGTGATGCTCGAGGACTCGACCGCGCTCACCGACATCTACGGGGGCACGTTCGAATCCGAACTCAAGTGGACACCGAGGGCTCCCAAGCATGATCCGATGGCTCTGGCATCGAGACTCGCGTACGAGACCGAGAAGATCGGCATCGTCGTCACCGCATCGACCAGTTTCTATCCCCCGTTTCTGCTGACACGGTTGCTCTCCACCCTCGATCACCTCAGCCACGGCCGAATCGGATGGAACATCGTCACCTCGACCGGCGATCGAGCGGCTCAGAACTTCGGCCACGACACCCTCCCTGTCCACGACGAACGCTACGAGATCGCCGAGGAGTTCGTCGACGTGGCCAACGCCCTGTGGGCGTCCTGGGACGTCGACGCCGCGTCGCCGATTCACCCTGGCCTGGAGTCCTACGTCGATCACACCAAAGTTCGCACCATCGACCACGCCGGTAAGCACTTCAAGGTTCGCGGCCCGCTGAACACACTGCCGAGTCCTCAGGGCAAACCCGTCATCTGTCAGGCGGGAGCGTCCGCGTCGGGCATCGATCTGGCTGCCCGTGTAGCCGATCTCGTGGTGTCCGCGCCGAAGGGCCGCGCTGCGATGCGTACGTATCGAGACACGATTCGTTCGCGCGCAGCGGGTTTCGGCCGAAACCCGGACGATGTCAAGGTTCTGTACATGGTGACGCCCATCCTGGGTGAGACCGAGAAGGACGCACGCCGTCGCGCGGAGCGATACTACGAGCCCACCGACGCCGCCATCGCGCGGCGTCTGATCATGCTGTCCGGCGACATCGACTTCTCTCGGTTCGACGTCGACAAGCCGATTCCGGACGATCTGCACACCGAGGGGAGCACCAGCATCTTGGAGAATCTACGTACCTGGGCGGCAGGACGGACCATCCGCGAGACTGTCGCGGCGGAACGAACAGAGTCTCTCAGGCTCGTCGGTACGCCTGCTTCGGTAGCCGACGAAATGGAAAGCGTCATCGAAGAAGTCGGTGGTGACGGGTTCCTGTTCTTCGGCGGTGGTGGCGGTGTGCTGAACCGGCGATACGTCGACGACGTGTGCGACGGATTGATGCCAGAGCTTCGTCGCCGCGGCGTCGCGGGCACCGGGTTCCGAGGCCAGAGCCTCCGCGAGCACCTGGCAGGTGCGCGATGAGCACGCCGCGGATGCACCTCGGTTGGTTCACCAGTTTCCGTCCCCCGGTGTGGACATCGCACTGGACCGGGTCCGACGCCGATTCCTGGGCGGACGGACGGTTCCATGTGGAGATGGCGCGGGCTCTCGAACGCGCGGGCTTCGATTACCTGATGTTGGAGGACTCGTCGATGGTGTCCGACATCTACGGTGGGACAACCGAGTTCGACCTCGCCAAGGCTCAGTACGCGCCCAAACACGATCCGGTCGCCCTCGTTCCGATGCTCGCTGCCGCGACCTCCCGACTCGGGATCGTCGCGACGATGTCGACAAGTTTCTATCCCCCGTATCTGCTCGCGCGCACCGTCTCGACGCTGGATCACATGTCGCACGGACGAGTCGGGTGGAACGTGGTGACCTCCAGCGAGGATCGCGCTGCGCAGAACTTCGGAATGGACGCCCTGCCACCGCACGACGAACGATACGAGCGCGCGGAGGAGTTCGTCGAAGCAGTCGACGCGTTGTGGAAGTCGTGGGAACCGGACGCGGTGGTACTGGACCGCAAGTCGGGTACGTACGCGGACCACACCAAGGTCCACGATGCGAACTACGTCGGAAAGTTCCATCGCACGCGGGGGCCGCTGAACACGCTTCCGATGCCACAGGGGCGTCCGGTGATATGCCAGGCAGGCGGTTCACCCCGTGGACGCGCGTTCGCGGCACGCAACGCGGACACCATCATCTGTCAGGCTCAAGGCATCGAGGCGATGAAGGCCTACCGCGACGACGTACGGACGATGGCATCCGACGCCGGTCGCGATCCCGACTCGATCAAGATCATGTACATCGTTTCTCCGGTCTTGGGTGAAACCGATGCCGAGGCAGCCGAGCTCGATGCTCGGTCCAGGGAAGCGACCGACGGCCGAGTGCATGCGGCATTGGCGCACCTGTCGGCTGTGACGGGCAACGACCTGTCGACGTTGGACATCGACGCTCCCCCACCGCCGTTGTCCACCAACGGGCACCGCACCACGCTGGCGGACTTCCTCGCCGGATCCGGGGGCAGCAAGTTCAACGAGGACGGCTCCGAGAAGACGCTCCGACAACTCGCGGCGACCTGGTCGATCACGTCGGTCCCACTGGTCGGAACACCGGAAACGGTGGCCGATCGGATGGAAGAGGTCATCGACGCTGTCGGTGGCGACGGTTTCCTGATGACCGGAAGGCTCGGTCGGCGTTACTACACCGAAGTCACCGACGGTCTCGTGCCGGCGCTGCGGCGTCGAGGATTGGTGCGTGACGGCTACGCGCACAGCCAATTCCGCAACAACTTGTTGGACTTCTGACCCACGCCTCGAAAGCCGCTGTCCTGCTGGACAGCAACGGAGCCGGTACCAGTGCCGGCTCCGTTGCTGTCGATCACAGGTGCGGAGACATTCCGTGATGGTCTGCGGATCCGATGATCGCCACGCGATCGGCGCGGAAGTGTGTGAAGCTCAGCTCTGCCGGGCGACCCTCGGAGTCTCTGGTGATCAATTCCCGCAACAGCACCGGCGCACCGACCTGCATGTCCAGCAGATCCGCCGCACGTTCCTGGCACGAGATCGCTTCCACAACCGAACTGCTGCCGCCGTAGACGGTGCCGAAAATCCGATTGTGCGCCACAGCTATCGGCGGGTACTCGGAATGGTTGCTCTCGATACGGGTGACGAATTCGTCGATCTCGAAATCGGTGATGCAGTATCCGACGCGGAGATACAACGGCTTGCCCCCCATCCGCCCCACCTGCTCGAGCAACACGACGGTGTCCACCTCGGTGCCGATGAAGTTCTGCAGTACCGCAGGCGCGGCAATCCTGCGGCATTCGAGTGTATCCACGGTCAATCGGCCTTCATCCGGCATTCCAGCCCAGGCACGCGGGCCGACCTCGCCATCGCGGACCGCAACGATGTCGTGGGCGACAGACGTTCCAGCGCGTCGGGCACGGAGCACCACGCCGTCGTCCGCGAGCATCTGCAACGCTTTACGCACAGCATTTCGGGTCGCGCCGAGGGTATCGATCAAATGCTGCTCCGACAGTGTCTCGTCGTGCGGCATCGTCCCGCGCCGAATTCCGGATCGAATCAGTTCGTAGACGCGCCGCGGCGACGTGACGAACTTTTCCTGACGTGCAGCTTGGGCACGCAGATACCTCGCACGCTGCTCGTCCGCTTGGCGACGGCGATGCGCTGCTACGGTGCCGGACTCGTTGTCGAAGAAGGGGCGGGTCATACTGTCGAGGCCTTTCGGTGGTACACGTTCGCACGCGAGCTCGAACGACAGGGAGACGGGTTGCCGCGACGATGAGATCAACCGGTTTGCCGAGTCTATAGGAATCCCGCCCGTTTCCCGCTGTGTGATCGAACGGCACATTCACGCTCGACGGACCGTGAACCCGCAGGTCAACGCTACGACACGCAACCGGTCCGGTCCGCGTAATACGTTGTTTACCAACGGGATCGGTTCGGGAAACACCCCTGATGAAGCATTACGGACGTAATCGAACTCTTCGGACGCCTCGGTGGGAGCATGAATGACGACAACAGCGGAACGCTCGATTTCTTCGAACACGCTGCAGGACAGACCAATCGACCAGGTCGACACATCCACGTCCGTCGATTCTGTACTCAGCGTCAAGAATCTCTCTGTGACATACGGCACGGGCTTATCGGCCGTGACGGCCGTGAAGGACGTCTCGTTCGACATCGCTCCAGGTGAGCGCGTTGCCCTCGTCGGCGAGTCGGGTTCGGGTAAATCGACACTGGCCATGACCATCGCCGGGCTGATCGGCGCATCGAGTGGCGCGTCCGTGGTGTCGGACACCCTCGAATTCGAGGGCGTTCCTCAGCAACCGACCACGAAGCGCAGTGTTCCGAGCCGGACCGACGGTATCGCCATGGTGTTCCAGGATGCGATGACCGCTCTCGATCCTGTGTGGACCATCGGCGGCCAATTCAGCCACGTTCTCGCCGGGGCAGGTGTCACCGGTCGCCGCGCTCGAGCCGATATCACGGCCCACTGGCTCGACAAAGTCGGTCTGCACGACGCCCGACGAGTGATGGGCAGTCGGCCGTACGAGCTCTCCGGAGGAATGCGACAGAGGGTCATGACGGCACTGGCACTGTGCGGGTCACCCCGGCTCCTCATCGCCGACGAACCGACCAGCGCGCTCGACGCGTCACTTGCGCGCGGAACGATGGAATTACTACAGAATCTCACCCGCGAAGAGGGGACGGCACTCCTGGTCGTCAGTCACGACATCAAACTCTGCTTGGAATTCTCCGACACCATGCTCGTGATGTACCGAGGAGAACTCGTCGAGCAGAAACCGTCGACCACCATCGTGTCGGGCGCCACACACCCCTACACGAAGGGACTTCTCGGGTGCGTGCCGACGTTGGCGAACCGGTCGGCATCACGGTTACCCGTACTCGGGGACTTCGTCACCAACTGATCGACGCCCTGGCCTCGTGCCGAGAACACAACGCCGACGGACAGGTCAAGTACGGCCGACTTTCATGGCACGCCGGGCTGTCGGGTGCAGTCTGCTGCCGTGTCGCCGGTGGAACTCGGCCGCCCGTGCCGGGTCTGCACGCTTGACTTCCCTCAGCGCAGTTCCGAGTGCGGTCTGGACGAACACTTCCGGATCGTCGATCAGGGCTTCCAGAATGCGTACCGGATCGTCGAGCTCGCCGTTTCGGATCAGCCAGTAGCAGGCGACGATCGAGGTCCGCCGTTCCCACAGGTTGGCCGAGCCGGCGAGAATGTGCAGAGGCTCCTTCGGCCTGTCGAGCAGATACTGTCCGATTACGCGCGGCGCAGCTCGATCCACCAGATCCCAGGTATCGATGTGCGCGTGCTCGTCCAGGTACAGCTCGTACAAGTCGGTCCGCACTGCATCGGCCGCACTGCCCTTCCGTGCACGTGCGTCGAGAATGCTGACCCCGACCATGCGAACTTCGAACCAGTCGGACTGCACGAGTTCTCGGACCGTGCCCAAGTCCAGCCGCCAGTTCGCCTTCGCCAGACCGAAGACCGATCCCATGCGAACTCCGATGATCTGGTTCCGATCGACTCGACGGGCAATCAGGTCCACCTGGTCCGGACTCGACAGAGCACGAAGCTCCTGTTCGATCTTCTCGACGTCACCCATTACGTTCATTCCCTCCAGCGTGCAGCACCTTGTCCCGTGCTGATACCGACCGGCACCGACGGCAAAAATCGTCGGTGAACGAGGAAGTGCTCGTGTTGCTTGGATCAGCGCGGGCGTGCCAGACGGTCGCCGGCCATGCCGCGGTGCATGACTCGGTTCCCGGTGACGCCGGTGTGATCGGCTTTGTGCATGACGCATCGGTTGTCCCAGATGACGACGTCGTCGGGGGACCAGGAATGCCGCAGGACGTTGTCCTCACGGGTCGAGTGGTCGACGAGGCGCCTGATGAGGTGCGACGCTTCGTCTGCCGTCGTCCCGGATACGGCCGTACAGCGCGCGGGGGCGGTGAGGTACAACGCTGTGCGGCCTGTCACCGGGTGCTCGAGGACCAGTGGATGCTCGGCGGATCCTTCGATGCCGTCGAGTCCGGTGACGGTGTGGGTGACGGTCGCGTGTTCGACAAGTTTCTTGTCCTCGACTGTGAGTGTCTCGTAGGCGCGATACTGGTTGCTGAACAGTGTCTGCCCGCCGTCCCTGGGTACTTCGACTGCTCGGAGAGCGGTGTACGCAGGTGGGACAGGGATGTAGGTGGTGTCGACGTGGAAGGTGGATTTCGGCGGGGTTGTTCGCGCGACGTTGGTGATGACGTTGAGATCCGGGTATCCCTCGACGGGCGTCTCGCCTTCGGTGAACATCAAGTCCCCGAGGCTTTCGAGGAACGCCGTGAATTCGTCGTTACCGACGTGCTGGCCCGGCAGTACGGCGACGCCGTGCTCGGCGAGCAGGTGTCGCAGTACATCGACGTCCGAGGTCCCGAGTCGGCCGACCGCGACGCCGGTGACGCGCACTCCCAGAGGGTTCAGAGCTTCGCTGTTCACGTTCGGACCCTTTCTCTGTCGAGTTCGCGCAGCGACAGCGCGAACAGTTCGGTCACCGAGATCCCTACTGCGCGAGCCATGACCGCAACGACACTGCCCGGCGAGTAGGAGCAGTACAGGCCGGCTTCGAGAAACCAGGGGTTGCCGTCGGGATCGATGCGGAAATCGAACAATCCGTAGTGTCGACAACCGAGAGCGCGGTAGGCGATACGGGCTGCCGCCCATACCTTCTCGGTGATTGGGTCGTCGATATCGACGATCCAGGCCTTGCGCGAATCCTTGGCCACCAGGTACAGGTCACCCTCGTCGGAACGGTTCAGCTTGTCCGCGGAGCCTCGGATCGGGTTCGACTCACCGACTGCGTACTCCTCCAGCGGCAGACACATCAGTTCGCCGTCACGAGAGAGGATTCCACAGCGAACCTCCCGACCGAGCGGGACGTACGTTTCCACCAGAGCACCGTCCGAGTGACTCAGCGCAGCACGAACGGCTTCATCGAGACCTTCGGCATCCCTGACCAACTCGACACCGACCGAGTTGTCGGCGTCCACCGGTTTGACGACCACCGGGAACGGCATCGTGGTGCTCCCGGCCGACCGGAGGACTTCACCGCGCGGTACCGCAACGCCTGCCGCCTCCACGATCGCTCGCGCGATGTCCTTGTCCGCGGTCATGGCCATTGTCTCCGGTCGATTGCCGAGAACTGGGATCGACAGCAGGTCGAACATCGCTCGGTAGCTGGTCATTCCGGGTCGGCAGAACATCTGTGGAACGACGACGTCGATGCCTGCGGTGTTCACCCACTCCATTGCTTGCCCGACGGTCCTCACCTCGGACTGATTCAGCGCGTCGAAACGATCGACGATCTGCCAGTGACCGCCTGGAGTCACGACGGCGATGTGAACACGGTAGTCGGGATTACCGTCGATCGCGTTCAGAAATCCCTGGGCGTAGACCGTGGAGAGATCGACGTGGAACTGGTCGACGGGCGAGCCTGCCAGTACGAGCACCGTCGTCGGCATCAGTCTCCTCCCTGCTCGACGAGTTTTCCGATGTTGAAGTCGATTCGCGACCAACTGCGTCCGGACACTGCGTTCTTCACCAGCAGGATCGGAATCTGTAGGTGGTGAACGAGCAGGTACGGGAGTGGATCCCACCGCGCGAAGATGGCGTCGGTTCCCTGCACGATGACACGAAGTCGGTGTCGGCGATTCGGCTCGGTCAGCAACCGCCACAGCTCGTGGTAGGTCCAGAACGTCGGCTTGGACTCGTGCGTCGGGAGCACTGCCGACTCGACTCGTCCCAGATATCCCTGAGCCAACAAGTCCTGGTCGTAGAACATCGTGATCGCGGAGTGCGTGCGCGGGTTGCACTCGATCGCGTACACCCGGCCGTCCGCGGCCTGGATGAAATCGAAGGACAGCTGCCCGGTCACACCGAGCTCGCCGACGAATGTCTCGACCCAGGAACGAATGTCAGGCACGTCGATCATCTCGTAATTCACTTGGAACGCGGACGATCTACAGCACGCGTACACGGTGAGATGCCCGTCGCGGGCCGTACCGTGGGTGCAGTACTCCTGCCCCGATATGAATTCCTGCAGGATCCACGGGTTGCTCTCGGTCATGTCCAGGCTGCGTGCGAACTCGAGGTTTCGCTGCGGCGTCGCGCTCGACAGCCGCGTCAGATCCATTCTGCCGACGGGGTTGTACGCGATCTGTTTCAAGATGTATTCACGCCCGGGGGGAAAGTCGAACGAGGCGATGTCGCCGACCGACGTGATGCGTCGCCAGTCCGGCACCGACAGACCCATCGACGCGGCCGCCTCCGAGAACGTCGACTTGTCGTCCAGCATGCGCACGGTCTCGGGGTCGGCGTGCACCACCTCGCAGAGATCGTCGAGCAGCGATGCGGCGTCGGCGTCCGGCACGCTGGAGGCAGGGCTCGCGACCGGAACGAAGACGTCGACTTGTTCACGAAGCACCACATCTCGCAGCGCATGCGCGTACCCGGGGTCCGTCGGTTCGGGAACACAGTGGAACGCGTCGACCGCCCGAGAGAATCGATGGCCGGTGAATCGGTACTTCGACGACTCGACAAGGACGACGCGATGACCTGCACGGTGGAATGCGCGCGCCAAACTCAAAGCCTTGGTCATCTTTCCACCGCTCACCATGACCGTGCGTCCCGACGGAGGGGCCGCGACGCGACGCTGATCGAGCAATGCGAACGCCACGACGACCAGATCGATGGGGAGGGTGACGGTCAGCGCACCGAGCGCACCGACCGTGCGAGTCAACGCCCTGAACTGCATGGTGGGCTAAGCCTCCACTCGTCGGATCAACGTGACACCATCGCGTAGCGGAAGTAGAACCTGCTCGACGCGCGCGTCCTCGGTCACGAAGGAATTGAATGCGTCGACGGCGTCACCATTGACGGTCCGGTATGCCGGCTCCGCGTAGGGAGCGCCCTGGAGCAGGGTGTTGTCGACGGCGATCACCGCCCCCGGCGCCAACAGATCGGTGTCCAGGAGCCGACGGTAGTACCCGAGGTAACCGGTCTTGTCCGCGTCGATGAACACCAGGTCGAACTGCACCGACTCCCCCGCGAGTCTGTCGAGAGTATCGATTGCCGGTCCCACCTCGACTGAAATTCGGTGACCGACCGGCGACGACGCGAAGCACTCGCGTGCGAAGTCCGCAACGAACTCGTCGACCTCGCAGGCGACCACTGTGCCGCCGTCGGGCAGCGCCTCGGCCATGGCCAGTGCGGAATAGCCGGTGAACATACCGATCTCCAGTACCCGTCGCGCACCGGTCATGTGCGCCAGGAACTTGAGCACCTGACCTTCGACGTGTCCGGACAGCATCTCCTGCTCCAACGGACCGGATCCGGACACCACCGTCCGGGAATCCCAGTCCATTCCCTGCGTTCGCCGGGAAAGCTCCTGCAGCGCCGACGATTCAGGGGTGGTATGCGCGTCGAGATACGGATCGAGACCGTCGGCAAGGTCCCGTGCGCGGCGCAATCGCCGCGCGAAGTCCTCACCGACCTCGCCGTTGTCGTAGGCCTCGACGAGTTCGCGCAGCTCCTTGCCCAGGATCGTCGTCGGTGTCACCGGTCGTGAGGTACGCAGGACCCCATCATTCATCGGATCCACCGGTGAACATGGCGATTCCCGCTCCCCCACGGTCGAAGTCGAGGCAGACCTTCTTGTGCAAGGCCAAGGCGTCCGCCAACTCGTCGGTGGTGAGATCGTTGAGGAATCGACACGAGCCGATGGGATCGGGAACTGCGGCGCGCAGGATGCCGTCCCGGGTCTTCAGGATCGACGCGGTCGCCGAGGTGAGCAGCTCGGGCGTCAGGTGATCGCTGTCCAAGGCGAGACCGAGCCGGTTCATGACTCCCAGGATGCGATCCCTGTCGGCGGTCGAGATCAGACCTCGCTGCTCGGCAACGGTGGTGGACAACGCCATGTCGATGTTGATCGCATGCCCGTGGAAGAAGGGCTGGGAAGGCGTCAGTTCGAGCGTCGGACTCCAGGTGTGGCCGAAGGCGATGACACGGTCGAGTTCGATCTCGTGCAGGTTCGGCGCCTCGAGCTCGAGCATCGTCTCGATCGCCTGATAGGTCAGGCGATGTGCGATGTCGCGCATCTCCGGCGTACCGCCCGAGTGCCCGAACTTCGTCGCCAACAATTCGGGTCCGTGCTCGTCGAGCATGTCGAAGATGTTCTCGTTGCCGACCACCGAAATCTTGATCAATTCGGCCATGCCGTTGCGGATTTGGTCCTCGGGCAAGGTCGCGAGGAACGAGAAATCCAGCAGGACCTTTTGCGACGCATGGTAAGCGCCGAGGCGGTTCTTGTGCTTGTTGTAGTTGACGGCGACCTTGATGGACACGCTCGCGTCGATCAGGCCGATCAGCGTGGTGGGAATGCGGATGTACGGGGTGTTGCGCCGGTAGCTGGCGCACGCGAAGCCGGCAACGTCGGTGGTGAGTCCGCCTCCGACCACGAGCACAGGTTCGGTGCGAACGAGACCGAACGCGTCGAACTCGCCCACGATGCGCTCGAAGGTGTCGAGCGACTTGGCGGTTTCCGCGATGGTGACCGGTACGACGGTCAGCGCGATGCCATGGTGATCGAAGTAGGCCTGGGCACGGTCACCGTACAAGGAGTGAACCGCCTCGTCCACGACCATCAGGCAACGACCGTAGGGCCGATAGCTTTCTGCCAGTTCAGTATTGGCTACGTCGAACACGCCGTCGACGTACACCAGATCGTATTCGATCCGCTCGTACCCTTCGACGTGAAATGCCCGGTCGGATGCAGTTACGCGTGCTTGCATATTGCTCATCGAAATGTCCTTTCGTTCTCGCGTCGAGCGTTTACGCGCCGCCCTTGGCCCATCGGGCGAGCTGGTCGGGATCGAGCCGATCGACAGTCTTCAGCGCTGCCGAGAAGTCGCCGCCGACGGTATTCGCGTTGGGGAAAGCGATGCATCGGATCGACGCCGCAGTTGCCGACTCGACTCCACCGACGTTGTCTTCTATGGCAATACAATCTTCAGCCTTCTCGCCGAGGCCGTCGATGGCGAACCGGTACACCTCCGGATCGGGCTTGACCTCGGACACGGAGGTCTTGTCCACGACGATGTCGAACGACTCGGTACCGAGTTTCTCGAATGCATCCAGGAGCGCGCTCACGTTCTCTGACGATGTCGTCGTGACGAGACCCAGCTTGTACCCGTGTTCGCGGGCACTGGCGACGGTGTCGAGGACACCCGGGCGGGGCTCGATACCTTCGGTTGCCAGAAGTCGTTGAAAGATCTCGGATTTGGTCGCGTGGACGGCGTCGGAATCGACCTGCTCACCGCGAGACGAGGCGAACTGGGCGATTCGGCCGGCGCCGCCGTTGCTGGTCAACATCGCTGCGTAGTCCTCGCGCGACCAGTTCCAGTCGAGGCCGTGCGAGGCGAATGCCTCGTTGAAGGCTCGGCGCTGAAGTTCCGATGTATCGGCGAGCGTGCTGATGGATCCGAAGAGAACTGCAGTCATGTAAAGCTCCTAGCGAGATTCTATGTGCCGTAGGCGGTCTCGTTTCCCGTACGGGCACGGGGCGTTCGGGTGATGCCGGCATCGGACATTTCTCGATCACCGACCAACTTCGTTCTTCTCCCCAACTGTGTCGACGCGGCATGTCGGACTCGTCCCCACGAAAGTCACAGATGCATAACGAAAAGTAACGGAACGATAACGCCCGTCGGAGATGGGCATGCCACGTCAGCGGCGGGTGGCCGCGATGATGTGGTCGCGCAGCGTGCGGCCGGGATCAGGCGGAATAAATCCCGGAGTGGTGAGCCGGAGTGGCGAGCCGAAGTGTCAGCCGGCCGCGACAGCAGCGAGCGCGTCCTCGCGCGTCGCGTGAATGGCCATCACGGACCCCAGCCCGAGCAGTTCGAGAGGGCGACGAGTGGCGGAACCGTCGGCGACGACGGCAATGGCAGTGAGCTCGCCCATCCGGTCGTGCGCTGCGGCCAGAACGGTCATTGCGCTCGATCCGAGGAATCCCACGCCGGTGAGATCGACGATCAGTGCCGCTGGTGTGGGCGTCAGCGCGGAATCGATCTCCGACGCGAAAGACGGTGCGGTACCCAGGTCGATGTCGCCGGTGACGGCGACGATGACGGCGTTGCCGACGACCTCGCGTCCGATGTCGAAGCGAGCTGTGCTGTCTCGAGCGGGCACGTGTACTCCCTTGGGGCGATGAAGCGTGTCGGGTCTGTCAATGCGGGCACCGGGCTAGACCTCGCGGAAGCAAGCCTACAAGGAGGCGCCGACGTCTACGCGCGGGTGGCAGCGATCGCCGCGAACGCCGCGGGGCGGTCGGCGACCGTCGTGATCACGCGATCCAGACCACTGAGCATGATGGGTCGCTGCACTACCGAGTGCGGGGCCACCAGTACGCCCATCGCACCGGGAGGCAGCGAATCGACGGCACGAACTAGCACACTCACTCCACTGGACGAGAGGAATTGGACCCCGGTGAGATCGATCACGAGACCGTATACAGCCTGAGCAGCCGCCGGATAAGCACAGTCCGCCAACCTCGGAGCACCGACGAGGTCGAGTTCTCCCGAAACGACGAGCACCGTGACACCGTCCTGCTCGGACGATTCGACGGCCAATGCCTCGCCCGCAGGCTCGTTCACCATGACTCGACGCTACGCGTAGCGAGTTTCTGCACACGCCCTCCGGATTGCTGACGCGGTCGATGCGTCGAATATCGACTTTCGGGTAACCGGGCGTCATGGCTTCTTTTCGAACATCTCCGTCCGGCCCCGTGTGATTGTCGAACCACCCGAGCCCACGTCGGCTCGGTGGACCCACAGTGACCCCGCGACCGCCGACCTCGCCGCCCAGCTGCGGCGCAATCTCCATGCCTGGCTCGACGCGCGACAGCTCTCCGACATTGCCCCTGACGTGGTACTCGCTTCGTACGAGGTGATGGCCAACAGCGTCGAACATGCATACCGAGACGAGTCTTCACCTGGCCCGCTCACGCTCACCGCCGTGCACGAGAACTTGGTGCTCACGGTGACGGTGTCCGACGCAGGCACCTGGAAACGGGCCGAGCCGACACCGCACCGCGGACGCGGTCTGGTACTCGCGGACGCGATTACCGATCACATGGCCGTCGATCACGGATCCGGCACCGAAACCACTCTGACCTGGGACCTCGATCACTCCGAGCGTTAGCGCCTTGCCGGTCGGCTGCTGACACGTAAGCCGATCTGATAGAACAAATGTGTGAACGCGTATCGAATTCGTGCGCTCGGCACCAGCGGGCGTAGCCAACGCTGTCAATACAGACGTGCATCACTGTGATGCCCGCAGACACGCCACGCTTTCTGGATACTGCTCCGGCCGGCTACCTGGCGATACGGGCGAGCAGCCAGTGCGTCGTGTACGCCAATGCGACGGTGTGCCGGACGATCGGCCGAGCACCGTCCGACGTCGTCGGGCGCCGCGTTCACGATCTTTTCGCGGACTCCAGTGCAGATACCGTGACGGCCCTGCTCACCGCGAGCCCTGACGCCGGCACCGAGACTCCCATCGGCGCCACCGCGGATCTGCTCACCGGTCCGGATTCGGTCCTGTCCATGTTGGTCATGGCCAATCGAGACATCCAGGATGACGACAGCACCATCAGATTCACTTTGCACAGTGCGACCTCGCACCGAATTCGAGAACAGACCCTCATCGAGGCCCGCGACGGGGCGCTTACCGCGCAGGCCACCACCGCCGACGCGTTGACTCGGTCGCAGGATGCGCTCGAAGCTGCAGAGGACGCGCGCAAGGTCGCCGAGGCCGAACGCACGCAGATACAGATTCTCGCTACGACCCTGCAGCGCACCCTTCTACCTCCGGTGCTGAGTTCCCCGCCCGGAACCGACGTTGCGGCCTACTACCACCACGCGGTCATCGAGGAAGTCGGCGGCGACTTCTACGACGTCTTCCCTCTCGACGAGTCCACGTGGGGATTTTTCCTCGGTGACGTGAGCGGCAAAGGCCCGGGGGCGGCAGCGGTGACATCGTTGACCCGCTACACGCTGCGGGCGGCGGCTGTGTTCGACCGCGACCCGATCACTGTTCTTCAGAACCTCAATACCGTTCTCTACCACGAGTTTCGCGGGGACGACCCACGCTTCTGCACAGTGCTTTTCGGCACCATCACCCCAGCAGTCGACGAAAAGACGACAACCATCCGGCTCGCGAGCGGCGGTCATCCCCCGGCATTGCACCTGCGCGCCGACGGCAGTGCCGAGTACATCGACACCATCGGTGGGCAACTCGTCGGAGCGCTTCGAACAGCGCAATTCAGGGCCGCCGACGTGATCCTGAAAGCTGGAGACGTGCTTCTGCTCTACACCGATGGCCTCACCGAGGCGCACGTCGGACCGGGGAAAGCGCGCTACGACGACGCCGGAGCCCTCGAAACATTCGCGAACGACGCGGCCCCGACGACCGCCGCGAGAATCGTCGACGACCTGGTGGGATTGCTGAACAGTTTCGGGTCCGGGCTTCAAGACGACGTCGCAGTGCTCGCCCTCGGCGCACCCTGAGAACGGCCGATCAGCTCACGACGGCGGAGTCCTCTTCGAGGATTGCGGCCACACGGATTTCTACGCGCATTCCATAGGCACCCAGGGCCTGAACGCCGATTTCGGTCCAGATCGGTGCACGGTCGCCCATACGCGACCGCATCTGTTCCACCATCACCCGTCCATGGGTCTCGCCGATGTATCCCGCCACCTCGGGCACATGGAACGAGTCGACCGACACGACGTCGCGCCACGTGGCGCCTGCCTGCCGAAGTGTGCGTTCGACGTTGTCGAATGCCGCGACGATCTCTTCCTCCAGGTCGGTGGGAAAGTTGAACTCGTCGTCCCACCCGCCCTGCCCCGAGATCTCCACCCGGTTGCCGATACGGACGGCCTGGTTGTAATGCATGTTCGTCAGCTGGGTGTCGCCGTAACCCGGGGTGGTGAAGAAACGAGGAGTACTCATGATCCAACCTTTCATCGATTGACTTCAATCTTGAAGTCATTTTCTACGGTGCATCACTTCACGCTTGAAGTCAAGCGGTCGACGCGGCCCGATCGGTAAGGTGATTCCATGACGAAGACGGAGGGTTCAGCCGAGGGCGACGACGACCTCCAGTCGCTGTGGCTGAACGCATCCGAGAAGGACGCGTGGACCGGGCTCGTGTCGTTGGTACTACTCATGCCCGGACGGCTCGAGGCACCACTCCAGCAGGAAGCGGGCCTGACTCTCTTCGACTACCTGACCCTCAGCCACATCTCCGAGGCGCAGGACCGAAGAATTCGAATGAGCGAACTCGCGTATCTGGCCAATGGTTCTCTGTCACGACTGTCGAACGTGGTCAAACGATTCGAGCAGAAGGGATGGGTCGAACGCTCACCCGATCCGGACGACGGCCGCTACACCACGGCCACGCTGACCCAGGAAGGCTACGACGTCGTCGTCGCCGCTGCCCCGACACACGTCGCTGCCGTCCGACAGTTCGTGCTGGACCCTCTGACAGACGAGGATCAGCAAGCCCTGGCACGCATTTCGGAAAAACTGAAAATCAGGCCCGAGGACTTGGCCTGACCGAGTGGCCGTCGACAACGGCAAAGTGGTTGGATCCAGCTGTTGGATAGAGCGGTGGATTCAGACGCGCGAAACCGTCCTGCCGGTAGTACGGGAAGTAGGGGTACGGCGCGTCGGCGTCGGAGACACTGTCGAGCAACTCGCGATGCGGAGCACTCAGCGACCATCCGGCGGCTCCGAGGTTCTCGTTGAGCTGTTCCCGGTTGCGCGCGCCGATGATCACGCTGGAGACGCTATGACGATCGCTCAACCAGTTCAGGGCTACTTGCGCAACGGTTTTGGCGGTGTCGTGCGCAACGCGATCCAGCGCGTCGACGACGCGGTAGAGGCGCTCGTCGTCGACCGGCGGTCCGGCAGAGGCGGTGGCGTGCAGCCTGCTGGACGACGGGAGCGGGACACCACGGCGGACACGTCCGGTCATTCGACCCCACCCCAATGGGCTCCATACGATCGCCCCGACTCCCTCTTCGACCGCGAGCGGCATCAGTTCCCACTCGTAGTCCCGCCCGATCAGCGAGTAGTACACCTGGTGGGCCACCGGCCGTGCAGCTCGACGCTCGTCGGCGGTCGACAACATCTTCATCAGTTGCCATCCCGAGAAGTTCGACACCCCCGTGTACAGAATCTTGCCGCTCCGGACCAGCTCGTCGAGTACGTCGACGACTTCCTCCATCGGCGTCGAGGCGTCGTAGGCGTGGAGCTGGAACAAGTCGATACGGTCGGTTCCCAGTCGGCGTAGCGCCGATTCCACTGCGTGGACGAGTCGCCGACGCGAGGTGCCGTAATCGCCGGGACCGTCCCCGGTCGGGAGCGCTGCCTCGGTGGATATCACGACCCTGTCCCGTCGTCCACGAAGCGCGGCACCGAGAACTTCCTCGGAAGCACCGTCGGAGTAGACGTCCGCGGTGTCGAACAGGTTCACGCCGGCGTCGAGACACTGATCGATCAGTTCACGTGCGGCGTCGACGTCGGTTGTCCCCCATGCTCCGAAGAAATCACCGCGTCCACCGAACGTAGCGGCGCCGAAACCGTACTCGGACACCACCAAACCGGACCTTCCAACTCGTCGATACCTCATACCGCACCTTTCTAACGGGACTGCATTACCGTTAAGACGGTACATCGGTTCGCACCGAAACGGAACTGCCGCCCCGTTAGGACCGCCCATGCCGTACGATCGACCATCATGGGGGCTGCGACGAGAGGCAAGAACGCAACCTCGACAGCGCGCCCGGGCGGCCGCACCGCCCTTGTACGCCGCGCAGTGCTCGCCGCCACCGAGGATGCGCTGATTGCGCACGGGTTCGCCGGGATCGAGCTCCCCGCCGTCGCCGACGCCGCGAAGGTAGGCAAGACGACTGTGTATCGGCGGTGGGGATCCCCCCAAGCGTTGGTATCGGATCTACTCGACGACATGGCTGCTCGATCAGTCGATGCGACGCGGACGGGCGACCTTATTGCCGACCTCTCGGCAAACGCCCAACTGGTCGTGAAAACCCTGAACGATCCCCGTACCGGCAGGCTCTTCTCCGCGCTCATCGCCGCCTCGACGCACGACGCTGACACCAAGCGTGCCTTGGCGGATTTCTACCGAACACGAGTATCGGTGTGGGCGGCCGCGGTGACCGACGCCGTCGAACGTGGAGACCTACCTTCCGACACCGACGCCGACGAAGTGATTCGACACCTGTCGGCTCCGCTGTACTACCAGTTCATGACCACCACAACGCCACTCGTCACAGCCGATGCCGACCGAGCAGTGCGAGCCACAGCAGTAGCGGCACGCGCGGGCATATTCGGCGGAGGAGGATAGGACAGACCATGGGCATTCCCGACAGCAGGTTGCCGGAACCCGAGACAGTCGACATGGACGGAGTCTCGATCGCAACATACGTTCTCGAACCTCGAACCGACGCTGTGGGCGATGTGGTCATCTGTCACGGAACGCCGTGGTCTGCAGCAGTGTGGGCAGGCGTCGCCCACCACCTGAGCCGGGATCATCGGGTTCACCTCTGGGACATGCCCGGCTACGGCCGGTCCGGAACCCTGGACGCAGCAGTCGATCTCGACACCCAGATGTCGAGATTGGCTCGGCTGCTGGCACTGTGGGGAGTGAACCGTCCGCACGTCATCGCCCACGACATCGGCGGCGCGGTCGCACTCGGTGCACATGTACTGCATGGCATCGACTACGCATCCTTGTTCTTGTGGGACATCGTCACACTGGACCCCTGGGGGTCGCCGTTCTTCAAGCTCGTCGCCGAGCACACCGACGTGTTCGCCGCGCTTCCCGCAGCATTGCACGCTGCGCTCGTGCGCGAGTACATCGCCGGTGCTGCCCGGCGCCCGCTGAGTTCCGAGTGGCTCGACACATTGACCGGACCATGGCTCGGCGAGGTCGGACAGCCCGGCTTCTACCGCCAGATCGCCGCACTGTTACCCGAACACACCCAGCCCGTGGTCCGTCGACTGGCGGAGGTTCGTTGTCGGACGCGAATCGGGTGGGGCATCGATGATCCGTGGATACCTGTAGAACAAGCATCTCGACTTCAGCAATCCTTACCAGGTGAACCGGCCGTGATAACACTCGACGGCGTCGGACACCTGGCGCCGATCGAGTCCAAGACAGCCGTATGCACGGCGGTCGACAAATGGATCCGATGAAGTGCGTGCCTTCTATCCGGCGTCGCTGAGGGCGGCGGCTTCGGTCGCGCGGGCCTTGGCGTAATTGGCGATGCTCTGGGCATAGTGCGGGGTTTCGAGTTCGCAGTGCTGTCCGGATGCCTTCTGCCGCGCTGCTGCGGCGTCTTCGAAGCTCTGTCCGCCTGCGGTGATGAATTCGAGAAATTCTTCGGTGGGGTGCGAGGTCACGGTGTTGATGTACCGCAGGTTGTCGCCGTCGAGTTGTTCGATGCCAAGTTCCCAGATGACCTGCGTGGTGGTCCAACCTGCGGCACTGAAGACATCGGAGGTCGAGACCATCTTGCAGTAGTGCTTGCCGGCGACCTCGAAGCGGTACTGCTGGATCACCAGCCCGCTGCCGATCATTTCGACATTGATCGACATCGGGGTGCCGTCGTCGTCGACTGTGTAGCCGGCAGCCTTGTGATCCCCGGGTGCGCATCGCTGATACTCGTGCGTCGGAAGGGTTTTGAGCCACTGCTCGATATCGACGAAATCGAACGGCGCGGTGACGTCGGCGGTGACCACTGCATGCGAGAGCTGAAGATCGGGACGAGGAGTTGCGCTCATGACAGTTCTTCTTTCGAGTTGAGCCGGTCATCCGGCGACTTGTTCGACAAGAAGAACTTTGGTGCACGTCGGAGGCGAAACATTGAAGGTCTCGTTACTCGTCCACTACCGGCTGCCCGGTATCCCGTCTTTCGAACCACCCGCACGCTTCTCCGGTGACCGTTTGAGCCGGTACATCGTCCGATCCGCATCGCTGAGCAAACGATCGCTGTCCGGCTCGGCGCTCCAACTGAAACCGACACTGACACTGACGTCGACTTCTCCTGATGGGAGATGGTAGGCACCACGGAGAAGCTGGTCGACTCGTTCGGCGAGCGCCGCGACGTCGTCGTAGGTGTCCGCGCTGAGAACCACGACGACGAATTCGTCACCGCCGACTCGGCACGCAACGTCCGACGCACGCACGTTGTCCTGCAGACGATGTGCGAGTTCGATCAGGACGCGGTCACCCGCAGAGTGACCGAGGGTGTCGTTGATGAGCTTGAAGTCGTCCACATCGATGTAGAGAATTCCGATCGACCCCTCCTGCGCTGTCTGCGCTGCGGCGTCGTTCAACACGGACATCAAGTGTCGGCGATTCCCCAGTCCGGTGAGATCGTCGGTGACGGCTTGCCGTGCCAAGTTCCACTCGGCAGCCTTTCGAGCTGTGATGTCCTGAATTTGCGCGATGATGACGTCTTCGCTTCCGGTGTCGCGAACGATCGTCGCATTGCGCTGTACCCAGATGACCGTCCCGTCCTTGCGGATGTACCGCTTCTCGGAGGCGACTTGCACCGCCGTGCCGCCGACCAGAGCAGCCAGATCTGCATCGGCAGACGCGAGATCGTCCGGGTGCGTGATGTCTCGAAACGATCTGGCATACAGCTCGTCCGGGCTGTACCCGGTCAGTTCACACAGAGCCCTGTTAACTTGCAACCATCGGCCCTCGACATTCACCACAGCTTTCCCGATCGGGGCGTTCTCCATCGAGATGCGAAACATGCGTACTGCCTCGTCGCGTTCTCTCTCTGCTCTCACGCGTCCACTCACGTCGACCACCAACGCGGTGAACCCGCGGACTTCACCGTCGACGTAGTCCGGAACATACGTTGCTTGCGTCGTGCGCTCGTTGCCGGCCATGTCGATCAAGGTTCGCTCGAACTGCTGCACCACCCCGCTCAACGCACCGGTGATGTACGGCAAATTCAGCGCGTACACAGCGGAGCCCAGCACGTCCTCGATGTGCATTCCTCGCATGTTCTCCGGAGTGATGCCGAAGATCTCGGTGTAGACACGGTTGGCGAAGACATTGCGTTGATCGAGGTCCCAACAGCCGATCATCGACGGGAGTTGATCGACGGCGCGCAGGACGATGCCTTCGACGTCCTCTGTCGGTTCCGCATCGCGACTGTGAACATCAGCCACTGGTCACCTCGTCTGTACATGTCAGTGCCCCCGTGCCGTGACGCTACCTGAACAGGTACGCGATCCGCTCCGACTACCCCTCCCTCTGATAGGTCTGGACAAGTGTCGTCGCACACCGCACGCATCCCATGCTCGATCACCGGGCGAGCGCGAACACCTCCTGATCGTCGACGTCGCGGCGGGTACCATCGCCGAGTAACTCGACATAGAACGCCTCGTAGTTTCGAGGATCGGCGCCGCTGTCCCCGGTCGATCGACGTTCGAACACCCGAGCCTGTGGCCATCGGCCGAGTACCGACGATCGCAGCCCGCTTCCCTCGGGTGCTGTGCCCCCGGATGGGCCGTATTCCCCGACGATCACAGTGACCACCACACCGCTTCGGGTCACGGTGGTGACCGGGAATACGACGGCCGACGCACTGTCGGGTAGAGCGAGCGTGATGGAATCGGTGTCGAGGCGGCCAGGTTCGTTCCCCTTCGTCGTCGACTCGTCTTGCGTAGGTTCCTTCGTCTTCACCGCATTCCGGGTACGGCCCCGACCTGCTCTGAAGGTCAGGGCGGCCGAGACCAGCGCAGCCACTGCGGCTCCACCCGCGACGGCACCCCAGCCCGTCCGTCCTGCGGCCGATACGGTCAGGGATAGGCCGACAGCAGCGACGCCCGTCAGCAAAAGCGCCTCGGCTGCAGCATCTTTCAGAAATTCGACTCCCGTGCGCCGAACAGTGTCGTGGGTATCCACGTATGCCTCCCTTGCGTCGATATGCACAGCTCGTAGACTGCTCCGTGCCGGCGGCCGCGGCGAGGGTCGAAAGCTTCTCGACAGCAGGGCCGACGAGAGGACCGACAGAGGACCAACGACTCTGTGTAACCGCACGTCGGTGCTCGATGCTGACTCCATGACCACAACAAGGACGAGCGACGCCGAGCTCGAGGATCGTATACAGCTGGAACTCAAGTGGGCGCCCGGCCTGGACAAAACACTCATCGAGATCGCTGTCGCCGACGGCAGTGTCACGCTCACCGGTAGCGTTGTGGACTTCTCTCAGATCGGAATTGCCGAACACGCGACCTGGAAAGTGCCGGGGGTGGTTGCGGTGGCACAGGACATCGGAATCATGAACGACAGCATTCCGGTCAGCGATACCGACATCGCGCACAATCTGGCGGTAGCGCTCGGCAAAGTCCAGGAAATCCCCGCCGGTGCAGTGCACTCCACCGTCACGCGCGGATGCGTGTTCCTCGGTGGCGTCGTCGCATGGGACTTTCAGTCCGCCGCGGCAGAACGCGCGGCAGCATCCGTGCCCGGTGTACGGCGGGTGCGCAACTCCATCGAGGTGAGTCCGTCGGCAGCGGCGGAGCACATCGGTCGCCACATCGAAGCAGAGCTCGAGCACGACATGGCCGACGAGATGCACCGCATCTCTATCTCGGCCGACGGCGCGGGTCATGTCGTGCTCGCGGGAACAGCTCGGTCCGTCGCCGAATGCAACGCAATCGGACGCGCGGCGCGGCGCGCAGCCGGCGTCGAGACAGTCCGAAACCTCGTTCGAGTGGTGACTTGAACCGCTCGGCTTCGATCACGCCCGGAACCGTCCGTCCATGCACACCCTTTCGAAGAAAGCAGCACACCGACATGCGAATCTTGATTGCCACCGCGAGCCGCCATGGATCCACTCGACAGATCGCCCAATGGATCTCGTTGTCGTTGACGAAGGCGCTCGCCCGGTCCGACCTGGAAACTGACATCGATGTGCGTGATGTCGCCGACGTCGACAGCATCGCAGAATACGATGCCGTGATCATCGGCAGCGCGGTCTACATGGGGCGATGGTTGCGAAACGCGCGCAAGCTGGTCGCCCGCGAGCAGGCCGAGCTCGAGACGAGACCCGTCTGGTTGTTTTCGAGTGGTCCGATCGGCGCACGCGGGTCCTCCGAGCCACACTCATCATGGGACGAGGCGTCCTGGGCCGAGGAGCACCGAGTGTTCGGGGGAAAGCTCGACCTGTCGACGCTCTCGGTCCGCGAGCGTCTCGTCGTCCGGCTCATCCGCGCACGCGACGGCGACGACCGCTCGCGCGACGATGTCGAGGCCTGGGCCCGCGAAATCGGTGCACGACTTGCCGCCTCGACCCCTACGGCAACAGTCACGTGAAGGCTACGCCGCACGATGGTGTGCGGGTGGTGCTGGAGGTTCGGCTCCGGGGTGGGCCGCCGGCATCGTCGCGGCACTTGCGAGGAGCCGGGTCACCCTGACGGCAGGCACAGGGCCGAAAGTCCTCTGCAAACGGGACATTCACCGACCACTCGTGCGCAGAAGAGCCCTGTCGACGAGTCCGGGTCGGCGCAAAGATCGAACCCATGACGCAACCGGAAACCACACACCCGAACACGATCGTCGTCGGAGTCGACGACTCGGCTTCATCCCGGGTCGCGGTCAGATGGGCCGCCGCCTACGCCGATGCAAGTGGGAGCACGCTGGTCTTGATGCACGCCGGGGTGGCATCGGGGACCTCGCTTTCCGATGCGGTCAATCTTCGCAGCGGGCGTACGTCGAGCGCGCGAGCGCACGCTCGATCGACCCTGGCCACGGCCAGAGTCGTCGCGCAGTCGGTTGCTCACACGTCTCTCGAGATCGACACGGTGCTCGAAGCCGACCGTCCGGCTCAGGCCCTGGCCGAACTGGCGTCGACAGTGCGAATGATCGTGCTGGGTTCCCACACCCGAGGTCTCTTCGCGCGGGCGGTGTTCGGTTCGGTCAGTGCAGCTGTCGCCTCGACCGCACGGTGCCCGATCGTGGTAGTTCCCGAACGCTTCACACCGAGCGACAGTGCGGGCGGAGCATCGGTCGTCGTCGGAGTCGACCATTCGCCACACGATGATGCGGTGCTCGAGGCCGCGTTCGATCAAGCTGCGTGCCTGCACACCAGAGTCCATGTCGTGCACGCGTGCGACGGGCCGGATGCCGGCGCGGTGTTCAGCGAAATTGTCGAGCGCGCACCACATCACGATCCCATCACGGCCGCCAAGAGATGGCTCGACGAACGCGTCGAGCCCTGGGCTCGGAGATACCCGCCTGTGCAGGTGTCGACGTCCGTGGTCGAGGACATTCCGTCGCATGCCTTGCTCGGTTGCGCCGGACACGCCCAGTTGATCGTGGTCGGGGCCCGAAACCGGGGAGTTTTACCTCCCCTGGTGATGGGCTCGACGAGCCGCGCCGTCCTCCATCATTCGGTGATCCCGACGATGATAGTGCCCGCTACCTGACGCCGCGAGCCGACGGACGCGCCCCTTGGCGCGCGCGTCGGCTCGTCCGAATGGTTCAGGTGCGGTGACTACTCACCGGTCCGGCAAATCAGAACCGGACACCGCCCGTGGTGTGTGAGATTGCTGCTTGTCGACCCCAGCACGAGTCGTGCAACACCGCGCCGTCCGTGACTACCGACTACGACCAGCTGACACGTCGCGGACAGATCGGTCAATACCCGAGCAGCGCCGCCTTGCCGAACCACGTGTTCGACCACTACGTCGGGATACTTGTCCGACCACCCGGCAAGGCTCTCGGCCAGAACGGCTCGTTCTTCCAGTTCCATTGCGGGCCAGTCGATCAGACCGGGAAGCGTGACGCCCCCAGTACGGGACACTGCATCCCAGGCGTGCACAGCGACCAGTGGCACACCGAGGTGGGATGCGAAGTCGAAGGCGAACTCGACGGCAACTTCGCTGGTTGCGCTGCCGTCGACCCCGACCGCTACGGGTTGTTCGGATCGGTCACCGGTGTCGGAATCGCGCCACACCACAACAGGACAATGGGACTCGTCTGCAACGACTCTCGCTGTGCTCCCCAGCAAGATCGACGTCAACAATCCGGATCCGGAACTGCCGACCACGATCAAACGCGACGTATGTGAGAGGGCAACGAGCATGTCGGCAGCCGGCGCCGTGTCGACTCCGGTACTGACGGCCAAGTCCGGATAACTCTCTCCGATGGCTGCAGCCAAGGCGGCCACGGTGCCCTCGGCTGTGCGCCGCTGCTGCTGCCACACATCGGCTGGAATCACCACCGCGGAGTCGGCCATGTAGAACGTCGGGTCCTGGACGGCGCTGACAATGTGGAGTGGCGAGTTCAGGTGCACGGCCGCGGTCGCCGCCCACTGCGCGGCGCGCGTACTGTGTGCCGAGCCGTCCACTCCCACGACTACTCGCTGGTGATTGGCAAGAATCATGAACACTCCTCGTGTCGAGTGCGGGGAGAGGCTCGTCTGTCCCTGAGCCTTGCCCGCTCCGAATCGCATCCCGGCTTGGGTGCGGGTTCCATTCCACGTCGACAACGCCGTTGCTGCACAGAGCACTTGGTCCTCGGCGGCAGGGGCTCTGGTCCCGCGCCGACAGGGATCACCTCGACGCGGGCCGATCGCGACCGGACGGGTACGCGTTCTCTGTGGTCAGAATGGCGGACAGTTGCAATCGCGGAGTAGGTCTCGGTGCATGCCCCGCAGGTGCTGCACCGAGTCGAACGAGTACCTGCGGAACCCCGCTGTCCGGAGCCAATGACTCGACCAGAGCACGACTACCGGACTGTTCGGTCATGTGAGTGAGGGGGCAGGTAGCCAACCCGCCGACCGTCGCTTCCAACAGAATCGACGACAGCACCTGCCCGCAGTGCATCCAATCGAGCAGATGATCTGTTGGAGTACTGAGTAGGACAACGGTCGATTCATCGAGTACATCAGCCCCGGGTGCCCGATTCCGGACGTCGTGCGGCGCCGGAAAGCTACGACCGACAGCCACATTCGTCGTTTCCGATCGATCGGCCAATGCACGGTCCGGGATACCTGTACCGGCGAACGAATGGCCCGCCCACCAACGAAGTTCGGCCTGGTAGGTGGCGTCGTACCTCCGCACTCCTGCGCTGGACATCGACGCCTCGGCAAGGGTTCGGCGTGACTGTGGCGTCAGGACGGAAACCGTCGTTCCGCGCTGGGAGGCGTCGGCGCGTGCGGCCGCACCGATGACCAGGCTGTCGGATGCTCGAGTGAACGGTCGTCGATCGGAATGCCGCCTGTTGATGGCACTCAACAGGTCGAACTCGTGCGATTGTGGATGCGCGCCGTGCACGAATCGAATGCGGGCGAGGTGATCAGGTCGACCAGGGATCGGAAGCTCGAGAACGTCCGCGGACCAGCGAAAGGTGACCGCAGCTTTCCGGAGATGGTCGAGCGCCGCTCCGCAACTGATCACAAGTTGCCGTCCGGTGGGATCGATCGTGTCGAGCAATCTGGATCGGTCCGTATGAAGGTCGAGGTAGCCGTCCCGGTAACTCCACTTCCAGGGTTGACTGTTGTGTACCGAGGGCGCCCGGCAGGCCAGCTCCACCATCATCTGCACCACCGACGAATCCGGATGAGAGAACATCGAAATACCCCTTGTCTGCGGACCCCACAGTGCGCGTGGCCGTCAACGCTGTCGAGGCTCAGTCTCGGCGTTCGGCGGAGCGATTCGGCAGTGCCGATCGTCCTCGAATCGAGGGGCTTTGTGCCACGCGGTCCACCAGTTGTCGACAGTAAGCTTGCGGGACCGAGCACAGGAAGGAGCCGTCGTGATCACTGTTTTCCTTGTCGACGACCACGAAATAGTACGACGCGGCCTCATCGACCTCATCGACTCCGACCCGGAGTTGACCGTCGTCGGCGAAGCAGGAACTGTCAGCAACGCGTTGGCACGTATCCCGGCTCTCCGACCGGACGTCGCTGTGCTCGACGTGCAATTGCCGGACGGTAACGGGATCGAGCTCTGCCGCGAACTGACATCGGTCGTACCCGAGCTTCGTTCTTTGATGCTCACGTCCTACACCGAGGACCAGGCGATGCTCGACGCCATCCTGGCCGGCGCCAGCGGGTACATCGTCAAAGACATCAAGGGAATGGACCTGACGGCTGCCATCAAGGACGTCGGTCACGGGAAGTCCCTACTCGACAATCGCGCGGCAGCAGTACTGATGGACAAATTGCGCGCATCGCAGGAGGTGGCGTTACCTGGCCCGCTTGCGGCGTTGACCGACCAGGAACGGGCGCTGCTCGCTCTGCTCGGCGAGGGTCTGACCAACCGTCAGATCGCCGCGCGAATGTTCCTGGCGGAGAAGACCGTCAAGAATTATGTCTCCCGCCTTCTCGCCAAACTCGGGATGGAGCGACGTACACAGGCGGCGGTGTACGCGTCCAAACTGGACACATAGCGGCATGAAGCGACATCCGAGGGTCGTGACGCGCATACTGTCCGCGTGGTCGGAAACCCGTACGACACCGGGCACAATTACACCGGTGAATTGAAAGGCACGCTGTCGCAGCTGCGCCTGCGCGAGTTGCTGGGCGAAGTTCAGGAGCGCATAGGCAAAATCGTCGACGCCCGAGAACAACTCGACGGCCTGCTGCATGCAATGCTCGTCGTCTCCAAAGGGCTCGATCTGGAACATACGTTGCGGACGATCGTCGTGGCGGCAACCGAACTCGTCGATGCCCGGTACGGAGCATTGGGGGTACGTGGCCACAATCATGAACTGAGTGCCTTCATCTTTCATGGAATCGACGAGGAAAGCGCCGCCCGTATCGGTCCGCTGCCCACCGGCGGTGGTGTTCTCGGCCTGCTCATCGACGAACCCCGCGCAATCCGTCTCGACCACCTCTCCGATCACCCGTCCTCGATCGGTTTTCCTCCCGGCCACCCACCGATGAACTCGTTTCTCGGCGCCCCGATTCGTGTGCGCAACGAAGTGTTCGGCAACATCTACCTCACAGAGAAGAACAACGGGCACTCGTTCACCGACGACGACGAGGCAGTCATCCAGGCCCTGGCGTCCGCGGCGGGCGTCGCCATCGAGAACGCGCGTCTGTACGACGAGGCTCGCACCCGTCAATCGTGGCTCGAAGCCACCCGCGACATCGCCACCGAACTACTCGGCGGTACCGACGCCGACGTGGGCCTGCAAACCGTCGCAGACAAAGCCCGGGAGCTGACGGACGCCGACCTCGCCTTCATCGCGACACCCAGCGACCCGGACGCGTCCCCGGAGAACGTCACCGAACTCTTGATCGGGATCGCCTCCGGTCCCCCGGCGGATCACCCGGACAACATCCTGGGCAGCACGCTGCCGGTCTACGGATCGACATCGGGTACGGCGTTCCGCAGCCGTGCACCCCTGCGAGTCGACCGACTCGAGTACAACGCCACAGCAGCCACGCAGGCCGCGTACGGCCCCGCACTCATCTCGCCTCTGCAGGCGTCGCATCGAGTCGCCGGAGTGCTGGTCGTACTGCGCCGGTCCAACCGAATCCCCTTCGACGACGATCAACTCGATTTGGTCTCTGCGTTCGCAGATCAAGCCGCGGTCGCTGTTCGGATGGCCACCGACGCACGGAGGTTGCGCGAACTGGACGTTTTGGCCGAACGCGACCGCATCGCCCGAGACCTTCACGATCGGGTCATCCAGAGAATTTTCGCCGCCGGACTGTCACTGCAGAGCACCGTGCAACGGACAACCGACCCCGAACTTCGGACACGCCTGTCCACGACGATCGACGATCTGCAGGACACGGTCCACGACATCCGGTCGGCCATTTTCGACCTTCAGACCCCAGACGCCACTCTGGGGTTGCGGCGGCAGATCAACGACGTCGTCGAGGAAATGACAGCCGGCACCGACCTGCGAACATCGGTACGCGTCACCGGCCCACTTTCCGCCGTCGACTCGACCCTCGCCACACACGCGCTGGCCGTCCTACGCGAGGCCATCAGCAACTGCGTCCGTCACGCCGACGCCCGAAATCTCGTCATCGCATTCGACGTCGCGGACGACCTCAGAATGGAGATCACCGACGACGGTGTCGGCATCCCGGACGGAGCAGCGACGAGCGGTCTGAAGAACATGCTGTCACGCGCAGTCGACAACGACGGCAGCATGACGACCGGACCCGCGAATGCAGCGGGCGGAACGAAACTCAGATGGTCAGTGCCGCTGCCCTGATCAGGTGCGAATCGCCGTCAGGGCACTCAGTTGCCGCCGCTGACCCATGATGAAGTGGTAGCCACCGTGACTGGTGTGAGAACTGGACAGCCATCTCAGTCCGCCTCTCCTCCGGTCCCGGTAATACGAAGCCGCTTCGCGATGGTCCCCGCGGTATCGACGAACTCCGAAATCAGAGTCGTCGCTCCACGATCGGCAGACCAGCACATGATGAATGGGCACGTGGGAATGTCGTGTACCACGATCGTGGCGACACCGGTGTGAGTGATCGAGTGAGCAACTGTTGCAGGGATAAGGTAGACCCCACGCGAGTTGGCGACCGCGGCCAGTGCCTCGTCGATGTCTCGAACCTTCTGTCCGACTTTGGGTACTACGCCATCCGGCCGAGGATCCACGATTGCCCAACGAGCGAATTCACGGTCTCGGGTCATGGGCTGAAGGAAGGTTTGGTCAGCGCACTGCCTGATCGAGATCCTCGATTCCGCAGATTCAGCAGCGACGGCGAGGGGGTTTGCGCTGTGCACCAGTAGTTCTCGCTCGTCCTGCCAGAGTGTCTCGGTGTCGATCCCGGTCTCGGCGAACGGGCCCCAGACGAAAGCGATGTCCACCTCACCGTCGGTCAGGCTGCTGTTCACCGAGTCTCGATCGATGTGGTGAAATTCGACGTCGCTGTCCTTGATTCGCCGGGCCACCTCGGTGAGGATCGGGCCCATGACCTCGGGGGGTGCGATGTTGACGAAGCCGATCCGAAGTACGTTGCGCGCACTGGTCTTTGCCCATGCCGAGATTCGATTGTGGACGGTGATGGCCTGACGTGCCATCACCAACAACTCGGCGCCCTTCGGCGTCAAACGAACGGTACGAGAGGTCCGTGTGAACAGCTCCAGATGCAGCTGCTTCTCCAACCGACCGATCTGCCTGCTCAGCGCCGGGGCCGAGGTGTACAACCGATCGGCTGCTCGGCCGAAATGAAGTTCTTCGGCGAGGACGATGAAGCTGCGCAACGCCGACACGCTGGGTTCCATTTCCACTCCCCGATCGGTTGACTGGTCGGAAACGATACCCGTTCCCGACCAGTCGACTACCGGGCCGGTCGACGCGTGACCTGCTAGCCGGTCACGACCGGAATGAGCAGGTGGCTGTCGAAGTCACCGCCACTGTGGAGAATGTGATTACCCACGTTGTTCAGTGGGCCGAAAACGATTTCGAACGGCCCACTGTACGAGCGGATAGCGCTACCTTTGACGATAACTCTCAATGTCTCACCCGGTTCGAACAGGACGCTGTTGGGCCAGATCTCGACGTCGACAGGCACGATCTCGTTCAGCGAGAGCCACTTCCTGGTCTCGTGCTTGTGCACAGGCCGTGACTCGGTCGACTTCGTCTCGTCGAGTTCTCGATGCGACACACGAAGCCAGCCGAACCCCAGTGGGCCGTCGTCGTACATCTGTGAGTAGGTGTACGGGATTCGTGTCCCGGAGGCATCCAGCTTCTCGACTCCGACGAAGAGGTCCAGGTCGTTCGTTGCGTCCGAAGACACCCACAACCGCAGCTTGGCATTGCCGGTGATCTCGGTCTTGGTGTCGAAGGTGAAATCGAAGCACGCGGCCTTCTCGACGTCGGTCGAGTCGTAACTCACCGAACTCACGGCATCGGAGCGCTCGGGGGAAAGCGATTGGTTGTCCGTATCGATCCACAGCTTCCGGTATTCGGTCGCAGCGGGAGGCCATTGATCGTCCTCGACGAACGTCCAGTCGGTACCGCGAGTGCGCAGCGCACGACGGACCCGAGGCCACGACGATACGTCGTTCTCGATGCCCTTCAGGAATCGATCGAAGAACGACTTCTGCTTGGCGACCGACTCTTCCTCGTAGAATCCCTGCCATTCTTTGTCACCGCGCAGTTCGAGGAACTTGTCCGTCGACGAAATACCCTGCCACGCTTCGATGACCCCGCGCGAGTGCAGATTGTTGGTGAACTCCGACACCGTGTAAGTCGGCACCTCGACCTTTGCCCAGTCCGCTACGCGGACCTTCCAGTAATCGTCGAATGTCGGGTGATCCCTGATGCCTGCTTCCATATCTTCGACCACGCCTGTTCCGGATCCGGTGAGGATCATCCAGTTGTGGATGAACGGCATCGCAGGTATCCCGCCTTTGAGATAGGCCTCGCGGTAGCAATCGGAGGACGCATCCCAGGGGAGGATCGCGGCGAGGTGCGGAGGCTGAGTCGCCGCGACGGACCACGCAGTCATCGCGTAGTAGGAGACTCCTCCCCAACCGATCTTGCCATTGGACCAGTCGCGATCGGCGAACCATTCGACAATGTCGTGACCGACCAGAGCCTCTTCCGGTGTGAAGAACGTGGCTTTGCCCTCGGAATACCAATTCCCCTTGGCGTCGACGAGGGCGATCGCGTACCCGTAGCCCGTCCAGCGGAGCGGATCGAACTGTTCGAACGTGGTGAATTCGGACAGGGTCTCGAACGGGATATCACTGCCTGCGAAGGCTTCTCGAAGCGGAATGTGCGGATGCTTTCCGAATGGTGCGTACCCGATGACGACGGGAACGTCGACGGCACCCTTGGGCCGGAAGACATCGGCGTACACGGTCAGCCCGCCGCGGACGGGAATGGCGACGTTGCGCTCGATGAGCATGTCGGGGTGGTCCTCGACATGCGTTTCCGGGCCGGGGTGGGGGACGAAACCGGGAGGCTGGAAGTCGACCGGATGGATGGCGGGCCGGAACACGCGTCCCAGTTGCTTGTCCACCTCCGAATTCGGCGCGGTGTCGGTGTCGATCTGAATGTCGGTCATGCATGGCTTTCTTGTTCGGCGCGCACTGGTGCGAAATACAGGTGGCTTGTCTATCGACGCGGGGCGGCAGCCTTGACTGTCCGCCACTGATCGTTGGGTGGTTCGGCCGCGACAAGTCGCGATTCGAAACTCGCTGGGTCGAGGATCGAGGGCACCGGTGCCCCGGGAAGGGTCTGGTCCCAGACGACTCGTTCGGTGACAACCATGGCAAAACTCTTGTCGCGGTCGATGTATCCCTCGCCGTACCCGAGCACTTCTTCACGAAGGCTGTCGTCGCGGGACAGCGTCGCAAGTGAATCGAGATCGTCGAACCAGAGTTCTTCGATGCCCGCGTATGTCTGTACGCCGCCTGCTTCGAACAGTGATCCTGCGAACAACGATGCATCGAGAGGCAGCTGCGGGTTCTGGACGTATCGACGGACCAGATCGCGGTCTTTCGTAGTGGCTGTCAGGAGTTTCGACGCATAATCGTCGCGCCAGAAGCGAACGAAATCCTCCTGGCTCACCTCGTCGCGCTTGTACACGAAGTTCACCAATTTGACGCCGCCTCGTCCGGTGAACGGGTCGGGCTGATCGTGGAGAATCTCACCGGAAGTAAGTTCGATGACGAACGTCGTGTCCCCGAACGCGTGCCCGAACATGCGGCGCGGATAGTCCTCGCCTGCGAAAATCTCGGTGAGGCTTTCGATGCTGTCCACCCAGTGGTCCGAGAGTGCTTCCCTGTCGGGCGAAATTCGGTAGATCGACATGTCCGCAGTGGTGTTCTCGATTACGCGGTGCTGGATGTACCGCTTGAACTTTTCCATCACGACGGGCGTGGTGACCATCAGAGACGGGTGGATGACCCCCCACTCGTAGTCGAATTGCTCGGAGGTCATGCCGAGCCGCGGCCGCGCAGCAAGCCAGAATTTGATCACTGTTGCCAATCTTTCGTCGGGAGAGTGGATGCGTCGTGGAGTGAGCCTTCAAGGCTGGGTTCGGTCGCGACGGCATGTGATCCAAGTCTCTTGGACAAGGTGCGCGTTGTCCATGCCTGTTTCGGCCCGGATCGTTTACATCGTGTAAACGATCCGGAGGGCCCGCAGTCTGAGGCGCCAGGGACAGTCACTACCGGAGACCGGAGGGCGAAGCCGTGCCGCCGAGTCCGTCGGCCACTGCATGCACGAGTCCTGCCAGATGGACAGGCCGGTGAAAGCCGCGGTGTCCAACACCCGGAAATTCGCGGTAGCGCTATGGTGCCGTCTACAAGTGGCGCTCGTCGAAACAGAGCCGGTGCGCAGCGGGCAGCGTATGCACGCGTCTTCGATCGGCTCCCACGTCTTGAAGATCGGTTCAGGACTCTGCGACGAGCTCGACCATCGCCGCTGGATCGCGCAGCTCGTACCCAGCATCCTTCGCATGATCGAACCGACCTCGGGCAGCCTTGTACGTGTGGGGATCGAGGTGTTGCCCCCGCAACATCGCAGCGATGACCGATTGGACTTCGATCATTCCCTGAATGGTCACGCCGGTGTCGGTCGTATCGTTGTCGGCGAGTTGCGTCAAACCGCGCACCAGCATCGTGCTGCTGGCCCATCCGCTACTCAACACCGACAGGCTTTCCTCCATCGGCATTTTCAGCTTCCTCAACAGTGCTGCGGCTTCGGCGGCCGCGGCCATGTGTGTCGTCACCAGAAGTTGATTGACGAGCTTGAGATGCAGGCCCCGCCCGCTCGTGCCGACATGATGTATCGATCCGAGATAGCTTCGCATCACGGGATCGACGACGGCCAACGCGTCGAGATTGCCGCCTGCCATGCCGGTCAGCGACCCGGCCATTGCACCTGCGGGCCCTCCCGTTACCGGCACATCGAGGAACTCGCACGAAGACTTCTTCGCAATGGTCGATACTTGCTCGGCCAGCGACGGATCGAAGGTTCCATGCTCGACGAATGTCGAACCTGCCGAGGCATGATCGAGCAGTCCGCCGGGACCGAGGTACGTGTCTTCTACCGCTCTCGTGTCTCGAAGGCAGCTGAAAACCAGGCTGCAGGACGATGCGACCTCTTCGAGACTTTCCGCCCAGCAGCCTCCAGCGTCGAGCGACGTCTGGGCGTTCGCTTTCGTCCGGTTGTGTACGACGACTCGGTGACCGCATTCGAGCAGCCTGTCGATCATCGCGGTACCCATCGCGCCCGTACCGACGAAACCTACCTGTGTCATCGCTCGATCTCCGAATCGTCTGAGAAGTCTCCACGCAAGAAGTCGAAGTCACAGCCTGAATCCGGCTGCAGAGCGTGCTTTTCGAACATCCACCCATATCCCCGGGTTGCGCGGCTGCGATGAATTTCCGGTGTCCGTCGATTGAACAGAGACTCGTCCACGAGGACGTCGATCCTCTGGTTCGGAATATCGAGTTCGATCAGATCTCCGTCCCGTAGGTACGCGAGAGGGCCACCGATCGCCGACTCCGGCGCAACATGGAGTACGACGCACCCCGTTGCCGTTCCACTCATACGCGCATCCGTGATGCGCAGCATGTCTGTCACGCCCTGCCGGGCAAGTTTGGCAGGAATGGGGATATGTCCCACCTCGGGCATTCCTGGCGCGCCGATGATTCCGACCCCTCGCAGCACCAGTGCGCTGTCGGCATCGACGTCGAGATCGTCGGAATCGATACGTTCGTTGAGGTCTGCTACGCCCTCGAAAATTACCACCTTCCTGCGCATCACCGAGCCGTCCAAGTCGTCGGATACCTTCAGAACCGCCCCTGCAGGAGCGAGGTTTCCACTCAGAATGCGGAGGGCGCCTTTCGGTTTCGTACCTGCTTCCGGCCTCGACAGAGCCCCGTTCTTCTCTCCGATTTCACTGGAATCGATGTGCTCACGCCAGGATCGGCCCGTCACCGTCGGAGTTGTCAGGTCCACGACATCGGCTATCGTCCGCATGACTGCGGGAACGCCTCCGGCCTTGTCCAAATCGGACAGGAGATGAGGTCCCAGCGGCCGGACGCGTGCGACGTTCGGTGTGGTGTTGGCCCACCTCTGCAGCGCATCGACGCCCAGCGTGATTCCGGCCCGCCCTGCGATCGCTTCCAGATGAATCACGGCGTTTGCCGAACCCCCGAGTGCACACACCATTCGAAAACAGTTCTCGAGCGCGCTTCTGGTAATCAAACTTCTGGGCCGAACACCACGTGCAACCACATCGACGATGGTTCGGCCAGTGCTTTCGGCGAGCGCAAGTCGTTCCACAGAGGTTGCGCCAGGCAATGCGCTGCCAGGCAATGCGAATCCGAGGACCTCGGCGATCGCAGCCATCGTGATCGCAGTCCCCAGCACATTGCAGGTACCTACACTGACGCTGAACGCGCCTTCCAGCTGTTTCCACTCGGCATCGGTGACCTCCCCGAGTCGCCTCCGGTCGATCGCATCCCATACATCATCGGTCGTCAGAGGTGCCTTCTTCCAGCACGACACTTCCCGCGGTCCAGCCGTGACCATGGCGGCCGGCTTGTCCGCGCTGACTGCTCCCATGATTTGCGCTGGGACCGTCTTGTCGCATCCGCCCAGCAAGACCACGCCATCGATCGGGGCCGTGGCGATTGCTTCTTCGACGTCCATCGACATCAAGTTGCGGAGGTACATCGAGGTCGGTCGCGTGTAGGGCTCGGAGATCGAGATCGTAGGAAACTCCAGGGCCAATCCCCCGGACGCCTCGATTCCACGTTTCACCGCAGCCGAGATGTCACGCAGACCGGCGTTGCATGGATTCAGCTCGCTCCAACTGGAACAGATGCCGATCACCGGGTTCCGCCGCACATCGCCTTCGCTCAACCCGCGCCCCCTTTGAAATGCTCTGTGCAAGAACCCGTCCGGTCCTTCATCGGAGAAGAGCGCTCCACCTGCCTGCTTCAGATCCCGCTGCGACATACTGCCCGAACCATCCTTACCCGTGTGTTTGCGCACCGAGACCCACGAGTGCACCCAGTGCGACAGAAATGCCCCGTCGCCGAATTACCGCCGTACTTCACGATCAACGATCGGCGACAGGATCCGAAGCAGTCGGGGCTGCATCCGTCACCTCGACTCCGCGAACGAATGCGTCGTTCTCCGCCTCGGATTTCTGGACGAGTGCCAGCGCAGCGATCAACGTCAATACGCACGAGAGGAACATGTAGCCGGATACAGCCAGCGAAGTACCGGTTTCCCTGACCAACCATGCTGCAATCAGCGGCGCGAACCCACCGCCCAGAACAGCACCGATCGAGTACGCCAGCGATGCACCGCTGTACCTGATGGCGACTGGAAACATCTCCGCGTAGGCGGCTGCCTGGGGCGCATACGTCAATCCCAGGCCCACCGACAGACCGGCGACGGCCAGGATCATGAGTCCGACGTTCGCAGTGTCGAGGAGGAAGAAGAACGGAAACGACCACACTCCGAGCGCTATGGCTCCGACGATGTAGGTCTTGCGTCGACCGACCCTGTCGGAGAACTTGGCGCCGACCACGGTGGAAATTCCCCACACGACGGCACCCACGATGCCGATGGACAGCATGGTCGTACTCGCGAGACCGAGCGTCTTGGTTCCGTAGGAGTTGATGAAGCCGATCAGAATGTACCCGTTCATGTTGCAAGCAATGAAGAGGCCGACTCCGATGACGAGTTCACGTCGGTGCGTGCGAAGCAAGACCGAAAGAGGTGCTTTCGTATCGCTCTTACGCTTCTTCATCTCGGCGAAGACCGGGCTTTCCGATACACGTGACCGGACGTAGAACCCGATGACGATCAATACCGAGCTGAGAAGGAAAGGAATACGCCAGCCCCAGTCCTCGAACTGTTCATCGGTGGTGAAGGCCGAGATGATCAGGAACACTCCGGTAGCAAGCACCAGGCCCAAGGGAGTTCCCAACTGCGGTGCGGATCCGTAGTAACCCCGTTTTCCCGCAGGCGCATGCTCCACGGCCATCAGTGCCGCTCCGCCCCATTCTCCGCCTGCGGACAGCCCCTGAAGCAATCGCAGGACGACTAGTAGAATCGGGGCGGTTATACCGATGCTTGCGTACGTCGGCAGCAAGCCGACGCCGATCGTGGAAACGCCCATCAGCAACAGGGTGATGACCAGCATCGCCTTGCGCCCCACGCGATCTCCGAGGTGTCCGGCGGCGATGCCACCGAGCGGCCGTGCAAGGAAGCTCACGCCGATCGTCGCGAGAGACGCGAGCACTGCTGTCGATGAACTCAACCCGCTGAAGAACAGGTCGCCGAAGACCAACCCTGCGGCTGACGCATAAATGAAGAAGTCGTACCACTCGACTGTTGTGCCGATCAAACTTGCGCGGGCCGCGCGGACCAACTCGGTGTTCTCGGTGGAACCGTGCGCCAGCGCCGCTCGGGATCTATCGCCGGCAAGCTCGCTCGATGAAGTGTCGGACACGATGTGCTCCTGTTCTCGGATTGCGTAAGGGTCAGGATTTCCACGCTTGATCGAAACGATCGAGCGCATCCTCGGTGGTCGTGGAGGGACTGAATTCGAGACCGATCCAGCCCGTATAAGTAGAATTGTCGATCGCTCGGCGGCACTCGCTCCAAGCAATCGTGCCGCTACCGGGTTCGTGCCTTCCTGGAAAGTCGGCAAGTTGGACATGTTTGGTCATCGACTGCGCGTCGACGAAGACTCGCTCGATCGAATCCTCCTCCGTCTGCGCCAAATGGTAGAAGTCGAAGAGGAGATGGAGAGATTCCGGACTGCCCGCAGCCTGCATGAGTGTTCGCGCATCCCTGACCGTTCTCGTGAGATAAGTCGGCCGATCTTCACTGAGGGGTTCGATCACCATATCGACACCCGACCCGTCGATACGCTCGGCAGCTTCGGCGAGATTGCGTGCTGCAGTTTCGAGCTGTCGGGCTTGGGAATAGGCCGCGAGACGATTACCGACAAGCGTATTTATGGTGGTACAGCCGACCCTGCGAGCAAACTCGACAGCTGTGTCCAGTTTGTTCTGCCACCATTCTGTCGCGTCAGGATTTGCTAACTGGCCGTGAGCACCCGCCGGCCCAGGATCGACATTGAGGATCGAAACATGCAGTCCGAGTTCCTCTACTTTAGTCGCGACTACGGCGTGATCTTCCCACGGCCAGAACTCGATTGCCTCGAATCCACGGTCTCGCGCCGCGTGAAAACGCTCAGCGAAGGGCAGTTCCTGCCACAGCAAGGATAGATTCGGACTTGTTTTCATCGAGCTTGTCTCCGTGGTTCGAGAAAAGAGAGTTTTCTTTCGCGTAGATCGAAATTCGTTGCCCCGCCGAGGCCTTACAACAGCTGAAGGCCGCCGGCCACAGGAATAATCGCTCCCGTTACATAACTCATCTTCAACAAGCCGATTACCGCGTCTGCAACATCACTCGGCTGCCCCAATCTCCCAGCCGGCGACTGCTCCACCACGTATTTGCGAAGGTCCTCCCAGTCGTGGGTGAGGGGTGTGTCGATGTAGCCAGGGGCGACTGCGTTCACGCGAACTGCCGGCCCGAACGCCTTTGCGAGCAACTTGGTGAGATGGACTACCCCAGCCTTGCTGACGGCGTAAGGGATGGAACTGCCCATCGGTTCGACACCTGCCAACGATGCGTTGTTCACTATCTGACCGGATGATCGTTGAAGGTGCGGAATAGCAGCCTTGCAAACATTCCACACACCCGTCAGGTTGACGTTCAGGCGCTGCCAGAGTTCGTCGGTCACGCTGTCGAGATCGTCGTGCGCGACCGGCACCGCTATGCCTGCATTGTTGACGACAAGGTCTATCGAACCGAACTGCGCCTCCGCGACATCGATCAACCCGGCCGCCTGGGCAAAATCGCTCAAATCGGCGTCGTGGTAGATCGAACCGGGAAGGTTGGCTGCGAGCGCACTGCCCGCGTCGGTCGACTCGAAGCCGTTCAGCACCACATTCCAGTCGTCACCGTGAAGCCTGGTCGCGATCTCCGCGCCGATACCGCTCGAGGAACCCGTGACTATCGCGGTTTGCATCTCCTGCGCACCTCTTTCTCTCGGCCGACATGTGGACGACGAGCAGCCGGCAAGCGGGCGGAACCATCACTGCCCTTCGAGGAGCCCTGATGAACCCAACCCCAGCTCGAGGCCTTCGACGCCCTGCGGTCCGCGCATCTGAGCCGACCGCCTCATGAGCAATATCTGTAAGATATCAGCGATATATGATGAGGGCAAGATCACTTTTCAGCGCGGTTGAGATGCTTCACACCACGGCTGACGACGGCCGGTTCGCAGCCAGTGACTGATATGGTCACGCCATCGAAGGAGGGACATGGGCAACCCAAAAGTGCTGCCAGGACCACGTCTGCAGGCGTCGGCACGGGCCACGTCGCTGACAGACCAGGTGTACCTGCACCTGAAAGAAGAGATCCTGTTGGCCACCCGTGCGCCGGACACCCTGCTCATAGAGACCGAACTCGCCGAGTCGTACGGAGTCTCGAAGACTCCGATACGCGAGGCACTTCGTCTACTCGTCCGCGATGGGCTCGTTACCGTGTTGCCGCGAAAGGGCTATCTCGTTCGAGCCGTCAAACTCGGTGATACGAGGGAAATTTTCAGTTTGCGGTCGATGATCGAGCCCCGCCTCGCAGCCGACGCCACTCGCAACGCCGGCACCCGAGAGTTGGACGGACTTGCGCAGCTTCTCGACACCCAGCGGACGGAACGTAACCTGGAGGAGTCACTGACGGCCGCACGTCGCTTCCACCTCGAGATAGCCGATATGGCGAGAAACCGCCGGGCAGAATTGATCCTCCACGGACTGCTGGACGAAGTCAGAAGATTGCACCATCTGATGCCCAACATCGAAAGCCACATCTGGTCGGACGAGGAAATCGACGCCCACGAAGCAATACTCGGCGCAATGCGCGCATCGGACGCCGATCTCGCCTACTCGCTGATGGAGAAACACCTCGACGAGGTACACCACACCATGATGTCCTCGCTGAGCGCTACCTGAACCGACCACTGCGTCGTCGGCTCCGAACATCGGTCGTCACCGCACCCGACGCAATCGAACCCTCGATGCACCTGTGGCACATACCATCTGCGAGCGGCGCCGCAGAATGCATCGATGCCGGGGACCGCAAGCGTCCCGCGGCCGACCTATCGAGCAGTGGCGAATTGAGGGAGGCGATCCATGATCGCTTGCATCTCAGCGTCGTCGGACACGCCCTGGAAATCGTGACGGGGAGTGTAATGCGCTTGTAGACGGGCAATGTCGTCCCCGGTAAGTTCTATATCCAGTGAGGCGACCGCGTCGTCGATCTGCTCGATCCTGCTCGCTCCGACGATCGGAGCGGTGACCACCGGTTGGTGATGGAGCCACGAGAGGGCTATCTGGGCCCGCGAAACGCTCTGGCGGTCGGCAAGAACACCGACGGCATCGATGGTCGCCCGGTCCGAGTTCGACGTCGTCTCCGAGTACAGAACATCCGCGAATCCGTCGCTCTCGGCGCGAGCCGTGGCCTTGGCATCGTCGAACGGCCGTGCGAGCCGACCTCGCGCCAGCGGGCTCCACACGATCGTCCCGACGCCCTCGTCGAGGCACAGTGGGATCATCTCCCGCTCCTCTTCTCGCGCAATGAGGTTGTAGTGGTCCTGCATCGACACGAAGCGCGCCCAGCCGTGCGCACGCTGCATGTGCAAGGCTTTGGAGAACTCCCAGGCCGGCATCGACGACGCCCCGAGATATCTGACCTTCCCGCTTTTGACGAGATCATGCAGAGCCTCCAGGGTTTCTTCCAGAGGCGTCGAATGGTCGTTTCGATGTATCTGGTAGAGGTCGATATAGTCCACGCCGAGGCGCGTCAGGGAATGATCGACCTCGGCGAAGATGGCTTTGCGCGACAGCCCCTTGCCATTCGGGCCGGATCGCATGGGATGGCGAAGTTTGGTTGCGATCACCACGTCGTCGCGGTCGGCGAAGTCCCGAAGCGCCCGACCGAGGATTTCTTCGCTGGACCCCTGGGAGTACATGTTCGCCGTGTCGAAGAAGTTGATTCCCACTTCGACCGCATGCCGAATGAGCGGTCGCGCAGCTTCCTCGTCGAGCGACCAGACCGGATGACCTCGATGAGGTTCGCCGTAGGTCATGGCGCCGATCGCCAATTTCGAGACCTCGAGTCCTGTCCGACCGAGTTTGACGTACTGCATGGCTTGCTCCTGCTAGTTTGACTGTAGCGGAGAGTTCTCCGCTTGACATGAAGTTAGCGGAGAGTTCTCCGCTTCGCAAGAGCTGGGAGGCAGATCCATGGACGACGTGACCGCAGCAGGCCCCGCCAAGCAAGCGCGGCGCAGAGACGCCGCGCGAAACCGTGTCGCCATCCTCGAGGTCGCGCACGCGCTGCTCTCCGAGTCTCCGACAGTCTCGATGAACGAAATCGGCAAGAAGGCCGGAGTCGGCGCCGGCACGCTCTACCGGCACTTCCCCACCCGCGAGGATCTGATCCTGGCCGTGTATCGACACGACATTCGACGCCTCGTGGATTCCGTCGACGCCATGCTCGTCGAGCACGCTCCGATCGATGCGTTCAAGTACTGGTTCGACACACTGGCCGACTACATACGCGTCAAACATGGCCTCGGAGAGGCTCTTCACAGCGCCGCCATTCAGAATGCGATCGACGAGACCTATGCTCCGGTGGTCGATGCCGTTCGACTTCTGCTCGACGCCTGCGCGTCCTCGGGCGAATTTCGGCCAGACCTCGATCCAGCAGACGTTCTGCTCTTGATGGGGTTCCTGTGGCGGGTCGGTCCCACCGCAGATGGTCGCGACCAAGGCAGGCGTGTCACCGAAATGGTGCTGACGGGACTACGCGTCGGACCTGACAACGGAAACAAGTAGATATCGACAGAGCACCTTGACAGAGCACCTTGACAGGGCACTTGCATTTTGCAAGCGTTACTCGTATGAGCCTGTTCATCACATGCCCCGTCGACGATGTCGAGCGCGCCACCACCTTCTACACCGCCCTTGGCTGGACTCTCAACGCAGAGATGTCCGACCACAACGTCTCGTGCTTCGCGATCGCACCCGACCAATACGTCATGCTCGGCAGCCGCGAGATGTACGCGAGCGTCGGTGGAACCGAAGAGTTGATCGGAGGGCCCAGCACTCCTTCCAAAGTCACGGTCTCGTTCGACCTCGGCAGCCGCGAGGCGGTCGACGAACTCGTGGAGAAAGCTGCTGGAGCGGGTGGACGGATCGGTGACACCGACGACTATCCCTTCATGTACCAGCGCCAGTTCGACGACCCGGACGGCTATCATTACTCACCGTTCTGGATGAAGCCGGACATAGACACCCCTGCGTGAGCGACCTCGCCGCAGCCCTCGACGTCGTCGGAGCACGGTGGGCGCTGCTGATCGTGGAGCGATTGCTCGACGGGCCTCAGCGCTACGGCGATCTCCAACGCGAACTCGGGGCGCCCACGAACATGCTCGCAACCCGCCTACGCGAACTCGAAACAGCCGGAGTACTGACTCGACTACCCCTGCGCCACAACACACGTGCGTACGCTCTCACCGACCGCGGACATGCACTCCGCGAGGCGATCGTTGCGCTCGGACGATGGGCCGCCGACGAATAGGCGCTACATTTCTGCAGATCCGTGGTCATTCAGATGGTCCGCAAAACCGATCACGAACACTGGCATTCCGGTGCCAGTAGTTGGCGCTGTGACACAGGCCTTCGGCGACTGATTCCCTAGAAGATCTGGGAGTCAGATACTTTCAGGCCGAGGAGGATCACGTGGATCGTGAAGACATCGAATTCACAGCGCAGGGGACGACCCTGAGAGGCTGGTTCTATCCAGCCGCCGGTACCGGTGAAGGCCCGTGCGTGGTTTTGCAGCATGGGTTTGCTGCCGTAAAAGAGATGTGGCTCGACAAATACGCTGAAGTATTTCAACTCGCCGGGCTCAACGCGCTTGTTTACGACCACCCTGGATTCGGAGCTAGCGACGCCGTTGCGGGCACCCCGCGGCAGGAGGTCGATCCCTGGCAACAGATTCGGGGAGCCCAACATGCCATCACGTATGCGCAATCGCGAGACGAGGTCGACCCTGACCGCGTCGGCATCTGGGGATCGAGCTACGGAGGAGCTCACGCGATGGTGGTCTCCGCGATCGACCGTCGCGTTCGCGCTGTCGTAGCGCAAGTTCCGGCGATCTCGGGCTCCGAGACTTTTCGCCATCTGGTACGAATCGACAACTGGTCTTCGATGGAGACTGCTTTCGACGCCGAGCGGCGGGCCCGCTTCGATGGCGCCGAGGCGACCCTGATCCCTGTCGTCGACAAAGATCCGACGGCCATGTCGGCACTTCCCACCCCTGATTCGTACGAATGGTTCCAGGGAACAGCCGACTTGCGAGCCTCCGCGTGGCGCAACGAGATCACGCTGACATCGATGGAGTATTTCCGTGGATACGAACCAGCACTGTATATCCCGATGATCTCACCAACCCCACTGCTGATGATCGTGGCACCTCTGGACCGACTGGCAAGTGGGCAACTCGCGACCGAGGCGTACGAGAAGGCCTCGGCGCCGAAGAAGCTGACGCTCGTATCGGGCGGCCACTTCGACGCCTACACAGGACCTGGATTCGACACCACCGCGTTCGCCGCACGTGACTGGTTCGTCGAACACCTTTCCTGAACCCGACACACACATCGATTGTTCAGCGCTGGAGTGCAATTCGTCCAGACAAGCGATCGGCATACCGGTGCTGGACACAACCCAAGGAGAAGTATGTCTTCACGTTTAGCAGGCCTGGTCGCCGTTGTGACCGGATCCAGTTCGGGCAACGGACGGGCAATAGCGCTGGCCATGGCAGGCGAGGGCGCTACGGTCGTATGTAGCGATCGATCCAAATCGGCCCGCCCAGGCGGTTATGAGGTCGACATCGAGGTCGACACCGACGACCTCATCCGTTCGTCCGGCGGTACAGCCTCGTTCTACACGTGTGACGTCGTGCATGCGGATCAAGTCGAGGGTCTGGTCAACGCAGCTGTGTCGGAATTCGGCCGGCTGGACATCTTCGTGAACAACGCCGGCACCTTCACAGAATTGCACACGATAATCGACGAGACCGAAGAACAGTTCGATTCGACGATGGCAGTGAACGCCAAAGGCGTTTGGCTTGGGTGTAAATACGCGATTACCCAAATGGTGAAGCAAGAGCCGTTGCCTGGCGGTGTGCGCGGGAAGGTCATCAACGTCGCGTCGGCAGGAGGGATCACAGGGCTCCCCGCCGAACCTGCTTACTGCGCATCCAAGGGCGCGGTCGTCAACCTCACTCGCCAGCTTGCGTTGGATTTCGGAACGTCCCGGATCGCGGTGAACGCAATCTGCCCCGGCCTGATAGAAACGGGAATGGTCCGCGATTGGCTCGACAATCCGGAGCTCGAAAAGGCATACGACGGCGCCTATCCCTGGGCAGATCGCGGCAAACCGAACGATGTCGCGAAAGCTGTTGTCTACCTCGCATCGGAGGAGTCGTCGTACGTGCACGGCGCTATAATCTCGGTCGACGGTGGCATGACGTCCGGACTCTTCAGCTCCTGATCACGGACCAACCGGCTTGAAAGTCAGTCGTCGGTGACCCCTGGCCGATCGCACTCCCTCGACGGCCCACAGCCTCCTGGCGGGCCGTCGAGGGTCGACCGCTAGCTCACCGCCTGCTGAGCCGCCGGTTCGGCGCGATACAGAGTGGGGGTGACTCCATAGTGCTCACGGAACACTCGCGCGAAGTGGCTGGGATCGCAGAAGCCCCACCGCCGTGCGATAGCTGAAATCGGATCGTTCGTGGACATCAGTTCGGCGCGAGCCCGTGCCAGTTTCCTGGATCGAACAAACGCTCCGACGGTCTCGCCGCTTTCTTCGAAGACGCGATGCACGGACCGAATCGACAAGTTGTGGGCTGCAGCAATGGACGAGGGTGTGAGATCAACGTGCTCGAGGTTCTTCTCGATCCATTGGCCGACCAGCGCTCGCAACGCTGGTCGGCTCGTGCTGGATGCTTCTCCGGCCATTCTCGGCTGAAGTGCGGCGCTGACAAGATCGAGGGTGGCATTGCGGGCCGCGGCCACCGCCGGTGGAGACAATCTGTCGACAGTGCGGGCTAGGAGGTCGAGATACCCGGTCAGGAGTTCGGTAGCGGGGAGGGCACCGTCCAGAACTGCTCCGGCGATTCCCAATCCCCTCGTCCCGACCTCTTCCAGCGCCGTGCGTGGGACGAAGAGGCTTCGCTTCGAAATAGGCTCCCATACCCGAAAACGAACTGGCCGGTTGCTATCCCAGACGATAGCGTCCCCTGGACGCATTTCGGTCTCGGCATCGTCCTGTGCCACCGACTCACGACCACCTCTGTTGATCAAGATGACTACGTATTCGTTGTCAGCGTCCTTTATCCTCGACGATCCACGGGATCCGCTACATGGATCGCATTCAGCATCCACGAGTGCGAGGTCATCGATCCACAACTTCCGTACGGTCGCCCGAAATGGCCTGCGAGGGCGGTCGGGCGACACCCGAACTGCCAGATCGACATGAGTCGAGGAAAGAACTTCTGCCCAACGCTCTTCCCGCTCCGACTCGGGCACTCCTTCCAGATCGAAGTGCTCGGTGACGACGTTTTTCATCAGTGCTCTCCCGTCCGATGCTACCGAGATCCGACTGCTGGAATCCGATCCCGGTCGCTTGACGACAGTCAAGCAAACTTTCGGTCTTCCACACCACGAAATCGGCATGTTCTCGGCACCTACAGCGTGACCACCGGCAGGCGGCCGCCCGGGCGCCCGTCAAAGTCTTACGACTCGACATGCAGAAGACCAGTACGACAGCGCCACATCCTGGTACAGGCGTGCCAGGTCGCTGGCGATCGACACGAGCTACCTGCGTAGTTCGTGGGTGAGGGTTTCGAGTTCGTCGCCGCCTGCCATTTCCTTGGTGAGATCGTCGAGGCTGATCTCGTCGTAGGTGCAGTCGAGTTTCTGGCGTCCACGGTTGAGGAGCACGAAGTGATCCCCGACCATGTACGCGTGATGCGGATTGTGGGTGATGAACACAACCCCGAAGCCTTGTTCCTTGGCAGCGGAGATGTATCGCAGAACCATGCCGGACTGCTTGACGCCCAACGCCGCGGTCGGCTCGTCGAGGATGAGTACGCGTGCGCCGAAGAAGATAGCTCGGGCGATCGCCACACACTGACGCTGGCCGCCGGACAGCGATCCGATGGGTGCGTCCACGTCGGGCAGATCGATACCCATCTTGTGCAGCTCTTCGATGGTCGTCGCACGCATCGCGGTGGCATCGAGTGTCCGGAACGGGCCTTTGCGTAGTTCCTGGCCGAGGAAGAAGTTACGCCACACCGGCATCAAGGACACCACCGCGAGGTCCTGGTAGACCGTCGCGATGCCCTTGCCCAGTGCGTCCTTCGGGGAACTGAACGTGGTGTCGACACCGTCGACGAGCAGTTCACCTTCGCTCTGCTGATGCAAACCGGCCATGATCTTGATCAAGGTGGACTTGCCGGCGCCGTTGTCACCGAGCACACCGGTGACCTCGCCGGCGCCGACGCGCAGGTTGATGTCTTTGAGGGCGATGATGTTGCCGTAGGACTTACCGACGCCTTTGAGCTCGATGAGCGGTGTCTTGCCGCCCGAGGGGGCGTTCTCGATCGGGGTTTGTGCGTGTGTGGTCATGACCGGTCACCTTTTTGCTGCGTAGTTGCGGAAGGAGTTGTTCGCGATGACCGCGAACAGCAGCATCGCGCCGAGGAAGAACTTGAACCAGTCCGGGTTCCATCCGGCGTAGACGATGCCCTGGTTGGCCATGCCGAAGATGAACGCGCCGATCATCGCGCCGATGGTCGTACCGAAACCACCGGTCAACAGGCAGCCACCGATGACGGCGGCGATGATGTAGAGAAATTCGTTGCCCACGCCCTGACCGGACTGGACGGTGTTGAACGCGAACAGCAGGTGCATGCCGACGAACCAGGCGCAGAATCCGACGAACATGAACAGCCCGATCTTGACCTTCGTCACCGGAACACCGATGGCGCGAGCCGAGTCCTGGTTGCCGCCGACGGCGAAGATCCAGTTGCCGATCCGGGTCTTCATCAGCACGTAGGTGGAGATGGCGGTGAACAGCAGCCACCAGATCACGGTGATGCGAATCGAGATGTCCCCGATCTGGAAGGACGAGGCGAAGACCTTCTTCGCCGAGTCGAAACCGGCCATGTCCGAGATCGACGGGGTCGCGACCTGCCCGGTGACGAGCTTGGTGACCGCGAGGTTGATACCGGTCAACATCAGAAAGCTCGACAGGGTGATCAGGAACGAAGGAATCTTCGTCTTCATCACCAGATAGCCGTTGAGGAATCCGACCCCGAGGGCGAGGACGAGCGCCAGCAACGATCCCAGCCAGACGTTCAGGTGCAGGTTGTAGGCGATCATCGAGGCCATGATCGAGGAGAACGTCACCGCGACACCGGTGGAAAGGTCGAACTCCCCACCGATCATCAACAACGACACGCCGATCGCCATGATCCCGATCGTCGACGAGGCATAAAGAACGGTGGCGAGAGCTTCCGGAGACCGGAACGGTGGAGCGACGACACAAAAGAAAACGAAGATCACGATCGCGCCGAACAACGCCCCGATCTCCGGACGAACCAGCAACCGCTGCAACGGCTTCTGCTTCTTCACCCGCTCATCGGTGACAACAGTATGCTTCGACAGATCCAAATCGGCCTGTGTGCTCATGACAAATCCTTGCAAGTGGTGGCTCCCAAGGAGCCTGATGTGGGTGGCGCTACGACCTTGAATGTCGAACGTGAATTGCGTTCGACGATGCCGCGTTGTTCGAGATGCCGGAATGCACGACGAACCGTTCCAGGAGCCATGTTCAACCGATCATGAAGAACAGCCACTGTTTCGAGCGTGTCGTCGATTCCGATACGCCGCTCGTGGATTGCTTCTTCGATGGCGAGAGCGAGGCTGTAGTACAGGGGCACCGCACGGGAGGGATGCAGTCGCAGTTGCGGCCCCACCACACTGGTGCTCATCATTCTCTCCCCGGTCGAGGTGCGGCGCCCCACGGCCTGAGTACTACCGGGTGCCCGCGGCCGCTAGATCTGCGATCGCGTCGATGTTGGAGTTGTCGATGAACGACGGTCCTGTCAAGACAGCCTGGCCTCCGCCGATGGTGTTCTTGTTGTTCAAGTACAGCCACAGCGAGTCGACTGCGAGGTAACCCTGCAGGTAGGGCTGCTGGTCGATGGCCCACGCGACGTCACCGGATTTGATGGCGTCGACCAGCGCAGCATTGGTGTCGAATGTCGAGATCGTTGCGTTCGAACCGCTGGCCGACACGGACTCCACTGCAGTCAGGGCAATAGGTGCGCCGAGGGTGATGATCGAATCGATGCTCGGATCCTGCTGCAGCTTGGCCTGAATCGTCGACTGCACCGACGGCAGGTCTTGGCCGTTCACGTTCAGGTTCTCGATCCTGCCACCGAAGCCCTCCGCGATACCGGCACACCGAGCCTCGAGCTGAACTGCGCCCTGCTCCTGAATCACACAGATCGCGTTGGTGGCGCCGTCCGCCTTCATCCGCTCCCCCGCGGCGATGCCGGCAATGCGCTCGTCCTGGCCGAAGTATCCCTGGAGACCGAAGTCCTGCCAGTTGTCGTAACCGGAGTTGAACGCTACGACCGGAATACCCTCTGCAACTGCAGTTTCGACGTTCGGCTTCATCGCGTCGGGTTTGGCCAGCGTCACAGCCATGCCGTCGACACCGGAGTCGATGGCATTCTGGACGAGATTGGCCTGATTGGGTGCATCGACGTCTCCCGTGTACTGGAGCTCGATGTTGTCTTTGGCCGCCGCCGCCTCGGCACCCTTCCTGATCAGATCCCAGAAGGTGTCACCGGGAGGAGCATGGGTGATCATGGCAACCGTTGCGCGGGGAGTGTCCGCCGTGCCGGCGTTGGATCCGGAGTCCGAGGACTCGGGTGCACCGCCCGTGCTGCTGCAAGCAGACAGCATCACTGCCGATGCAATCAGTGTGACTGCTACGCGACGAGACGAAATCACGTTTTCCCTCTTTCGGACGAGTTGGTTAGACCCATCTATTTGACCGGTCTAGTAGCTAGACTATGAAGCACGTCACACATGCTGTCAAGGGTCATTAGAACTCGAGCACACGGTTCGGCCGCAGAAGGGGAAATTGATCTGCTGTCTGCCACGGTTTGGGGTGCATTCCAGAAAGTTGCTGGTCGAGTGCACCGCCGGCTACACCGCGGTGATCGTTCCGTTAAGTGGTCGGTTCGGATCGACGGCATCTGCCGTGGTATAACCGCGGCCTTCTGCTCCGCAACACGATTGTCGAACGCAGCAGCGACAGGGTCCTCTCCAACGCGCAGGTACCGGAGTGGACACATTCCGGTCAGCGCTCTCCGAGTACAACGCAACAACGGTCGGGACGGGCCCCGGAGCATTTCCAGTAGACCGATCCCGACCGGTGATCATGCGTATCTCGGACAAGGTCGTGGCGTGATTCGTTGTAACGAGCCCATCAGGGTTCGCACACGTGTTCTAGCACAAATGACTTGGCGAATTTGTGCCGTGCTGCCGACACCCTGCTCGCCGCGTACGTAGATAATTGATCGACGAGAGCTCGTTGTTCTACGAAATCGCCGACCCAGTCACCCTCAGTGCTGTAGTGCCGGGTAGTCCGTGTAGCCCTCCGCACCGTCCGAGTAGAAGGTGCTCTGGTCCGGAGTGTTCAGTGGAAGGTCTTCCTTCCATCGGCGGGCCAGATCCGGGTTCGCGATGGCGGGACGGCCGACCACGACGGCGTCGCCGAATCCGTCGTCGACCAGGGACAGAGCTTCGTCCCTGCTGGTGATTTCGCCGAATCCACTGTTGACCAGAACCGGGCCGCCGAAGGCGCGGCGTAGATCCTGAACGAGATCACCCGACGGATCCTTGTGCAGCACGCTCAGGAACGCCAGACCCAGCGGGGCGAGCCCGTTCACCAGGGCGGTGTAGGTCGCGTGTACGTCGTCGCGGTCGGTCTCGAGCGCATCCTGGATGTTGTGCTCGGGTGAGATTCGGATTCCGACGCGGTCGGCTCCGATGGCGTCGGCCACCGCGTGCGCGACCTCCACGACGAACCTTGCGCGCTTCTCGGGTGTGCCGCCGTAGGCATCGTCACGCTGATTCGATGCAGGCGAAAGAAACTCGTGCAGCAGGTAACCGTTGGCGGAGTGAATCTCGACGCCGTCCAATCCTGCAGCGATCGCGTTCTTGGCTCCTTGGACGAATTCCTCGATCACCGAAGGAAGTTCATCGGTTGTCAGCGCACGAGGCACTGGATAGGGCTTCTTCCCGTCGTAGGTACGCGTCTCACCGTCGATTGCTATCGCGCTCGGAGCGACGACCTCGTAACCGCCCGTCGTCGCCTCGTGGGTGACACGGCCTGCGTGCATCACCTGAGCGACGATCAGACCACCCTCGGCGTGCACTGCGTCGGCGACATTTTTCCAACCCTCGATCTGCTCGGGAGTCACGAGACCTGGTTGACCTGGAAATCCCTGACCCGCGTGCGACGGATACGTACCTTCGGTGACGATGAGACCGAGCGAGGAACGCTGACGGTAGTGCTCGACCACCAGCGGGCCGGGGACCCCGTCGCGCCCGGACCGCACCCGCGTGAGCGGAGCCATCACAAGCCTGTTCTCGAGATCGAGGGCACCTAGCGTCAACGGAGAAAACAACTTCACGGATTCCACTCTTTCCAAACCGGGACGATACTTACATCGGCTAACCGTCGATGGCCAGTCGCGCATTCCGGTCAGAGACGATCGTCACCATCGAGTGGACGTCCCGCGTCGGCACTGGCGCGTCAGGTTTCCGTTGTTTCGATCGGACTTCGCTGACGCCGGACGATCCCCGTGACGACGGCAACGATGGCACCGACAGCCAGCACGACGGCCGATGCGAACGGGAGTGCGTTGTCCACGGCACCCACCGCCAGGACGGCAGGGATCGCCAGCCCCGGCCACGGCATCACAGTCTTCCAATCACCCGAGCTCCACCCGAGGATGGAACAGATCCCGACGATGAACAGGACGACTCCGCCGCACAGTATCCAGCGGCCCGCGTCGGTGAGTTCTCCGACGGGATGCAGGACATACTGCTGAATCCCCACACCGAGCAGAGCGACCCCCAGAACGACGGGAAGGTGCCCGTAGACATACCCGTCGGCGCGGCCGCTTTCCACCGCCCGATCGTCGTCCTGGATTTCGAACTTGGCTTCCGCACCGGCGATGTCGAAGTACATCCACCACACGGCAGCCGCAATGGTGAACCCCAACGCTGCCACCGACAAAGACGACCAGGCCCACGAAGTGTCGCGCATGCCGAGCACGACGGCCGACACCGATTCACCCAGGACGAGAATGACGAAGAGTCCGAAGCGTTCCGGAAGGTGATCTAGATGTAGCGGCACATTTTGACCCCACCGAGTCGCCGCGAACGGAGCCGCCGCCTCGACGGCGATGCCCACGGCCCACAGGACGTAGGTGAGCGGCGACGGGACGAACAGCGAAATCGTCCAGAGCACGATGCTGATGACCGTCGCCGCGAGATAGAGATCGATGGTGGTCCGTACGTCGGCGATATGGCGCCACGCACGGAAGTAGAGCCCGGCGAGAAGCACTCGGGTCGCGATGTATCCGATGCCGAACGCGACAGTGCCGCTACCACCGACGGCCGTCGTCGCACTCGCCGCCATCACCGCGACCGCGAACGTCGCGGCGAGTTTGAGTACCCGATAGAGAACGTCGTTCGTGTCGAATCGGTTGGCATACAACGTAGTTGTCACCCACGACCACCACGTGACCGCGAACAGTCCGGTGAACACCGCTACCCCGTGCCATCCCAGATCGTCCTTCAAGCCGATCGCGAGCTGATGGACAACCAGCACATAAGCGAGATCGAAGAACAGCTCCAGCCGCGTTGCGGCACGATCGTCCTTGGTTCGGAGTCGAGGCGGCTGGAACACCGGGGTGGATTGATCGGCCCCGGAATCACCGTCCGCATGTGTATCGGGGGAATCGTCCATGCCGACACATACCCCGCCCGAGCCAACTCAACCTCGGCTGGAGTTCACGCGAATCCCGGCTCAACTGCGTCGAACTGTGCCGTGAGTAGCTGTAGACAGCGTGCGAGTCGTCAAGCTTCCCGGCGTTTCTCGTGCAGGGCAGCATCGGTGTCGGCGATGGCCAACATTCTGTTGATGTCCGCGCCGGCCAGTGCACCGGCCGCTGCCGAGGGGCCGACCTGGGCAGTCAGGTCGGTGGCGTTCCCGGCCACCCACACACCCGGCACTTCGGTAACGCCGGCGATGCCGGAGGCGAAACCGAGACCTATGTTCGGCGGTTCATGCATCGGCAGGCCCAGACCATCCAGTCCCTGGGTGCGGGCTCGAAGTTGTGCGAGTACGGCCACCACACTCCGGGCCACGATCTGTCCGTCGGCCAGTCGCAGCCCGGCGAGCGCACCGTTGTCGTCGTCGACGATCTCGGTGACAGGAGTGTCGACGATGCGAACACCGCGGGCTGCGAAACGATTACGGTCTTCGTCGTCGAGGTCGGTGCCCTGGGTGAAATAAATCAGGTCCTCGGTCAGCTGGCGGAACAGGAACGTGTGAACGATCGATACCGGGCCGGTGGCGAGGATGCCGATGGGCAAGTCGCGCACCTCCCAGCCGTGGCAGTACGGACAATGCAGCACACTGTCGCCCCAGTGTTCGGCCAGCCCGGGCAATTCCGGCAACACGTCGGTGAGTCCGGTGGCGATCAGAATGCGGCGAGCAGTGATGGTTCGACCGTCGGTGAGAGTCACAGTGAAACGCAGGTCCCCGTCCGCGGACGGGAGCGCAGGCTCGGCTACCACCACCTCTCCGTGGACGACGAGGCCGCCGTACTGGCGCACCTGCTCTCGGCCCCGGCGGAGAATCTCCTGCGGCGCCATTCCGTCCAGGACGATGAACCCGTGCATCGACAGTGCAGGTGCATTGCGCGGGGATCCGCTGTCGATCACGACGACCGAGCGCCGGGAACGAGCGAGGATCAGTGCTCCGTTGAGCCCCGCGGCGCCACCGCCGATCACCACCACGTCGACGATTTCCTCGGCAACGGCATCACTGTTGTCACTCGGTGTCGTAGCGGTCATGGTTTCCTGCTTTCGGTTGTTCGACATATCCAGGGTCACCCTCTGTCTGGTGTGGTGGGCGTCAAGTCGGTTGGGCGAGCGGTCGCAGTGCTCTCGGTACGAGCCCCGACGCTCGTGGGCGTGAAGGGCCGTCGGCCCGGTAGAGCAGCGAGGACGAGCACGGTTCCGGTGGCCATGACGATTCCACCGATGAGGCTGGTGTGGGAGACGGCGTACGCGAAGGACTGTTGGACGGCCTCGACGATTGCTCGGGCGGTCTCGGGTCCGGCAGCGGAACTCTGTGCGACCTGCTCTGCGACCGCCAATCCACCACCGACCGAGTCCTTGGCGATCTCCATCGCGTCGGCAGGAAGCCGATCTGCCGCCAGGTCGGTCAGTTCGTCGCGGTATGCGGTCCCCAGCACCGATCCCAGCACTGCGATGCCCAGCGCCCCGCCCAGTTCGAGCGCGGTGTCGTTGGCACCTCCTGCGACGCCCAGTTCGGATTCGGGGAAAGTCCCCATAATCGTGTCGGTCGCCGGCGCGATGCTCACGCCGAGGGCCAAGCCCAGCATCAGCAACGGCGTGAGGAAGTGGATGTACGTCGAGCCCTCGTCGACCCTGGTGAGCAGGAACATCCCTGCTGTGCCGATGATCAATCCGCCCACGACCATTGCCCTGACCCCCAACTGAGGGGTGAACTTCCCGGTGATCGCGGATCCCAGAAAAACAGCGGCACCCAACGGCAGCAGCCGTACGCCCGTAGCCAGAGCGTCGTACCCGAGGACGAACTGCAGAAATTGCGTCGAATAGTAGAGCACCGCGAACATTCCGAAGAAGAAGACCAGCACCGCGAGCATCGAACCTGTGAACGGCCGCAGCGCGAATTTTCGGACGTTCAGCATCGGGTGCGGATGACGCAGTTCCCAGGCAACGAACGCGGCCAGACCGACACCGGCCACGACGATGGCCGCGACGGGGCCTGCGCCCCAACCCGAATGCGGACCCTCGATGGCGCCGTAGATCAAGGAGCCGAGGGTGACGATGGACAGCAGACCACCCACGTAGTCGATGCGGCCCATGTTCTCGGCCTTCGACGGCGGAACCAGGACGAGCGCTGCAACGATGGCGAGGACGGCGATCGGGACGTTGATCAAGAACGTCGAACCCCAACCGTGGTCCTCCAGCAACCAGCCCGAGACCAGGGGTCCGGCAGCGACCGCCACCCCGGATGTTGCGGCCCATGCGGTGACGGCCTTGCCTCGTTCGTCGCGGGGGAACGTCGCAACCAGCAGTGACAGCGTGGCCGGCATCACGACGGCGGCTCCGATGCCCATGATCGCCCGGGCTGCGATCAGCATCGTGGTCTCGTCGACCATGCTGCCGATCACCGAACCACCGGCGAACACCGACAGCCCCAGCACCAGCGCGCCACGCCGACTGTATTTGTCCCCGATCGAGCCCAGCACCAGCATGAGCGCTGCGTACGGAACGGTGTACCCATCGACGACCCACTGCAGATCGCTACTGCTCAGGCCCAGATCTGCGGTCAGATCGGGGGCAGCGACGATCAGCGACGTGTTCGCCATGACGGTAATCAGCAGGCTCAGACACAGCACCAGCAGAGCCCACCACCGCCGCGGGTAGGGCGCCGACATATCCGTGACGGGTGTTTTCGCAAGTAAGGGCATCAGTAGCTCCTGAGGTCGAGGGGTCCGAATCTGCGGGCCGGTCGGTTGAGAGTGCGTATCGGGCGGTCGAAAACACGTGAAGTCGCGAATCGGTACAGAGGCCGATGCGGTCAGCCAGCGCGTGGACCGTGCCACGTCCTGGCCCGGCCCCCGCAATTGGTTATGTACTCAATGTTCCATAACGTAAGACGTTCTGTACTGATTTGTCAATTACTCGGGCGCGGCCTACCTTCGAGGTATGGCACGACCACGAACGTTCGACCGAGAACACGTCCTCAATGCCGCGGAGCGCCAGTTCCGCATCACTGGCTACAACGGCACGAGTGTCGACGACATCAGCGCCGCTACCGGCCTGGGCCGCGGCAGCTTGTACGCCGCGTTCGACGGCAAGCATGGCGTGTTGCTCCACGCCATGTCCGGATACTCCGCTCGGCTGGCGCATTTCGTCCCCAAGGCGCTCGCCGGCCCGGACGACGGCGCCCTGGAACGGCTGCATCAATTCCTGTTGCGCGCCGTCAACGGTGTCCCCCTTGCTGCCGACGTTCCGCCCGCGCCCGACCGAGCAGCGGCGGCGTGCTTTGCCGCCAAAATGGCCCTCGAGCTGGGCAGCTCCGACCCCGAACTGGAACGCGTTGCCAGCGCCTGCTTCTCGACGATGGTGACCGCTGTATCCGAATGTGTGCGAGCCGCCCAACGCCACGGCGACATCGACGCCGACGCGGACCCCGACGACCTCGCCTACCTTCTGATCAGCATCGTCCGCGGACTCGATGTGGTTGGCGCGCATGGCCACAGCCCCGCCCGGATGACATCGATCGCCGAAAATGCGTTCGCGCTACTGCCCCGCCCTCGACACCGGTAGGGCGCGCACGTACGCCGCAGCCGCCGCAATGGATCGTGCGCCGGGAGTTTCTAGCTCGGGTCGTGATCCCGTAGCCCGTCGCGAACGGCCATGAGGTAGACGGCGAGGAGCCTGTCGATCGTCGTCGGATCGGCTCCCAGGTTTCCCGGTCGCCAAGCGAGCGAGAGCAGACCGTTCAACGCCGCCCACAGAGTGGTGGCGAGGTCGTCCGGATCCAAGTCGGCTCTGATCGATCCGGAGCGGGCGCCCTCTCGGAGGACCCCGGCGAGGCGGGCGTTCTGAGCCTGGGTGAGCGCTGCGATCCGCTCGACAGCGTCGGATTCATCGGGCGGTTCGACCAGAATCCGGAATTCGTGAGGACGTTCTCGCGCGAACCGTGCGTAGGCGGCGGCGACAAGCAGGAGGCGTTCCTCGACCGTCCCTTCCGATTCGTACGCAGCGTCCATGTAGACGCGACTTTCGTCGAGCGCCTCCTCCGCCACTGCGGTGAGTAGCGCCGAACGGCCCCCGACACGGTTGTAGATGGTCTGTACGGCAACATCCGCCTGCTCGGCTACCGCCTCGAGTGTGAGCGCGCCGACGCCATGAGCAGCGATGATGCCGCGTGCGGCCTCCAGCACCGACCGGCGGTTGGCAGCTGCGCGCCGTTGAGTGCGCGTCGTTCCTGTTTCGGCCATCACCGCGTAACTGTAGCCCATTCAATTCATGGAACTACTTCCATTTTTGGAACCACTTACATATTGTGTGCCTATGACACGCACCGACCACCGATTTCCGTCCGGCGACGGCCAGTGCGCCGCCTGGTTGTACACACCGACCGACGAACCCCACCAAGGCGGCAGCAGCCGTCCGATCATCGTGATGGGCCACGGCCTCGGGGGAATCAAGGAGATGGGACTCGACGCCTTCGCTCGACGGTTCACCGCCATGGGCTACCTGTGCCTCGTTTTCGACTACCGCCACTTCGGTGAAAGCACCGGCGAGCCACGTCAACTTCTCGACATCGAAATGCAACTGAGCGATTGGGACGCTGCAATCGCCCGTGCGCGCACCCTGGACACCGTCGACCCCGCCCGCATCGTGTTGTGGGGAACCTCCTTCGGCGGCGGACACGTCATCGTCACCGCAGCACGGAACCCCGATGTCGCGGCAGTGATCACTCAGTGCCCGTTCACCGACGGCCTCGCCGCAGCACGAGCCATCCCCCTCCCCGTCGCCGCGAAAGTGACCGGTCGCGCGGTGCGTGATGCCGTCGGAGCCAAGTTCGGCCGACCGCCGGTGATGATCGACACCTACGGCCCTCCTGGGTCGACCGCGCTCATGACCAGTCCGGACAGCGCTGCCGGTATCACTGCGCTGATCCCACCGGGCCTGGACGTACGCCGAGACGTCGCAGCTCGATTCGGACTCGACATCGTCCGCCATTTCCCGGGACGCAGTGCGAGCAAGGTGAAGTGCCCGATCTTCTACGCCATCTGCGAGCGCGACAGCGTTGCACCGCCGATCCCGACCCAGCGGTACGCCGCACGCTCTTCGCGCGCGGAGATAAAGCTCTACGACGCCGGCCACTTCGACATCTACGTCGGTGCCGATTTCGAGCGCAACATCGCCGACCAGCTCGACTTCCTGGGTCGACACGTTCCCGTCACCGCAACGAATGACACCGACATGAAAGGCACACGAGCGTGATCGACTACAACCTGGCCGGCCGCACCGTCGTCATCACAGGATCGACCGGCGGACTCGGTTCCGCCCTGGCGACAACACTGCGCTCCCGCGGCGCCAATCTGGCCCTTCTCGACCTGGACGGCGACGCGGCAGCCCTACAAGCTCGCACTCTCGGCCCGGCGGCCGTTGCCCGGGGGTGGGCCGTGGACGTCACCGACCTCGACAGCATCCAGTCGGCGATCGGCTCGGCGGCCCGACATTTCGGGCGAATCGATGTTGTGATCGCCAACGCGGGCATCGCCGCTGTGCAACCGCTCGAATCGATGGACCCTGCCCTGTGGGAACGAATCATCGACGTCAACCTCAGTGGAGTCTGGCGAACGTTCAAAGCATCGCTGCCCCATGTCGTCGAGCGGCGCGGATATCTACTGGCAATCTCCTCGATGGCCGCCTTCGTCCACTCGCCACTGAACGGCCCGTACGTCGCAAGCAAAGCGGGCGTCTGGGCGCTGTGCGACGCGACTCGGCTCGAACTGCGTCACCACGGCGTCGGGGTCGGAAGCCTTCACCCGACGTTCTTCCAGACACCGATGATGGACGCCGTGCAAACGGATCCAGTCGCCACCACATTATGGGGCGGCAACCGCGCGGGCCTGTTCAAGATGATCCCGCTGGACACCGTCGTCGCCGCCGCGGTGACGGGAATCGAGAATCGATCCGACATGATCGTCCCCACCCGCTCGAACGCCCTCGCCGCCCGCATACCCGGACTCATCCGTCCCATCACCGACCGAATCGGGTTTCGCCACAACGTGATCCCACGAGCAGTAGAACTCGCTTCGCACGCATCACCGTCATGAAGTCCGGCACAACGCGCCGAGATCAGGCTCGAGTGACCGACCCGCACTCACCGCGCGAGTCCATGCAGGACAACGTCTTCCGCTCGCTCGACGACATGCTCGCCACGCTATCGGACTCGTCGCGCGAGACGCGACGCGGTGACGCAGGCTATGCCGTCAGAGCGAGCGCCGTCAGCTGACGTAGCAGTCCGACTTTGATTTCCGGTCCAGACACCACAGCCTGCGAGCGCCGCGCGGTCGAACCCGACAGCGTCGCGAAAACCTGTTCCGACGTTCCGGTCACGGTGACATCAGCGGGCGCACCAGAACAGGTGACAGTCGCGTTCACTCCCGACACGTCCGACGTCACAAGCACGCTTTCACCATCCGCGTCGATGCGCGCAGTGACCGTCGGAAACCGCTTCTTCGCAGGGAGGGCATCGGGCTTGGGAAACAGCGCCATGACCGAGAACACAAGCCACCGACCGCGGCTGTGGTCCGCGCCCGCACCCGCGGACATGAGCGGCGACGCCCACCTGGCGAGTTCGACCAACGGCGCCTGCAAACCTCGACCCCATTCGGTCAACGAGTAGACCCGCGACGACACCGGCGCCGCCTCCTCGGTGGACACCACAACTCCCGCTTCTTCCAAACTGCGAAGCCGCTGAACCAGCAGATTCGTGGCAATACCAGGCAGGGACCGATGCAAGTCCGAATATCTGCTCGGCCCGATCAGCAACTCCCGCACCACCAACATCGTCCATCGATCACCCACTACATCGAGACCGCGAGCGAGTGCACAGAATTCACCGTAGGACTTCACGATCGAAGCTTACACTTGACTTTCTGAACCTTGTACTTGAAATAATCAAGCGGTGACCTCCCCACTGCAACTGCGAGCCCCCTCCCGCCTACCGGTACTGATCGTGCTGTGCTCGGCGACGCTGGCCATCAGCCTCGCCACAACCGCCATCAACGTCGCGCTCCCCTCTCTGGCACTCGAACTGCGCGCCGACAACCGACAGCTCCAATGGATCGTCGATGCCTACAATCTCCTGTTCGCGACTTTCGTCCTCGCATTCGGCAGCCTCAGTGACCGCTACGGCCGCAAAGGCGCCCTCATCCTCGGCCTGTCGATCTTCGGCGGCGGAGCAGTAGGGGCCTCGTTCGCCGACAGCGCGGCGCAGTTGATCGCCTGGCAAGCCCTGATGGGCCTCGGAGCCGCATTCGTGTACCCCACGACTCTGTCCATCCTCTCGAACGTCTTCACCGAACGAGCAGCCAAAGCGAAAGCGATCGGAATTTGGGGCGCAACAACCGGGGTCGGCGTCGCAGGTGGACCGATCCTCGGCGGCTGGCTACTCGAACACTACTGGTGGGGCAGCGTCTTCCTGGCACTAGCCGTCGCAGCCCTGGGAGCCATCACCGCAGTGCTCGTCATCGTGACGACCTCTCGTGACCCGAGCACACCGCGCATCGACGTCGGCGGCCTCGTCCTGTCCGTGCTCGCCGTCGGCACCCTCGTCTACACCGTCATCGAAGCCCCCGAACACGGCTGGGCCAGTATCGCCTCATTGGCAGGATTCGCCCTCGCAGCCGCGTTCTTCGTCGCTCTCGTGTTGTGGGAACGCAATCACAACGACCCGATGATCGACGTCACCCTATTCGCCAATATGCGATTCACCGCCGCAAGCGCGTCGGTCACCTTCGCCTACTTCGCACTGTTCGGCTTCATATTCCTCATATCGCAGTACTTCCAACTCGTACGCGGATACGGTCCATTGGAGACAGGCCTCAAGTTCATACCCGTCGCAGCATCGATCGCTGTCGGCTCCGTCCTCGGCACCGTCCTGGCAGTGCGCATCGGCAACAAGATCGTCGTCTCCGTCGGCCTGATCCTGTTCACCTCGGCTTTCGCATGGATCTCCACGCTCAGCACCGCCACCAGCTACCTCGAAATCGCCGGTCAGATGATTCCCCTCGGACTCGGACTAGGCCTGACATCGGCACCGGCGACCGAAGCCATCATGGGCGCCGTCCCGAAAGAGAAAGCAGGCATCGGCTCCGGCATGAACGACGCCACCCGAGAAGTGGGCGGCACCCTCGGCGTCGCGGTCATCGGCAGCGTCTACGCCTCGCTGTACACCTCCGGCCTGACCTCCTCCGACACAACATCGAACCTGCCCGACGACGCCACATCCGCCGTACAAGACTCCATAGGCGTCGCCGTCATCGCCTCCGAACAGATACGCGCAGCGGGCGATTCATCCACAGCGGACGCAATCACCACCGCTGCCAACACCGCATTTCTCGACGGCCTCACCGCAGGCTCCTACGTCGCAGCAACAGTCACAGCAGTCGGCGCCGTCATCGCAGCAGTATTCCTGCCATCGCGCCCCCAATAGCCTTGGCGCATCCACGTGCACTTCAGAAACAGTGGCGGAGAATCACTGCTGCGGCAGTCGAGTGTCCACCAACCCTCGGAGCGAGAGTGCCCGAGTGGAGGCTTCGAACCCACGCCGTGATCACAATGCACGTTCCTGAACACCCGAGAACGACGTAGAAAGCGGCACGCGAAAACTACTGTCTCGGTCGAGAAATCTGGATCTATACGGACTCCAGTGCCCCCAGTCGGACTCGAACCGACACTGTGCGGATTTTAAGTCCCTAGAAGTGGATCCAAGCGCACGCACATGGACGCATCTTTTCGTTGCATTGCAACGCTTTTCGTTCATCTTCGGCCAATGCCGTCCAGGGACGAATGTACCCACTTGTGACACCCTCGTGACACCGAACTTCGCGGACAGCGAGCGCCTCGGACTGTGCTGAACGAACACGGACCGCGATGGCTTCGGACGGACAAGCGGTCGAAATAGCAAGCAGAACGGCGGCGGATCCTGTGACACCGACACCCGCCACCATCACCTTTTCTGTTCCGTCGTGTATCCCGGGTATTGCGCAATGATTTCCTCCCGCAAGCTGAAGTACAACTCCCTTGGCCCGTCGTTCCTGAAGTGACCATTGGCAACCTTCCGCCCCATTCTCTGACCTCAAGCGACGAATGAGCCGTAACTTTGATGGCGACCGAGAACGACGCTGTTTTTATAGATACTCACCAAATAATGCCCTCGGTCAGCGAGTGCAGACCCGCGAGCGAGGCGAAGAGGGCGTCGAGGAAGCCTTCGGGAACCTCGTTGCCGTCAGTGCCCAGGATGGCATCGGAAGTCATCAGGTGACCGACATTGCGCACAAACAGCAGCGAACGTCCGTGCAGCGTCAGTTCGCTGCCGTCGCTGAACGACGCTGCCGTCTATGGCGGTGCGGGCCCGGTCCTCGTTCGAAGAACCTGTACCCCTGGAACCTGGCAGGCAATTCCCGCCCGCGGCAGCACATAGCGTCGGCCGGTGGGACCAAGCGCTGATGGCGCATACCGCACCGTTAGGCACTACCCGAAGCGAACCGAAATATGTAAACATCTAGTAAATCAATATGGTGACAACACATTTTGCCGGCCCAATAGCATGCTGTCACACTGTGTTTTCAGTCTCACGCTGCAAATACTCTGATCTGCGCACACCCGCAGTGGGTGGTCGTGCGACACAGCAATCGCGCTCCTCAGGGCAACCAGTGGGACGCCGCACCAGAAGAAGGCCCCGAGATGGACAAGGATCTACTTATCACCACCGCGCACTCGACTGAGAGCGTCCCTCCTGTAGACAAACCCGGATTCCTGATACGTGGTGTGAATCGCCGCGCGTGGCAGGTGACTCTGCTGTCGCTGGGCGGGTGGCTGTTGGTCAACATGGATGGCAGCTTGTTCAACTTGAATTACCCCTTGATCCAGGCGGATCTGGGACTGTCGGACGATGACATCGGTAATCTGTACGCCATTATCTATGCCGTCGGCGCCATCTCGACTATATTGTCGGGGCCGTTCATGGACCGCTTCGGACGCAAGCCGATTTTCCAGCTCTGCATGTTCGCTGCAGCGGCAGGCAGCTTGATCACCGCCGGTGCAGGCGGATTCCTCATCCTTCTGTTCGCCCGTGGTATCACCCAGGCAGGTGCCACCACCGAATGGATGGCGGGGCAGGTCATGGTTGCCGAAGAGGCGCCTGCCAAAGCCCGTGGCCGATTGATCGGTTTGGCGCAAATTGGTTATCCTCTAGGCTTTTTCGCGGGATCGCTCCTTTCCTTCCTGATTGTCCCCCACTTCGGGTGGCGCCTGCTCTTCGTCATCGGTGTGATTCCCGTGTTCTTGATGTTGTGGGCGCGGCGCAGCGTCGACGAGACCGAACGCTTCCGCGCCGAGGCCGCGGCGGAAAAGGCTGCGCCCCAACAGCGCCGCATCCGATTCGTACAGCTGCTGGCCCCCGATCTACGTCGCTCGGCCATCCTCGCCGCGATCTGGCACCTCGTGTACGCCTTCGGTGTTGCCGGAATTCTCAGCTACCTGCCGTCGGTGTACAGCCACTTCGGAGTATCTCTGGAGCACACCTACATCTCGTCGGCCGTAGCGACCGGTCTGGCGGCAGTGGGCTACTACCTCTGCGCCTACGTCGGTGACCGGATCGGTCGCCGAGAAGCTGCAGCATTGTGGCTGACTCTCGGCGCGGTGGCCGGCGGACTGCTGGCGTTCCAAGGAACCAATGTCGTGCTGCTGACCATCTTCTACTCGGGCGTCTATTTCTTCACCATCGGCCACATCACGGCCGCAGCAGGATTCGCTGCCGAAGTCTTTCCGACCCGTGTCAGGGCGACGGGGGCCAATCTTGTCGCAGGAATGGAATGGGTCGGTTTCGTTGCCGCTGCACTGGCCGGACCGCGCCTGTTTGCCGGAATCGGCTACACTGCAACACTTCTCATCTGGCTGGTGATCTGCCCACTGGTCGCAGCTGCCTGCGCAATGGGTATGCGCAGAGTTGCACCCGGAGCGAGTCTGGAAGCAATCGCCCAATGAGGACAGGCAACATCGAGTGCGACACTTAACGAATGAACGGGACGTGAACGACATGAGCGCGACAACTACACACAGGTCGACGACAACGGTCCTGACTGGACTACACTTCGCCGAGTCGCCGTCCATCGGACCGGACGGACACCTGTACATCTCCGACTTCTACGCCCATAAGCTCTTGCGGGTTGATCCGTCGACCTGGACGACCACTGTCGCGGCCGACGTCACTGGCCAACCTTCGGGTATGGGATGGCTCCCTGACGGAACCATGCTTGTCGTCTCCATGCGAGACGCGCGTCTCCTGGCGGTCGATCCGGATGGGCGGACCCGTGTCCATGCCGACCTGTCCCCTATTGCCCGCGGGGCAGCCAACGACATGCTCGTCGATTCGAGCGGACGTGCGTGGGTCGGCTCGTTCGGGTTCGACTTCTACGCCGAACTGGCCGCTGATCCCGACGCCGACCCCCTCTTCGGCCCGAACGCCGACCCTCCCACCGCTGACCTGGCCAGAGTCGATCCCGATGGGAGTGTCCACCTCGCCGCTACAGGACTGCGTTTCCCGAACGGCACTGTGCAACTGAGTGATGGCACCCTGGTGATCGCCGAGACCGTAGGTGCGTGCCTGACCGCGTTCACCATCACGGACGACGGCACCCTTACCGACCAGCGCACTCTGGTGGACATGTCGTCCCTCGGAATCGACGGACCGATTCTGCCCGACGGCATCTGCATCGACAGTTCAGACGGAATCTGGGTGTCCGACCCAGTCAATTCTCGTGTCGTCCGGATCGACGTCCTCACCGGTATCGTCACCGACATCGTCACCACATCACAGCCGTGCTTCGCCGTCGGATTGATCGGCGACGAACGGCGAACATTACTGTGCTGCACGGCCGCCAGCTCCAACCCCAACGTCGCCGGTGCCGTTCGAACCGGAGCACTCGAGATCGCCGATCTGCACGTCGGGGGTGCCCGCTGACCGGCAAGCATCGGGTTGGGTACTTGTTCGAACTCGTCAGAGGGCAGTCTGTAGGGCATGAAGGCTGAGGACGCGGCGCAGACCATAGGGGCGGTACTGGACGCGGCTTCGGCGAGCCGCGGCGTGAACGACATCGACGTCCGGGACGGGCTGGCAGACCTCGGGGTTATCGGAGCCCAACAGCTCGACATCATGAACCGAGTCCGGCGCAGCCGCGACGAGATATCGCGGCTGCGGCGACGAGAACACGAACTCGCCGCCCTGTTCTCGAGCGCCCGCGAGCTCGCCGAAGTGCGCGACATCGACGCGCTCCTCACGCGTCTGGTGAACCGAGCGCACGACATGATGGGCACCGACGTCACCTACTTGTCCGAGTTCGACACCTCCACCCGAAATCTGCGTGTACGCCAGACAGTTGGATCCGTCACCCCGGAGTTTCAGAACCTGCTCGTTCCGGCAGGTATGGGTCTGGCAAGCCGTATCGCTGATTCACGAGCTGCACAGTGGGTTCCGATCTACAGCGAGTACATAGAGGGCATACACGAACACAACATCGATGACGCGGTGTCTGCGGAGGGAATCATCTCCATCCTTGGAGTTCCGATGTTGTCGGACGGGCGGGTATTGGGCGTTCTCTTCGCGGCGACCCGACAGCAGCATGAGTTCTCGCCGGAAGAAACAGCCCTCCTGTCCGCGTTGGCAGATCATGCATCGGTCATCTTGCAGACTGCGAATACGTTGACGCAGCTACGCAGGTCCGAGGACGAGGCACGGCGCGCACTCGAAGATCTGACTGCATATCTCGAAGTCAGAGACCGGTCGAACATCGTTCACCAAGAACTCGTCCACGCCGTTCTCCTCGGCGGCGGATTTCCACAAGTCGCCGAGACACTGTCCACCGCACTTGCCCGGACCGTCACCATCATCGACGCGGAGGCATTTCCGGTCGCATCGTCCTCGGCGACGCCGAGCGGAATCGACAGCATGCACCTGTCCCCCGCAGTGCAGTCGGCGATCTCCACCAGCCGCTCCACCGGGCATTGTTGCCACGTCAGCGACTCGGCGTCGTCGACCATCGAAGTGGTCGCCGCAATCACCGCCGGCGAATTGTTCTTCGGCGCCGTCTTGCTGAGCACCGGGGAGCTGGAACTGGGGCCGGTCGACGACCGCACGATCGAACGCGCCGCCCAGGTCGCCGCACTGTTGGTTCTGCAACAGAACGCGGTTGCCGACGCCAACCGAAGAGTGCGCGGGGAGCTGATCGGAGACCTCTTCGACCCCGCACCGGAACGCCGCCGCGACCTCGACCGCCGCGCTCGAAGCCACCAGATCGTCCTGGCCCAACTCGACACAGTGCTGATCATCGTGGTCTCCCCCGATCAGCGCACAGCCACCGAGAAATCCGTCGCTGGGTACTTCGACGGCGCCGGCTTGGTGGGTGAGCACCTCGGCGTCATCGCCGCCGTCATCGCCAGTGCCGAACCGCTGCGTTCGGCTCGAGAGCTCAAGACCCACCTCGAAGCATCCGTAGCCTCTCCGATTCTGGTCGTGGCAACACCTGCAGTCCGGACCATCGACGACTTCGCAGTGCGGTTCGAAACAGGCCAACGCACAGCAACTCTGCTCGATGCCCTCGGCGTCGCCGACGCTGCCGTCACCACGCAGTCCTACGCGCCTTACATGGCCATGTTCGGATCCAATCCCGAGGCGCTCCACGATTTCATCGATGACACCATCGGTGCCGTGATCGAGTACGACCGGTCACATCGCAGCGATCTCGTCGCGACGCTGCGCGCATTCGTGCGCAACGAAGCAAGCCCCACCAAGACCGCACGGGCAATGAGCTACCACACCAACACCATCCTGCAGCGCCTCGATCGACTCAAAGTACTTCTCGGGGAAGACTGGAGACAGGACGAGCACCTGTTTCGGATCTCGACCGCAGTGCGGCTCGACGAACTTCGATATCTTTCGCGGCGCACGTTCCGCCCTCCCGAGGAGTAAGCCGACCAGCTGTAGAGAGGGTTCAACATCCCGTGAGATGTGTGAATCACACATCATTCGGTCACAATGACATGATTTTTATACATGTCGTGGGTTACATCATCTGCGTAGCGTGATGGCTCGCACACGAAATCGCCGTCCTGCTACGCGCGGGCGGCCAGCACCACGCGGAGGACACAGTGACCGACAACAGCCGAATCCCCGGACTCAAGGACTCCACAGTCCAGGATCGTCGGGCCGTGGTCGCCGAGCGCACAGGCCTCGAGCCCGAGGCATTCGAGGTGCTAGAGCCGGGTAACGGCCTCGACGTCGAGCACGCCGACCACATGATCGAAAACGTCATCGGCGTGATGGGTATCCCCGTCGGTATCGCCACCAACTTCACCGTCAACGGCCGCGACTATCTCGTGCCCATGGCCACCGAAGAACCGTCCGTCGTCGCTGCAGCGAGTAATGCCGCGCGCATGGCCCGAGGCCACGGAGGGTTCTTCACCTCCGACACCGGCTCGGTCATGCAAGCCCAGATTCAGCTTCTGAACACCCCCGACCCGGAAGCTGCCCGGTTCCGAGTTCTCGAGGCCCGTAGCGAAATCATCGATCTGGCCAACACCCAGGATCCGACGCTGGTCAAGTTCGGTGGAGGCGCGCTCGATCTCGCCGTCCGTGTCCTTCCGACGCGCACCGGAACACACGTCATCGTGCACCTAGTCGTCGATGTCAGGGATGCCATGGGCGCCAATGCGGTCAACACCATGGCCGAAGCCATAGCCCCTCGCCTCGCAGAGATCGCCGGCGGACGTTCACTGCTGCGCATCCTCACCAACAAGGCCGACCATCGCATCGTGCGTGTGCGAGCTGTGTTCGACAAGGATCTACTCGGCGGCGACGAGGTCGTCGACAACATCGTGCACGCTTCCGCGTTCGCCGAGGCCGATCCCTACCGCGCCGCCACGCACAACAAAGGCATCATGAACGGCATCACCGCTGCCGTACTCGCCACCGGAAACGACACGTGCGCAGTCGAAGCCGGCTGCCACTCGCACGCAGTCGGCTCAGACGGGCGGTACACCGCGCTCTCGCACTTCGAGAAGACTGCAGACGGACACCTCTCCGGCACTCTGGAAGTACCCATGGCAGTCGGCCTAGTCGGCGGCGCCACGAAAGTCCACCCCGCTGCACAGACTGCTGTGAAGATCCTCGGCGTGACCACCGCCGGCGAACTCGCCCAAGTCATCGCCGCCGTCGGCCTCGCGCAGAACCTCGGCGCCTGCCGCGCCCTGGCCGCTGAAGGCATCCAGCGCGGGCATATGAGCTTGCACGCCCGCACGGTCGCCGCGACTGCGGGCGCTACCAGCGGAGAACTGGACCTCGTAGTCAAGCGGCTGATCGACGACCGGACCATTCGTGTCGAGCACGCGGAAAAGGTGCTCTCGGAAATCCGCGGCGGCAACCGAGCATGACGTCCAACACTGACAAGCTCTGGGCGCCGGCACCCTTCCCGGTCGCCGCGGCCGGTCTCCCGTCGGAAGTTCGCATCTACGAGGTCGGACCGCGCGATGGATTGCAAGCGGAAACGGAACTCGTCCCCACCGACGTCAAGGCCGAGTTCTGCCGACGCCTCGTCGCAGCCGGGGTTTCCACCATCGAATTGACGAGCTTCGTATCACCGAAATGGATCCCACAGCTCGCCGACGCCGAGCAACTCATGGCAGACGTCTCGCTACCCGCCGATGTGCGCCAGGTCGTTCTGGCACCGAATCAACGCGGATTGGATCGAGCGCTCGCCGCCGGCGCCCGCGAGGTTGCGGTCTTCGTCAGCGCAACCGAGACCTTTGCCTCGAAGAACCTCAACACCACCATCGACGGTGCACTCGCGGCAGCCGAGCCGGTCGTCCGCGGTGCCCTCGCCGCGGGACTACCCGTCCGCGGATACATCTCCATGGTGTTCGGAGACCCCTGGGAAGGCCAGGTCTCCTCTTCCCAAGTCGCCGCAGTGGCCGAACGTCTGATTCGGATGGGGGTGAGCACGCTGTCGCTGGGGGACACCATCGGTGTCGCAACCCCGGGCCACGTGCACGACATGCTTGCCTCCGTCCTGGCCACCGGCATCGATGTTTCGGTGCTGTCCATGCACTTCCACGACACCTACGGCCAAGCCCTCACGAACGTCTACGCCTCTCTACAAGCCGGTATCACCGAATTCGACAGCGCCGCAGGCGGTCTCGGGCGCTGCCCCTACGCAAGGGGTGCGACCGGCAACCTGGCCACCGAGGACCTGCTCTGGATGCTGCACGGGCTCGGCATCACGACCGGTATCGATCTCGACGCCTTGACTGACACGTCGATCTGGATGACCCAGCAAATCGGACACCCCACCGCATCGCGCGTCGTGACTGCACTGGCTGCCGCGGGATCGTGACCGCCCACCCCACTTCGTTCCCACATCGATGACCCTGGAGTACAGCTATGCCAACCAACCGGCACGACCTACCGAAATCGGCCGCATGGACCGACGAATCACCATCTGACGGCGATGAGGAAGGCGCCCCCCCTGAGTACTTGGAAGTGTGGGGCGACACGGTCGTGGGCCGTCATCTGGCAATTTCGGTACTCGTGGGCGGTGTCCTCAGTGTCGCAGCGCTACTCGTTGCCACCGCACTGTTCACCCCCTACGTCGACAACCGATCTCTCGCCGAGGCCTACGCTCTACTGGTCGGCATCGCGTTCTGCATCATCTCCGGCGTCATCTGCGGAAGGCTGTTCCGACCCAAACGGATCATCGCGACCGACGCCTCCGAAGGAGACGCAGTCGGTGACGTCATTCGAATACTGAAGGAAGAACGGCAGGGATTAGGAACGGTCACGGACCTCCCCGCCACGACCGTCAGAGAGCTCGAGGAACTCGACCTCTACGATCGATTCGTCGCAGCTGAAGGCGGCCCCGCCGCTGCCGCCAGGGAAGCAGGCCTCCGATGAGTTCGATCTTCACCAACGACGTCCTGATCGCCATTGTTCTCGGCATCATCGGCGCGGTAGTTTTCTCCCTCATCGGTCTGGTGTCGGGAACCGACGAGACGGCAACCATCGCACCGCTGACCTTGCTGGTCATCCTTCTCGGTGCACCCCCGGCGGCGGTGTTCACCTTCTTCCTCGCCGGCGCCGTGGCCAAGCACATGACGCATGCCGTCCCCACGACACTGCTCGGGATTCCCGGCGACACGATGGCTGTACCGCTCATGCGTGAAGCACGCCTGCTTCGCGCACTCGGAGTTCCACACATCGCCCTTCGCAAGGCCATTTCCGGTGGACTGATCGCCGCGTTCATCGCGGTCCCCGTGGCAGTCCTGTTCGCAACGCTGTTGGCGCCGTTCGCCGATACCGTGCAATCGGTCGCACCTTGGTTGTTCCTCGTCGCAGCGATCGGCATCGCCTACTCCTCTCCCGGGCGCTGGGCCGGCGTCGTCGCGCTACTTCCATTCGTCGTACTGATTCTCGGACTCAAAGCACTGACGACGAACTACGACATCTCACTGAACATCAGTTACTTCCTCGGCATTGCAATCGGCCCGCTGATCGCTGACCTCTTCCTCGTCCTCGGCGCTCCGGGACGAAAAGAGATGGGCAGAAGGACCCCCGCAACCGTCTGGCTCGCTCCCGATGTCAAGGGCTGGAACGGCTATTTCCCCAACCCGTTCCGGATGCTCGACCGCAGGCAAGCCGGATACGTCGCAGCAACCGCCACAGCATCGAGCGCCACGTTCGTCTTCAGCCCCGTCGCCATGACCGTGCTGATGGGTGAACTTGTTGGATCCCGTGTGAGACACGGTTATCACCGCCTCACCTCGGTGATTTCCTCCCGCAACGGCACGACCGAATCTACGTACATCGCCGAAGCTCTGATCCCACTGATCGCCTTCGGACTACCCCTGAGCCCCGTGGCTGCCGGGCCCGCTGCTCCCCTGTTCAACGCTCCGCCAATCTTTACCACCGACGACGGCAACGGCAACGTCGACAACGTTTCCACTGCGTTGACCAACTGGGAGTTCCTGCTCTACGGGCTCGCTGCGGTCGCCATCGCTGGAGTTATCGCTTACCCGTTCGCCATGAATTTCGCGCACCGCGCAGCGTCTCTGGTCGTTCGGTTCGTGAGCCACGAAGCCATCATTGCGACCTTCGCAGGGCTCGTCGTCGTGATCAGCGTCTGGGAGGGTGGAGTTCTGGGTCTCGCAGTGACACTGACTGTGGGACTGGTTGGCGGGCTGCTCTCACGTGCCTTCAAAATTCACGCCGGTGTGCTGTTCATGGGCTACTACGTTGCGGTGCTCACCGTCCCGGCAATCATCGCTCTCTGACAACTCGACTCCCACGATCGGACGGGACCAGCAATGACTACCGAGGAACAGGGCACACGTTCCCGCTTCGCGGACGGGCTCGAGGTCCGACGGCATGTGATGGGCGAAGAGTACGTACAAAGAGCGTTCGCTAACGCAGCGGGGACGGATTCCGCTGCGTTGCAAACATTCGTCACGGACACTGTGTGGGGAGGAGTATGGACCCGATCCGGACTCGATTATCGCAGTAGAAGCCTGCTCAATCTCGGAATCCTGATCGCCCTACGCGCCCACGATGAGCTCGCCGGCCATGTCCGCGGTGCGCTGCGCAATGGACTCTCTCGTCACGAAATCTCGGAAACGGTCATCCACACCGCCGGCTACTGCGGCGCTCCAGCAGCTTTGGCCGCCATGCGAATCGTGCAGAAGGTGTTCGACGACGCACTCGGTCCGCCCGAATCGGTCTCCGATAACTGACAGGTTGCGAGCCGATCACAAATGTGGATGCTGCGGTTGTTCGGAATGTTCTTGCGCAGCACAAGCGGCCCCTTGTTCACGAATGTGAACAAGGGGCCGCACGTGTCGCTCGACGTGGGTCGACCTCTGGCGATCTGCGCCTCTCGAGTGTCGAAAAGAACTGACGATCGCAGTGCTGCCGGAGCCGTTGCGGATGCCTTTGGTGACGAACCCGATGCAGAGGGAGTGGCAGCGAAGTTTGTTAGGGATGGTGGGATGGGGCCGGCGTCTTCGGGGCGCAGGCCTAGAACACCAGGATCGGCTTGATGACCTCTCCACTCGAAGACGCGTCGAAAGCTTCGTTGATTTCGGAGAAAGCAAACGACTTCGTCAGCTTTTCGATAGGGAACTTTCCTTGCTTCCACAACTCGATGAGCTGCGGGATGAAAACCTGAGGTACGGAGTCGCCCTCGATGATGGTGCGGAAGCGCCACCCCTTCAAAAGCGAACCACCGACTTCGAACGACACCTCCGTACCCGGGGCTGGGGCGCCTATGAGGGCCACCGTGCCACCGGTGCCCAACACGTCGGCGGCGGTACGAAGCACAGAGGGAACGCCCGTCGTATCCAGGGTGTAGTCGAGACCCCGTCCACCGGTGATGCGCTCGATCTCTTCTGCGACATCTGCTGTGCGACTGTTGATCACATGGGTGGCGCCCAGCTCGGTGGCCGTCGCGAGCCGGGAGTCGACGAGGTCGATGGCGACGATCGTCGTGGCGCCGACTGCCGCGGCGGCCATCAGCGCTGCGCATCCGACGGCGCCCGTGCCGAACACGGCGATGCTGGCTCCGGCCCGTACATCCAGGGAATTGATGACCGCACCGGCACCGGTCTGTAGGCCACAACCCAACGGCCCCAACAGCTCGAGGGACAACTCCTTGTCGACCTTCACGACGCTGCGCGCAGCCACGTTCGCGTATGTTGCGAACGAAGACTGGCCGAAGAAGTGCGAGGACACGTTGGTCCCATCCGACGCAAGTGAGGTAGACCCGTCCGGCCTCGTGCCGGCGAAATTTCGACCGAAAAAGTTGCTGCAGTACGCGGGCCGTCCGGTGAAGCACTGTTCGCATTCACCGCAGGAGTTCGCGGATAGCACTACCGAGTCGCCTACCTCGACGGACGTGACCAACGCTCCCACCGCCTCGATCACTCCAGCGCCCTCGTGACCCAGTACAGCAGGTAGGGGCGTCGGATACACCTGGTCACGGACAATGGCGTCGGTGTGACACACGCCGGTCGCGACCAACCGCACGCGCACTTCGTCCGGAGCCAAGTCGTCGAGGTCCACCTCGCGAAACTCGAACGGCGTCTTGGGTGCCGTGGCGACGGCTGCTTGGATCTTCATAGCGCGGTTACTCCCGAGTAGATGGTCGACGGTGCGGCTTTCGTCCGCAGCATGTGAATTCGAGCGAATTCCGCTGCGTCAGTGACGAAGCACACTCCATGCAGTATTGCGCACGTGGCGTTGTCAGAGCTTGGACAAATACGCCGAACTCTTGCGGGATCACGCCATGCGGACAGGATCACACAGCCAAAGAAGCGCCGGTGGCGGCTCGAACCTGGTCTTCGGTGATTCCGGGGGCGGTTTCGACGAGCCGGAGTCCGTTGTCGGTGACGTCCAGGACGGCCATGTCGGTGATGATCCGCTGCACACATCCCTTGCCCGTCAACGGAAGTGAGCACTTTTCGAGGATCTTCGGCTCACCCTTTCTCGAGACGTGTTCCATCATGACGATGACGCGGCGGGCACCGTGAACAAGATCCATCGCCCCGCCCATACCCCTGACCATGTGGCCGGGGATCATCCAGTTCGCCAGATCCCCGGTCTGGCTGACCTGCATGGCACCCAGGACGGCGACGTCGACCTGGCCGCCGCGGATCATGCCGAACGAGGCCGCCGAATCGAAGTACGACGCACCCGATAGAACGGTGATCGTCTCCTTGCCCGCGTTGATGACCTCGGGGTCGAGTTCGCCCTCGGTCGGGTACGGTCCCACGCCGAGAACGCCGTTCTCCGAATGCAATACGACGGTGATGCCGGCCGGTAGATAGTTCGGCACGAGCGTCGGCATCCCGATGCCGAGGTTCACGTATTCGCCGTCATGCAATTCCTGCGCGACGCGTGCAGCCATCTGCTCGCGGGTGAGTTTCGTGATCGTCTCGCTCATGCTCGTACCGTCCGCTGCTCGATTCCTACGGTGACCTTGCCGACGTGCACCACACGCTGCACGTGGATTCCCGGCGTGTGAATGTCGTCGGGGCCGATCTCACCGGGCTCGACGAGTTCTTCGACCTGCGCGATCGTGATGCGTCCCGACGCAGCTGCGGGCGGGTTGAAGTTGCGGGCGCTGGCATGGAACACGAGGTTGCCGTGTCGGTCTCCTTTCCAGGCGTGGACGAGGGCGTAGTCGGCGACGATGCCGCGTTCCATCACGTAGGTGACGCCGTCGAATTCGCGGGTCTCTTTCGGAGGGCTTGCCACCGCGATGCCGCCGCTGCCGTCGTAACGCAGCGGGAGCCCGCCGTCGGCGACCTGTGTTCCGACGCCCGCGGGGGTGAAGAACGCCGGGATCCCTGCCCCGCCCGCCCGTAGTCGCTCGGCGAGTGTGCCCTGCGGCGTCAGCTCGACCTCGAGTTCACCGGCGAGATACTGGCGCGCGAACTCCTTGTTCGACCCGACGTAGGAGGAAATCGTGCGACGGATACGACGCTTCTCCAGCAGCACACCGAGCCCGAAACCATCTGTGCCGCAGTTGTTGCTCACGATCTCCAGATCCGATGCCCCTTGATCGAGGACGGCACCGATCAACACCTCGGGAACCCCGACGAGCCCGAAACCACCCACGGCGATCGACGCTCCATCCGGCAGATCGGCCACCGCGTCGGCGGCGCTCGCTACGACTTTGTCCATCATGCGGTCGACCATACATTGCGATGTGCGTTCTGTGAACATGTCGCCATTATGCGAACACAGGGCTACGATCGTCACATGACCGTCGAACTGTCCTACGATCTCGCGCACGCATCCGACAGCTCGAGTTCGCGTACCGCGATCTTCATCGGCTCCCTCGGGTCGACCCGTTCCATGTGGGACCCGCAGGTGCGGACGCTGTCCGACATAGCCGACGTCGTAGCCGTGGATCTGCGGGGCCATGGGGCGTCGCCGACTCCCGAAGGCCCGTACACGGTCGCCGACCTCGCCGGCGACGTTCTCGCGGTGGCCGACCGGCTCGGACGCCGCGAGTTCCACGTCGTCGGCCTGTCACTCGGAGGCGCTGTGGCACAGTGGATCGCGGTGCACCATCCGCAACGCGTTGCGTCACTGACCCTTCTGTGCACGTCGGCCCGGTTCGGTGAACCGCAGGGCTGGACGGACCGTGCCGCCACCGTGCGCGCATCGGGCACCGAGTCGATTGCCGACGCCGTGCTGTCCCGTTGGTTCACAGCGGAATTCGACGCAGACCGGACGGGCTACCGAGACATGATCGTGTCGACTCCCGACGAGGGGTACGCGGCCTGCTGCGAAGCACTGGCAGAGTGGGACAACCGCGCCGAACTCGCCGGCATCGCCGCGCCGACCCTCGTGATAGCCGGACAGGAAGACCCCGCGACGACACCCGACGACCTGCGTGTCATCGCCGACGGAGTTCCCCACTCGAGCTTCCACGTCCTCTCCCCTGCCGCTCACCTCGCGAATGTCGAACAGGCAGACACTGTTTCAGGTTTGATCGTGGTTCACGTGTCGGCGGCAGAAAAATCATGACGGACGACAGACTGGCCGCGCCGTCGTCGGATTACGTGCAGTCCCTCGGGCGTGGACTGGCCGTCATCAAAGCGTTCGACGGAGCGAATCCGCGACGCACGCTGACCGAGGTCGCCAAGACGACCGAACTCACGCGCGCCACCGCTCGACGATTCCTGCTGACCCTCGTCGAACTCGGGTACGTTCGCACCGACGGCTCGCTGTTCTGGCTCACTCCCCGGGTACTGGAACTCGGCTACAGCTACCTGTCGTCGCTGACACTGCCCGACGTCGCCGGGCCCCACCTCGAAACACTCTCCCAGCGGGTGCACGAATCGTCGTCGGTGTCCATCCTCGACGGCGACGACGTCGTCTACGTCGCCCGCGTCCAGGTCTCCCGCATCATGACCGTCGCGATCACCATCGGCACCCGCTTCCCCGCCTACGCCACCTCGATGGGCCGAGTCCTGTTGGCAGGACTGTCATCCGACGAACTCGACGCCTACCTGTCACGACTGGACCCGACGCCGCTGACCGGTAAGACCATCACCGACATCGCATCCCTCCGCGCCGAACTCGAATCCGTTCGCACCCAGGGCTATTGCCTGATCGACCAAGAACTCGAAGCAGGCCTGCGCTCGATCGCCGCACCGATCCACGACACCACCGGCACCGTCATCGCCGCAGCCAACGTCTCCACCCCCGCTGCCCGGCACTCCGCTGACGCCGCCCGCGAACACCTCCTCCCCGCCCTCCTGGCCGCCGCTCGAGCAATCGACACCGACCTACGCCGCCTGGACACGAACTCCACCGACACACAAGGACATCGACATGCCTGACGCCGTCATCTGCGAACCCCTCCGCACCCCCGTCGGGCGCTTCGGCGGCGTGTTCTCCGGCATCGCACCCGAAACTCTTGCCGCTGCCGTGATCACCGAACTCGCCTCGCGCACCGGCATATCCGGATCCGACATCGACGACGTCATCCTCGGCCAAGCATCACCGAACGGGGAAGCACCCGCACTCGGCCGCGTCGCCGCCCTCGACGCAGGCCTCGGCATCGACGTCCCCGGCCAACAGATCGACCGCCGCTGCGGATCCGGCCTCCAAGCTGTCCTACAGGCCTGCATGCACGTCCAGACCGGCGCCAGTGACCTCGTCCTCGCCGGCGGCGCGGAAAGCATGAGCCAGGCCGAGTTCTACACCACCGGAATGCGCTGGGGCGTCAAAGCCGACACCGTCGCACTGTCGGACCGCCTCGCCCGCGCCCGCGTCACCGCAGGCGGCAAGAACTACCCCGTCCCCGGCGGCATGATCGAAACCGCCGAAAACCTGCGCGCGGAATTCTCCATCAGCCGCGAAGACCAGGACGCCCTCGCCGCCGCCTCCCACCACAAAGCCGTCGCCGCGCAGAACAACGGTGTCTTCGCCGAGGAGATCGTCGGAGTCTCCGTCCCGCAACGCAAGGGAAATTCCGTCGTCGTCGACACCGACGAACACCCCCGCGCCGACACCACCATCGAATCCCTCGCGAAGTTACGGCCGATCCGTTCGAAGATCGACCCCGACTCCACCGTCACCGCAGGCAACGCCAGCGGCCAGAACGACGGCGCCGCCCTCGCCATCGTCACCACCCCCGAGAAGGCAGCCCAGCTCGGTCTGCGACCGATAGCCAAGCTCGTGTCCTGGGCAGTCGCCGGAGTGCCGCCGGCCACCATGGGTATCGGACCGGTCCCCGCCACCGAGAAGGCCCTCGGCAGAGCCGGACTCACCTTGGACGACATGGGCGTCATCGAACTCAACGAAGCCTTCGCCGCTCAAACCCTCGCCGTCCTGCGCACCTGGAACATCGAACCCGACGACCCACGCCTGAACCCCCACGGCTCCGGCATCTCCCTCGGACACCCCGTCGGCGCCACCGGCGCACGCATCCTCGCCACACTCCTCCGCGAAATGCGCCGCCGCGACACCCGCTACGGCCTCGAAACCATGTGCATCGGCGGCGGACAGGGCCTCGCCGCGGTATTCGAATCCCTGTCGTAACAGGGTGGCCGTCACGGGAAGCACGCCTGTCCCATCATCATTCCCCGGACGAACGACGGCCCGGCGTGGGTGGACTTCTCCGAGGATCCGTCACGCCGGCCCACCGTTCAATCTTCATCGAGTGGGTCTACCGCTTGACGCCAGCGCAATCGCCCGTATGTGAGGCACCCGGCCTCGACGCACGGGGCCACCTACGCTGCACTTCCGACGGATCGGGTGGTGGCCGGGGTGGAATTGGAAGACTTAGATTTTGGTAACCCACGAGCTGTTGAGCGCAGATCGATTCGAGCACGGCTGACAACACGGCGTCGAGATTGTCGATCGCCTTTTCCATGGTCGCTGCTGGTCGCCCCCGGCGACTCTGATTCGCACACGCACTAGCCACTGGATCCGTCGAGCACATCGTCGGCTATACGTGCCGTTTGGACTTCGGTCGCATAGGTCCGAATTCCCCAGTGCGGAAACACACCCAACTGTTGCGCTCCGGTGTGCAAGGTGTCCACGATAGTGGCTCCGTTAGGGCTTTGAGTGATGCCGTGAATACTCTCGATTGCGCTGTGCAACAGCAGATTCAGGTAGAGCTCCGAAGTAATCGGCCGACCCGAGTCAGTCGTGCATGGTCAGTAGGTTGCTCGTCCGCCAGTGACGCCGAAGCCGAATCTCGTGGTGAATGTGCATTGAGGCGCGACGAACCATGTGACAAGGTTCGCGATCTCATCGAGGTGCAGAGTTCGATCCACCGGAATCTTGGCGCGAACGGTCACAATACGTTCGAGAGTCGTCTGCTCGAAGAGGTCGGTTTCGGTCAACGCGAGCGCGTTGACGAGCGCCCCTGAGGTGGCCAGTTCGCGTGCAACGGATTTTGTATCGCCGATGACTAGGCTTTCGCCGCAGAATACGCGCAGATGGCTGCGTTACCTTCTCTGCCGGCGAACTAGACGATGTTGACCACGCGGCCGTAGCCTCTCCTGCGCATCTCTTTGGTGCAGCGCGAGTTCAGTGGAACACCCCGTTTGAGATTTGTAGCCATCACTGGTCTCTACGCGTCGTCCGACTACTCCCACGGGTCGACGACCGGGCCGTTGATACCCACGTTGTTGACGAGTTTCCGGTGGGCCGAGGAGGGTGCCCGTGTTCTCTTACGTTTGATTCACCCCCGCTGAGTCGGAGGTGTCAACGGGTTCGCGGCGCAGGTCAGACGACACGCATTCTCGGGCATTCACAAAATGCACCCAAGCCATTGACAGCCAGTGAACTGCGCCACTACCGTTGTGTTCGCATCTTACGAAAGGCGTTCGCATATGTCAAACGCACCGAGAACGTCGAGTACAGTCTCGAACGCGCTCCGATTGCTTCGCGTCCTGGCCGCTCACCCGAACGGGCTGGGTGTCAGCGATGTCGCAAAAGAGCTGGGCCTGCCGAAGAGCGGCACGCACATGCTGCTCGCTACACTCGTCCAACAGGAGTTCGCGATCCAGAACGACGCGAGCTTGTACTTTTTGGGCCTCACCGCATTCGAGGTCGGCTCTGCCGTACCCGACGCGGCACGTTTCGGTGGCGAATTGCTCGTTCCCGCACGCAATCTCGCGGACGTGTCGGGCGAGGCGGTCTCCGTCGCAGTGTTCCGCAATCGCGAGGCAGTGATGGTGCAGCGGTTCGAGACGCAGCACGTCTTGCGAGCCGATATCGGCGTCGGAACGCGAATGCCATTGACAGACTGCGCATCTGGCAAGATATTCTTGGCCACACTGTCAGACGAGGAGTTCGAGAGTCTACTCCCGGACGAAACCCTCACAGCGGCACCGGGTGGACGTGCACGCAGCAGGACACATCTGCGGGAAGAACTGTCCGAAGTACGTACTCGCCGTTACGCAATGACCGTCGGCGAGTACGCAGAAGGTGTCACCGGTGTCGCCGCCGGGGTCTACGACAAACACGGCTCGCTCGTGGCAGCGCTCAGCGTTGCAGGACCGAGCACACGTTTCGATGTCGACAAATGGGTCTCGCCGCTCCTCACGGGCGCAGACGACATGACGGCTCTGATGGCCGCGCGCCACTGACAGTCATCCACAAAACTCACACGAGGTGAAGGAAACCGATGGACTACATTGCAGGAATCGACGTGGGCGGCACATTCACCGATGTGCTGCTCTGCGACCGGTCGACCGGGAATCTTCGTATAGCGAAGGTCTTTTCGACACCAGGGCGGCAGGCCGAAGGACTGCTGGCAGGTCTCAGGCAACTCGAAACCCCGTTCGAGAACCTGTCAGCGGTAGTGCACGGCACGACGGTCGCGACGAATGCCGTACTCGAGCGCAAGGGCGATCGATGCGCCCTCGTCACCACACGCGGGTTCCGTGACATGCTCGAACTCCGGCGTCGTGATCGGCCGACCACCTACGGATTGACCGCTGGATACACCCCGATCGTGCCGCGCAGCCGCTCGTTCGAAATCAACGAACGCATCGACGCGCACGGACGCGTTGTGACGCCGTTAGCCGATGATGACATTCGTGCCCTTGCAACAACTCTCGCCGAATCACGTATCGAAAGCGTCGCGATCTGTCTGCTCAACAGCTATCGAAATCCCGTCCACGAACAGCAGCTCGCGAAGACGCTGAGCGAGCTCCTCGATGGGGTTCCCGTCAGCACCTCTCACGAATTGTGCCCGGAGGTGGGCGAGTTCGAACGTGCGAGCACCACCGCCGCGAATGCGTTCGTCCGCGCAACCATGAGCAACTACCTCGAAAGCGTTCAAGAATCTCTCGAGTCCGACGGGTTCACGCACGAGGTGCAGGTCATGCAGTCCAACGGCGGCCTGATTCCTGCCCGTCGCGCAGGCGAAAAGGCAGTTCGCACACTGCTTTCCGGTCCAGCAGCTGGCACGGTCGGCGCCGCAGCGTTCGGCGCGGCCGCAGGACTACCCGACGTCATCTCGTGCGATATGGGCGGCACCAGCTTCGACGTCGCACTGATCCCCGGGGGCCAACCGGCACTGACGGACGAGAAGAACATCGACTACGGCGTGCCCATCAAGGTCCCCATGATCGACATCACCACAGTTGCTGCCGGAGGCGGTTCGATCGCATCTCTCGATCGAACCGGCATCTTGCAGGTCGGACCGGAAAGCGCCGGTTCGGATCCGGGACCGGCGTGTTACGGCCGCGGAGGAACCCTCCCCACCGTCACCGATGCGAACATCGTGCTGGGACGAATCGCCGCCGAGCAACAGTTGGGAACCGAGTCCGGATTCGTCCTCGACGTCGAGGCAGCCAAGACCGCGATCCGCACAACGATCGCCGAACCACTCGGCCTGAGCGTCACCGACGCGGCACTCGCGATCATCCGCATCGCCAACGAAACCATGGCCGCGGCAATCCGCACCGTCAGTATCGACCGCGGACACGATCCACGTGCTTTCACACTGGTCGGGTTCGGGGGCGCCGGACCGATGCACATCGTCGAACTCGCTGCCACCGTGGGTGCACGCACCGTCCTCATCCCTCCGCATCCCGGCGCATTGAGTGCCTACGGCTGCCTCATCGCCGACGCCAAATACGACTACGTCTTCCCGGTGAACGTCGCCGTCGACGAACCCGACATCCAGAACGCAGTCGAAAGCGCTTTGAGCAGTCACCGAAGCGCCGGCGTCGCCTTGCTCGAGGCCGATGGATTCAGTGGTTCCAGCATTTCCGTCGAGCACATCGCGGAGATGAGCTTCATGAAGCAGCGATACTCCATTCGCGTCCCCCTCAACGGCGACGAAAAGGCCTGGACCACCGATGCTTTGACTGAAGCGTTCTACAGCCACTACGCGACGTCGTTCACGGGGCGCCCACCCGCACGCAACATCAAACTCATCAACCTACGTACCACCGTGACAGGCGCCCGACCCCTGTCGACCGCGATCTCCCCTGCGCAGTCCACCACCGCAAGATCGGCGTTCCGAGAGATCGTCTTCGACGACCTGACGACATCGGTTGAAATCGTCACCCGCGACACCCTGGTACCAGGCCAGCAACTGGAGGGCCCACTCGTGATCGAACAGACAGACACCACCATAGTGCTACCGCCGAAATCATCGGCGACCGTCGCCGATAACCATTCCCTCATCGTGGAGGTGAACCGATGACCACCGTCGACCCCCTGACTCTCGCCGTTGTCCGCGGACGTCTCGAACAGATCGCAGACGAGATGGACACCGTCTTCGAACGCATGGCATTTTCTCCCGTCATCTCCGACGCATGGGACCGCGCAGACGGAATCTATTCGGCCACAGACGGTTCGGTGATCGTTCAGGGCGAACGCGGACTACCGATCTTCGTCGGCACCATGCAGTTCACCGTCGCAAGCGTGCTCGCCTCCGTCAGCGACATCGCCCAGGGCGACACTTACCTGGTCAACGATCCCTTCGCGGGCGGCACCCACATCATGGACACCAAGATGGTCCGGCCGTTCTTCTACCGCGGAGAACTCTTCGCGATGCTCGCCAACACCGGGCACTGGACCGACCTCGGAGGCCGAGTCCCAGGCGGGTTCGGAGCGCAGGCAAGCGATTGCTATCAAGAGGGACTTCGGATCCCGCCCGTGCGATTGTTCACCGATGACACCCTCAACACCGACATTCTCGCGATTCTGCAGACCAATTCACGCCTCCCGGACGACGTGATGGGCGATGTCGACGCTCAAGCGAGTGCCCTGCGTGCGGGCGAAGATCGGCTCACCGAGCTGCTCGACGAATACGGAACCGACGTGGTGCGAGATGTCATCGACACCCTGCGTCGACGATCGGCCGATCAGATGCGTGCGCAGATCCGCGACATCGCCGACGGGTCCTATCGTTTCACCGAAGTCATGGACAACGACGGTATCACCGACCGCGAACTCGAAGTCGCCGTCGAGATCACCGTCGTCGGCGACAAGATGACCGTCGACTTCAGCAGATCGTCGGCGCCGTGCGAAGGTCCAATGAACTCCGTGCATGCCGCAACGGTCTCGAGCTCCGTCGTCGCGATCAAACACATCTTCCCCGACATCCCGATCAACTCCGGCATCTTCGAACCCCTCGAATTCATCATCCCGGAGACGGTGTTCCTCAACGCCAAACCGCCGCGGCCCGTCGCCGGATGCGCGGCAGAGACCAGCCAGCGAATCATCACCGCGGTCATGGGCGCACTCGCCGAAGCTGTGCCCCGTCGAAGCCAAGCCGGCTCCTCCGCGACATCCAACAACCTGTCCATCGGCGGTGTCGACCAAGACGGCGAACCGTTCGTGATGTACGTCTTTCTCGGAGGTGGCTACGGCGCACACCCCGCTGGCGACGGGCTGTCCAACGGCTGCTCGCTCATGAGCATCGGCCTCGTCCAATCGATCGAAATACTCGAACAGCGCTACCCCGTGCAGTTCAACCAATACTCGCTGCGTGACGACTCCTTCGGAACCGGGCAATTCCGCGGAGGACTGGGCGTTCACTTCGAATTCGAATACACGGGTGAGACGGGGCGCATGAGCCTGCTCGGCGACCAAGCCAAGACCGCCCCTGTCGGTCGCGCCGGCGGCAGCAACGGCTCGACGTCAGCACCCTGGTTCCGACTCGACGGACAGACCTCGACACTCCCGATGATCAGCAAGGGCGAAGCCGTCTCCATTCGCAAGGGCGACGTCATCTGCATGCAGACCCCCGGCGGCGGCGGATACGGCGACCCGCACGACAGGCACCCCGATCACGTCACCGCCGACCACGAGAACGGTTACACCTCGCTCGTCGCTCCCGCACCCCGCTAAGGCGATGCCCACACACCCGAAAAGAGACATGCGATGTCCACACCTCACCACGACACGGCTCCTGCCGTGCAGATGCGTCGCGCAGTAACCGGAAGTCTGATCGGTAGCTCGCTGGAGTGGTACGACTACTTCCTCTACGGCGCAGCCTCCGCCCTGGTCTTCAACAAGATCTTCTTCCCATCGTTCGATCCCCTCACCGGAACGCTCCTCGCCTTTCTCACTTTCTCGGTCGGCTTCATCGTCCGGCCCATCGGCGCCGCTGTGGCCGGGCATTTCGGTGACCGCATCGGACGCAAGAAAGTCATGCTTGTCACCATCGTCGCGATGGGCACCTCCACCGTCCTGATCGGTTTGCTGCCCACGTACGCGACAATCGGCGTTGCAGCACCTCTCATGCTTGTACTGATTCGAATCGTTCAGGGACTGGCTCTCGGCGGCGAATGGGGCGGCGGCGCACTGATGATCGCAGAACGCGCACCCGCGCACCGACGCGGATTCCTCACCAGCTTCGTCCAGGTCGGCGCATCCATCGGCAACCTCCTGAGCACCGGCATGTTGTTCGTACTCTCCTCCCTGCTCACCCAGGACGCCTTCCTCAGCTGGGGATGGCGCATTCCCTTCTTGTTCTCGGCAGTGGTGGTATTGGTCGGGCTCTACGTCCGGCTGAAGATGAGCGAGACACCCGCGTTCCACAAACTCGAAGAACACGGCAAGGCCAGCAGCAACCCCGTTCGCGACGTAATCCGCGAACAGCCCTTGGATCTGTTGCGCGTCATGGGAATTCGCGCCGGCGCCGACATCATGTACTACGTCCTGATCACCTTCCTTCTCACCTATATCGCCGACGAGCTCGGCCTGCCCCGCACTGTGGGCCTGCTGGCAGCGATGATCGGTGCCACGATGCAGCTGTTCACCTATCCCCTGTTTGCAGCGATCAGCGACCGATTCGGTCGGCGCCGACTCACCATCATCGGCGCGATCGGTGCCATCGTATGGATGCCGTTCCTGTTTCCCCTCGTCGACACCGGCTCGACTGTCGTCATCATCTTCGCTGTTCTTGCCGGACTCGTGTGGCACTCGGCCATGTACGGCGTGCAGGCTGCATGGATCTGTGAACTCTTCGACGCCAAACACCGCTACAGCGGCGCATCACTGGGATACCAACTTGCGGGCATCGTCGGTGGCAGCCTGGCACCGACGATCGCGATCGGATTGCTCTCCCTTTCCGATTCCACCGTCCCGGTCACGATTTACGTCTGTATCGCACTGGCCATCGTCGCGATCACTGCAATGCTCACGCGAGAAACACGCGGAATCGATCTCAACCCGTCGGTCGACTCGGTGCCGGACGAACTGAACGGCTCCCCCGCGTCCTGACCAACGCGTTCAGACCCGTCCGATATCCGATCATTGTCCGGTTCGGATATCGGACGGCCACTACAAGAGGAATTCAATGTCTGAGTACACCGAAACGCATGAGTTGAAGGCCGAGTGGCTCTCGGTCTACAACGAACGCACACCACGTTCGCGTGCAGCCAATGATGCTGCTGCACAATTTATCCCAACGACGCAACGCAGCCGTTTCAATTCGGCTATGCCCCACCCCATCTACATCGAGCACGGCACTGGCGCACATTTCACCGACATCGACGGCAATACCTTTCTCGACTGCAATGCCGGGTGGAACGCAGCGTTCCTGGGCCGGGCGCACCCGGCGATCACCTCCGCGGTCCACGACGCCATGACCACCCTGGGCGCACCGGGTGGCTCGATGCACCCGTCTCCGAAACGAGACGAATTCGCCAGACTCCTGTGTGCCAGAGTGCCGGGCGCAGAAAAAATGGTGTTCGCGCCGTCTGGATCCGAAGCCAACACCTACGCACTGCGACTCGCCCGGTCCTACACCGGCAAACAGACCGTGATCAGAATGGCCGGCGGATACCACGGCCAACACGACGCACTCCTCGGCGAGCAATCATCGAAAACAGGCACCGCCCCCGCCGCTCAGAACAACATCGTCACAGTCCCGTTCAACGACCTCACCGCCGCGCGCGCTGCGCTCGAGGCACACCACGACACCGTGGCCGCCTTGATCGTCGAACCGATGATGACCATTCCGGGAGCCATACATCAACGAGGTCACTACCTGAAGGATCTACGCACCCTGACAACCGAATTCGACGTCCTGCTGATCTTGGACGAAGTCATCACGGGCTGCCGGTTCGCACAGGGCGGCGCAAGCGAGTACTACGGCTTCGATCCCGCCGACCTCGTCGTGATGGGCAAGATGCTCGGCGGGGGCCTGCCCACCGCCGCCGTGGTCGGGCGAGGTGCAATCCTCGAACAACCCATCAGCGCATCGAACACACACGCACAGAACCCGGTCACCCTCGCCGCCGCGGTCGCCGCTCTGGAACTATCCACCGCCGACGAGTATCGGCGGGTCGCGTCCATGGGTGAGCGACTGCGATCCGGTCTACGAGCGTGCACCGAATCACTGCCGATCCCGGTGCAGATCACGGGTGACGGACCCTGCGCCGGAATACATTTCACCTCTGACGACGTACACGACTACGCCAGCGCAGACGCAGCGAACGATGATCTATGGCGGCTGATGTGCGTCGGTATCACCAACCGCGGTCTCGGTTTGACCAGCCGCACCTTCGGCCCCACGATCGCCTGGACCGACACCGACGTGGACCACGCGCTGGACGTGTTCTCCTCCACTATCGTCGACATCTCGCACGCGGCATCCGCGACGGAGGTCAGCACACGATGACCGACACGAACCGACGCGAGATCAATGCCCCCGACATTCCAGCACCGCGTGGCCACTTCGCGCATGCGGTATCCGTCGAGGGCGCCGGGCCGCCGATCTACATCTCGGGACTGCTCGCACTCGACTCGGACGGCCTGATCGTCGGGCCGAATGATGCAGAGATGCAAACGACCCGGATACTCGACTCGCTGGAATCGATCCTCGCCGCGGCCGGGACCAGTGTCGACCGACTCGTCAAGCTCACCGTCTACGTCACAGACATCGACGATCGCGCCGCCATCAGTGCTCTCCGCCGCACCCGATGGCCGAACATCAAGCCCGCCAGCACCCTCGTCGAAGTCAGCGGACTCGCCGCCGACGGCGCAGTCGTCGAGATCGACGCCATCGCAGCCAGCCCTCAATCGACACCGGAGGCCGTGCGATGACACACGTGCTCCCAGACGGACTGCCCGGCATCGAGTCGACGTTGGCACGCCGCGCCCACCACGTCCTGCCGGGCGGCGTCACCCGGTCCACCGTGTTCGTGCCCCCGCATCCTCCCTATGCCGTCTCCGGGACGGGAGCCGTACTGACAGACAACCTCGGCAACGAACTCATCGACTGCAACAACAACTACACCTCACTGATCCACGGACACAGCCGCCCAGAAGTCGAGACCGCTGCCATCGACGCGATCCGAAACGGATCCGCCTTCGGTTTACCCACCGAAGGCGAAGTGATCTTCGCTGAAACCTTGTTCGAGCGCACGGGATTCGAGAAGTGGCGGTTCTGCAACTCAGGAACCGAAGCAAATCTCATGCTCGCCCGCGCCGCCCGCGCATACACCGGACGGCAGAAGATCGTCCGGTTCACGGGCAGCTACCACGGAACCGGTGACGAATTCGCCAGTACCACGACAGCTGGAATTCCACAGTCGGTATCGAATTCGGTGATCGAGCTTCCCCAAGGCGATATCAATGCTCTCCGTGGGGCTTTCGAACGCCACGGCGACGACATCGCAGTAGTTCTCATCGACCTCATGCCGAACCGAGCGGGACTGACCCCGGCCGACCCCGACTACGTTCGCGATCTCCAGACTGCTGCGCGGAACGCGGGCTCTTTGGTAGCCGTCGACGAAGTGATCAGCTTCAGGCTCGGCTACAGAGGGCTGCATGCGACATATCCGATCGAGCCGGACCTGATGTCTCTGGGCAAGCTCATCGGTGGAGGGTTCCCGGTCGGAGCAATCGGCGGACGCCGGGGTGTCCTCGAATGCTTCGATCCCCGACGAACGAAATCGGTTCTGTGGGGCGGTACGTTCACCGCCAACCCCGTCACCGTGGCGGCAGGTTTGGCCACTCTCGACCTCTACGACGAAGCAGCCGTCTCCGAACTCAATGCACGCGGCGACAAGCTGCGCACCGAGCTGCTCGAAGCAGGTGTGCGCGTCAGAGGGCAAGGCTCACTGATCAGGATCCTCCACGACGACACGGCGGCACTGTGGTGGTCACTCTACGAACGCGGCGTTCTCGCCGGCTCGAACGGGCTCCTATCCCTGTCGACTGCAATAACTGAGCGTCAGCTCGAACACGTCAGAAGTGCAGTCGTGCAGTCATTTTCGATAGATCAAGAGTAAGTCACTCCGAAGCGGTCCGCGAGATGAGATGGCACCGCGGCAGACCACCACGACGCCGCGGTGCCATCGATCGCGTCCAACCGATCTGGTCACAGCAGAGCGGCACGGAACACGTCTTACTCGGCGGACGGGTCAGCCGACAGCTTTGCAGGGTCGAATCGCAGGCGAACGGCTTCACCGTGAGCGGGCAGGTCTTCGGCGTTCGCGAGGGCGATCACGTGACCGGCGACATCTTTCAGCGCAGCTTCGGAGTAGTCGACGACGTGGATGCCGCGCAGGAACGTCTGCACGCTCAGACCGGACGAGTGACGTGCGCAGCCGGCCGTCGGCAACACGTGATTGGATCCGGCACAGTAGTCGCCGAGGCTCACCGGGGACCAGGCGCCTACGAACACCGCACCGGCACTGCGCACCCGCGCAGCCACAGCAGACGCGTCCTCGGTCTGGATCTCGAGGTGCTCGGCCGCGTACGCGTCGACGACGCGCAGACCCTGGTCGATGTCGTCGACCAGCACGATGCCCGACTGCGCACCGGAGAGCGCCGTCGTCACACGCTCGGCGTGCTTGGTGTATTCCAGCTGGGCCGTCAACGCCGCGTCGACCGCGTCCGCGAGTTCGGTGCTCGTGGTCACCAGCACGCTCGCCGCCATCACGTCGTGCTCGGCCTGGCTGATCATGTCGGCCGCTACGTGCACCGCATCGGCCGACGCGTCGGCCAGGATGGCTATTTCGGTCGGGCCGGCCTCGGCGTCGATTCCGACGAGGCCACGGCACAGCCGCTTCGCGGCGGTGACGTAGATGTTGCCCGGACCGGTGATCAGATCGACCGGGGAGAGCTCGCCGCCGTCGGTGTCGGTTCCGCCGTAGGTCAACAGCGCAACACCCTGACCACCGCCGACAGCCCACACCTCGTCCACGCCGAGCAGCTGCGCTGCAGCCAGGATCGTCGGGTGCGGCAGACCACCGAACTCCGCCTGCGGAGGCGATGCGACGACGAGCGAACCCACACCTGCGGTCTGCGCGGGCACGACGTTCATGACGACCGACGACGGGTAGACGGCGTTACCGCCGGGCACATACAGCCCGACACGCTCGACCGGCACCCACCGCTCGGTCACGGTTCCACCGGGAACGACCTCGGTCGTGGTATCCGTGCGACGCTGATCCGCGTGCACTTTCCGCGTGCGTTCGATGGCCACCTCCAGCGCGTCGCGCACCGCCGGATCGAGCTCGTCGAGCGCCTTCACCAGCGCCTCGCCCGGCACACGCACCAGATCGGGGCGGATACCGTCGAACTGCTCGCTGTACTCGAGCGCTGCCGCGACACCACGGTCACGGACCGCGTCGACGACCGGGCGAACATGATGCAGCACCGCATCGACATCCACTCCGCCTCGTGGGAGAGCGCCGCGTAGTTCGGCGGTGGATGGAGTTCGGCCGCGAAGATCCACGCGGGCGAGCTCGAGACGTTCGTTCATCGTGGTGTCCTTTTCGAAGTCGAAGGAAGTGCTCGGAAGTGGCAGCGGTCTCGGAAGATGTTTCCTAGCGATCGGTGAGTTGGCTGCTGGCGGGTCTGCACCATGCTTCCAACGCTTCTGGGGTGCGTAGGTGTGCAAGTGCCACATCGGCTGCCCCGAACAGTGCGCTCTGCGATCCTCGGCTGGCCTCTACGACGGGCACGACCACTGGGTCCCTTCTGATCGTCATGAGACCGTCGCTGTACGCCTGGGTGAACACTTCCGGGCATGTTCGGGTCAGAACTGGTGCCGTCCCGCCCAGTGTCACGACGGCGGGATTGTGCAGGTTGACCAGTGCAGCAACGGATTTCCCTAGAATGGTCGTCACAGACTCGAACGCGGCGCGCTTCGCGTCGACTCGGTGTCGTCGCGAAACCAGAGAGGCCGCAATGTAGTTCACGTATTCGTCGGGTTGCGCCGGTACAGAGTCCCCGCAGAGTTCGGCCAGAGCATATCCGTCGACGGAACTGCCCCAGCATCCGTGTGCGCCGCACTGACACAGGTGGTCGGATCTGCCGAAGGGAAGGTGTCCGTATCCACTGGGGTCGTTTGCGTCGATCACTTCGCCATCGCGGACGAGCGCACCGGTCGCTCCGTCGGCAACGACAAGGTGAAGCACAGTGCCTACGCCTCCTGTGGCCACGCTGCGTGCTTCCGCACGTGCTTCGAGCTCTGTTCTGTTGCAGACGATCAGCGAAAAGTCCTCTTGGACAGCCCTGAAAGGCCCGTTATCCGATCGGATCCAGTCGATGATCGACCGAACTTCAGTACCGGCCGTCGGCCCTGAACGTCGATCGTTGCAGAGTACGACGATCCGGATGCGAGGTCCGTATGTTTGCGCAGCCGCGGTCAGTGCGCCAGCTACTTTGGGCAGGGAGATTTCGAACCTGCTGTCGCCGTCGCCGAATGGATTGTGGAGTGCGCCCTCGATATTCGCGATCGCTATTCTGCATCCGCGTGGTTGCAGGTCGAGCAGTACCGCGACGGGTCCGTTCGGATGGGCGCGCAGTTCGGCTGTCGGACGTCCTCGCCGTCCCTGGGCGACCGGAATCTCAGCCAGCAGCCGCGCCGCGCGCATAGTTGCCAGGAGGTCCGTTGCCGCTCCAGTCGTCAACCCCAGATTTTTGGTCGCGGACGCGCGTGTGGTGCCCGGTGTGCCATGAATGAGGTTCAGCAGTGCGGCGGCAGTGTTCCATCGCGTCGTGGACCGGCGTGGCGCGTGGCCGGCGCCCTGGTCCGACATGTCGGTCATCACCGTCGAGCAGTGGGACTGTTCGCTGCTGCCAGTACGTTCGCGGCGCCGAGGCAGATCGCCATGGCGATGATCGGAAGAACGAAGGCGTTGTTGAGCCCGACGATGTCGGCCAGCCACCCGACGACAGCAGGCCCGGCGAGCACCGCGAGATATCCGGCGCCGACAACTCGGGAGAGGTCCTTTGCGGAGGCGCCGGGAAGGTTGCCGGTAGCGGTGAATACCTGTGGGACACAGCCGGACAGGCCGAGGCCGAGCAGCACCCATCCAGTACATGTGAGCGCCAGAACCGGGGACAGAACGACAACCGCGAGCCCGGCCATGGCGAGCACCGATCCACCGCGAAGCACTACGACAGGACCGACTCTTGCGGCGACCCGATCGACGGTGAATCTGCCGACCGTCATCGCCGAGACGAAACACGCCAACGCCAGGGCGCCTGCGCTGGAGGTCCCCCCGAGATGTTGTTGGGCATGCAGGCTGCTCCAATCCATCGCAGACCCCTCGGTCAGCAGTAGCAGAAACGCCAACGTTCCCAGGAGAATGAGCCGCCACCGCTGGCGCGGTGAACGGTCGGTGTCGCCCAGTGCAGGTACATCGTCGTCGCCATCGGACAGCACCGGGGCGTTGCGTCGGCGAGACAGGGTCCGAGCTGCCGCGACCGTAAGCCCGAGGGAGAGTGCAGCAACGACTACTGCAGTCGCGGTCACTCCGATGTTCAGAGCGAACGCTCCCGCGCCGAGGAGTGCGCCGATCACATTTCCGACCGAGAACATTCCGTGGAACGAGGCCATGATGGGCCGCTGGTAGTCGCGTTCGACCTCGACCGCAGCAGCATTCATACCGACTTCACTGATGCCCACGGCGAAACCGAGCACGAGAGCAGCAACTGCCACGGTCAGCCATGTCGTCAGAACGAGCGGAGGTATCACGGCCACGGACATGACTGCGGCGCCGATCACCGCGACGGGTCCGCTGCCGTAGCGGTCGACCGCATATCCCGTCACTTGCATGCCGAGAACTGCGCCGACACCGAGAACGAGCAGGATGACTCCCATGCTCGACGACGAGGCTCCGATCGTGCCCTTGACCGACGGTAGGTGGGCCGCCCATGTACCGAGTACGAGGCCGAAGGACACGAACACACCGAACACCGCTGTTCGCTCGCGTACAAGTTGTCGCCTGTGCGGGGCAAGCGCAGTTCCCATGACATGGTTCCTTTGTGGTGTGGTGTTCGACGTCGTACCCGGGGAGGACGGAGACACTTCGAGGAGAGTTCCGGTCATCGCGTCGTAGCCGATGGCCGAGTTCAGGGCTCTATCAGGCTGGTGCCCAGCGAGGCAACGCCATGCGGTGCGGGGTTCCCTTCTCGTACGGCATCCCCGGTGCCCACTGGATCAATTCGAGGACGAGGCCCCAATCGGTGCGGAAGTACGCCCACTTGAGTCCGTCCATGTCGTCCTGTTCGCGGATGACGGGCGAGATCGACTCGGTGTCGGCCCGCGCGGTCAGTTCGGCACTGGCAGCATCGATGTCGTCGACATGCATGCACAGGTGCCAACCACCCGGGTCCGCGGGCCTGGGTGCCGCGTTGGGTAGCTCGGCTGAACGGTTGGTGTATTCGAGTAGCTCGAGGTTGAACGAATCTCCGAGAACCAGGTTCGCTTGGCGCAGTGTGCCGGGTTCTGGCCCGGTGTCCCCTGGCCAGATGTAGCCGAAGTCGTCGTAGGGTCCTGCGGTGATGACGACGTCGAAACCGAGTGCGTCGACGAAGAAGTCGACGGCTTGCTCGAGGTTCGGTACCGCCATTCCCAGATGGTCGAACGCTCTCTTGGCTTTGATCATGTTTCCTCCTGATGTGTTGGTGTCGTAATTCAGCGGCAGCAGAGTCAGGTGTAGCTTACGAACGATCGTTAGCTAGAGGTGGGTACGCGCCACGTCACAAACGTCTTGTGCGTGGCAGTGGGTGGTTAAGTTACTGGCGAGGAGAGGATCTGCCGGCTGATCAATAGGGCTTGCTCAGCGCCCGTTTCAACGGAGTCGGCGCTGGTATCGAGGTCGAACCAGCGAGTCGCGCCTTCGAGCAGCGTCATGACCATTTTGACGCGTCGACCGGCGTTCTCGACTCCGAGGTCGTGAGCTGCAGCAATGTACAGCGATTCGTACAACTCCACCCAGTAGTTCACGCGCTCACTAAGCTCTGTGGGAAGTACGTGCGCGGTCCGGTCGGTCGCCACGATGAGATCCCACAGGTTGCTCTCGGGGAGTTCGACCTGACGGATGAAGTGAAAGCGCACCATCGCGTCCCAGAATTCGGATGCGTCGCCCGTCTCGAGGACTGCGTCGACGAGACCACTGCTGAATTGAAGAAAGTGCCACCGCAGTGATTCGGTGATGATTTCGTCCCGCCCACCGGGAAAGTGCGTGTAGATGCTGGGCGCTTTGATGTCGAGTTCTTTGGCGAGCGTGCGCATGCTGACCGATTCCATACCGTGGCGCACACAGAGGTTCAGGAATGCTTCCAGTACACGCCGCTTGGCCGGCGACATCCCATCACGCAGCGTCGGATCGAATTGGCGGCTGAACTCGTCGAGCGCGCGTGCGCGAAAAGACTCCTCGCCCCCAGTAGGCGACGAGACTTCCGGGTAGATGGATGCCTTCTGAACGCTCATCATGCTCATGGTATCGGGCGCACTGCAGGATCGGTCGATGGGGAGCGCACGCAGGTCGAGCGCCCAAGCAACGGACGGTCGGCACACTCCACTCGATTCCGAGTTGCGGTCACCGCGACGTCACCGCAGTGACCTGTGGATCGATCCCGACATATTTGGTTTCGACGTATTCGTCGATTCCTTCATACCCGCCCTCGCGGCCGAATCCAGAATGCTTCATTCCTCCGAAAGGTGCTGCAGCGTTCGAGATAATGCCTTGGTTGATGCCGATCATGCCGAAATCGAGTGCTTCGCTGACCCGGATGGTGCGGCTCGTGCTCGAGGTGTAGGCGTATGCGGCGAGACCGTATTCGGTGTCGTTGGCGCGTGCGATTGCTTCGTCTTCGTTGGTGAACGTGGCGATCGGTGCGACCGGTCCGAAAATTTCTTCTCGCAGCACCGCGCTACCGGGTTGCACATTGGTCAGAACGGTCGGGGTGTAGAAGTAACCAGGCCCATCGACGACCGTGCCGCCGGTAGCGATGTCGGCGCCGCGAGAGGTGGCGTCATCGACGAGTTCGGCGACCTTGCCGCGTTGTTTTGCGTCGATGAGCGGTCCGACTGTGACGCCGTCGTCGATGCCGGGTCCGAGCACCTCCTTGCTCATACGGTCTGCGAGCAGGCGTGCGAACTCCGTTGCGACCGATTCGTGGACGAAGAATCTGTTCGCGGCGGTGCATGCTTCGCCCATGTTGCGCATCTTGGCGAGCATGGCGCCGTCGACGGCGGCATCGAGGTCGGCGTCATCGAACACCAGGAACGGCGCGTTGCCTCCGAGTTCCATGGACACTCGCAGGACCTGGTCTGCGGACTGCCGAATCAGATTCTTCCCCACCGGTGTCGACCCGGTGAAGGTGAGCTTCCGCAGCCGGGGATCGGTGATCAACGGTGTCATGACCGCGCCGCTGGTCTTGGTGGGGATCACGTTCAGCACACCCGCGGGGACGCCTGCTTCACGAAGTAGGTCGGCGAGAGCGAGCATGGTCAGGGGTGTCTGGGAGGCAGGCTTGATGACCATGGTGCATCCGGCTGCGATCGCGGGGCCGATCTTGCGGGTTCCCATCGCGAGCGGGAAATTCCACGGCGTGATCATCAGAGTGGGACCGACCGGCTGGCGCATGGTCAGCAGACGCGTCCGGCCGTCGGGAGCTACGGCCCAACGGCCGTCGATGCGCACCGCCTCCTCGGAGAACCAGCGGAAGAATTCGGCACCATAGGTGACCTCTCCTCGGGCCTGGGCGAGAGGTTTGCCCATCTCGAGAGAGATGAGGGTGGCGAAGTCCTCGGCGCGTTCGGTGAGAAGTTCGAATGCTCGGCGCAGGATTTCTGCCCGTGTGCGTGGAGCGGTGCGTGCCCAACCGCGGGCGGCGGCGGTGGCTGCGTCGAGCGCGAGTGCGCCATCGCGCGCAGTGGCAGAGGCGATGTCGACCAACGTCCGGCCAGTAGCGGGATTTTCCACCGCGAGGGTGCTGGCATCGGAAGAGTCTCGCCAGATTCCACCGACGAAGACTCCGGTGGGAACGCGCCGCAACAATTGCTCGACATCGAGTCCTGCCTGCTGATGTGACGGGTTCGGAGATTCTTGGGTATAGAGGGGCATGGAAATCCTTCGCTGGGCATACCGGGTAATGCTGCAGTCAGGTCGATGAGGGTGGAAACCAGAAGCTCCGAAGTCGCGCTCGGAGAACTGATGTGGGCTGGGCTGTCGTAAATCCGCCCAGCCCACATCGATCGATCAGCTGAGTGTGATCGGCATCTTGTCGTACGCGACGAGACGGTCGGTGATCACTCTCTTCGGCTCTTCAGCCAACGTGACGGTGGAGAACCGTTCGGCGATCATCGTGAAGATGACGTCGATCTCGGCGCGGGCGATCAATTGCCCTGCGCAACTGTGCGTTCCAAGCCCGAAGGTCAAGTTGCGACTTGTCTCGATCGGGCGGTGGTAGTCGAACTCGTGGGGATTGGCGAACACGGCCGGATCGCGGTTGACCGCGCCGATCGGGAACTTGACCATCGAGGTCGCCGGGATGATCGTGCCCGCGATTTCGACATCCTCGGTCGGGAAACGGGTCAGCAGGAGCTCGACTGGGTTCAAACGTGCGATCTCGTTGACGATGCGTTCGCGGGTGTCGGGCTTGTCGCGGAAATCGCGGAGCACGTCGGGGCGTTCGGCGAAGATCTCGAAGCCGGCGCCGACGAGGTAGGCAGGGTTAGGTGCGCCGGACATGTAGAACAGCACCATGTTCTCCAGCACCTCGCGGTCGGTGACCTCACCGCGTGCGGCGGCGGCGAGCATCTCGTCCGCGAGACCGTTGCCGGGGTTGGCTTTCTTTTCCTCGAGCAACGCTGCGGTGGTGTTGAACATGTAGTCGAGGTTTTCGATGGACTTCTCGCGGATGCCCGGTGCCGGGTCCGTTGCTTGGATGAGCATGGCATTCCACAGCGCCCAGAACAGCGGCTCGACCTCGCCGTCGGGGAACCCGAGGACCTGCGCCATCGTGGTGTGCGTCGGCAGCACGCCAAGGTCGTAATGCGCGTCGATGGTCTGTCCCGCTTCGTAGCCGGCGAGGATGTCGTTCATCGATGTGCGGGTAGCTTCGACCCACTGCTTGATCAACTTGGGGGTGAACCACTTAGAGAACAGGCGGCGAGCACGCGTGTGCTCCGGCGGATCGAGCGAGAGCACGGTGTGCCCGAATGCCAACCACGGGTTTTCCTCGACCCAGCCCGGTTCGCGGATGCTCATGTTCGGGGCCTTGACGAACTTCATCGCCTCCTCGTAGCCGAGGACGACGAAGGTACGCTCGTCGGTCTGGTGGACCGGGCCTAGTTCGCGGGCCTTGTCGTACCACGGGTGGGGGTTCTTCTGAAATTCTTTGTCAGCCCACGGGAAGAGGTCGGCTCGGAATTCGGTGGTGGTGGTCGCCGCGCGCTCCGATGTAGGGATGAGGATCGGGAGGGCGTCGTTGTCGGCCCATTCGCGGGCGACCGTCACCGGATCCAGCCCGGTGGTGGCGTCGTGCTTGCCGGTGTTGCCGATCTGTGTTGCGCCGAGTTCGACGAGCAGCGACGAGAGCGTTTTGATGGCGTTGTTGTAGTTGTCGTAGCTACTGTCGCCGAGGCCGAATGCGGCGAAACGCAGTCCGCTCAGATCGGGCCGTTCGGTGTCGAGGGTCTCGTAGAACGGCTCGGAGCCGGCCGGTAGTCCGCCCTCGCCGTAGGTGGAGGTGATGACGACGGCGAGGCGGGTGTCGGCGACGTCACTGGCCTCGAGGTCGCTGAGTTCGCTCAGCTGCGCGTCGACGGCGGCGCTCTTGAGTGCGTCGACGATTTCGTCGCCGACCATTTCGGCGTTACCGGATTCGGTGCCGTACCAAACGTGAACCAGAGTCACGGCGGTGTCCTTTCTTCGGTGGGTTTGTTGTCTCGAGAGTGGTTGCCGGTTCGACAACCGATGACTAGGTGGAACGGGCGAGGTGGTCGGTCATGTCCGACCAGGCTGTGAACTTGCGGCGTACGCGGCCGGGACGTGCGCGTTCGATCTCAGCGCGATCGATCTGCGTCCAGTCGTCGAAAGTGATCGCTGTAGTAGGCAGATCGTCTCGGATGCCTTCCCACCCGTCACGAGAGTCGTTGGTCTGATCCAGGCGCGAAATAACTTGTTGTGCAGCAACCTTGGCCAGCGCGCGGTTCTCGGCGAGGTTTCCCAGAGCTCCGCTCTCGCACCCGCCGACCTTCACCACACGGTCGTGGGCATCATGGTCGAAGTCGCTGGCTGCGTCGACGAAACCCATGGCAGTAACCACTGTGTCGACGTGACGGGTGAACGTCTCCCCCAGCCGATCCGGTTCCGAGGCGGCGGGGTCGTCGTTGAATCGGGTGCGCACGATCGTGCCCTGCCCGTCGGCGTCGATGGCTGTCGGGATCTCTTTGAACCGCACATCGACTCGTACAGTGCGGTCGGTGGGCTGATCCGTCGGCGCGGATCGTGGTTCTAGTTCTCCGTCGAGGTAGACGGTGACTCCGGGTAGGGCGCACAGCTCGGTGAACATCGACGCATCCCATCGCACTCGTTCCTTCGGGCCGCGTGAGAGGAGAGTCAGGTGTTCGATAGCGTCGATTGCCAGCGCTTGTCGCGCGTCGTCGTCGACGTCCGAGCCGTCGAATCCTTCGTCGGATTTGCACAACAGTCGTGCGACATCCATGGCGACGTTCCCGGTTCCGACGATCAAGACCTCGGATCCGAGCGGTGATGGGGTCGTATCGCGTAGGACGCTGTCGGGGTCGCCGTTGAGGAGCCTGAGCAACTGGCCGGCACCGACGACGTTCGCCCCGGCATCGGTCGGCGCGGCAAGCGGGCGGTCGACAGCCAATCCGGTCGCCACCACGACTGCATCGAAATGCTCTTCCAGGGTTGCGAACGGCAGATCCTGTCCCACCCGGACGTTGCCGACGAAACGTACGTTTTCGGCGCCGAACAACCGATCGAATTGCCGGCTGACGTTCTTCATACCCTGGTGATCGGGTGCCACCCCATACCGGAGCAATCCGAACGGCGTCGGACGCACGTCGAAAATCGTGACGTGCACATCCGGTAATGATCGCCGCAGGGCAAGAGCGGTGTAGCACCCGGACGGTCCACAGCCGACGATAGCGACATGACGGGCACCGGGATGCTGGGGGCGAGGTTCGACAGGGTGGTGGCGGTCGAACCGTGGTCGAGCGACATGGCAGTCTCCTGGACAGCGGAGGAATGGCGGCTGCACTGCTAGCAGTGCGATGTGACGCACACTACCCTAACTATCGTTAGTAAGCCAGGTGTGATTCACTGAGTCGCGTAAACAACATGTGACAGAAATCCCGATTGCTCTTCCATAGCTTACGAACGTTAGGTAGCGTGTGTCCATCGCTTAGTGACCTGCGCAACAATCGACAGAACTAGCGAGAGACTCATTCCCCTCCATCTAAGGGATTTACCGTGACCAAAGCTTCCAACCTCCCCCCGGCGGCCGCCGACGGTTCGACCGGGTCGTCCACGCGCCTGTCGGGCAACCTCGGCGCCACGTCGCTGGTCTTGAGCGTGCTCGCGTTCTCGGCGCCAATCGTCACCGTCTCCGGCTACATCGCGTTCGCGATCGGCTTCGTCGGAGAATCTGCTCCCCTCGCCTGGGTCGCCGCCACAATCGGTCTGGCGATCTTCGCAGTCGGTTACACCACCATGACCAGGCACATCAAAAGGCCTGGTGCGTTCTACGCCTACATGAGCGTCGGCTTGGGCAAGACCTTCGGGGTCGGCGGCGCATACCTGGCCACCGTCTCGTACATGATGCTCAACGTCGGCATCTACACCTTCGCCGGCGTCATGATCTCCTCGTCGGTCGAGGGACTAGGTGGCCCGTCGATTCCGTGGTGGGCGTGTACCGCTGCGGGTTGGGTGTTGATCACGGTGCTTGGTCACTTCCAGATCGAGCTGTCGGCTAAGTTCCTCGGCGCAGTCATGGTCCTGGAAGTCATCCTCGTCGCAATCTTCAACGTCTTCGTTCTCGCCAAGGGCGGCGACAGCGGCCTGTCCGCCGCACCGCTGGACCCCACAAACTTCTTCAACAGCGGCACCGGACTCGCTCTGCTGTTCGCCTTCGGCAACTTCGTCGGCTTCGAGGCCACTGCGCTGTACCGCGACGAGGTCCGTGACCCCAGCAGGACTGTTCCGCGCGCTACGTACTTGGCCGTGATCTTGATCGGTGGCTTCTACGCCCTTTCGGCTTACTCGCTCATCATCGCCTACGGTCCCGGCGCCGCAGATCGTGCGAACTCCGAACCGACGTCGATGTTCGACACAGCCTTGGCCACCTACGTCAGCCCCAGCTTGGCCAATATCACCCTGGTGCTCGTCGCGACCTCAGCTCTGGCAGCTGTACTGTCCACCCACAACGTCGTGGCCCGCTACCTACAGAATTTGGGCGCCGACCAAGCGCTTCCCCCATTCCTCGCCGCCGTGCACCCCCAGCACAAGTCGCCGTACCGCGCCTCGGCCGTGAACGCCACCATCGTCGGCATCCTGCTGATCCTGGCCGCCGTGACCATTCCCGACGAGAACCAGATCATCGGCGGCGGCAGCGGCATCGGCACCGCAGGCGTTCTCACCTTGATGGCTCTGGTGAGCTTCGCAGTGTTCCGCTACTTCGCCCGCACCGGCCGTCCCGCGGGGGAAAGCCTGTGGCGCGTCGCGATCGCACCCCTGATCGCCCTGGTCATCCTCGGCACCGTGGTTATCTTCGCAGTCGTCCGCTTCGACCTGCTCGTCGGCGGGGAGCCGGGCCAGAACCTGTGGATGCTGCTCGTCCTCGTCGCCTTCCTCGCCGTCGGATGTGTTGTCGCGCAGTACATCAAGCGCAATCGTCCGCAGGTGTACGCGCGCCTGGGCCGCGCCGAAGGCGACAACCCGACAACCGACCCCACAGGCGAAGCCCAAGCCGAGCAGCTGCATTGAGTCCGCGGACGTCCGGGGCCACCCGGTCGGTCCATTTCAGTGAGAGAGCGTCACCGCAACACGAGAAAGAGGTATTACCATCATGTCAGCAGTACGAGTAGGCCTGGTCGGCGCGGGCCCGTGGGCAAAGATCTTCCACGCACCGATGATCACCGGCGGCCCAGAGACCGAACTGACCGCCACGTGGGCACGCCGACCTGAAGCGGCACAGGAAATCGCCGACGAATTCGGCGGCGCCGTCGCTTCATCGTTCGAGAACCTCCTCGACTCCGTCGACGCGCTGGTGTTCGCAGTCCCCCCGTTCATTCAGGCCGATCTCGCCGCGCAGGCCGCTGCCGCCGGTAAGCCGATGCTGTTGGAGAAGCCCCTCGGTGTCGACCTAGCGGAGGCCGAAAAGCTGGTACAGGCAATCGACGAAGCCGGCGTACCTACCCAGGTCATGTTCACCAACCGATACAGCCCGAAAATTCGTGAATTCTTGGACAAGGCTCGCGAGCAGACTCCGATCGGAGCAATCGGTTACTACATCAACCAGGCAGCACTGCCTGGCGGGACTTTCGCAACGCCGTGGCGACTCGAGAAAGGAAACTTGCTCGATCTCGGTCCACACGTTCTCGACACTCTCGACGCCGCAGTCGGTCCGATCGTCGAGGTCCGCGGCGAGGGTGACCTGAAGCGTTGGTACATCCTCACCGCCACCCACGAGGGCGGCGTGATCAGCCAAGCGCAACTGTCACTGACCAGCCCTGTGGTCGAGGATGTCGCCGGAGTCAAGGTCTACACCGAGCAGGGCGAGCTCTCTTGTGAATTCGTCGGCAAGGACGGAGATCCCGAGGCGCCGAACGTCATTCGACGGGAGTTCGCCGAGGTCGTCAAGTCCGGCAAGTCGCACGACGTGGACGTTCATCGCGCTCTCTACATTCAGCGGTTGCTCGAGCAAGCCGCACCGAAGAACTAGCCCGGCCACCCCTCTGGTTGCGGCGCTCGCAGTCGAGCGCCGCGACCGGGGTGAGATGAGTACACATCAATACCGTTGTCTCGCAGCATGAAAGGACGAGGATCGTGTCGGATCAACCCGAGTTGGACCAGCCGGTCGCAACGACGATCGAAGCATTGCTGGGCCCCGACAGCCCGAAGAACTGGGGCAAGTGGGGTCCGGCCGACGAGGTGGGCAGCCTGAACTATCTCGACGCTGCACAAGTGCTGCGAGGTGTGGCTGCGGTCAGCAGTGGCGAAGTGTTCACTTTGCAGGTTCCTATCGGCGATCCGGAGCGACCCGATCCGGTCTGGCCGGGCCGCGAACCGGCGGTGCGTACCCCCGTCATGGACGAAGGTTTCTTCGCCCGCGGCGAGGAACCGGAACCGAGCGACGGTCATCACTGGGCGGACGACAAGATCGAAATGTTCACCCAAGGCTCGACCCAGTACGACGCGCTCGCCCACTACTGGTACGGCGACCAGGTCTGGAACGGATACCCCGCCGACACCACCGTCGGCGAACTCGAGAAGGCATCGGTGCTCCCGATCGCCGAACGCGGCGTGGTCGGGCGCGGTGTGCTCATCGACATCGCCCGCGCGCGCGGCAAAGAGGTCCTCGACAGCGGCGAACCGATCACACTCGACGATCTGCTCGCGGCCGCGCAGGCACAGAACACGACGATCGAACCACGCGACGTGCTGATCATTCGCACCGGCTGGATCGGCTCCTACTATCGCAGCTCCGGCGACGATTTCTACCGCGACTGGAACGAACCAGGCCTGGTCTACAGCCGTGAGCTCGTCGACTGGTTCCAACGGATGGAAATTCCGAACCTCGTCACCGACACCATCGCCAACGAACTCAGCTTCTACCCCGGTGGACTACAACTGCCGCTGCATTGCGCGCTGATGCGCAATCTCGGCGTCACGTTCACCGAGCTCTGCCAACTCGATGCACTCGCCGACGCCTGTGCAGCCGACAAGCGGTGGAGTTTTCTCTACACCGCAGCCCCCCTGAAGATTTCCGGCGCCAGCGGCGCCCCTGTCAACCCGGTGGTAATTCGATGAACAGCCCAACCCCGACCACTTCCACGACCAGCTCCGCCAACCCCATCGACGTCTTCCGCGACTCACGCGGCCTGTTCACCATGGTCGCCGTCGACCAGCGCGGATCACTGCGGCACATGCTCAGCACCGGCCGCGGCAACGCGGTCGTCACCGACGACGACCTGACCGCATTCAAAGCACAGGTCATCGGCGCAGTCGGCGACGCCGCCAGCGGTGTGCTCCTCGACAGCGACTTCGGCCTCGCCGCCGCGCAGAGCTCACGCTGCCCGGTCATCCTCGCTGCCGACATCCTGTCCTCGAGCGAAGTCGGCGGCCCCGTCGACATCGCCGTCCTCGACGACGCCGTGACCGCCGAGACCGTCGAGCAGTTCGGAGCCAAGGCTCTGAAGTTCCTACTGCCCTGGCACCCTGCGCGCCGCAGCGAAGCCGTCGATCTCGCGCACGCCTTCATGACCCGTTGCCGCGAACTCGGACTGCCCGGTGTCCTCGAAGGAGTCGTCCGCCCCCGCGAAGGCGACACCGTCTCGCCGCAGGGATTCGCCGACGCCCTGATTACCGCAGCGGCCGATCTCGCTGAGACGCATCCCGACCTCTACAAGACCGAGGTCGTCTACGCCGGCGAACACGACCGCGAGCTCGCCACGTCCACCGCGCACGCGATCTCCGAACAGCTGTACTGCCCGTGGGTCGTGCTGTCCTCCGGCGTGAGCGGAGAAAACTTCCCCGACGCCGCGGCTGCTGCCGTCACTGGCGGAGCCAGCGGCTTCCTCGCCGGCCGCGCAGTGTGGAGCGAAGCCACGACAGCGCCGCAGCCAGGCGAGTACCTGAACGCGCATGCCGCGAAAAATCTGCAGAAAATCACCGACCGAGTCTGGGCGACCCAAGCATGAACGCACCGAACAACACCATCCCCGACGTCGTCGCCGTCGGGCGCGTGTGCATCGACATCTACCCCGAGCAGTTCGGCGTCGGTCTCGCCGATATCGAAAGCTTCAGCAAGTCCATCGGAGGAAGCGCCACCAATGTCGCCGTCGCTGTTGCCCAACTGGGCAATTCGGTGCGGTTGGTGACACGTACGGGGGACGATCCTTTCGGGGAGTACGCGCGCGCCGAGATCGGACGCCTCGGCGTCGACAACACCGGAATAAAGCCGGTCCCAGGCTTGCAGTCGGTGATCACGTTCTGCGAAGTCTTCCCACCCGACGACTTCCCGCTCTACATCTACCGCAAGCCCACCGCCCCCGACATGTATGTCGAGGACAGTGACTTGCCCCTCGATCTGATCGAGCAGTCGCCGATCTTCTGGGCAACCGCGACCGGCTTGTCGCGCGAACCCAGCCGCTCGGCGCACTACACCGCATGGCAAGCACGGGGACGCCGGTCGAACACCGTCCTCGACCTCGACTACCGGCCGATGTTCTGGGACAACGAAGACCACGCCCACACCGCCGTATCCGAAGCGCTCGACCACGTCACCATCACGGTCGGCAACCTCGAAGAATGCCGCGTCGCTGTCGGCGAATCCGAACCAGACCGCGCAGCAGACGCACTGCTCGACCGCGGCGTCGAACTCGCAATCGTCAAAATGGGGCCACGCGGCGTCATGGCCCGCACGCGCACCGAACGCGTTGTCTCCGAACCGATCTCGGTCGACGTCGTGAACGGTCTGGGTGCCGGCGACGCGTTCGGCGGCGCGCTGTGCCACGGCCTGATTCACGGCCTGTCGTTGCAGGAAACCTTGGATCTAGCGAATGCAGCCGGTGCGCTGGTAGCGACCCGGCCCCAGTGTTCATTGGCCATGCCGACGCTGGCAGACCTGAACGAATTCGCCTCCCGCACCAAAAAATCGCACCACGAAGAGACCGCGACGGCCGCACACGCGACCACCTCGTAGAACCAATCCGACTTGATTCAAACCTGCCCACGCCCGACCGGGCAGATGCACGTGAAGGAGAACATCGACATGACCGAACTCAAGGTCGCCATCATCGGCGGCGGCGGCTTCATGGGCTACGCCCACAGCCTCGGATGGGCGCTGGCACCGATCACCGCAGACACAGGCGCCACCATTCGTAAAGCTGTTCTCGTCGAAGCCGACGAAGACCGCGCGAAAACGGCTGCGCAACGCCTCAATTGGGAGGACTGGTCCACGGACTGGCGTGAGGTCATCGCCCGCGACGACATCGACATCATCGACATCGTCACTCCCCCAGCCGTTCACGCCGAAATTGCCATCGCCGCACTCGCCGCCGGCAAGCACGTCTTCGTCGAGAAACCCATCAGCAACGACCTCGCCGAAGCGGACCTCATGCAGGCCGCCGCCGAGACCAGCACCGGCGTCAGCCAGGTCGGGTTCAACTACCGCCACGCCGCAGCGATGACGTTCGTCAAGCGCATGCTCGACGACGGCACCCTGGGGCACCCCTTGCAGTTCCGCGCTCACTACACGCAGGACGTCGGTGCACTCGGCCGGGTCCTGAGCGGGTGGCGTGCGAAGAAAGGTGCGGGCGGTTCCGGTGTTACCGGCGACATCGGCTCGCACATCATCGATCTCGCGTCGTACCTCGTCGGGGACATCGATTCCGTCACCGCAATTATCGGCGCCAAGGACCCTGCCGAGAACACCGCGTGGCTGCCCGACGACGAACGCCTTCAGGGCGAGTACCTCGACGATGCCGCCCTGTGGATGGCCAAGTTCAATAACGGCGCCATCGGTTCGTTCGCCTGTACCGTCTATGCCTCCGGACGGAAGAACCGTATGTTCTTCGAGCTCGAATGCACCGGAGGTACGGTCGAATTCGACTGGAACCACTCCGATCACATCAAGCTCAGCCTGGTCAGCGATAACCCCGACCAGCAGGGCTTCCGCACTATCACGTTGAACGAGAACCACGAGGACTACCGCTACCCACTCGGCGGCATGGGTTCGGGCTACGTCGACGACGCGGCGCTGCAATTGCAGAAGTTCGTGCGTGCGATCGTCGACAAGCAGGCCGGGTCCCCCAGCTTCGCCGACGCCACCCGCACCCAGCGCGTCATCTCCGCGGTCATGCAGTCCGCCGACAGCCACCAGTGGGTCACGATCGACGAGGTGACCGCATGAGCCTGAACTTGCGGTGGAGCACCGATATCGTCACCTTCTTCAACCCCACCTACTGGGATCTGCCGGCCGATCTCCCTTACCCCGAGTGGGAGAAGCGCGTCGACGTCGACCCGAAACCCTTTTTCGAGCGCATGCTCGACGGTGCCGCCGCCGCCGGCCTGAGCGGTATCGAACTCGCCCCGGCCCCCGGTGGTTGGGTGAACGCGCTGAACTCCTACGGATCCGCGGCAGCATTCAAGAAAGAGCTCGACGCCCGCAACCTCGTACTCTCGTCGAGCTACGCACTGCCCGTCCACCTCAAAGCTGTCCTGGACGCACCAGACGAGGCAGCCAAACAAGCTGCCCGCCAACAGCTTCACGACGACACTGCCGGGCACGCCGAGTTCCTTCGAGAGGTGGGCTGCCCGACGCTGATCACCAGCACGATCCCCCGCGCCGAATTCTCCGAAATCGAAGGCGTCGACGCACCAGCGGCAGATTTCGACGCACCCACCGACCCAGAACTGATGGGCGAGGTCGCTGAAGAACTGAACGGCATCGGAAACGTCGTATCGCGGTCCGGGCTGCATCTCGCTATCCACACCGATGCGTACTCACTTGCCTCGCGCACCGCCGACATCGATGCCCTGATGGCGCAGACCGATTCCGAGCGGGTCAAGCTGTGCATCGACGCCGGGCACATTGCTCTCGATGGCGGCGACCCGCTGGCTGTCGCGCGCGGACACGCAGACCGTGCTCCGGTCCTGCACTGGAAGGACTGCTCCGTTCACCTCCCACCCCACACGCTCAGCGGACCGCCGATGGTGCGGCACGACGAGATGATCAAGTACTTCCGCGTGATGGGATCTGGCGGTGTCGTCGACTGGCACGAATGGACCCGAATCCTGAAGTCCAAGCAGTGGAGCGGATGGGGCGTCGCCGAAATCGACATGTCTGTGGACCCTCTTCGGGAAATCCGCGAAGGCATCGAATACTACGACAACGAACTTTCGAGTCTCTGAAACCGTTCTATCTCAGGCAGTTTCGATACCGCCGCTGCTGTGGAACTTGTGCCGAACACCGGGGAAAGGTCGACCTCGATGGCGTACGAAGACATCATCATCAACAGGCTGATGCGAGCCTTGGAAGCAAAGGATGCAGCCGAGCGCACAGTTACACGTGCTGAGGGACTCACATCCTGCTCGGACAGCAGCGACGACGACATTCGTCTACTCGAATCGTGGCTCGCGCTGGAGTGCCCACATCCGCGGACGAAACGAAAGCTGTGGCGAATCTTCGGAACTCGCCACTGAAACCAAACCCGGCATCAGCCCGTGGGCTGGACCGAGTCGAGTGCGCGACCACCTGTTAAAGACGATGTGGTCGCGCACTCAGTCGTATCCACAGCCGGACCCCTGTCGAGGCGGGCCGGCATACGAACATCCACAGAAGGATTTGCATGTGAAGGATATGCACGAGACATCCGTCGTCGGTGTGGTCCGTGAGACCGGGGACGGTGAGCGTCGGGTGGCGCTGGTTCCGAAGGTCGTGGCGTCGCTGGTCGGCAAGGGCGTGCACGTGGTGGTCGAGTCGGGCGCCGGTGTTCAGGCCCTGATTCCGGACGAGTTGTACGCGGCGGCAGGCGCGGAGATCGGGGATGCGTGGTCGGCGGATGTCGTGGTCAAGGTCGCACCTCCTACCGATGCGGAGATCGCCAAGTTGTCGTCGGGTTCGACGTTGATCGGATTCTTGGCACCGCGAAACGCGGACAACAAGATCGGCGCGTTGGGCGACGCGGGTGTGCAGGCGTTCGCAGTGGAGGCCATTCCGCGTATTTCGCGTGCCCAGGTGATGGACGCGTTGTCCTCGCAGGCCAACGTTGCCGGCTACAAGGCCGTGTTGGTGGCCGCGTCGGAGTCCACGCGTTTCTTCCCGATGCTCACCACCGCCGCAGGCACGGTCAAGCCGGCAACGGTGCTGATCCTCGGTGTCGGTGTCGCCGGTCTGCAGGCGTTGGCGACGGCGAAGCGTCTCGGCGGCCGCCCGACCGGGTACGACGTGCGTCCCGAGGTGGCCGACCAGGTCCGCTCCGTCGGTGCGCAATGGCTCGATCTCGGTATCGACGCCGCCGGTGAGGGCGGGTACGCCCGTGAACTCACCGACGACGAGCGCGCGCAGCAGCAGCAAGCGCTCGAAGAAGCGATCAAGGGCTTCGACGTCGTCATCACCACCGCGTTGGTGCCGGGACGTCCGGCTCCGCGTCTGGTGACCGCGGCTGCGGTGGAGGGCATGAAGCCCGGCAGTGTCGTGGTCGACCTGGCCGGTGAGACCGGCGGTAACTGCGAGTTGACCGAGCCGGGTCAGACCGTCGTCAAGCACGACGTGACCATCTGCTCGCCGCTGAATCTGCCGGCCACGATGCCCGAGCACGCCAGCGAGCTGTACTCGAAGAACGTTTCCGCCCTGCTCGAGTTGATGCTCGACGAGAACGGCGCGGTCGCGCCGGACTTCTCCGACGAGGTCCTTGCGCAGTCCTGCGTGACAAGGAAGGCAGACGCCTGATGTACACCGCTCTTCTCGCGAACATCGCGATTGTTGTTCTGGCCGGCTTCGTCGGCTTCGCTGTCATCTCGAAGGTTCCGAACACGCTGCACACGCCGCTGATGTCGGGTACCAACGCCATCCACGGCATCGTTGTGTTGGGTGCGTTGATCGTGCTCGGCCGTCTGCCGGAGGATGCGTCGTGGGGTGTGCGGATCATCGCGTTCGTCGCGTTGATCTTCGGCACGCTCAACGTCGTCGGCGGGTTCCTGGTCACCGACCGCATGCTCGGAATGTTCAAGTCCAAGAAGGCACCTGCTGCTGTGGCTGAGAAGGGTGCTGATTCCTGATGAACAACCTGGTCAACATTCTTTACATCGTCGCTTTTGCGATGTTCATCTACGGTCTGATGGGCTTGACGGGTCCGAAGACCGCGGTGCGCGGTAACTGGATCGCCGCTACCGGTATGGGTATTGCCGTCGTCGCGACCCTGATCGAGGTGCGCGATGCGGCTGCGATCAACTGGATTCTGATCGCCGGTGGTCTGCTGATCGGTGTCGTTCTGGGTGTTCCGCCGGCGAAGCGGACGAAGATGACGGCGATGCCGCAGCTGGTGGCTCTGTTCAACGGTGTCGGTGGTGGCACGGTCGCCCTGATTGCGTGGGCGGAGTTCATCGAGACCGACGGTTTCTCGGCGTTCCATCATGGCGAGGAGCCGACGGTGCACATCGTCGTCGGATCGCTGTTCGCCGCGGTGATCGGTTCGGTGTCGTTCTGGGGCTCGTTGGTGGCGTTCGCGAAGCTGCAGGAACTGCTGAACAAGAACGTGGAGAAGGCGTTCGTGAAGAACGCGAAGGCGTTCCAGCTGGCGAACATCGTGTTGCTGGTCGTGGCGGTCGCCATCTCGATCTACATCGGTGTCAATGCCACCCCGGGTGGCGGCACGGCGTGGTGGACGATCGTCGCAGTGTTGATCGCAGCTGGTCTGATGGGTCTGTTCGTGGTGTTTCCGATCGGCGGTGCGGACATGCCCGTCGTCATCTCCCTGCTCAATGCGTTGACCGGTTTGTCGGCGGCGGCTGCTGGTTTGGCGCTCAACAACACGGCGATGATCGTGGCGGGCATGATCGTCGGTGCGTCGGGCACGATTCTGACGAACTTGATGGCGACGGCGATGAACCGCTCGATTCCGGCGATCGTGTTCGGTTCGTTCGGAGGCGGCGGATCCGATGCGGGACCGGGTGCGGATGCGTCCGGTGGCACGGTCAAGTCGACCTCGGCTGCGGATGCGGCGATTCAGATGGCGTACGCGTCGCAGGTCATCGTCGTTCCCGGTTACGGTCTTGCGGTCGCGCAGGCGCAGCACGCGGTCAAGGACATGGCGTCGATCCTCGAGTCCAAGGGTGTCGAGGTCAAGTACGCGATTCACCCTGTTGCCGGTCGTATGCCGGGTCACATGAACGTGCTGTTGGCCGAGGCCGACGTCGAGTACGACGCGATGAAGGAAATGGACGACATCAACGGCGAGTTTGGTCGCACCGATGTCACCATCGTCATCGGCGCCAACGACGTCACCAACCCGGCAGCGCGCAACGATCCGTCGAGCCCGATTCACGGTATGCCGATTCTCAACGTCGACGAATCCCGCTCGGTCATCGTGCTCAAACGCTCGATGTCCTCGGGCTACGCAGGTATCGACAACCCGCTGTTCACCGCGGACCGCACCTCGATGCTGTTCGGCGACGCCAAGAAGTCCGTCAACTCGGTCATCGAAGAACTCAAAGCACTCTAACCACAACGAAGCAAGGAAACCCGTATGACAATCACGACGGCCTCCGTCGCTGACATCCCTGACAGCGAGATCTTCTTCAGCCATCTCGGTGGGAAGCTCTCCGTCGAGCTCGCCGCCCCGCTCGAGACTCAGCGCGATCTGTCCATCGCCTACACACCCGGTGTCGCGCAGGTGTCCCGCGCCATCGCGCAGGACGATGCGCTGGCCAAGCAGTACACCTGGACCGACCGTCTCGTCGCCGTCGTCACCGACGGGTCCGCCGTCCTCGGCCTCGGCGACATCGGCCCGCGCGCATCCCTTCCCGTCATGGAAGGCAAGGCAGCGCTGTTCAAGAACTTCGCCGGACTCAATTCCATCCCGATCGTCCTCGACACAGGCGACGTCGACGAGATCGTCGAGACCATCGTGCGTCTGCGCCACAGCTTCGGCGCGGTCAACCTCGAGGACATCTCGGCCCCGCGCTGCTTCGAGATCGAGCGACGCGTCATCGAGGCACTCGACTGCCCGGTCATGCACGACGATCAGCACGGCACCGCCATCGTCGTCCTTGCCGCGCTCAACGGTGCAGCGAAGGTCCAAGGCCGCGGCACCGCAGGACTGAAGGTCGTCATCTCCGGTGCAGGCGCTGCAGGTGTTGCGTGCGCCAACATTCTTCTCGCTGCCGGAATCTCGGATGTGGTGGTTCTCGATTCGAAGGGCATCGTCTCCTCCGATCGCGGTGACCTGAATACGGTGAAGACCGAACTCGCCGCGCGCACCAACCCGCGCGGCGTCACCGGAACAGCGGCTGATGCGCTCGCCGGAGCCGACGTGTTCCTCGGCGTCTCGGCAGGTCAGATCGACGAAAGTTACATCGCGTCGATGGCGCCGAACTCGATCGTCTTCGCCCTCTCCAACCCGGACCCGGAAATCCACCCGGACCGCGCCGCGCAGTACGCGGCGATCGTCGCGACCGGACGCAGTGACTTCCCGAACCAGATCAACAATGTGCTCGCCTTCCCCGGCGTGTTCAAGGGCGCTCTCGACGCCGGTGCACGCCGCATCACCGAAGGCATGAAGCTCGCCGCTGCCGAGGCTATCCTCTCGGTTCTCGGCGACGAGTTGGCGACGGACAAAATTGTCCCGAGCCCACTCGACCCGCGTGTCGCCCCGGCCGTTGCGGACGCAGTTGCGGCAGCAGCGCGAGCAGAAGGCGTCGCGTAACGAGGACGAATTGAATTGGGTTGCAGCGAGGTCGGAGCGTGCCGGATGCCGTCACACGCTTTGGCCTTGCCGCAACCTACTTCTCGTGTCGTCCCCGTAATTCGCACTAGAAGGCGAGCGTCAGCTTGTGAATCCGGGAGGCGTGATTCCGCCTGGCTTCCGGTGAACACATACTGCGCCCAGACGAATCCGAGCCTGCACGAACGAAATTCGGGTTTTCAAGCTTGAAACGTCTGCGAAACAGATCCTCGATAGGCTAACGTCCGTTCGTAAGCGTGAATTGTCCGAATCGGGCCCACGCGCGTCTCGCTGACGCAACGCATTCCGGGGTTGTGCACCGTCGCGCAACCGACTTCCCAACTATCGAGGATGAACTGTGAGAAAAACCAGAAGCACGCACCCTGCGGTCTCCCGCCGACTCAAATGGTCGCGTCTAGCAACATTTTTCGGGTTCTTTCAATTGGGCGCCGTCATCGTCATGTGGTCGACGAGCACCACGTCGCTTCGGTTCAGCCTCGGTTGGGAAGGCGATGACGGTGACGCGAGCTTCGGCTCACTCGCGTTCGCACTCGGACTGGGCTTCGCTATCGGTTGCGCGATATCGGGGCCGCTGATCGACCGTTGGGGATGCCGCAACGTCGCGATTCCGTCGTTGACGATCTACCCTCTTCTGTACCTGCCCCTGGCATTTCTCGACGGCATGGTTGTACTCCTCGCGTTCGGGTTGCTCGCAGGCACACTGCGCGGATTCGTCGACATCGTCATTAACGTCAACGGGGTTCAGCTCGAGCGCCACTACGGTCGACCAATAATCTCGTCCTTCCACGCCGCCTACCCCGCTGGCGGTTTCCTCTTCGGCTTCGTCGGCAGCGCCTTCGCCCGATCCTTCACCGAGAGCGCAGTAGTCCCCTTCCTGGCTATGGGACTGACGATGTCCATTCTCGGCTACGTATTCGGACGAATGTATCTTCGCCAAGACGAAGAAATCGACGTTCCGGTCGTCGACGCACGTCAGGAAGTCGCCGATCCGGAACCCGCATCCAAGCCGTCTGTCACCAAATACGTAGGCATCTCCGTCATGGTCGGATTCGGTCTCTTGGCCTTCGTCTCCTACCTCGCCGAGAACGCAACCTACGACTGGGGCCAAGAGTTCGTTCGCCGAACCCTCGACACCACCGCCGGGACCGCCGCAATAGCCGTCACGGTGTTCTCCGGCGCACAATTCGTCGGGCGCATGATGGGCGACAGGCTCACCGAACGATTTGGCCAAAAGGGGGTCATGGGTGGCAGCGGGGTCATGGGTGCACTCGGTGCTGCGTGCATGATGACCGCAACCTCCCCGGTGCAAGCACTGGTGGGATTCGGTCTAGTGGGACTCGGGGTATCGTGCATCGTCCCTATCATGCTGTCTGCTGCCGGTCGTATGGACCCACAGAACTCCGGCCGAAACATCGGTCTGGTCAACGCGATCGGCGTGTCAGGAATGTTCGTCGGTCCAGCAGCTATAACCGCTGTCGTGGACACCATGGGTATCGCCTGGATGCCTCTCCTTCCGCTGGTTCTGCTGACGTTCATCGCGATCATCGGTCCTGTTCTTGTTCGCAAAGCACCCCGCTTCACGGCATTCGAAACGCCCGAACAGGCCAAAGAAGCTATCGACAAGTGACTTCGCGTCTCTAGCGAGTACGACGCCGGGATTGGCCGGTGATGCCGGAAGGTGTTCTGTACAGCAAACTCTGGTCGGGAACCGTCGTCGGATGGTCGATTGTTTTCTTGTCCTTCGCACCGTGATCGCAGTATCGGCGATCACGGTGCGATTTTGCTGGTGTTCGAACGCCACCGGGACCTTCAGTCACTGTCAGGTTCTCCGCCGGCGACCTGCGCGGTGTGAACGTGCACTCACACCGCGCAGGTGGATCGGTCACTTCGTGGCGAAGTCGTGGGAAGGGGCTACTCCTCCGAACTTCTCCAGCACATTCCGGGTGATTCTGCGGGCTTCGGGGGATGCGGGGTTCACCGGTCGCGGGGTGGTGTAGATCTCGGTGTAGTCGTTCAAGTCGATGAGCGTGTGCGCCCAATCCGTCACCGGTGCATTGAAAATCTGGCCCTGGCCGCGCTGAGCATGAATCATCGTCACGAATCCGCCCGCCGACGCGACGATGTCGCGGCCTTTGACGCCGGGCGGCATAGACTCCAGGTCGTCGGCGGTGATTTCCCAGTCGCTGCAATCGGCGTAAGCAAGGATGGTCGTGTCGGTGGCCACGTCCGGGCGCAACGGCACCGGCACATCGTGATCGAGCCATTCGACGTCGAGACCGTCGCATTCGAATCCGACGATTTTTTGCCTCTCGCCGAAAACCTGGCCTTTCTCCAGCCCGGTGCCTGCCAAAGCCCAGTGCTCGGGAACACTGACGGTGAAGCCTTTCGGAGGTCTGGGTGGACCATAGAAATTTTCCCACCACCACGCTGCACCGACGGTCGGGACGCGAGCACCGTCCCTGTCGGTGGCGAAGGCCCTCATCTCGGTGCCGATCGTGCTGATGGGTGATCGATTGATCGGGTCGGTCCAGAATTCGACGGTCACGCCGCTGTTGTCGTACCCGGGGTTCTCGTCCGGCGACCGATAAATCGGGTCGAGCGGCTCTCCTCCAGAGAGGTGCGTGGAACGTTTGTAGCATTCGTAGCTGGCGAGGTCATCGGCGTAGCGGATCTGCCAAAAGCACAAGTTGCCACCGAAATATGCTGCATTGCCACCGCGTGCCAGGAACGCATCGACGGCATCGCGCTGAGGACCTGACCAATACTCGTCGTGTCCTACTGTCAGCAGAAGATCGTAGTTCGATAAGTCGACGGCGCCGGAGTGAATATCGATGCCAGTGCAGTAGTCGATGTCGATATTTTCTTGTCGCAGAAATTCGATGAACGGCACCGTGTACTGGAACGCGATCGGCGGGAAAGTATGAATCCGACTACGCCCGGACAACCCAATCCCGGGACGTTGAAACGAGACGATCGGTGTGCGCAGTTCGTAGCTGTCCTCACCGTAGATGTCACCGACGTCGCCCATGTACAGGTTTTGATCGTTCCAGAGATGGTACGCATTCCACGTAGCCACACCCAGCTGAAGCAAAACGCGGTGCTTGTGGTGGCCACCGCGAACGACGAACAAGGCGCATGCGCCTCCGGGCCCACCGGCCGCACGCGGGTTCGGCGACTGCATTGGAAAGGTCCGAGCCGGCTCCGCTTCTGTGGTCATTCGTGCCAGATACAGTCCCGATTTCCAGTCGTGCGCGACAGCGTCACGCACGCGCTCTCCCGGCCATCCACAACCGTGAGAATCGGCGCCGCCCACCGTCGGCGGGCCGGGCTGAGAGGAGGAGTAACGGACGGGGTTTATCGGAGCTCGAGCCTGCCATTGCATGCGGGGATAAAAGCTGGTCCCCTCGTTTCCGACTATCCGATAAATGTCCAGATGCCACGTGTCGTGGCCTCGCGCCGCGGAATGGACAGTAAGTGGTTCACCGGGGGCAACGCTCATCGAGCTGAAGTAGCACGCCGCCCGTTCGTAATCATCGGTCACAGCAAATCCTTTCTTGAATGCGTCGTAGTCAGTTGTGTGCCCGTGGCCGTCCGGACATGAGATCGATCAATTCGTGCTCGGTCAGCGCGTCGACCGGGCCGTCGTGGACTTTCTGACCTCGGGCAAGGACGACGACGCGGTGGCAGATCTTTTTCACAGAAGCCACGTCGTGAGTGACCATCAGAACTGCGGCGCCTTGCCTGGCAGTGGCTTGCGCGAGTCGCAGGACGTTTTCGGTCTGTGTCACCCCCAGTGCGGCGGTCGGTTCGTCGAAGCACACGAGCCGCACGTTGTCACCGATTGCGCGCGCGATCGCCACGGCTTGGCGTTGACCTCCGGACAGGGCATCGACCTGCGTGAGCGGGGAGAACGACCGAGTTGCCAATTTGCTGAGCTTGGCTGCCGTCTCGTTGGTGGCCTGCCGATCATCTCGTATCCTGACTCCGAGCCACCGTCTCGTCGCCTCCTTACCCAGTGCCATGTTGTGGACGATGTTCAGATTGGGGCACAGCGCCAGGTCTTGATAGACCGTCTCGATGCCGACCCGACGGGCGTCGGCGGGTTCGGTGAACTCGACCGGCTTGCCGTCGAGCACAAGCGAGCCCCCACTAGGCTGCACGGCTCCGGAAATGATCTTGGTCAGCGTGCTCTTGCCCGCGCCGTTGTCGCCGAGAAGCGCAACGACCTCCCCCTTGCGAAGGGACATCGAGAGGGGCTCCAATGCCTGCATAGCGCCGTAGCTCTTGCAAACGTCCTTTACCTCGAAGGCGACCTCGCCAGGAGCTTGCGAGTCGGGAGTCAACGGTGCGGAGGCTGCTGCAGTGGTCTTGGTGTTCTGGCCTCCAGCGACTGATGAGGAACTTGGTACCGGCCCACGTGCGGACTTGCGAGCTCGGTGAGCCGTGCTCGCCTGATCTGCTGCCAGTGCCAGTAGGAGAATGGAACCCTTGGCCACTTCCTGCCACCAGTACTGCAAGCCTTCGAACACCAAGCCCGCGTTGAGAACACCGATGGTCAGGACTCCGATGACGATGCCGATCGGTCGTCCGGACCCGCCGTCGAACGCGACGCCGCCCAGAATCACTGCGGTGAGAACGTCGAACGAGAAGTTCGCACCCAGCGCAGGTGATGAGCTGCCCAGCTGTGCGGTGGTAAGAATCGAAGCCAGGCCGATCAGGAGCCCGTTCGCTGTGTAGACCGCCAGGACTGTCCGTCCGACCCGAACGCCGGAACGCTGGGCAGCCAACTTGTCGCCGCCGACTGCGTACAGGCGCATTCCGCCGACCGTGCGGGTGAGGTAGAAGCCGACCAGGATCACGGTCACGACAGCAACGATCGTGGGAATGGGTACCGAGGCCAGACTGCCGCGCCCGATTGCCAAGAACCCGTCGCTGAATCCGAAGATGGACTGGCTGCTCACCACGTACGCGGCGCCCCCATACACGGACATCAGGCCGATCGTCACGATCAACGGACTGATTTTCAGCAGACGAACCAAGGCACCGTTGGTGAAACCAAGGCAGGCACCCACGAGTAGTCCCGCCAGTACGGCTGCGGTCATTCCGGCGTGTACTGCAACGAACGCGACCACCATCGAGATCAGCGCGTACATGCCGCCGATCGATAAATCGATGTGACCGCTGATCAACAGCATCGCCGAACCCATGGCGGCGATGGCGATGCTGGTGATGTTCAACAGAGTCGTTTGTGCATTGTCGAGTGTCAGGAACGAGCTGTGGCGAATGCTGAACAGCACCACGAGTAGTGCGACGACGACGAGAAGCCCGAGTCGTCGTGTATTCGGGCCGGGTGCAATCGTCGAGGGTGTCGTCCGGGCAAGGGAGAGAGCGTTCATGTTCGTTGACCTCTCGTCTACTGGTCGCTGCACGTGGTGGGTGTCCAGGTGTCGGTGAACCACTGATCTCGGGTCTCGTAGGAGATGGAACCGAGGAACGTCAGGTATTTCGAGAGTCGTTCGGGATTTTCGTACGTGCCTTTGAGGTCATTCATGTCGTTCTCGAAGGCGGTGACCGCGGCAGGGGAATCGAGTACCAACGGAACGATGCACATGCCCTGAGGAATTGCCTTGCCGTCGACCCAGTCGGCGGCGTGGCGTGCCATCGAGTACGCCATGATCGCGGGTGATGTACTCACCACAGCTCGGTATGCCGTTCCCTTGGCAATGTTGTCCCGTGGTTCGTTCGACGCGTTCGTTCCGCCGATGAACACCTTGCTCAGATCGCGTCCGCTGGCTTGCATAGCGGCCAAGGCGCCGACTCCGAAATAGTCTTCGCCCAGTACGACGTCGATCTGTGGATCCTTCTGCAGCAAAGTCGCCGTAGTTTCGTACCCTGCCTGACTGTCCTGTGTTGCAGGCTCTACGTCTCCGACGATGTTCGCACCGGGGATATCACCGAGAACGTCTCGAATTGCCTGGTAGCGCGGCCGAACAGATTCCACAGAGTCGATGTTGAGAATTGCTACTGTCGCTTTGCCATTGAGTGAGGTTTCGATGAAATCGCGGGCAGCCAGCGCAAGTGCCTTTCCGATTTCGTATTGAGGTGCGTTGGCTGTCGACGTCGATGGACCCATGACCACTGTCTGGACCGCCATGCCTTGTTCGATGGCCGCGAGCAGACCAGGTTCTTGCGCAGCCGGATCGAGGACGCTCGTCACGATCGAGCCGACACCGGAGGTCCGGAACTGGTCGGTTATCTGCGTATGTCGCTGGGGATCGCCATCGCTTACCGCTGCCTGGAGTTCCATCCCTGTGTCGGCGGCCCCAGCTCGTAGACCGGCGGCGATGTCGTTGTCGTATTCGTTCGTGGTGGACTGCGGAAAGCCAATGCTGCGAGGTAAGCTGGTCGGTTGCCCCTCATCGGCCGATGAGACGAACGGTGGGAGGGTGGATGGCGCCGAAATACCCTCTCCTGAAGCAGAATCGGATGTCGTCCCGGTGCTACACGCCGCCGTCACGAGAATTGCTGCGGTCAGCGAAGCCCATAGCACTCTTCTACCGGTCTTGGTGAGCTCGCCCGGTCGGCGAGTGGATGAATTGTCCATTGTCTGTAGCCCTTCTCTTACGAATGTCTGCCGTCTCGACCGTCCGACAGCGGTGTTTTTCACCCGAAGTGGGTTGTTCGTAGCGGGTGGTGGAGTTTCGTATCTCGTGCGATTTCAGAGCACTTCGAGGCCGCGCTCGGCAGTTGCGGCAGTGAGCCCACCGTCGACGGTCCACACCGCTCCATTGGCGAATGCTGCGAGGTCGCTGGAGAGGAATGCAATGACCTGGGCTATTTCCGTGGGTAGCCCGATTCGCCCCATCGGGTAAATGGCGGACAGTCGTGACTCCACCATGTCCTCGCTGTGGTGGCCGATCCACGATGCCAGACCCATTTCGGTTCGAATGGACCCTGGGCATACAGCGTTGACTCGAATCCTGCCCCCGTATTCCAGTGCGGCGAGTCGGGTCAGATTCGCGACAGCGGCTTTCGACACTGCGTACACACCGGTTCCGAGTTCGGCGCCGAAGCTCATGATCGAACCGAGATTGACAATCGCTCCTTCATACCCCCGCGAGGCGAATTCTTGCGTGAAGAACAGCGGCGCAAACACATTGACTTCGAAGACCTGCCGTGACTCGTCAGGTGTGGTGTCCGAAAGGGTCCGCTGAAGTGCAATTCCAGCGTTGTTGACGAGGATGGCGTCTTTCGGTGCTGATGCCAAGAAATCCAGTGCCCGACTTCGCACCGCGATGTCGGTGACGTCGCCCTCGACGAATGCGTCGGCCGATGTCGAGGTAGGGGTTGTGAGATCGACTCCCACGACTGTTGCACCAGCAGCTTTGAGAACATCGACCGTGGCTGCGCCGATGCCGGACGCGGCGCCGGTCACCAACGCATGCCGTCCCTCGAGGTTGATGATGGTTCGCGAATCTTGTTGAGCAACAGTGCTCATCGATGTCTTCCTTTCTGAGGAGCAGGCTCGGGGCCTACTTCGATCTGTGGTTCGAGTGCATTGGTCAGCGCGTCAATAAACTGGGACCCTGTGGCCGGAAGCTCTTGTCGCCGTCGATGCCGGCTGAAGAGGAATCCAGTCGTCGTACGGAGTCGAGGATTCGCGACCGGGACCTGTGGCGTGATCGTGGTGTGAGAATGTGCTGCAACCGGAGACAGCAGCGTATTCGAGCAGACCTGGAGGTCAGCCAATACGAGATGCGTGGCACTCCGCGTAGCGGAAGATCGAGTATTTGCCTACGTTTCTTAGGTGGACGGGGATTGAGGTGAAATCAAATTCGATCCATTCTGGACGTTATGAGCCGCGCTCGGTCAAGTTGTCCCCTGGCGGGGTTGTTTCACTGAGCCCCACCAGCTCGGTCGACGGCGTCCGCTGGGGTTCTGGTAGTTCAGAACTTAGCACCGAATGAAACGGTATGGGCTAATTTTCGTTAGCTTTTTACGGCCGCGTAACGAGCGGTGCACGAGCCAGCCGTCGCCGGAACCGAACGAGATGTGGCACGACGCCGCCATGAGCAGGGAAGCAGCGCGATCCTGGCTTCGTCCGCGGGGCTTGCAAGTCGGGGCACAGGAAAGCCAGTTACTCGGCGCTGCGACGTTCCTCTGCAGTCGAGTGCGCTGCAAGTACCGCTCGGACGGTAGTCAACGCGGCATCGGCGACGGCGTCGTCTGTCATGCCAGGGCTATTACGCGTCCAGGAACTCACCCCGTCCAGCACCGTGATCGCGATGTCCCCCACGAGAGCGACCTCACCGACGAAGCCGATATCCCGGATGGCGGCGAACAACGTACGGCGGTAGACGTCCGACAGGTCGAGTACTTCATCGCGGATGTTCTCGGGAAGGGTAGTTCCCGTGATCCTGTCGGACGCAACGATGAGGTCGAAGATGTCATTCTGAACCAGTGCGAACTGCTGCAGTGCATGGTTGCGCACCAGTGCATCGAAGAACTCGTCCGGATCGTTGACGCCGTCCACCGCTTGCACCGCGCTCTGGGCGAATGCGAAGCAGTTCCATCGCAGTGCTTCGGCGGCGATTTGGTCACGGCCTCCGGGAAAGTGGCTGTACAGGCTTGGCGCTTTCATGTTCAGAGCTCCCGCCAAGCTACGCATCGTCACCCCGCTGTAGCCGTCGACCACAGCGAGCCGCATGAACGAGCTGAGCACGGCCAACCGGGACGGTGACATCGGAGTTGTCGCATCCACGGATTGAATTCGGAGCCGCGCGAGAGCGGCGGATCGAAGATTCGCCGGCTCTGGCCAGCGAATACCTCTCAGCTCTTGGGCAGTCTTGCGATCGAGCAGACCGACCGAGACTGCCTTATCTATCGCGCCCGTCAAGCAGTCAATGTCCATGCCGTCGGCAGCGCAATCACGCAGAGTGCGTTCGATGGTCGTGACTGCAATGCCGACATGTTCGGTGACGTCGGATGTGTTGAGGTCTCTGCGGCGGATACGGTAGCGGTCCGATCCTGCTGATCTTGGGTAGTTGTCCCGCGGAACGGTGATGCAGATTGGGGTAGGGCGCTCCTCGAGCAGTCCGTACAGGTGCAGCGCGGACGCGTGGGATACGACACCACGTCCGAGCGACCACGCGACCGCTTCTGCCATATCGTCGTGAGCTGCGGTTGGCGTTGAAAGAACGCGGTAGACCCCGCGTGCATGGTGCTCGAGTTGGCCCCGAGCCGTCAGCAACCTGAGCTGAGTCGGGTCGATGCCAATATGCCTCGCCTGGCGTGTGGTGATATATCCGCGGCGGTCCGCCGTGAATTCGACGATCCGATCGAGGATGGTTGCCATGCGTCGAAAAGTATCATATTGATACGATTTTGCACACACGGTGATGCGTCCTTGTCGGGCGGCGTGAATTTCCCGTGCCCGGAGGCATGATCAAACATCCGAGAACCTCCGCGCCGAGACGACTCCCATCCGTGACCTATTCATTCGTTCGAACAACTGACATAGCTGGTTCGTCATCCGAATGAATGTCGGCGCAGACGGGCGGTGGATGGCAACCCGGCGGGGTATGAAACCCTGGCCGTTCATCGGGCTCTTACGCCACGATAGGCACAGTTACCAGGCCAACCCACCCGTCAGCCAAATCAGCACTCGCGTCTTACCTCAGCCAGGATCTCGTAAGACCGATTTGAGTTGCGGCGCAGACCCTTTCGTGGCCGATCCCCAGATTGGGAAACCAAGTTCATATGAGTTGTGACGGCGTCGTGACACTGAACCTCATCAACGAAGACCACACAGCTGTGACCTGCGGGAATGCAATCGGTGGGATGGCGAAACCAAGCGCTGTTCGGATTTCGAATCCGCTGCCTCGCTTGTCCATTCAGATACAGCACAGTCTACCGCAGTCCACGACTCTTGCCGAAAAGCCCTGTTCAAGAGCAAAATTGCGGATCCATATGGACTCAGGTGCCCCCAGTCGGACTCGAACCGACACTTGGCGGATTTAAGTCCCTCAAAGTGGATCCAGGCACACTTGCTTGGACTCCATAACTTGTTACTCTGCAATGGTTTTCGTCCATTTCGAGCCGTTGCGATACATAGATGAATGTACCGACTTGTGACACCCTCGTGACACCGAACTACACACACTGTGAGCGCCTCGGACCGCACTGAACGATAGCGGACCGCGGTGGAGTGCGACGGACAAGCGGTCGAACTACCAAGGAGAGCGGCAGCGGATCCTGTGACACCGACACCCGCCACCAGCACCTCTCCTGTTCCGCCAGATATCCCCGTTTTGCGCACGATTCTTCTACCGCGAGCTGATGCAAAACCGTTTTGGTCCGTCGTTCCGGAAGCCATCATCGACAACCTCCCGCACCTTCCTCCGAACTCGGACGACGAATAAGCCGTAGCTTCCCTGGCGACTCAGAACGACGCTGACCTCTTACCGATACTTACCAGGTACTCCTCGGCTTTTGGCTCCTCGGTGAAGGAGATGACTTCGCCGACATTGCGACGCAAAGCTTCGAGCACCTCGGCCGGAGTCGCGTAGAAGAACTCGCGCCGTTGATTGACCTGATTTACCCGGCGATCCGCAAAGACCCGGTGCAACTCCGCTTCCACGGATACTGCATCGTCTGCGAAGAACAATGCGTGCACATCGAACCGGAACGGCACCGATGCATCCCCCAGCTCGCGCACCCGGTCCATTGGCTCCAGCCGGCGCGTCATTCCGATCTTGACCATGTTGATCCCGAACGCCCCCATGTTCGAGATCACGTACACATGGCCCGCCCGAATATTTGCAGCCCGATACTCGACATCGTCGAGCGCGCGCTGCGCGTCAGCGAGCTTGATCCGCAACCGTTCCGCACCCGCGACATCCCCACTCGCGACGAGGGCAGCGACGGCGTTACTGTAGTGCGCGAGTTCCTTCTCGATCTTCGCCCGCGCCGCGTGCAGCTCTTGCTGAACCTTGCGTTGCTCGCGTAGTTCCTCGCGGCGCTCTCGCTCGGCGGCTTTCTCCTCCTGCACCTTCATATGCACATCTGCCGCCAGTTCCAGCTCGCGGAGCCGAAGTCGGTGGTATCCGTCGGTGACCCGGAGATCGATCATCTGCCCCTGCTTCGCGATCTGCTCTGCAGCCTTAGTCAGGCGCTGACTCGCGGCCGCAAGGTTGCCGGCTTTGACGGTCTTCACGCAGTTCTCGGCTTCGGCGTTGTAGGCGCGCAACATGATTCGTGACATCTCGGTCACGAACTTCCGGCCCTGTGCGGTGGAGTTGTTGAACGTGAAGTTCGTCGTAGCCCAGATCGCGGCCTTCGTTCTGATCCGTTCCTTGATTTCGGACTGCACCCGTTCGAGCTCGTTCTTGAGTTGAATCGAGGTCTCCGCCGGATGGTGGTACGCGTAGTAGCCGACGGACTGCTGGTCCTGTTGCGCCTTCGTCTCGACGAGTTCGTTACGGGCAGCGCGGATTTGATCGGCCAACACCGTGCGCTCACCGCGGAGCGCTGCCACTTCCTTCTGGATACGAGCCAGTTCGGCCTCGGCGTTGACGACCCCGCCGAGTCCTGCCCGTTCCACCACCGCGGACAGGCGATCGACCTGCTCCTGCAGTTCCTGCGCTCGCCGCTTTCCATTGAACAACGACACCGGCCTACGAGCGGAGCCGTCGGAGGGACCAGTGGCCGGAGGGACCGGCGGGGTGGAACTGGTCGCCTGGGTCGCCGATGTCCACTGGAATCCGTCCCACCAACGATGCTCAGGCTGACCTGCTGGATCCGGGTACCACCCCGCGGGAGTCGTCATCGCACATATCTACCAGACCGATGGGACTGTTTCGCGCAGGCCCCGCGCTCTGATGCTTAGAGATCGGCACCCATCGTGCGCTGGTCGTCTGAGCGCAGTCGACGATCACCGGGAAAGGAAATTGGCCAAAGTCTCTGGGGGCCCGGCCGGCGGGCCATGCCGATTACGGAAGTCGGACTCGGACATCAGAACGCGCATACGACGGCGGGAGGTAGCACCTCCTCATGCGGTGTTCGACTGGGCGATGTCCTGTGCAGGTGGGACCATCTGTTTCACTGACGCGGTGAACGATTCGAGAGATGTCACCACACCGACCTTCTCAGTTGGTGACCTCGTACAACTACGACGCGGCCGCGGCGCCACGGTTACGGGCCGGCTCGTCGAGGATTTCGGGCGCTATCTGGTGCCGGCGGACCGGCTCGGGCGGGACTGGGCCTCGCCGCAACGGTGGGCGATCGCCGCCGAGGACGGAACGTTGATCTTCGCCGACGACGACGATCTCACCGCCGTCCCCACCACCGGCATCGCCCCAGCCGACACCCCCACGGCGGGCGGTTCCGTAGTCACCGACAGGTCGTGACCAAAGTGCCCAACCGCCCGCCGGCCGACATTCCATTGCCGAGCCCGTGAGTTCGGAGGTGCGGGTTCTCGTCGACACGCCATCGGTACGGAACGCGCTCGATGCGGCCGCCGCGGTGTCATTGTTTGTCGTGCTCGGAGCAATCGCCGGTAGCCGCGACGCCGCACTCGTCACCGCGGCCGCCACCTCCGTGGTGCTGACATCACGCGTTCGCCGCCGGGCCGCGGCACATCGGCCGCGGTACCCGATGCGTGGTCCGCTCCCACCGACCCACACCCCCACGACACCAGCAGCACATGTCACGGCGGCCGGTCGAGCCGATCACAGGTGCACCGACGACCTACACCCTGATCGACCGCATACGTAGTAAATGCACCGCGGGTAGAGACGCACTTGCCACAGGGGGACACTGAACGCCGCTGCTTCCTGCGTTCGCAGGTATACGAGTGGCCGGAGCGCGTTGGGATCGTACTCGGCAGCGCCGACACCCGTGACAAATCGAGATCTGCTGTAATGCACAAATGAACTGTTCGTGTCCGGTCACAACAACCGAGACCATCGACAGTGACAACACCCGGACCAGGATCGGGCGCGCTGGACGACAGCCACTACCCGGCCAACGAGTCACGCAGACAAGGGGTGCCTCGTGTACTCGGTTCTGATTCCCGTTCTCGTCACCGCGCTGCTGGTTCTGGTGGTGTCACTGGCCGGGCTCGCCGCCTTCGCCGTCGGCGCAGTCGTGCAGGTGATGCGGACACGATCGACGCACACGCGGAGTACACGTAAGACGGCCGAACGAACTATGCGGGACCGGTCTCGTCAATGACCAGGTACGGCAATGCCTCATGGATAGCCGCGGTGTGTTGGGTGATCGTGTGGTGAACGCGGCGACCGTGCCGTCCCCTATCTCTCGCTGGGACATGCGCACGAAGATGGTCATTGTCAGCGCTTCCGGGGCCCTCCCGATGCTGATCATCGCCGTGATCTCCCCGACGTTCCTCGAACCCGGCGCCCTACCGGTGCTGACCGTGATCACCGGCTTCACTGCGGTGACGGTGCTCATCGCGGCCCGGGTGGGACGGCTCACCGATCGACAGTTCACCGTTCTCGGCGCCGGCGGGATGGCCGGCGTCGCCGTCTCGGCCTACGTGATCGCCGACCCGGCAGCCACCCGCTCGGTCACCGCGATGCTCGCCATCGTGCCCGCCATCGCAGCATCGGGCTCCCCTCCGCGGATCACCACCACACTGACGGTCCTCTCGGTCGTCATGGCCACCATCGTCACCGCCACCGACCTCGCCGCAACCGGAGCGGTAGTGTCTCTCATCGCCATCGGTGCCGCTGTGACCACGGTCCTGATACCAGTACTGGTGATCAACGGCCTCGCCCGCTCACTACGAACCGTCAACGCCGAACTGCAGGCCCTCGCCGACACCGATCCCCTCACCGGGCTGCTGAACCGGCGCGGCATGCTCGAACCCACCCGGGCGTTGCTCGACAGCGTCCATCGCCGCGGAACCGGAATCCGCGCCGCGGTAATCGACATCGATCACTTCAAACAAGTCAACGACACCCTCGGTCACACCGGAGGCGACCGAGCCCTGATCGCCGTGGCGAACACCATCACCGCAGTCCTGAACAACTATGCCCCGGCGGATTCCGTGCTCGCCCGCATCGGCGGCGAAGAGTTCCTCCTCCTGACCCCCGCCGACCTCGACCCCAGGCTCGCACACCGCATCCTCGACCGTGTCCGCGCCAACACCGGCGTCACAGTCAGTATCGGAACCGTCACCGCCGCACCGAACCCCACAGCCGACTGGTCGATGCAGCAGCTGCCGGGCCCCGCCGTCGATTCGCAGCCCGACGTACGCACCTCGCATCCGAGCGAAAGCCCTCTCGACACCGTGGAGACTGTCATCGACAACGTCGGCCGCGCCGCCGACAACGCGCTCTACCACGCCAAAATCGCTGGCCGCGACCGCATACACGACGCAGACCCGATATCGGTCACCAGACCGTCCACACCTACACTCCCACCGCCGGGCGCGATCACACCCCGACCAGACCGCGACGACGGCCACGCCCGAACCGATCGACTACGACCATGACCAGAACACATCAGCAGCGGCAGACAACAGCGCCGCACCGTCCCACCGGCGCCGACCGTGCACAGCGCCCCCACGAACGCACCCGAATCATTCACGCATGCGCCGACGCTGTGATCACCCACGGCTACGGCGCGGTCACCATGAACCTGGTGCAGCAGAAAAGCGGGCTTGCCCGCGATCAGCTGTATCGGTTGTTCCGCAACAAGAACGAACTCCTCGCCGAGGTCTACCGACGCGGGCACCACCGCGCCAGCGCACCGTGCAGTCCGACATCACACACAACAACCCCACGCGCGACGGCGCCACGCTCGACGGCTGGGCGATCGAGCACACTGCGGGAAACCGATCCGGCATCCGAACCCGGAACGCCCGCGGTGTCGTCAACCGGTTCCGCCATCGATGGCGTCCGTGCGTTCGCGCACGCTGCCATCGACCTAGCAGCATCGGATCCGGTAGTCCAGGCCATGCATGCTCTCGAGATGTCCCCGGTCGCGACGACGACCGGCCTGCGCAGCATCTACCGGGTCTGGCAACACTGGCTGGTCGAGGTTCTCGGCGCCGACCCACCCCGGGCGAACGCACTCCCCTCCGCGGTAGAAGGTGCGGACCGCGCGTGCGCGGCGGAGGCGTCGGGCATCGCCGGTGCGGTGGTCGATGCGCTCGCGGGCACCATCGCACGAGGACGACGCAATGGCCTCGGCGGCACCGAAACAGCTACTCACAGCGTCGATCTGATGCTGCAATCACTGACACCTCCCCTTCACCCGCAGCATGTGCCGGAAAATCAGCGAGCACCCGCAACACCATGAGCGTGAACCTCCGAACGACCACAGACCGATCGGTGCAGGTGCGGATACGTGACCGCGCATCACTCGATGGATGCGTCCCGGAACGCTCGGGATCGGTAGCGTGCCGCGGCGTCCGACGTGGTCATCGCGGCCACGACCGCGTCCGTCGCTTCGTCGAACCGTCCCCGTAGTGCGATCGGGTCGTCGGTGATGTCAGCCATCACCCCACAGCCGGCGAGCATGCTCGCCATCGCCGCAACGAACCGTATGGGACCGAACGGTGCGGTGAAACAACCCGCTCGCTCGGCTGACACGACGAGTTCGAGGGCCACGGCCTCCCAGCCCTGGCTTGCGCGGGTAGCGTCGAAAGGGAAGTCCGGATCGATACCGAGCCGCAGTTCTGCACGCAAGACACGCTCGTCCACGATGGCGGCGGTGACCTCGCCGATCAGCCCGGCGAGCGCAGTCACAGGATCCTCCGGTGCGGTACGCCACGGTTCGGCGATGGCCGAGTAGCGGCGCGCAGCAGCATCGACAACAGCAACAGCCAGGTCGTGCTTGGACTGGAAGTGGAAATACATCGCGCCTTTGGTGCGGCCGCTTGCGCCGAGGATCGCGTTCACCGATGCACCACCGAAACCGCGCCGCGAGAACTCCGCTGCCGCAGATTCCACGATCGCATCTCGGGTGACGCGGGCGCGCTGCTGTTGTGGAGCGCGGATGCCGACGTGCGCGTCTGTCCTCATGGTCCCCATCCTGCCCGCTCGTCACCGTCAGGCACCAGGCTACCGAGATCGAAGGTGAGCGCGCACCGGGCTCGAGCCGATCCTCTACGTCGCAGTAGGGGCAGGTCGAGGCGTCACCCAGCCTTTCGACAAGGCCGGTGGAACTGTGGCTTCACAGGTTTGCGCCGGGAGTGGCCGACCCCGCGCTCACGCTACGTCGCTAGTCCGCAGTCACCCCGCCACCACCGCCGATGCGATGACCGTTTCAACACCGGTTCTAACCCTCACTCGCATTACTCGGTGGTCCTCACGTCCCTGTCACTTTCAGCTGGAAAGCTCGAACGGTATTGGGGCCGATGACCGTTGTTCGCCATGTCGCGCGGCCGGTCCGCTGTTTCGCCCTCGATTCGCGGGCAGACGCCCTCTGTCCTGCGCAACGGATTGGGCTAAGGCCGGTCGGTCGTGATGGAGTGAGGGTCGCTCGCCGAAACAATGAGCGCGAAAAAATCGTCATCGGGGATGTGTGGCGTGGATGGCTGGGTGGTGCCCCCGTTCGGGGTCGAAGAAGAACTGCTGCTCGTCGACGTCGACAGCGGCATTCCTGCGATGGTCAACACAACTGTCGCCGCCCACGCGGAGACGGAAGGGTTGTCTACTCAGTTGGAGTTGACGCCGTGTCAGATCGAGACTGCGACCCCGGTCCTGCATACGGCCACCGACATGGTCGACACCGTGCTGTCGTCCCGCCGCATCCTCGCTGCCGCAGCGGCACGCGAGGGCGCTCGGGTGATTGCGACGGGTGTGCCGATGCTGCTGCCCTGCAGTGGCCCGATCACCGACACCGTTCGGTACCGGCGTATCGCCGACGAATACGGCATCCTCGCGGCCGAGCAAGGGGTGTGCGGGGCACACGTACACATCGAAGTTCCCGATCGCGGCACCGCAATTGCGGTCGGTAACCATCTGCGGCCCTGGCTTCCGCTCCTGCTGGCGCTGACTGCGAATTCGGCGTTCTACGACGGCGCCGACACCGGGTACGCCTCGTGGCGGTCGGTGTTGTGGTCGCGGTGGCCGAGCGCCGGACCACCACCGATGCTTGCGTCGGAGATGCAGTACGACGAGGTGGTGGCGCAGATGCGTGGAGTCGGGGCGATTCTCGACGACGGCATGGTCTACTGGGATGTTCGCCCCGCCCAGAACTATCCGACCGTCGAGGTGCGGGTCAGCGATGTTCCCGCGACCGTCGACGGCACCGTGTTGCTGGCCGTGCTGGTGCGCGCAATGGTGATGACCGCCGTCCGAGATATCGGTGCCGGTAGCCCGGCACCGGCCTTGCCCGAGCACGCGTTGCGGTGGGCGTACTGGCGGGCTGCGCGCGACGGATTGACCGGCTCGCTCGTTCATCCGGTCACCGGAAAACTCGTCACCGCCGGGGCCGCAGCGTCTGCATTGACCACCCACGTCGGGGAGGCGTTGGACGCTGCAGGTGACCGAGGCCGGGTCGAACTCGACATCCGCCGAAAACTTTTGCGAGGCAACGGGACAACGATGCAACGCCGCGCCGTACACGAGGCGGGATCGGTCGCCGCCGCGATCCGAAACATCGCATATCAATCCTGATCGACGAATACGACGTGCGACGCAGTTTATAATTCCTTCGTGTCGTAAGCACTCTTGGCGACGACCCGATCGGTGAATATGCGCGCTCTATCGATGCCAGACATTTCTGATACTCCACGCAGCTAGCATCGGTCAGCAAGCCACGGACCGCATTCAGGTCGCAGACCGTACGAACGTTGGCCTACGCCGATCCTCGGGGATCGGTCTCTAAGCGAAGGTGACGGCCGGTATTCCGCAGGAGCCGAGGTACTTTTGGGTGCGCTGTGCAATGGGCGACGGTACTTCAGGCGCACAGGGGTATATGTCCTGCGCCCGTCCAGCCCAATTCCGATCTATCATCAGCTCGTTCTGCAACTAGGCTCTCTGCGCGCCGTAGGCACAATCGAAAGCGGCGAAACCTTGCTCGGCACGCCACAATCGCACTCAACCTGGGGGTATCACCAGGAACCATGAGGAAAGCTATACGCGCACTTCTAGCGTCGAAGGTTTTGACCCGACACGGCAAAAATGTCGACGGTCGCGTAATTCCCCAGGGGTAGTTGTCGCGTAATTCCCCATGTGCGGGTGCTGCTGTGGTGAGGATATCGGTGACGGGCTTGGTTGTCAGGTGGTCTTGGATCCGGGTCGTTTGCGGGGTCTGTAGGACGGTCCGTCCATGAGAACTTGATGGCTGGTGTTGATCAGCCGGTCGAGGAGCGATTCGGCGACGACGGGGTTCGGAAACAGTGGATACCAGTCTTTCGGGGCCCTGTTGCTCGTGAGGATCAGAGGTTTGCCGGCGATGGCGCGGTCGGAGACCAGATCGTAGAGGTCATCGGATTGGGTGGTGGTGTGTTCGCGCATCGCGAAGTCGTCGATGATGAGCACGTGTGGTCGGGTGTATTCGCGCATGCGTTGGCCGATGGTGCGGTCGGCGTGGCCGCCGGCGAGGTCGGCGAGCATGCGGGAGCATTTGACGAAGCGCACGTCACCTCCTCTCCGCGCGACTTGATGACCGAGCGCTTGTGCCACATGAGTTTTCCCGACTCCGACCGGTCCGTAGAGGATGACCGATTCACCGGAATCGAGCCACCGCAACGCGGCAAGGTCACGCAGCATCGCCGCGGGTAGTTTCGGGCTGACGGTGAAGTCGAAGTCCTCGAAGGTGTTGGCCTGCTCGAATTTTGCGCGACGTACCCGTCTGGTCAGGGCTGCGGATTCACGGCGGGCGATTTCGTCTTCGCAGAGCACTTGCAGGAATTCCAGGTGCCCGAGTTGCCCGTCACGGGTTTGCGCGAGCCTGGCATCGAGAGTATCGAGCATCCCGGTCAATTTGAGGGTCTTGAGGGCACTACGCAGCGATGGATCGTGAATGGTCACGGCAGGGTCCTTGTCATCGAATACGGTTGCAGCACTGCGGAATCAGATCTGCCGATGCTCATGCTGATCGTTCGGTGTCGAAGGCATCAGGACCGCGGAGCATCGCCGGCGGCGGTGGGGTCCCTGGCTGTTCGAGCGACCTATCTCCTTGCTCGGTTCCGGCGACGAGCATGCCTTTGATGGTGCGGTACTGGACATCGTCGAGGGCCAGTGCCCGCGCACACGCAGCATCGAGACGGGCGTCGTCGAATTTCTCGCGTAGCCGGATGATGGCTTGCATGGCTCGCAGTCGGTGGATGGCGTTGACCGAAGACAAGTCGTCGACGACAGCGACCGCGCCGGGGCCGATCTGTTCGGCTTGGGCACGGCACCAGGTGACACTGCGCAGCGTGTGGGCAACTTTCTTCGGCGGGTAGTGCTCGAAGTTCGTCGACCGCCCGGTCAGGTGCAGGACGTGTGTCGCGACAACAGCGTCTTCGTGGAAGACCTGCACGACGTCCCCGGCGGCGCGGACACTGACTTTCTGCCCGAGTAGCCGCCACGGCACCGAGTAGAACGCTTTGCCTGCTTTGACGTGGCAGTCCGGTGCGACCTTGCCGACCGAATACCGCACCGCCTCGAAGGACCGTGCCGGAAGCGGCGCGAGAGCGGACTGTTCGACCGCCTCGAACACAGCTGATGGTGTGGTTCCGTCGAGCCCGCGATGCTGATGCCGTCCGTAAACCTCTGTCGCCCAATGCAATGCAGCGTTCTGCATCTGTTCGAGCGAGGTGAATTCGCGGCCCGCCCAGAACGAGTCACGGATGTACGGCATGGGGCGTTCGACGCGGGGTTTGTCTTTGGGTTTACGGGCCCTCGCGGGGTCGATGAGAGTTCCGTAGAAACTCGCGAGCTCCTGGTAGGCGGGGTTGATCTTCGGGTCGTAGAGATCGGGCCGTTCGACACCGGTCTTGAGGTTGTCGCACACCAATCGTGCCGGGACCCCGCCGAAATACTCGAACGCCGCGACGTGGGAGGCATTCCACGATGACTGGTCCATTCGGAAGACCGGTTGGACGAACATCTTGCGCGAGCACGCCAAGACCATGACGAATGCCCACACGGCGACTCTGCGCCCGAGTCGTGGATCGAACCACATGCCGAGCTTGCCGTAGTCGATCTGTGCTTCGCTGCCCGGTTCGACGTCACCGCGCGGGACAGGGACTTTCTCTTCCAGTCTCTGCTCCGCGAATGTTGTTGCAATGTAACGACGTACCGTCGATTCGGAGACGTCGACGTGGTGATCGTCGCGCAAACGCTGAGCGATGGTGGCGACCGTGACCGGGACATCGAGTTGCGCGGTGATCCAATCACGGTGTGGTGCGATCTGATCCCACGTCACCGCGCGAGCAGCGGGGTCCGACAGCGCGGGAAACCACGAGTCGATGCGCTCGCGCCAGAGTTGCTCGTCGAACTGTTCATCCGGTGCCGGTTCGATTCCGTCGCCGACCGCGGGTTGGAGGTACTTGCGGATGGTCTTGCGGTCGATCCCCAGCGCCTGGTGAATCTCCACTTGGGATCGGCCGGCGTTCCAGTGGCGGAACATTTCGATCAGATCGTTCACGGTGAATGACTTCCTTGCTACCTCAGGCCCCTTCCACGAGCCCATGGCAGGACCCATGTCAGGAGCGAACCTGAGCAGCACCCGAACCCCGCACCGACACGCCCCAGGCTGGGGAATTGCGTGACAGCGGGTGAGGAATTACGTGACGGACAACCCCTCACACCTGAGGAATTACGTGACCGCTGACAAAAAACTACGCTTTTGCTGAATGTTCGCCCGCATCGCGACAGCGCTTACTAGCCGGCGGTGCGAAACTGAGTCGCTGATCGGCGGCTCGGGCTCTACCGAGACAGATCTGCGACACCATTCGACATTCGGTGATGACGGACGCAACTCCGCTGCCGCGTAGACGGGGTCCGATGCGCTGTTGGAAGACAGTCGCTGACGGACCCCAACTGTCCACAAAAACAGGCCCATGACGCAATCGCCCGGTGCGTGGCGGCTCGACTGGCATCTCCCCCTTCTCCCGGCGACTGCTGTTCGTTCGGCCGGCTCGATGGGCAGGCGCCGGTTTAGTACCGGCCGAACCCTGCTGGGCCGTGAACTCGACGCACACGTCGGGTCCTGATACTGGGAAGTAGATGCCGGTGCCCTGGCTCATGTCGTACGACGTTGCGCCTGAACAGTTCACGTAGGTGGTGTCGAGCGTCGCCTCGATTGTGTCCAGCGCTTCGGACGTCGTTTCGCAGTCGGCCAGACCGGCCCAGTTGGCGATGACGCCGAGAAGGAGTTGTTTCTGCTCGTCGGTGAGACTGTAGATGTTGTCGAAGGGCTGCACCTCGTTGCCGTCAGCGTCGGTGTAGACGGCAGGCTGAATTTCCAGGTGAGTCGGCGCGAACGTGATCGCGTGCGCAGCTCTGTCGAGAGTGGCGTTGATGCCGAGATGATGGCCGCCGAACTGCACCTCCCACGCATCCGAATTGGACGGGTCGCCGAAGAACGCAATCGAGTACTTGCCCATCGACTCCTCGGTCGAGCTGCTGTTCTCGTGCAGTTATTCGTCACCGCCCATGATCCCGTCGACCGTCTCGTACCCCTCGTCACTGAGCAACGCATCGAGAACCTTCATAACGGCGACCTTCTGCTCATCCGTCAGATCTGCAAGGTTGATCCCGGCACGATCGACAAACGTGGCCGGAAAGTTCGACCACCGCGTGGCCGTAGGTTGAAGGCCACCGGTGAGGACCGTTGAGCCATCAGGGTCCCACCCCGTCGGATGATCGGTCGCTGTCGAGATGGATGCGGGTCACCGCGCGATTGGTAAGCGTCCTTCTTGGCACGATACAAGACGCCGTCGGCACGAGGCAGGCGTCCGCGCCTCCACGATCAATGCGTTCCTTCAGCGATCCGTTGCATCGGAGGTATGCGCTGCCTCTCACAGGTAGATCGACGACCCTGTCAAAGCCAAGAGTGAGTGAAGTTTTTCACAATTACTCAACCGCCCAATAGTTGGCCATCCTAGGATCTAGGATTGTTAAATGACCAGCGTCCAGAATTCGACTGCGATGCAGTGGATAAGGACGAGGTTCTACTGCGTCGGGCTGTCGTCGTCGAGGTCGGTTGGCCGACGCGTCGAGGTGCGCCTGCCCGGCCAGTTCTCCCTCGGCGGGGGCGGAGCTACCGGCAGTGCAAATGCGAGCGGTGCGATCCGACGTAGCCCGAGCCCCGCACATGCGGCGGCGCAGGAGCAGGAGCTGCCTCCGGTACCGCCGCCACGGCACCCATGCGGGGCACCGTCGTCAAGGTCGCCGTCGAAGAAGGCCAACAAGTCGCCGAAGGCGATTTCATCGCCGTCCTCGAAGCCATGGAAATGGAAACCCCCGTCGCCGCCCACAAAGCAGGCGTCGTCACCGGCCTCACCGTCCAACCACCCCCTCCGGCGGGGACGGGCTGTCCGTCGTTCTACCCAAGACCCCCATGCAGGATCCGCCATCACCCAGGGCGCCATCCTCACAGAACTGAGACGAAGCAACGAGCATGCACATGACACTGGCATCCGAGCCGCGCACCGACAGCAGTCCCCCTCCGGCACTGACAATATCGGTGGCACTAGTGCGTCTCGCCGACACCGTACGAGCAGAATTGGAGCAGGCGCTGAATGGTTCAGGTGTCAGCTGGGCCAGATACGAGATACTGAGCTGCCTCACGCGCCTCGGAGCACTGACGTACTCGGACCTGGCCCACGCACTCGTCCGCCACCGCACCAGCATCGCAGCCACGGTCGGATTCCTCGAGACGGCCGGGCTTGTCGTACGCGAGGCAAACCCAGACAAGCCACAGCAACATCTGGTTCGCCTGACCACGCGCGGTGACACGGTCAGGCTCAAAGCGGAACGTGTACTCGCGCGGCGATTCTCTGCAGGTTCCGACAACACACGCCAGGCACTCGACGCACTACGCGCACTCGAACAACGCATGACCGCATTGCGCTGATCGAACCAAGCGCGCTCCGACCCCAACCCCGAGAGGCCACACACATGACACAGACAGTTCTTGTCGCAGGCGCACGGACGCCCATCGGCAAACTCGCCGGCGCACTTGCTTCGCTCAGCGCCCCCGAGCTCGGCGCGCACGCCATCCGCGGTGCACTGAGCAAAGCCGGCGTCGACGCCGACAACGTTGACGCCGTCATCCTGGGCAACGTCGTGCAGGCCGGTGTCGGACCAAACCCGGCACGCCAGGCAGCCGCAGCTGCAGGAATTCCCCTGACCACACCCGCAATCACCATCAACAACCTCTGCCTGTCCGGACTCCAAGCCATCATCGACGCCGACCGGCTGATCAAGTCCGGTGACGCCGACATCGTCGTCGCCGGAGGCATGGAATCAATGACCAACGCACCGCACCTCGCACGCGGTGCGCGCACCGGGTACCGCTACGGGCCAGCAGCACTCGACGACGCACTCGACCGTGACGCCCTCACCTGCGCGTTCGACAACATCTCCATGGGCGAGGCCACCGACCGCTACGTCCAAAGCACCGATTTGGACCGCGCAACCCAGGATGCGTTCGCGGCACGATCGCACCGACTAGCTGCTGCCGCAACGGCGGACGGGCATCTCGCAGACGAGATCGTGCCCGTCGAGATCACGAGTCGCCGGGGAACCACGATCGTGACCGTTGACGAAGGTATTCGCGCCGGAACAACAGAGGAAAGCCTCGGCGTACTACGCCCCGCGTTCCGTCAGGACGGCACCATCACGGCAGGATCGGCGTCACAATTGTCCGACGGCGCAGCCGCTGTGGTTCTGATGCGCAGAACCACAGCCGAGAATCTCGGCCTGACCTGGTTGGCGGAACTCGGTGCCTCGGCGTTCGTCGCAGGACCGGACACCTCGCTCCTTCAGCAGCCTGCCAACGCAATCGCGAAAGCACTCGAGAGAGACGGCGACCTGAAAATCGACGACCTCGACCTCGTCGAGATCAACGAAGCGTTCGCTGGTGTGGCGCTTGCATCGATCACCCAGCTCGGTGTCGACGCCGACAAAGTCAACATCCACGGCGGCGCAATCGCATTGGGACATCCCGTAGGAATGTCCGGCGCCAGGCTCGCACTGGCGCTCGCACACGCATTGACACGACGCGGCGGAGGCGTCGGCGCGGCAGCCCTGTGCGGTGGCGGCGGGCAAGGAAACGCGTTGGTCCTACGCGCATGACGATCGAACCCAACCGAGATGCTTGGCATGTCCGCCATAGAAACGGTGCTTGGGATTGGCGGGTAGAGGGGCTGTGCCGAAATCAGGATCCGACGTCGTTTTTCGGTCCACCGGACTCCGACGCTCCGAGCCCGACAGACGTCGACATCGCAAAGGCGCTCTGTGCTCGATGCGCGGTTCGATCCGAATGCCGGGAATACGCCCTCAACAACCAGGAACCCTTCGGCATCTGGGGCGGACTGACCGAACGAGAACGACGACAGTACAAATGGTTTCACCTCCGGCCCAGCACGCACCCCACTCCGCTCATCTAGGCGGCATCGACGATCACACTTGATAAAAGCCGGAGCCGTCTGCCGGCGCCCTGAGCTATAGGAAACGACGTGCCATTGGCGCAGTCGACCGACTAACAGCGCAGCACTCCCACTGCTCCCCCGGGCGTCGGCAATGCTGTGTTCATCGAGAGGGCTCGCCGACGATCACGAGATCAGTGCTGCAGCGCCAGACACTGCTACTCTCCCTGCGTCCGAGCGGAACTGGGCCGTCAAGGCGTCTCCGCAGAGCATCGCTAGTTGGCGCAGAGGGAGTTGGACATCCCGTCGATGTTCTTCGAAGGCGCAGTCGTCGATGCGTCTTTCTACGAGGACGAGGTAGTCGAGAGCCGCCTGACCGCCATGCTCGAGAACATCGACATTTGTCGCAGCCGGGTCTGATCGCTCGTGGCCGGGGACGTCTTGGCAAGTCGACCCGGTGCCGGCATCGGCAGAACGCACATCGTGATCACTGGACCACCCAGAGAACGATGTCCGGCCAGATGCAGAAGCCCACGGCCAATAAGAGCATGGCGACGACGTACGGGAACGCTCCCCGGAACACCTCTTCCACCGGACGGCCCGACGATCGGGAGACGACGAAAACGTTGAGCCCGAGAGGTGGTGTCACCAAACCGATCTCGGCCAACAGAACCATGAGGATTCCGAACCAGATCGGATCGTAGCCCAGCGTCTCGACGATCGGAACGACGATGGGAACTGTGAGCGCGATGATGGCGATCTGATCCATGAAGAATCCGAGCACCACGTAGAACAACCCGATGACGAGCACGAGTCCGAGTGCAGGAATGGTCAGGGTTTCCACCCAATTCGCGAATGCGGGCGCCACTCGTGTTTCCGTGATGAAGTGACCGAACACGTGTGCCGAGACGATGATAGCGAGGATCATCGCGGTGGATTTGACGGTACCGGTCACGGCGCCGATCAAGCCTTCGAGGGTGGCGCGCCGGTAGACGATCGCCAGGCCGAACGCCGCGAGGCACCCTACGGCAGCGGCCTCGGTCGGTGTGGCGACACCGAAGTAGATCGACCCCACCACGGCGCCGAACAGAATCAGAATCGGCGATGCCTTGGCTATGGACACGGCCTTGTCGGACATCGTCGACGCGGTGCCGCGAGGCACGGAATCGACGTTCCGCAATATGGTGACGTACATAGTCAGCACGATGGCGAGGGCGACGAGAAGGCCTGGAAAGAAGCCCGCGATGAGTTGGTCGCCCACACTGGTGCCCGCGGTGATCGCGTAGAAGACGAGCGCGATACTCGGGGGAATCATCGCCGCCAACGTTCCGACGACGGCGATCATCCCGGACGCGGTACGAGGGTGATAGCCCTCCTCGATCATCTTCCCGGTCGAGGTGTACGCGAGTGTCGCGGCCGACGCCGTCGACGAACCGGACACCGCAGCGAACGCCGTTCCCGCACCCACGGCCGCCATGCCGGTTCCTCCCCGGACCCGTCCGACAACCGACCGAGCTGCGTCGAAGAGCGAGTCGAGCAGTCCGGAGAGCAACACCAGCTGGGCCATCAGAATGAACAGCGGGATGGCGGTCAGTGTGAAACTGGTGACGGACGCGGCGGGCAGAGTTTCCATCACACCGTCGATGATGTTCCCCCGGCCGATCACGACCAGACCGACCAACCCGGCTGCCATGATCGCGAACGTCACCGGTATGCCGGCGAGAATCAGCACGATCAGCAATCCCGCCAGAGCCAATGCAGTCATCTCGATTCCTCCACCGTTCGATCTTCGTGGTCGTACTCGGTCGCGACGGTCGACCACGGCGCAGTCACTTCGCGATAGAGGTCCACTGCCACGATCGCCAGAGCCATGATGGAACCGGCGGGAACGAACGAACGCCACATCCACTCCGGGATACGAAGTTCGGTGGCCCCGACCGGAGGCACCTCGTGCAAGTCCGCGGAGACGATCGCCGCCCGAAGCCCGAACCAGAACAACAATCCGAAGACGACGGCGACCACGATCAGCGTGATCAGACGCAAAGGTTTACGCAGCGCCACCGTCAAGCGTTCGACGAGTCCGGTGACCGCGACGTGCGATCCCGTGCGGTACGCCGTGACAGTGCCGAAGAACGATGTTCCCACCATCAGGTAGCGCTCCGTGAACGACACGTTCCAACCCAGTGGTCTATCGAATGCCAGCCTTGAGAACACCTCGTAGCAGGTGAGGACGGCCATCACGACCACGCACGTTCCGGCGAGCACCGCGGCCACGGCCGAGACCGCATTCTGAAATCGATCCAGTCTCGGGTGGGAATCCGTGATGTACCCGAACGTCGTGGACCGGATACTGCCCTCAGCGACAGTCTGTGAGACAACGGATTTCGTTCGAGGTTCATTCACGAGCGCGCTCCTGTTCGAGTGCTGCTTCCCATTCGGCGAGCACGGCAGAGGCCGGCAAACCCATGGAATCGAGATCGGTTCTCCAGTTGTTGCGCGCCGGTATCGTCACCTCGTCCGACCACCGCAACTTCTCTTCCGGAGTGAGTCGGTGGAGGGTGGTTCCCTCTTGTTCCATCTGGGCGGTCGACTCGGGTAGTAATCTGTTCAAAGCCGCGCACAGGGATTGCTGCGCAGCGGATCCAGCGTTCGTGACGACGGCCTTCTGGCGGTCGTCGAGCCGATCCCACTTGGCGTCGGACATCGAATAGATGACACCGACGCTTCCCAGTTCGGATCCGACCGTGCTGTTGCGCAGAACCTCCGCCAGACCGTACGGAGCCATGCTCGTGGGACTCGCAACGGTGCCCTCGGCCGTTCCGCGTGAGACTGCCTCGTACAGGTCGCTCAACGGCATCGACACCCCCGCGGCGCCCATTTCCTCCACGACGCGATCCACGGCGCCACCGGGTGATCTCAGAATGTCGCCACCCTGTCCGCGAGGGTCTGTGACCGGTTCACTGGTCATGAGCTCGTATCCGGTCAAGAACGCGGTGTAGAGCGGTCGAACGTCGAACTTGTCGATTTCTTCCGTTCGCAGAGTCGACCCCTCCTCGAGTGTCCTGGACATCGCCCGCGCCCCGGTACACGCATCTTCCGCGTAACCCGGAAGGTCGAAGACGCTGGACATGGGAGCGGTGGCCGACAAGTACGCCGGAACGATCGGAGAGAGATCGGAAATACCCGACGTCAGCATGGTCGGCATGTCATCGAATGCGCCGAGCTGCGCAGACGGGAACGATTCGACGGCAAGTCCTACGCCCGGGCCGTTCCGTTCGAGCTCGTCGACGAACACCGACGTCCCGTACTCGTAGAACGGGTGGGACGTCGAGAACCCGTCGGCGACGATGACGACGGGTTGGTCATCGGCGCGCGAGGAGCACGCACTTGCGGCCAGCGCGACGGCAATTCCGATGGACACCACCCGCACACTCGGCGCGGCGCGGCCGCCATGGTTACGACGACGTGTTTTCACTCGCGCTCCTGTTCGACATTCGTGCTCGGATCCGTGTTGGCTTCGTGGTCAGTTCCGTGGTCCGCAGCGAGGGCTTTCCCGGCCCGGCCACGTCGCGCCTCATCGTATATACGACATATTTGACGTAGTTGCGATACCGTTTGACGGTAGCGAGTGGTACAGGTCACGTCAACAGGCCCGAGCGGCTTGACGACACCAACAAGATCGGCAACTGTTATCTCCCAGATGAAACAGACTGTTCGCATATACGACACGATCGGAGATCTCATGGACGGGTCGACTCCCCCCGGCGGAAGCTTGGACGGCGTTCGCGTCCTCGATCTGTCCCGAGTGTTGGCCGGCCCGCTCTGTACTCAGATGCTCGGAGATCATGGTGCCTCGGTCGTCAAGGTCGAGCCCCCCGCCGGGGACGACACTCGGGCATGGGGACCTCCGTTCGTCGCCCCCGACACCAGCGCCTATTACGGTGCGATCAATCGCAACAAGGACAACGTCTGCCTCGACCTGCGGACCGAGGACGGTCAACGCATTCTCGGCGACCTGCTCGCATCGGCCGACGTCGTCGTCGAGAACTTCAAGACGGGAACACTCGAACGCTGGGGGTACAGCGATTCAGTTCTGGCCGAAAGGTTTCCGAGACTGATCGTGTGTCGCATCACGGGTTTCGGTACGGATGGTCCGATGGGTGGCAAACCGGGGTACGACGCCGTCGCCCAAGCGTACGGCGGGCTCATGAGCATCAACGGCGAACCCGATGGGCCGGCACTGCGCGTGGGCGTTCCGATCGTCGACATGGTCACCGGAATCTATGCCTTCAGCGGAATACTCCTTGCACTTCGGCATCGTGAGCTCACAGGGCTCGGCCAGGTCGTGGACTGCACACTCCTCGACACAGCTGTCTCGCTGCTCCACCCGCATTCGGCGTCTCACCTCGCCGACGGGCGGGTGCCTCGCCGCACAGGCTCCGCCCATCCGACGGTCGCACCGTACGACACGTTCGATGCTGCGGACGGCCCCTTGTTCATCGGTGTCGGAAACGACAGGCAGTTTCGCGAACTGACGCGCATTCTCGACATCCCCGACGTCGGCGCAGCGCCGGAGTTCGCAACGAATTCCGTCCGCTTGCACAATCTTCCGAGGCTTCGCGGCCTGCTGGCACACGAGATCGCCCGGTTCGAACGGCGTGATCTCGCGGACCGGTTGATCACGCGAGGGGTACCGGCCGCAGCGGTCCGCGATGTCGGCGAAGTCCTGCGTGACCGCCACGTGCTCCACCGAGACATGGTGGTCGAGAAGGACGGATACCGCGGCATCGGATCCCCGATCAAACTCAGTCGAGCGGAGGTCGGCGTGCGGACGCCGCCGAGACCGCGGGGATCGGACACCCGGCGCATCCTGTCCAGTCTCGGATACTTGAGCAGCGAGATCGATGCGTTGATCGAGGCCGACGTGGCACACCACACCGAGGATCAGGTCGGCGCCGAAAACTTCCGGCGATAATGGCTCACGCGTGCCATCACTAGTCGATCGAATGGGGGAGGATCACCCGCATGAGCGAAAGCGCTTCGCGCGAGCACCGGACGGTGTCGCGCGTGACAGGCATCCTGGAGTACGTCGCGCAGCATGAGAACGGCGTGCGGATGGCCGACATTGTCGCCCACCTCGACGCACCGCGATCGTCGATCCACGGTTTGGTGCACGGGCTTGTCTCGAACGGTTACCTTCGGATGCACGACGCCGGGTTGTTCGTCATCGGGCCCGCTGTCAACGCGCTGCACCCACCCCGGTCGTCGATCGAGCGGTCGGCCCGGGCCGCCATGGTTACGCTGCACGAAGAATTCGACGAAACCGTCACGCTGGTCATGCTGTCCGGCGAGTCGGTCGTGTACACCGAGGCGATCGAATCAACCAGGGCCATTCGCTACACACCCCCGATCGGCGTCCGTCGACCGCTGTATCCGACCAGTGCCGGAAAGTGCTTCTTGGCCAACAGTTCTGAGGACTTCCGGGAACGCTATCTGGTGTCCGCGTTCTCCGACACTGCAACTCGCAACCGCGTACGAGGCGAACTGGCCTCGATCGCCGACCGCGGTGTCGCCCTCAATGAGGGCGACACCTTGCCCGACCTCCATGCCGTGTCGGCACCCGTTTTCTCACGCGGGGCGGTGGCTGCGGTGATCACGGTGGCCGGACCGAGCACTCGCATGGTCGATCACATGAAATCGATCATCGCGGCAGTCAAGACGGCGACCCAACTCGCTTCTAGCAGGCGATGAGCGAGGACGAGCTTTTAGTCGGCCCGGTCTCTCTACATTGCTGCGCTCGAGTCGCGCTGCGGCTCGTGCGCGTCGGTCTCGTGGTGGTCGAGCGAATATCGGTACTTACCCATGAACAACAGACAGACGATCGAAGCGACGACCATGCCGACGATCGGTGCGACTCCGGCCGTGTAGGAACCGGTGGCCGAGTACACCTGCCCCAGAAGGAAGATCCCGAACGCCGATCCCATTGCGTATAGGAAGTACACGACGCCGAGGACTCGGCCGTACGAGTGCTTGGGGAAGTATCGACTGGCCATGTAGGCAGCGACGTCGCCTTCTGCACCGAGCGCGAAGCCGACGAGGACGGCGCCCACCATCAGAACGGGGAGCGATGCCGACGAAATCAGCAGCCCAACGCCCACTGCGCACAATGCGAAGATGACCGAGCCGACGATTGGGGCGAACAAACGGTCGAGTAGGAACCCCACGACGAGGCGTGCACCGACCGACGACAGACTCAACACCGACAGAACGACAACGGCGGTTTCACGTGCGATGCCCTTGTCCGTGGCCATCGGGATCACCTGCGACATCAAACCGAACGTTGCAGACGACACCAGGAAAATCGCGAGCGCGAGCAACCAGAACTGGCGGTAGTTGCGCGCAATCGACGCGAGGGATTCACCGGCGACACTGCCCGCGTCACGCGCCTGCTGCCGTTCTGCGTCGTGCTCGGCCGGCATGCGGGTAACAAACGCATAGACACTTGCGGGGATGATTGTGCACAGCAATCCGACGACGAAGAACACGGTTCGCCAATTGGATGCACTCAGTACCCAGTTCGCGAGGTAGGGCATGAGAACACCGCAGGCGCCCATACCTGCCATAAGAACGCCGAGGGCGAGTCCTCGGCTGTCGCGGAACCAGGCGCTGACCACGGTGGCGTGCGACACGGGGTTCAACGCTCCCGCTCCGGCACCGATGACGATGCACAGCATGTAGAACACGAACTGGCTGTTGGGGAGAGCAGCCATCGCCATCAGGCCGCCGCCGAACAACAGCACCATAGGCAGAGCGGGCTTGCTGGGGCCGTACCGGTCGACCATCAGGCCGAGCACGACGATGCTGAAACCCACGAAGATGGTCTCGACCGACAAGCCGTTGGTGATGACGCTGCGATCCCAGCCGAACTCATCGGAGATCGACTTGCCGACGACGTTGAAAAGTACGTTGACGGTACTCGACCCGAACAGGAGCGTCAGGAAACCTGTTGCGGCGTACCACCATCGATTGGTCATTCGGCCACCCGTGGCCATCGATCGTCCTGTGCTCATGCTGCGTCCTTCTGTTCGGTGGATTCGAACCGGTCCACGTCATTGGCCCTAGTGTCCGGCGTCACACATGAGACCATAAGGACTGACCAAAGTAAATATAAAACCTTTTCCGCATTTGGACGATCACCCCTTGCTCCATACCAACCAATCCGTCTAGTGTTGTGCAAATGGTCAGTCCAAAGACTGGCATTCACAGAATGGGCTCGTCAAAGCTCATCACGCGAAAGGACACCGAAGTCTGATGGCCGAGTTCACCGACATCACCTACGAGGTCGACAACGGCCTCGCGTGGATCACCATCAACCGTCCGGAGCGCTACAACGCTTTTCGTGCGCAGACGGTCGACGAACTGATCCTTGCTTTCAAGCGCGCGTGGGCCAGCAGCGAGGTCGGTGTCGTCGCACTCACCGGCGCCGGCGACAAGGCATTCTGCGCAGGCGGTGACCAAAAGCAGCGCATGGAAACCGGCGACTACGGCCCCTCTGTCACCGGGTTGTTCGAGGTCGAGTCTCTTCACCGCGTCATCCGTGACACGCCCAAGCCCGTCATCGCCGCAGTCAACGGCCTCGCCATCGGCGGCGGACACGTTCTGCACGTTTTGGCCGATCTCACCATCGCCGCCGATACCGCCCAGTTCGGACAGAACGGCCCCCGCGTCGGTTCGTTCGACGCCGGACTCGGCTCGGGCTACCTCGCACGCGTCGTCGGCGAGAAGCGAGCGCGCGAAATTTGGTTCATGCTTCGCCGCCTGTCGGCCGAGGAAGCACTCGACTGGGGTCTGGTCAACAAGGTCGTCCCGGCAGCAGATCTCAAGGCCGAGGTCCGTGCCTGGGCGGATCAGATGCTGGACTTCTCCCCCACCGCGCTGAAGGTACTCAAGCAGTCGATGAACACCGACACCGAACACTTCGTGAGCATCGGCAGCATGGCGTACTCCACGCTCGAGATCTTCGGTGAGACCCCCGAGGCACGCGAAGGCATCACGGCGTTCAACGAGAAGCGCAAGCCCGATTTCGGTCAGTACCGGGGCAAGTAGGTGCGGTTCACACCGGAACAGCGCGAATTCGCGGCGGCAGTGCGTCAATACTGCCGCCGCGAGCTGGCGTCCGTCGCTCAGCGTGACGCGGCCACCGACGGCGGTACGCTCTCGAACAGCCCGAAGGTGTTGGCAGACATGGCCGCCAATGGCTGGCTCGGCGTCTCGCTGCCGGAAGAATTCGGCGGAGGCGGTGCCGGATTCGTCGACGAATGCATCTTTCTCGAAGAGGCGGCTCGCGGTCTCGCACCGATCACCGGCTACTCCACGGGTTTGACTGCCGCGCAGACCTACCTTCGCTGGGGTAGCGGCGAGCAGAAGACGACCATCGTCGCCAATCTGACGGCGGGCAAGCTCGAAGCGATCGCTCTCAGCGAGCCCGGTGCGGGCTCGGACCTCGCCGGTCTTCGGGTATCTGCCCGGCTCGACGGCGACAGGTATCTGATCAACGGCCAGAAGACCTGGATCTCGGCGGCGCACGTGGCCGAGCACATTCTCGTTCTCGCCCGCGAGGATTCGAGCGGAACCAAGCACCAGGGCCTGACCTTGTTGATGGTGCCCACCGACGCGCCGGGCCTCACTGTCCGTGCGATCCAGACGATGGAACCGCACACCTGCAACGACGTCTTCTTCACCGATGTCGAGGTAACGGTTTCGGCTGTGGTCGGGACCGCGCGAGGGGCGTGGAAACAATTGATGCGCGGCCTGAGCATCGAACGACTCATCATCGCCGCCATGAGTATCGGCGGAGCGCAACGGGCACTCGACGACGTCATCGCGTACTCCCGCGAACGCGAACAGTTCGGACAGCCTATCGCCAACTTCCAGGCCTTGCGTCACCGCATGGCCGACCTGGCCACCGACATCGAGATGGCCCGCGTCTTCGTCTACGACGTCGCCGACAGCATCGACGCCGGCTTCGAGGACGACCTGTCTCGTGAGAGCGCCATGGCGAAAATGCGGTGCACCGAGGTTGCGAAGAACACCACCCTCGAAGCCATGCAGATGATGGGCGGATACGGCTACGCACGCGAGTACGGCATGGAAGGGCAGGTCCGCCGCGCCCTCGCGCCGCCGATCTACGGCGGTACAAACGAGATTCAGCGCGAAATCATCGCGAAAACCATCGGCTTGTAACCGGCGCACGGTGCAGACCACGACACGACGAGGTGCTCGATGACCGACGGAACAACTTTCTCCCCCGACTTCCTGGCGGGTAAACGCATTCTGATCACCGGTGGCGGCACCGGGCTCGGACGCGGCGTGGCCAAGCACATGGTCGACCATGGCGCCGAGGTGCACCTGTGGGGCCGGCGCGAAGCCGTGCTGCAGGAAGCCGCCGAGGAAGCGTCGGCATCGCGGCCCGGCTCGGTGCATTTCCACTCGGTCGACGTGCGGGATTACGACAACGTGGACCAGACCATGGAGCGCATCTGGAACGACCACGGCCCGCTCAACAGCGTCGTCAACAATGCCGCCGCAAACTTCATCGCTCAGACGAAAGACCTGAGTCCCCGAGCATTTCAGGCCATTACGAGCACGGTGATGAACGGCTCGTTCCACACCACCCACGCAGCGGGCAAGCGGTGGATTGCCGACGAAACGCCCGGCAGCGTGTTGTCGACGCTCACCACGTGGGTATGGACGGGATCGGCATACGTCGTGCCCTCGGCGATGGCCAAAGCTGCGGTGCACTCGATGACGATGTCGCTGGCCGTCGAGTGGGCGAAGTACAACATTCGGCTCAACGCACTGGCTCCCGGACCGATCCCCACCGACTACGCGTGGGAGATGCTCAACCCCACCGACAAGAGCGCGGTCGGAGCTACTCAAGCCGATCAGATACCCGCCGGCCGCACCGGAACGATCGAAGAGCTGGCCAACCTGACCATGTTCGTTCTGTCCGACGCGTGCAAGTACCTCACCGGTCAGACCATCGCCATGGACGGTGGACAGATGCTCGCGGGCCCCGGCACATTCGCCGGTCTCACCAGCCTGACCGACGCCGACTGGGACCAGATCAAGGAAACGAGCAAGGCCGCATCCGCATCAAGCAAGGCGCAGCGCACGGTGTGAACACCCGAACCGAGAAAGGCCCGCACACCGGAAGGTGTGCGGGCCTTTCTCGTACGGAGATCCGTTGCGCGAGAATCTAGAGTGACGGGCGGTACGCGTACGACTTGCTGCGACTCAGCGCGAACTCGAAGATGCCGACGCCCGGTTGCCCGTCCAACGTGAACGCACACAGCCGATCCGTGAGCGATGAATCCAGAGTCGTCGGGCCGACGGTGCCGTCCAGGGTGTACCGGTCCGACTCCACGTGATCGATTCCGCGCGCAACGCCGTGGTGGCCGCCGTACCCGGCGCCGGCCATGAAGCCACCGCCGGCGGACGCATCGGCCTGCACGCGGTAACGCTCACCGCGCGCGGTCGACACCTCCACCACTCCGCCGATCAGGTCCAGACCCGGAGTGAAATCGAGCGCGTGACCCACATCGGTGATGGCGTCGAGGGTGCCGTTCTCATGCATCACCGCGCCCCTCAACAACATTCGTTCCTGCGCGCGAGTTTCGACGAGCAGGAAGCCGATGGCGAAGTCCGCGAACTGAGCTTGGTACCAGATGTGCAGTCCCTGCCCACCGGACATGGTGCGCACGCCGCGCGAACGGTCGCGCTGGCCGTACCAACCGTCGACCGAGCGCTGGTCACCGTCGATGCTGACCGTGCCTTCGTATCGCCCGGACTGGAACAGGTGGTCGAAAGACGTGCGAGTGTCGGACGCGGTGTTCTCCACCGCGATCTCACCGAACCACGCGGGCGTGCGTGCACGCCATGTCACGTCGAATTCGACGCCGATGTCGTTGCCGGAGAGTCGAAGACGCCACTGCTCGTTCGGGACGACACAGTCGACCGCGAAGGGGCCACAACTCTTGCGATCCGTGGCATCGAGCTCGGACGCGAAACGGAGATTACGCTGCTCTCCGGCCACACTCAGAACGACGAATCCGTCCACCGAGTTCTTCGGCGGGTAGATGCCGAGGCCGGTGATCAACGACGGAGCGGTGGAATCGGCCGGGTGCATGTTGAACATCAAACGGTCGAAGAACCCTGTGGGCAGATCGACGACGTCGGGCCCTACCAGCGGGTCCACGAACGAGGTGCCGTGCTCGGCTGTGGTCATAAGAATTCCTTCTCTCAGAGCGACTGATGTGATCCCGAGGCGCGCCGTGCGTCGGCGAGGAACCGCTGAACCAGATCCGGGTCTGCGTAGTACGGATCACCGATCCCGTGGTCGACCCGGCGCCGGCTGTATTCGTACAGGACGGCAAGCTTCCACAAAGCGAACGTGGTGTACCAGTCGAGATTCGAGACGTCACGGCCCGTCCGGTGCGCATAGCGGGCGGTCAACTCGTCTCGCGTCGGGTAACCCTCTTCCAACAACGCCGCACTCAATTCCGAGGTAGGGTTCATCGGTTCACCGAGAACCGGAATCGTCGCGAGGAGATAACCGACGTCGATCAGCGGGTCACCGAGCGTCGCGAGCTCCCAATCGAGAACGGCCGCGATGCGGCCCGGCGCATCGGAAGCAAGCATCACGTTTCCGATGCGGTAGTCGCAGTGAATGATGGTGGCTCCCGATTCGGTGGGAACGTTCGCCTGCAGCCACGCGTCGACATCGACGAAATCGGCGGGCAGGGCGCCACCGGAATCGGCGATGAGCCGTCTCATCCGATTCAGGTGTCGCGCGTTGAATCCTTCGGGCCGGCCCATCTTCTCGAGACCGGCGCCGCGCCAATCGACCGCGTGCAAATCTGCCAATGTGTCGATCAGCGAGTGTCCGACGGACAGTCGCTGGTCTGGGAGATCGAGGGGCGGAGGGGTCCGCTGTGTGACCACGTGCCCCGCCGCGAAACTCATGACGTAGAACGGCACGTCGAGGATGTCGTCGGCCTGCGCGATCGCCAACACTTCGGGAACCGGCACGGCTGTGCCGTGCAGCGCGGACAACAGAGCGGCCTCGCGCAACATGTCGTGGGCGCCCGCCGGAATGGGCGGCGGTGGTGGCCGACGCACCACGACGCTGCGCGTTCCGTCGCTCACCAGGAACGTCAGGTTCGAGTGTCCGTCACCGATTGCTCGTGTGGTCAGTGAGCCGTCGGTGATGCCTCGCTCCCCCAGGAACGCTTCGAGCCGCCCGAGTGAGTCCGGTGTCCAATCCCATGCCACGCTGGTCACTTCCCCGTGAAAATCGGTTGCCGCTTTTCCTTGAACGCAGCCAGCGCCTCAGGCATGTCATCGGTACGGGTCAGGAGGGCCTGACCCCTGTTCTCGAGTTCGAGAGCGGCTTCGTACGAACCGATCTCACCGTTGCGGTGAATGGCCCTCTTAGACATGCGGACACCGCCGGGAGAGTTTTGGGCGATCTGGCGAGCCATCGCCATCGCCTCGGTCATCAGGTCCTCGGTCGGAAACACCTGGTTGACCAAGCCAATGCTGAGCGCCTCGTCGGCCTTCACGATGCGCCCGGTGTAGCCGATCTCTGCAGCCTTCGCAGGACCGACCAGCCGGGGAAGGGTGAACGAGGTACCGAGTTCGCCGACCGACAGACCGACTTTGACGAACGCTGCACTGATTTTCGCAGTCGGGGCGGCGAGACGGATGTCCGCGGCGAGCGCCAGGGCCATCCCTCCGCCGGTCGCCGCACCGTGGATGGCTGCAATGACCGGGAAGGGGAGAAAACGAATGGATTGGATACCGCCGGTAGCGGTTTCCTGGAACTTCAGGAACTCGCGCACACCCATGGTTCCGATCACCGATATCTCGTCGAGGTCGAAGCCAGCACAGAAAGCGCAGTCACCCGTTCCGGTGACGATCAGGGTGCGTAAACCACTGTCGCGCAGAGCACGACCCGCGATTCGGTACTCGTGAAACATTTTCACGGTCTGCGAGTTCATGCGGTCCGGACGGTTCATCCGCAGGATGCCGATACCCGGCTCGGGCTCTTCGAATGTGAGCGTTTCGAGGTCGGGAAATACGAATGTCATGGTCATCGCCCCTGGAAGATGGGTGCGCGCTTCTCCTTGAACGCGGCCAGCGCTTCGGCCATGTCCGGGCTGCGGGTCAGCAGTGCCTGCCCACGGTTCTCGAGCTCGAGAGCTGCGGCGTACGAACCGGTTTCGAGGTTTGCCTGCAGCGCGCGTTTGGACAACTGAACTCCACCGGGTGAATTGGCGACGATGGCGTCGGCGAGTACGATCGCCTCTGCGACGACGTCGTCGGACACGGAGTTGACCAAACCCAGTTCCGCAGCCTCCGTCGCCTCGACGACGCGGCCGGTGAAGCAGATCTCACTGGTTTTCGCCGGCCCGATGAGGCGGGTCAACAACCACGAGGTTCCGAGATCACCAGCCGAGAGCCCGATGCGCACGAAAGCCGCGTTGAACTTCGCGGTTGGTCCGGCGATCCGGATGTCCGCGGCGAGCGCCAAGGCCAAACCGCCGCCGGCAGCGGGCCCGTTGACCGCAGCGATCACGGGCACCCTTAGCCCGCGAATCGCGGACAGTGCCCGCGCAGCGCGCTCTTGCTGATCGAGCATTCCGAGCGCACCGAGGCTGGGAAGCTCGTCGGCGTCGGCGAGGTCGTAGCCGGCGCAGAACGCCCTGCCACGTCCGGTGAGGACGACGACCCGGCATTCGTCCTCGGTTTCGAGTCCCCACGCCAGACGTTCCATCTCGAGGAACATGGTGTTGGTCATCGCGTTGTAGCGGTCCGGCCGATCGAGAGTGACCACGACGACGCCGGGCTTCACCTCGTCGACGGTCATTGTTTCGAACGTCTCGTCCAGAGTCTTCATGATGCTCCTCGATACGGGGTCTGGCTCGGTGGCCACAGGGATCGAAAGGTCGGCGGACCGATACGGTCAGCGAAAGTCGGGGCGACGCTTCTCGACGAAGGCGGTGATCCCCTCGGCTGCTTCGCCGTCCTCGAACAGCGACTGCTCCTGCGCTACTTCGTACGCGGCGCCGTCGGCGAACGGCTGATCGAACGCAGCGTCGACCGTACGAACCACGGCCAGTTGTGCGGGCAGCGACGCTCCTCGCATCTCGTCGGCGAACGCCAACGCGGCATCGACGGCATCACCGTCGGTGAGTCGGTCGACGAGACCGATCGACAGTGCCTCGTCCGCGGGGACTTGCCGCGCGGTCAGCATGATGTCGAGGGCGCGGCCACGGCCGACCAGACGGGGCAGTCGCTGCGTTCCGCCCGCGCCGGGGATGAGGCCGATCTTCACCTCGGGCAGACCGAATTTCCCTCCGGGACCCGATACACGCAGCGTGCACGCCATCGCCAATTCGAGTCCGCCACCGAGAGCGAGACCGTCGACGGCCGCGATGGAGATGTAGGGCGCGGACGCGAGGCGGTCGTTTACTCGACGCATCTCGTCGCCGTAAGCGGTGAAGGATTCCGCGTCGATGGACGACAGGTGTTTGATGTCGGCGCCGGCAGCGAAGAACCCCGGGATTGCCGATGCGATGATCATGATCTTGACGTCGCCCGCCTTCTCGGCGGCGTCCATCGCGGCGTGCATACCGTCGAGAAGAGGGATCCCCAGCGCGTTGGCGGGTGGGCGCTCCGCCGTCACGACGGTGACACCGGGCTTGACTGTCTTCCACGTGACTACATTGCCGGCCTCGTCTGCCATGACGTCCTCACTGTCGTCTTGTCGCGCGCACGGCGCCCGTTGGGTTCTGAAACTATCCTCGACCATGCTTACAAGTCAACCATTACTAAGGTCTGACCATTGTTCGACACATAAACGAACCCGCCCGGTGGTCGGACAATGCGTGTCCGTGCTGCTAACTTAGGTATGACCAAAAGCATTACGAGGGGGAATCGATGGCCCAGCCGACGCCGAACGGCGCAGTCGAACGTCATCCCGTGCAGCTGCAACCCATGCAGGTCCCGAAGGCATCGGACGTCCTGGCGAACGATCTGCGCGAACGTATTCTGCGCGGTGAGTACCCGTCGGGGACCGCCCTGCCTCCGGAACGCGAACTGGTGAGCCAGACGCGGATGAGTCGCACCACCGTGCGTGAGGCGCTCCGAATCCTCGAGGTGCAGGGCCTGGTCAGCATCAAGACCGGCCGCTCGGGTGGCGCGTTCGTCCAGCAACCGGGCGGGGACTCGCTCGCCACCTCGGTCAGTCTGCTGATTCGCGGTCAGCAACTCCGGTTGACCGCACTGCTCGAGACACGTGAAGCTATCGAACCCGCGTGCGCGAGCCTCGCCGCCAAGTACCGCACCGACGACGACCTCGAAGTCCTCGACGCAGCCAATCGCGCTGTCGGCGATCTCGAACTGCCGCTCGACGCGTTCCTGCGCGCGAACGTCGACTGGCACGTCGGAGTGGCCGCAGCGAGCCACAACGAGTTGCTGATGGGGTTCATGTCGGCGCTGTCGAAGGCGATCTACAGTTCGACCGAAAACAAGGCCTTCGTCGACGACTCGGTACGGACTACGACGCACAAAGCGCACAAGACGATCACCGACGCCATCCGGACGGGCGATTCCGCAGCGGCAGTGCGTCGGATGACCAAGCACGTACACGGTTACGCCGAAGCGGTCGTGCAGGTGGAGGAGCGTACGAAGATCGACCTCGCGGAAGCGTGACAGTGGGCACCTGACGCGGTGGCCACCGTCAGGTCGACCGCTTCCGAAGGTGGTCGCTCAACCCCGTCAGAATGTGATCGTTGGTGCGCGCGGTCTGCTCTCCGGTCAGTCCCCACGGCGGAGCGATCAGATCGAGATGGTCGAAATCGTCCGGGAGAGCAGCGAGCCGATCCGCGAATTCGTCCGGCCGACACGCGATGGTGATGGCGTCAATCATGTCGTCGGTCACGGCAGCGACCAGCGCCTCGGTGTCTCGGCTGCGTGCTGCGTCGCGAATTCGGACTTGGTCGGCGGACCACCCGTGCAGCTCGAACAGCTTGTCGTAGACCTTCGACGCCGCATACTGGCCGATCGCGAAGGCGGCCTGCCCACGCGCCACGTCGACGTCGTCGTCGAGCGCGCACATGCGAATACCCATGACGGTCACATCCGAGGCCGAGCGTCCTGCCTTGTCCGCGCCGACGGCCAGCTGCTCGGCAACCGGGCCACGCACGTACTCGGCCGTGTACATCGGATGCCCCACCAGTCCGTCGGCCAATTCGCCTGCAGTGCGCAGCATCACCGGGTTCACCCCGGCGATCCACATTGGGATTTCCGACCGAATCGGCTCGGGCACGTCGGCCGTGGGTGAGACATGGACGTGATAGAAGCGCCCGTCGTGATCGACGGGGCCTTCGTGCAATCGCCACAGCTTCTTCAGAACGGTCAGCAATTCGGCCATCCGCGCGGCCGGTGCACTGCCGTCGACACCGTGCCACGCTTCCATCATCTTGGCGGTACCGTTGCCCAGCCCTAGAATCATTCGGCCGCCGGACAATTCGTCGAGATCGCGCGCTTCGGCCGCCCAGATGAGCGGGCTGCGGCCCACCCCGTACGCGATGTTGGAACCGATCGCGATCGAGGTGGTGCCGGCGGCGAGCGCTGCCATCGGCACCGTCGCGGACCGGCTGTAGAGCTCGCTCACCCATACCGCCGAACACCCGATGCCCTCGGCACGCTTCGCCGTGTCGACCATCGACGTGAACCGGGCAGGACCCCGCCCGGTTCCGAATGCGTTGACTCCGAACGTCGTCACGGCGTCGCTTCCTTCCTATCACGGACGGCGGGGGAACCGACCGAAGTCGGGCGCCCGCTTCGCTTTGAACGCCTCGCGGCCTTCTTTGGCCTCGTCGCTCGCGTAGAACAACAAGTTGGTGTCGTGCGCAAGTTGCTGGATGCCGGCCAGACCATCTTCGGCCGCGTGGAAACTCGCCTTCATCAGGCGCAATGCCATGGGCGACAGTTGGAGCATCTCGCGGCACCACTGCACGGTCTCGGACTCCAGATCGGCCAGCGGCACGACGGTATTGACCAAGCCCATGTCCAGCGCCTGATGCGCGTCGTACTGCCGACACAGGAACCAGATCTCCTTGGCCTTGCGCTGACCGACCAAGTCGGCCAGTAGGCCCGCCCCGAAACCGCCGTCGAACGACCCCACGCGTGGCCCCACCTGGCCGAGCCGCGCGTTGTCCGCCGCGATCGTCAGATCGCACACGATCTGCAGGACGTGCCCGCCGCCGATCGCATACCCGGCGACCATCGCCACCACCGGCTTGGGCAGCCGGCGGATCTGCACCTGCAGGTCTGTCACGTGGAACCGGCCCACCTGATCAGGCCGGTCAGGATCCGTCAGATATCCGGTGTCACCACGCACGCGCTGATCGCCGCCGGAGCAGAAAGCGTTGTCGCCCTGCCCGGTCAGGACGATGACACCGATGGACGAGTCCTCGCGCGCACGGGTTAACGCGTCGGAAATCTCCGTGAGAGTCTGCGGTCGAAAGGCATTGTGCACCTCCGGCCTACAGATCGTGATCTTGGCGATTCCGTCGGCCGTGCGGGCGTACTCGACGTCCTCGTAGCGTTCGACGACCGACCATTCCACAACTTCGGCAGGCATCGAGTCGCCTACGCCATTGTCAATCCGCCGCTGACCGACAGCGTCTGGCCGGTGATGTATCCGGTGTCGTCGCCGGCGAAGAAGGCCACGGCGGCGGCGATGTCGGCTGCCGACGCGAGCCGCTTCATCGGCACCGCGCGCGTCATTCCGCCGAGCACCTTGTCTGCATCCTGACCGGACGCATCGGCGAACTTGCGCAGAGCCGGTGTGTCGGTGGGTCCGGGGCACACGGTATTGGCGGTGACACCCTTGGTGGCGACCTCGCGGGCGAGGGTCTTGGTGAAGGCGATGGTACCGCCCTTGGCGCCGGAGTAGACGGCCTCGAGGGAAGATCCGACGCGGCCGGCGTCGGAACCGATGTTGACGACGCGGCCGAATCCGCGCTCGATCATGCCCGGCACGACTGCGTGGTTGACGCGAAGTGCGCCCTTGAAGTTGATGTCGAGGATCTTGTTCCAGAAGTCTTCGTTCGTGTCCAGGAACTTCATGAAGTCGTCCCAGCCGGCGTTGTTCACGGCGATCTCGACGGGGCCGAGCTCCTGACCGATGCGCTCGATCGCGGCATTGACCGAGGCGGTGTCGGTCACGTCCATCGGTACCGCGATCGCTTCGCCGCCGCCTGCGACGATGTCCTTGGCGGTCTGCTCGGCCACCTCGAGGTTGAGGTCGGCGATGGCGACACGGAACCCGTCCGCGGCCAGTCGACGTGAAATTCCCTCGCCGATTCCCTGTGCGCCGCCGGTGACCAGTGCAACTCGATTGCTCATGTGAACTCCTTGTTCGAATTTAAGTGTTGTTGTCTACGAACCGATAGTGGCTGCGCGCCGCAGCTCGTCGCGGAACCCCGGCGCGGCGATCGCGATCAGACGCTTCACGCGCTCGGCCAGCGGCTGCCCCCGAAGATGCGCGACGCCGTGCTCGGTGACCACGCAATCCACGTCGGCGCGGGCGGTGCTCACAACGCCCTCCTCGAGTTCGAACTTGATCGAGGAACGTCCGCGCATCGTGGACCGCAACGCCACGATGGACCGTTTCCCGGTCGACGACGCCGCCCGGGCGAAGTCGACTTGACCACCGACGGCGCCCAGGTACGCTCCACGACTCATCTCTGCACCCACCTGTCCGGTGAGGTCCACCTCGATGGCGAAGTTCACCGCCACCAGTGTGCTCAACTGGGCGAGCACCCCGGGCGCGTGGGTGTAGCTGGTCGGGCGGAACTGAATGGGGACATCGGCGACCCGGCCGTACAACTTCGACGACCCGAGTGCGGTGCCGGCGATGCTCGTACCCGGGTCCACCTGCTTACGAGCGCCGGTGACGACGCCCGCGTCGATCAGATCGAGCACACCGTCCGTGACCATGCCGGTGTGGACACCGATGTTGCGGTGGCCGGACAGCGCATCGAAGACCGCGGCGCCCGCCGTGCCGACGCCCACCTGAACGGTGTCCCCGTCGTCGATCAATTCGGCGACTCGGCGCGCGATGATGCGTTCGGTCTCGCTGGGCTCGCGGCGCGGCTCCTCCTGCAGAGGCCGGTCGGTCTCGACCGTGGCCGCGAAGCGTGACAACGGAATTCGAGGTGAGCCGGGGACGTACGGCATTTGCTGGTTCACCTCGGCGAACAACAGCGGCGTGTGCAGGAGCGCATCGGCCATATAGTCGACACCGATTCCGAGCGAAACCATTCCGTCGGGGTCCGGTGGCGAGACCTGTACGAGACCGATGTCGCGGGGGAACCACCCTTCCGCGAACATCCGCGGAAACGACGAGTAGTGACACGGGACCACGTCGAGACGGTCAGCCTCGCCCAATTCGCGGAGCGCCCCGAGACCACCGTAGGACACGACGGTGTCCGACGGGGAGACTGAGCGAGCCAACTTCTCGTTCCAGCTCAATCCGGTGAACAACCGCAACGGGCCCAGCTCGGGCTCACGTGCCAGCAACATGTCGACGAGAGGCCGCGGTTCGGAGGCTGCCTGCCCCCACCACACGCCCATCCCCGGTCGTAGCCACTGGCCGAAGTCGTCCATCAGTTTTCGCGCTCGAGCAATGTGCCGGTACCGAGACCGCCACCGCAACACATGGTCACAAGGCCCAGTTGGCTGTCGCGACGTTCCATCTCCGAAACGATGGTCGCGATCAACCGCGCACCGGTCGCACCGACCGCGTGGCCGAGGGCGATCGCGCCACCGTTGACGTTGACGCGCTCCATATTCGGCTTCAGTTCGCGCTCCCATGCGAGGACCACGGACGAAAATGCTTCGTTGACCTCGAATAGATCGATGTCGTCGACAGTCAGCGTATTGCGCTCGAGCAACTTATGCGTCGCCGGAATAGGCCCCGTCAGCATGATGATCGGGTCGACACCGACGGTGGTCTGGTCGGCAATGCGCGCGCGGATTCGCAGTCCGTGACGTTCGGCGGCCTCTCGCGTACACAGCAACACGGCAGCGGCACTGTCACAGATGGGGCTCGATGTGCCCGCGGTGATGCGCCCATTCTCCGGGCGGAACACGGTCTTCAGCCCGCTGAGCGTGTCGAGCGTCGTGGAGGGGCGTACGGTCTGGTCATTAAGGCGGACCTGACCGTCCAGTTCCATCCGGACCATCTCGTCGTCGAAGCGACCGGCCTCGATGGCGGCGGTGGCGAGCGCGTGTGAGCGAACGGCGAACTCGTCTATCTCGGTCCGCGAGATGTCCCAGTGTTCGGCGATCAGCTCGGCGCTCTCGCCCTGAGTGACGAAGTCGTACTGCGCCCACATCTCGGGCGTCCACGGATCTCCGTACAGCTCACTAATTTTCGCCGGCGAGTTCATCGGGACGTGGCCCATGTGCTCGACGCCGCCGGCGATGACGATGTTGTGCACACCGGACGCGATGAGCGACGCCGCGAAGTTCACGGCGGTCTGCGCCGATCCGCATCGACGGTCGAGCGTCGTCGCCGGCACCTCGGGCGGGTAGCCCGCCTGCAGCCATGCGTTGCGTCCGATGTTGCGTGACTGCTCACCGAACGGTGCGGTACAGCCGATCACCAGATCCTCGACGACGGACGGCGCGATTCCCGAGCGGTTGATTAGATCCGTATAGCACGCTGCAAGCATCGCGTTGGGATGCGTGTCGCGAAACCACCCTTTCTCGGGATGCGATTTGCCGATCGGAGTGCGTACCGCTTCGGCGATGACCACTTCACGCCCGGAGGTGACGAAGGGCCCGGATACTCGTCCCATGTCAGATCACCGTCCCGCCGTCGACCGGCAATACCTGACCGGTGATGTACGCCGCCGCATCCGATGCGAGAAACACGAACGACGGGGCGATTTCGTCGGGATATGCCCAGCGGCTCAACGGAATACGGGCCAGGGTCTTGGCGGCGAGCTTCTCGTTGGCGCGGATGTTCGCGGTCATGGCCGTCGCCGCGAGGGGCGCGACCGCGTTGACGGTGATCGACTTCTTCGCGAGCTCGCGTGCGAGCGACATCGTCAAACCCACGATCGCGGCCTTCGCGGCGCCGTAGTTGGCCTGGCCGATCGTGCCGGTGAGACCGGCCGCGGACGTCACGTTGATGATGCGGCCTGTTCCGTTGTCCGGAAGATACTGCAGCGCAGCATGACTGCAGTGGTAGCTCCCCATCAGGTGGGTGTCGAGGACCTTGCGGAACTTGGCCTCGTCCATGTCCGGGAACATCGCCGGAGCGATCACACCGGCATTGTTGACGACGATGTGGAGCGTGCCGTCGCCGAGTCGCGCAGCAGTGGCGGCCGCCTCGCGGGCCTTGGCGCCGTCGCACACGTCGAGCGCGAACGGTTCGGCCACTCCCCCCGTTTCACGGATCTTCTCGCTTACCCGCGTGGCAGCGTCGAGGTCGATGTCCGTCACCAGGACGGAGGCGCCCGCTGCGGCGAACGCGGCGGACACCGCTTCACCGACGCCGCCACCGGCGCCGGTGACCAGCGCGGTCCGGCCGGTGAGGCCGAACACCTTCAAACTGTCGGGTACAACGGTCATCAGTAGCTCCTGGGCATGCCGAGGACGTGGGATCCGAGGTAGTTGAGGACCATTTCCTGGCTGATGGGGGCGATGCGGGTCAGGCGGGCTTCACGGAAGTACCGTGAGACGTTGTATTCCTCGGAGTAGCCCATGCCTCCGTGGGTTTGCAGTGCGCGGTCGGCGGCATCGAATCCGGCGTCGGCGCACAGATACTTGGCCATGTTCGCTTCCTTGGCACACGGCATTCCGTTGTCGTAGAGCCAGGTCGCCTTCCGCAGCACCAACTCCGCGGCGTCGAGCCGGGCGAGGGAGTCCGCGAGTGGGAATTGGATTCCCTGGTTCTTGCCGATCGGGCGACCGAAGACTTCCCGGTCGTTGCCGTAGCGCACACCCGCGCGCAGCGCGGCGCGGCCGATGCCGAGCGCCTCGGCGGCGACGAGCATGCGTTCGGGGTTGAGGCCGTCGAGGATGTACTTGAACCCCTGGCCTTCTTCACCCACCCGGTCCTCGACCGGGATTTTCAGCCCGTCGATGAACAACTCGTTCGACGTGACGGCGTTGCGGCCCATCTTCTTGATGGGGCGGATGTCGACCTTGCTGCGGTCGAGATCGGTCAGGAACAGGGTCATGCCGTCGGTCTTCTTCAGCGACTCGTCGAACTTCGAGGTTCGGGTAAGCAGCAGGATCTTCTCCGACTCCATCGCCTTGGAGATCCACACCTTGCGACCGTTGACCACGTACTTGTCACCGTCGCGCTTGGCGAACGTAGTGATCTTAGTGGTGTCCAGGCCCGCGCCGGGCTCGGTCACACCGAAGCACACATGCAGATCGCCGGTGACGATGCGCGGCAACGTACGCTTCTTGAGCTCGTCGGAGCCGTGCACGATCACCGGGTGCATCCCGAAGATGGACAGATGCATCGAGCTGGCGCCGTTCATACCCGCTCCGGACGCGGCCACCTGTTCTAGCAGGATCGACGCCTCGGTGATGCCGTATCCGTGGCCGCCGTACTCCTCGGGTGTGGTGATCCCCAGCCATCCGCCATCGGCGAAGGCGTTGTAGAACTCGGTGGGGAACTCGTGCTTCTCGTCCTTCTCGCCCCAGTACTGGTCGTCGAACTTGCGACACAGCTCCGCGACGGAATCACGGATGGTGACTTGATCGTCTGTCAGTGCGAAATCCACGTCGATCCTCCAAAACTTGGTTTAGCCGACCATATCAATGGACTGACCAAATAGACAATAGGGTTCAGTGGTCGTCCAGGAGCGCTGACGCAACTCGTTCGTTCCACGACGACGGGGAACCGAACAGCGCCCTGTCCAATTTCGCCCGCTTGTAGAACAGGTGCAGATCGTGCTCCCAGGTGTATCCGATCGCGCCGTGCACCGTCAGCGCGGAATCCGCTAGGTCGGCAACCCCTGCGGTCACTTGAGCCTTGGCGACTGCGGCGACGGTCGACGCGTCGTCGATACCCTCTTCGATTGCGGCAGCCGCATACAGCGCGATGGAGAAGGACGCCTCGACGGTCACGAGCATTTGTGCCGCAGCGTGCTTCACCGCCTGAAACGAACCGATGAATTGTCCGAACTGCTTGCGCTGCTTGCTGTATTCGACTGCCAGTTCCAACATCCGCTCGGCGCTGCCGAGCGCATCGGCCGCGGTCAAAGCCGCTGTTAGATCACGACTGCGGCTCAGTGCGCTGTCGTCGATGTCCACGATCTCCAGGATTCCCGCATCGGAGAACTCGATGGACCCGCTCGATCGAGAGCGATCGAGCAGTGGATCGGCCGTCGTTCGCGCATCGCCGGCGTCGACGCGGGCGAGCTGGATCGCGCCGGGTTCACCGATCGGAACCAAGAACGTGCCGGCCTCGGCCGCGCCGAGAACGTGTGGCACCGAACCGGTGACGGACTCGCCGTTCCAGTCGAGCGGTACCAACGTCGGAACCCGGTCGCTTCGTACGGCCAGAGCGAATACGGTCTCACCGCTCGTTTGCGCTTCGAGCTCGGAGTCGGTGAGCAGCGGACTCGCGAGGGCCGCGGCGAACCACGCCGAGCTAGGTACGGCACTGCGGCCGAATTCTCGTGCGGCCAGCGCGACCTCCAGAACGCCGCCCCCTTGACCGCCGCTATTGTCGGGATACCCGACGCCCCACCACCCCTCTTCGACGAGTGCCGACGTGAACGCGCTCGCATCGCCGCTGTCCTGCATGCGCCGTACCGTGTCGGTGCCGAATTTCGCTGCGGTCCACTCGCGCAACGACGTCGAGAACATTTCCTGCTCGTCCGACAGTTCCCAATGCATGGTGTGTCTCCTCAGCTCAGCTTCGCGGCATTCCGAGCACACGCTCAGCAGTGATGTTGCGTTGAATGAAGGTGGAACCGCCGGCGATCGCCGTACCGCGTGCTTGGTATGCCAAACGAAGCCACCGTTGCTGGACCGGATCGTCTGCGTCGTCGAGGCCGAACTGTCCACCGAAATCGCACAATTCGAGCCCGAAGTCCGCGATGTCCTCGACGAGCGGGCAGAAGTAGAGTTTGCCGATCGACGTCACTGGGCCGGGCGGCTCCCCCGTCGCCGCGCCCGTGATCACACGCTGACCGATCAGGTAGTGGGTGAGCGCGCGACCGTAGAGATCGGCGAGCTTCAGTCGCACCTCCGGTCGGGACGTGACGGGCTGCCCATCCTCGTCGACGGTGCCCTGCGCCTGCTCGACGAGGTCGCCGACGGCGCGCGTGGTGTTGACGCGTCCGGTCGCGATACCGACGCGTTCGAACGCGAGCGTGCCCATGGCGACTTTCCAGCCACCGTCCACGTCACCGAGCACCGCGGAATCCGGCACGAAGACGTCGTCGAGAAACACCTCGTTGAACTCGGCTTCACCGAGCATGTGTTCGAGCGGCCGAACGGTGATGCCCTCGGACGACATCGGCAGCAGGAAGTACGTGATTCCCTTATGCCGATCACCACCGCCTGTGCGCGCGAGCAGGATTGCGTTGTCTGCGATCTGCGCGCGGGAGGTCCAGATTTTCTGACCCTGGATTCGGAACCCGCCGTCGACCCTGGTCGCCTTGGTCCGTAGCGACGCGAGGTCCGACCCGGACTCGGGTTCGGAGAACAGCTGGCACCACACCTCGTCACCCTTCAAAATGGGTTCGAGGTAGCGCTTCTTCTGCTCGTCGTTGCCGAAGGCCACAATGGTGGGGCCCGCGAAGTCCTCGCCGATGATGTTCAGTCGCTCGGGTGCTCCGGCACGGTCGAGTTCCTCGTTGAACACCGCCTTGGTCTTGGCATCCGTTCCGGCGCCGCCGAACTCCGTCGGCCACGACAATCCGGCGTACCCGGCGTCGAACAGCATTCGCTGCCATTTCGACCAGTACTTCCGTTTGTCGTCCATGCGCGTGGGTTCGCGTGGCGGCAGCGACGGCACGGCAGTCGACAACCACTCACGAACATTGCTGCGAAAATCTGCCTCGACGGCCGAATCCTTCAGATCCATGGCACCTCCAGCCTCTCTAGGTCCAACGGTACAATAGGTCTGACCAAAAAATAAAGGAGCGTGATGGATCCGATCAGCGCCACATCACAGTCATCAGAACACCGCGTTCTCGATTCCGTGACCATCGAGGTGGAAACGGGCAAGATCCGCGAATTCGCGCGTGCTACCGGGGCGACCGACCGCGTACACACCGACGACTCAGCAGCCACCGCCGCCGGTTTCGATTCCCTACCCGCGACACCGACCCATGTGGTGGTGGCCGGCCATCACCGCAACCAGCAAGAATTCGTCCGGTCTCTCGGCCTTGCCATCGAGCGCATCGTCGTCGGCAGCGTCGAGTGGGAGTACGCACGTCCCCTCGTCGCCGGTGATCGCATCACCGGAACCAGACGCGTCGTCGACGACACCACCAAGGAGGGCAAGCGCGGCGGATCGATGCGCTTGGTGACCCTGGAGACGGACTGGGTGGACGACAGCGGTCGCACCGTCGTGACACAGCGCGAAGTTCTGATCGAAAGGGGCGGCAAGTGAACCGCACAACTACCCTCGCCGAGGGACAGACGTTGCCCACCAGCTCGTTCGGGCCGGTAACGCAAACGGACATCGTCCGATTCGCCGGCGCCGGAGGCGATTTCAACCCGCTGCATCACGACGCCGACTACGCACAGCGGGCCGGTCTCCCCGGCGTGATCGCGATGGGCCAAATGCAGGCCGGGATCCTCGCAGCGTGGCTCTCGGACGCAGTTCACATCGAGAACGTGCTCGCATACTCGGTCCGGTTCGCGTCACCGCTCGCGATCGGCGAAATCCTCGAACTCAGCGGGACAGTGGAGTCCGTCGTCGACGGCGCCGCGACGCTGGTCCTACTCGCGAGCGTGGGCGACCGTGCTGTCGTGCACGGCAAGGCGACGGTTCGAACCGATTGATCGCTCGGGTGCGGGGCGATCCGTGAACGTCAGACGCCGCCCATGGTGAGCACGATCTTCCCGAAGTGGCGTCCCGCTTCGAGCGCACGATGAGCCTCGGCCGCGCGCTCGAGCGGGAATGCCTCGGCGATCGCGGGTGGGCGCATGCGGCCCTGCGACACCAGATCGAGGAGGCCCCGGAAGTCGTCGGGACTGCCCATCGTGGTGCCGAGCAGGCTGTACTGGCCGAAGAAAAACGATCGAACGTCCATTGTCGACTGTTCGGCGACGTTCGCGCCCAGCCCCACCAAGCGTCCGCCCGGTCGCAGAGCGCCGACGGACCTGTCCCACAACCCCACTGGGTCGAGGACCACGTCGAAACCCGTTCCCCCGGGGGAGAGCGCTTTCGCTTGCGCGGACCAGTCGTCGGCAGTGTGGAGAGTGCCGGCGATGGCACCGTCGGCACATGCTCGCTCGATCTTGGCATCCGATGACCCCGTGACGAACGGCGCTGCGCCGAGTGCAGTGGCGATCGTGACGGCAACGGTGGAGATGCCACCGCCGGCACCGACCACCAGCAGGGACTCCCCCGGTTTCAAGCCGGCGCGAGTGACCAGCGCGCGGTACGCCGTGACGCCGGCGAGGGTCAGACTGGCAGCCTCTTCCATGTTCCATCCCGACGGAGCGGGAGCGACGCATTCGGCGGGCACGGCAACGCTCTGCGCGTAGGTGCCGGGAATTCGATCACCCAGGATCTGGAAATCCGGTGACGGTGCGTCGGCCGAGTCCCCCCAGAACAGCGACGGCAGGATGACCACCGCTTCGCCTGTGTCCGTTCGAATTCCGGCACCGTCGGCGCCCGGGATGTGCGGCAACGGTGAGCCGTAGTTGCCGCGCCGCACCAAGACGTCGTGCCAGTTCAGCGCCGCGGCGTGCAGATCGACGCGAACCCAGCCCGGGCGTGCGGCCGGCACGTCGACATCGCGGACGACTAGCTCGGACGGATCGCCGAACTGTTGTAGAACAACGGCTTTCATGGTCTCCCTCACTCGGTGGCGACAGCTTGCAAAGTGACGGTGGCGATGGAGCACGGCTTGCCGGCCGCATTGCGGGCGGTCACACGCACCACCGCGACAGTGCGACCGCGGTGGACGACCTCGGCATGGAACGGCGTCTCCGCGCTGCCGTCACCGGGACGCACGAACGCGATGTCGATACTGGTGGTACGGAATGTCCCGCCGCTGTCCACCACGTCGTGCGCTGCGAGTTCCGACCCCAAGATCAGGACACCCCCGTGGACGTTGCCCATGCCGTTGGCGGAGAACGGCGTCGGCGACATCACAAGCACATCCGTCGACTCGGGGTGAGCCATCCGTAACCGATCCCGCAGGGTCATGGTGCCGCGGAAGAACTCGTCCGACACCGCGTGCGTGTTGAACGGCCCGTCGAACGGAACCAGATGCGAGCGCTGGGTGACGAGCGCGACCGGTGTGCCGCCGGCATCGGTCACACACCCACGCGTCGTACCGCTGTTGGCGTTGCGGTGAACGAGGTCGCCGGTCACAACGAGGGGCGATCCGTCCACGGGCGGGTCGGCCAGAAAATCCAGCCGAATTCCCAGACTCACCGGCCACAACCCCGCCGGCGCGCCTCGTGCCACCACGTACCCGGTCACGTCGTCCAAGGCCACGCCCAACGGTGAACGCGTCACTCCCGCAACGGGATCGAGAAGCCACGGGCCTGTAGCCATCGTGAGTTGTCCGTGCTCGGCGGAGAAGTCGACCGGTTCGATTCCGAGAAGTTGCTCGGCACCGGCCGCGACGAACGGCTGCGCCGAGTGATCCATGCTCAGCTCGGCCCTGCTGAACTCATCGCGCCCAGCTCGTCCGCAATGCGCTTGCGCAGCACGTGCTTCTGAATCTTTCCGGTCGCGGTCATCGGCAGGGCGTCGACGACGACCACCTTTTCGGGGGTCTTCTGAACGGCGACACCCCGGTCGGTGAGGTAGGTACGCAGTTCGTCGACGGTGGGAGCCTTGTCGGGGTCACGCGGAACGATGTAGCAGCACACCTTTTCTCCGAGGCGCTCGTCCGGCATTCCGACCACGGCGAGGGCGTCCACATCCGGGTGACCGGCCAGCTTGTCTTCCACTTCGCGCACACTGATGTTCATACCACCACGGATCACGATGTCCTTGGTGCGTCCCGTGACGCGCACGAACCCGTCGGCATCCATGACACCGAGATCGCCCGAACGCGAGAACCCCTCGGGGGTGAACAGTTCCTCGGTGTCCTCAGGGCGATTCAGGTATTCGATCATGTGCGACGGTCCGCGGTAGGCGACGTCTCCTTCGGTGCCACGCGGCGCCTCGGCTCCGTCGATATCGACGATCTTGATCTCGGCGCCCGAGAGCGCAGCACCGTCGGAGGTGATGGCGCGGCGCGGGTCGTCGTCGATTCGGCACGTGGTGGTGGTCAGATTCTCACTTCGCCCGTACAACGACAGGATCGACGCCGCAGGCAGTTGCGCCTTCGCGTTCTCGACCACCGACGCCGGAATCGGCGAGCCGGCGCACGTCCACACTCGTAGCGACGACAAGTCCGCTTCGGGGCGCTTGGCCATCGCCGACATCAGCGTCTGCAGAAAGGTGGTGGCCGTGACCGCGGCGGTGCACTTGTACTTCTCGATCTCGACGAGCCCGCGTTCGGGGTTCCACTCGGCCATGATGTGCGTCGCCGCCCCAGCGATAAGGGGAATGAGAACGCTGGTGACCAACCCGGTGGTGTGCGTGATGGGGGACGGTCCGAACTGAACGTCGTTTTCGGTGTGGCCGAACGCGATGGTCAACGAACGCGCGCCGGAGGCGTACGTGTTGAACGTGTGCAAGCAGCCCTTGGGACGCGACGTGGTGCCGGAGGTGTAGACGATCACGAACGGATCGTCAGGGTGTACCCGGAAGTCGATCTCGGCGTCGATCGCGTCGTTGTCCACACCCGTGATGGCGAACCGATCCAGAACGTCGATGTTCCGCGCCGCCAGGGCGTCGGCAGAACCGTCGGCGGGCCGCGCCACGAGAATGGTGGTCAAGGTGTCCGACTCGGCTCGAACGGCTTCGTACATCGCGGCGTAGTCGAAACCCTTGAAGGTCTCGGGTGTGATCGCGGCCTTGATGGACGCATCGGTTACCACGTGTGCGACCTCGTCGGCGCGGTAGATCGGCATGACCGGCACCATGACTGCACCGATACGCGCCAATGACGCTGCGACGACGACGAACTCGACCCAGTTGGGCAGCTGCACGGCTACGCGATCACCGGCGCGAAGTCCCTTCCGGTGAAAGCCGAGGGCAAGCCGCTGCGACGTGTCGAACAGCTCGGCGAACGTCAGCGACTTGGTGCCGTCGGTGGCGAAGGTTCTGCCTGGATTCCGTTCGGCACGCGAACGGACCAGATCGGTGAAGTTTTCTTCGGTCCACATACCGGTCGAGTAGAACTCGTCGACTTGTTGCGGAGTGTAACGGCCGAAGTTTCGCTGGTTCGTCATTGGATCCATCCTTCGTAGCACTGCCCCATATGTATGAAGGTTAGAATGGTAAGACCGAATAGCGCAAGAGTTTCGGGAGCCTTTACCCCCTGTTCGCACATGGTGGCGAATCACTATCACTCCCATTGCCGACGCAGTTCATCCGAAGGGGTCAGACCGCAGTCCGCGGGTCAGACGCCCGAACAGCCCCCGCCAGAGCCAACACCCGACGCGCGGCGGTCAGATGGGGTAAGTCCAGCATCCTGCCGTCGAGTGCAACGGTTCCGACGTCCCCGGAGAACGCTTCGACGACACGAGAGGCGAAATCGACCTCTTCGGCCGTCGGTGTGAATGCGGCATTGATGGTGTCCACCTGGCCGGGATGGATCGCGATGCGTCCGCTGAACCCCTCGGCGCGTGCACGCCTCGACGACACGGCGAGTCCGTCGTCGTCACGGATGTCGACGAACAAGGTCTCCACCGGTTCGACGTCCGCGGCGCGGGCGGCCATCAACGCCATCGACCGAACGAGCTGATAGGTGTTCGCCCAGTCCCCCGTCGGCCCCACGTTGGTCGACGCACCCAGGGATGCACTCAAATCTTCTGCACCCCAGGTTAATCCGTACATACGGGGGACGCGGGCGTCTGCGAAGTCCCCCAAGCGAAACGGAGCGACCGCAGTCTCGGTGGCCACCGGCAGCAATCGAATGCTCCCCCGCTCGATACCGGCCGCACTCTCGAATGCTTCGAGATAGTGGTGAACGCGCAGTACGTCGGCCGGCCCGTTCGCCTTCGGAACCATGATGCCCGCCGGCCCGGCGGCGACGACCGATGCCAGATCTTTCAATGCGTGGACGGAATCGACGGGATTCATCCGTACCCACCGCTGCGGGCCGAAATCGCCGCCACGCGAGAGGAAGTCGGCTACCAGAAGTCGCGCCTCGGGCTTGCGCGCCTCACTGACGGCATCCTCGAGGTCGAGAATCAACGCGTCGGCCGTCGAATCGGCCACTTTGGCGAGCTTCTTCTCGCTGTCTCCGGGGACGAACAGAAATGACCTGAGCGGTGCGGTCACCGCACCCTCCACGCCGGCCGTCACTGCGGCTTCTTCCGCTGCAGGCCCGCACGCTTGCACGAGGCGACGAGTTCGCCCTTCTGGTTGTAGGCGCGGTGCAAGAACACGACGATCCCCTGGTCGGGACGCGACTTGGATTCGCGGAGCTCGAGCACCTCGGTGGTGACGTGCACGGTGTCGCCGTGGAACAGCGGTGCCGGAAAGCGAACCTCGTCCCAGCCCAGGTTCGCCACTGCCGTCCCGAGCGTCGTGTCGCCGACGGAGATGCCCACCATCAACCCGAGAGTGAACGCGCTATTGACGATGCGCTGTCCGTAATCGGTTCCCCGCATGTACTCCTCATCGAGATGCAGTTGCGCCGGGTTGTGCGTCATCGCCGTGAACAGCACGTTGTCCGTCTCGGTCACGGTGCGACGGATCGCGTGCTCGAATGTTTGCCCGACGGTGAGTTCGTCGAACCAAAGGCCTGCCATGGTCACCTCTTCGCTGTGGCTGTTCACCGACCGTCGACGACGGTCATATCTGTCGCAACCCTATGACCGGGTTCACTTCACTGTATATGGTACGACCATATAATTGGATCGGACAGTAGTCAGTCGGCGGTATCGTCGACACACGAGCGACGATCACGCAGCGTGCGTCCTATAGTGTGTTTCACGTCACAGGCGCAGTTCGTGCGCGCATGTGGACTTCTAGAGCGACGAGTGAGCAGGTGGTGATGGTGACGATCGACAGCGACGCGACGCTCGACTGGACGTACGAACGACTCGCCGCGCTTGTGCACGACGACCCGAGTTTCGCGACGCTGCGGGACGATGGCCTGGACTGGGTGCAGCTACGCGGCGCAGCGTCGGCGGCACTTCGCGGCAATACCGATCCCGAGGTAGCTCTCGAACTGGCCGGCGTGATCATGCGCATCGACTCCATCCGCCAGCAAGAGATTGACCGACGTTTCCGGCTGCATTCGGACCAACTTGACGCGCTTCACCGTGTTGCGCGAACGATCGACGACAATGCCGACCGGTTGTCGCAGGTGGTGACGCGCGAGCTGTGCACCAACCTCGGATATGGGAAAGCGATGTTCTCCATGGTGCGCGGATCGACCTGGTCCCCCGTTGCACTTAGTGTCAATCCCGCCCTCACCGAGGATTTCAACGATTTGGTCACCGCAATCGACGGCCGCGAGATCTCGCTGCACGATGCACCACGCGAGGCCGAGCTGGTTCGCCGGCGCAGACCGTACGCAGTGGACGGCGCCGACACCTACCGTCGTACCTATCGGCCGTTGATCGACCTGTCCCGTCCCGCGGGTTATCTCGCCACACCGGTCGTAGTGGGGTCCAGGGTGGTCGCGATAATCCATGTAGACCGTCAGACCGACGATCTGTCCGAATCGGACGTGCACATCGCGAGCGCATTAGCCGCGATGTGCGCGGTGTCCAGTGAGCGCGCGCAGATGCAGGCACGGATCAGAGCCAGGAACGACGAGGTGTACGCGGAGATTCGCAAGCTCTCCGAACTCATGCAGAGCATCGGCGCCACCGACTCAGCGTTGGGTGACGCGTTCTCGGATCTTCGGGACCGGTCGACGAACGGGTCCGAGACCCGTCACGGGCACGCACTCCCCAGCGGACATTCACTGACAGCTCGCGAACGCGAAGTGGTCGTTTTGATGGCGACCGGAGCGACCAATGCTGCCATCTCGCGGAAGCTGTGCATCTCGGACGGCACGGTGAAAAGTCACGTCCAACGCATCTTCAAAAAACTCGGAGTGTCCACCCGGGCAGAATTGGCAGCCCTGTGTGCGAAATTCGATCTCGCGTCCGGTGAGTGAGCAGGAGGACGATGTTGCCAGCTTGTTGAGGCAGCTTCGTGGTGCGGATGCGGATCGGGCGGCCGCGGTCAGCACCCGTCTTGCCGAGCTTCTCGATCGTAAACGCCTTCTCGGCGAACACAATCACACCGCCCTGAGCCTTCTGACCAAGCGGCTGGACACAGCCCTAGCGGCCGTCGTCGACACGGCATCCGCTACCGAGTTAGGCCGAACGGCCTGCGCGCAATTCGCCGAGTTGACGGGATCCCGGCAGGTGGTGATGTCGAGCATCACCGACAGCGGCCCGGCGCCCGTCGCCGTCTTCGCAGAAGGCGTCGACGTCCCGATCCCCACCATCGGATCATCGTGGTCGGACGGCTCCCCCGCCACCCGCGCGGTGTCTTCTCGAGCGGTTGCGTACGGCACCGACCTCGAACGCCACACGACCGCGATTCCCGTCGTCGTCCACGGAACGGTGACTGCGGTGGTCGAGATCGACGTGCGGGTGCCCGATACCGTCACACATGCCCTCACCGCGCTTGCCGAAGCAGTTGCCGTGCGGCTCGAACACATAACCCTGCTTGCCCGCGAACGGCAGCAGCAACGCGCAGTCGGCGAAACTGCTCGCACGTTGCTGGCCGCTACATCCACGACCGACGGCGCCGGCGAACAAGGCGAACCGGTCGGCCGGTCGCCCGGTGAACATACGTACTTGGAACCGCTGACCGACCGAGAGAAAGATGTGGCGCGACTGATCCTGACCGGAGCGTCCAACTCGGCGATTGCCGCCGAACTGGTCATCAGCATCGACACCGTCAAATCACACGTCAAAAGCATTCTCCGCAAATCGGGTACGACCAACCGCGCCGAACTGATCGCGCGCTTCCGGTCCGGATCCGCCACGTAGCGCGGATCAGGCCGCGGGGTCCGGAACTGTCACGGTGACCGTATCGACGCCGGCCGTCAACACCAGCTGGCACGCCAACCGTGAACACGGCGTCACGTTCTCCAAGAACTCGACCAAATCTGTCTCCTCGGGCGTCGGCTCGCCGAAGGCGTCCGACGACGACTCGTCGAGATACACGTGGCACGTCGCACACGAGCAGCTGCCGCCGCACTCGGCGACGATGCCGGGAAGGTTGTTGCGCACCGACCCGTCCATGACGCTCTGACCCTCCGGGACGTCGACCGATGTCGAAGTTCCGTTCGGCAGGTTGTAGATGACCGTTGGCATATGCGCCTCCTTTGTTCCGGGCTGCCCCCAGGGCCGGCCCGTGTGGGTGTTCGTATCTCGATAGTGGCGGCCGTCACTGCCACGCCGCATCACCTCTTCGGGGGATTGCAGACCGACTCCGGGGTGAAATGTGACCGGCGCACACGGTACGAATCATTGTGATCGCCCGCACATCACCCCTGCGGCGGACAACTTTCGCTCATTGGTGTGATGCCCCTCACTCACCGCGGTGACAGGCTCGTGGAAGTTCGATTCGACTTTGTTCGGAGCCGGCAGCCCCGGCCCGACACGTAGAGCAATACTCGAAGGGATCTCGATGACCACGACAGAGCAACGCGCAGAACTCGTTCCAGAGACCATTGCCCGGCAGATCGTCCTTCCGGAGGGACATCGGGACAACGACGCCCTGTTCGATGCATACCGCTGGCTGCGCGAGAACAACCCCCTCGGTATCGCCGAGGTCGAGGGGTACGACCCCATATGGTTGGTCAGCAAGCACGCCGACATCATGGAGATCGAGCGTCAGCCCGACATCTTCACCAGCGCGGGCGGCGACGACAAGGGCTCGGTCAATCCAATCCTCGCCAATCAAGCTGGCGACCAATTCACCAAGAGCATCAACAACGGCAGCCTGCGCATCCTCGAGACGCTGACCTATCTCGATCCGCCGGAGCATACTGCGGTCAGGGACATTGCGTCCGATTGGTTTCGACCGGCCAATCTGGCCAAGTGGGAGAACGTGATTCGCGAGCTGGCGAAAAATGCTGTCGCACGTCTGCTCGAAACGGACGGACGCGTCGACTTCGTCAAGGACTTCGCCCTGCACTACCCCCTGCACGTGATCATGAGTCTGTTCGGAGTTCCCGAGTCCGACGAGCCCAGGATGATGACCCTGACGCAGGAGTTCTTCGGGACCGCTGACCCCGACGCCGCGCGGGAGGACGTCGTACCGTTGACGCCGGATGCGGCTGCGCAACAATGGGTCGCGACGATTCAGGATTTTTATGCCTACTTCGAAAAGCTCCTGGAAGACCGTCGCGCCAACCCACGCGACGACCTCGCGACAATCATCTCCGTGGCTCGCAAAGAAGACGGTGAGTACTACCCGAACGAAGTGGCATACGGATACTTCATCGCAATTGCCACCGCCGGCCACGACACCACGTCGAGCACGCTCGCCGGCGGCATGCTCGAGCTCGGGCGCCATCCCGAATTGCTCGCGAAAGCCAAGGCCGACTTGGCGCTTGCGCCCCACATCGTCAACGAATCGCTTCGATGGGCGTCCCCGGTCAAGCACTTCATGCGTCAGGCAACTCAGGACTACACGCTGCGCGGCCGCGACATCAAGAAGGGCGACCGGTTCATGCTGCTGTACCAGTCGGGCAACCGCGACGCCGACGTCATCCCCGATCCCGACACCTTCGACATCACGCGACGCCCCAACAAGCACATCGCGTTCGGTTACGGACCGCACATGTGCATCGGCCAGCACCTGGCCAAGCTCGAACTCCGCATCATGATCGAAGAGCTTCTCCCCCACATCGAGTCCATCGAGCTGGTGGACGACACGAAGATGATTCAGACCAACTTCGTCGGTGGGCTCAAGAACATGCCTGTCCAGATCCAGTTCACGAGGTAATGATGCTGTCCTCCGACCCGACACCCACCGTGGCAATCGTCGGTGCCGGGCACGCCGGCGGGACTCTCGCCGGCCTGCTCCGGCAGCACGAGTACGAAGGCCACGTCGTTCTCTTCGGGGACGAGGAGCATCCGCCGTATCACCGCCCACCGCTGTCGAAAAAGTATACCGGTAGCGAGTACGTGCAGTGGCTGCGGCCCCAATCGTTTTACGCAGACAATGATATCGACGTTCGCCTCGGCGATCCGGTGGTGCGCATCGACCGCGCCGATCGCACCGTCACCACCGCGGCGGGCGTAACGACGACGTACTCGACGCTCGTACTCGCCACGGGTGCCGCACCACGCAAACTCACAGTTCTGGGGAGCGACCTGAACGGCGTCGCGACGTTACGCACTCTCGGGGACACCGAGATGCTCCGCGACGCCGTCCATTCCAACGCCGAAATCGCCATCGTCGGCGGTGGATACGTCGGCCTCGAAGTGGCAGCGTCCGCCCGTGCGCACGGGTGCAACGTCACGATCATCGAACGCGAGGACCGGGTGCTTTCTCGGGTCGCCGGCCCTGACCTCGCGAAGGCACTCACCACATTCCACCGCGACCGTGGCACACGCATTCTGACCGGCGCGCACGTCGCGGGCTTCATCGGCACGGACGGGAAAGTGAATGGTGTCGAATTGTCCGACGGAACCGTCGTCCCCTGCGCGCTCGCACTGGTGGGTGTCGGCGCCGTGCCGAACGACGATCTGGCCCGTGCCGCCGGAATCATTTGCGAGGCAGGCATTGTGGTCGACAGCACCGCGCGCACCGACGACCCGAACATCCTCGCCATCGGCGACGTGACCTACCGCATGCACGACACCCTCGGGAAGATGGTGCGCCTCGAAAGCATCCCGAGTGCGGTCGAGCAGGCCAAACACGCCGCGGCGGTCATCGTCGGGGCATCCGTTCCTCAGCACGAGGTGCCGTGGTTCTGGTCGGATCAGTTCGACCTGAAGATGAAGATGGCGGGCATGGTGTCCCCGGACGCCACCGCGGTGGTGCGCGGAAACCCGGCCGACTCGTCGTTCGCGGTATTCCATCTCGACGGGTCCGGGATACCCGTGGCCGTCGAAACAGTCAATGCAGCAGCAGAATTCATGGCCGGGAAAAAATACATCGGTAATCACACCAAAATTGATCCTGTCGCGCTCGCGGACACCTCGATTTCCCTACGAGAAGTCACCCTCTAGCAATACCATCACCATTCTTGGCCCCACTTTCACACTTGGAGTACACCGTCATGGAAGCAACCGCTGCAGTCGCGAGAGAACCTCATTCGGCGTTCACGCTCGAACCGATCGTCATCGAAAATCCCAGAGCCGGCGAGGTCATCGTCGAAATCGAAGCCGTCGGTATCTGCCATACCGACCTCGCGGCGCGAGACGGAGCACTTCCCACCGCACTGCCTGCCGTCCTCGGCCACGAGGGTTGCGGCGTCGTTCGCGAGGTGGGTGCCGGCGTGACCAAGGTTGCGCCCGGAGATCGAGTCGGCATCACGTTCAACAGTTGTGGGCAGTGCCCGTCGTGTAACGCCGGTGCACCGTCGTACTGCCACCAGTTCATGCACCTGGCCTACGACGGCGCTCGTGACGACGGTTCGGGCCCGATCACCACGACCGAGGGCGAAAAGCTCACCGGTATGTTCTTCGGTCAATCCTCGTTCGCCACCTACGCTTTGGCCTTCGAACGCAATGTCGTCAAGGTTCCGACCGACGTCCCGGCCGAGATCCTCGCGCCCCTCGGATGCGGACTGCAGACCGGTGCAGGAGCCGTACTCAAGTCTCTGGACTGCCGACCCGGATCGTCGCTGCTCGTTGCCGGCGCGGGTTCGGTGGGCTTGGCCGCCGTCATGGGCGGCGTCGTGCGCGAGTTGGCCACCATCATCGCGATCGAGCCGCACGCATCGCGCCGCGAACTCGCTCTCGAACTCGGCGCCACTCACGTGATCGACCCGGCGGCCGGACCGGTCGCCGACCAGGTTCGTGCGATCGCGCCGGCGGGCGTCGATTATGCCATCGACACCTCGGGCGTCCCGGCCGTCGTCGAATCTCTGTTGGCGTCCATGACCTTTCACGGAAAGGTGGGCCTCATCGGCGTCCCCGCGAACCCCGAAGCATCCGTACCGCTCACCATCATCAACACACTCGCGATGGGTGTGACCATCACCGGAATCATCGAGGGCGACAGCGTTCCGGACGAGTTCATCCCGGAATTGGTCGAGCTGTACAAGGCTGGAAAGTTTCCGGTGGACAAGCTGGTGACCACCTTCCCGTTCGACAAGATCAACGATGCCGTCGACGCTCAACACCGGGGTGAGGTTCTCAAGCCGGTGCTTTTGCAGAACTGAACTCGCCCACCCCCTCCCGTAGAAGGATCGACACCATGACCATCGATTACACCGGCCTGTACATCAACGGTGACTGGACGCCCTCGTCCGGCAGCAACGTCATCGACGTCATCTCCCCCACCACCGAGCAACAGATCGGTTCCGTTCCCGAAGCAACCCAGTCCGATGTCGACGACGCCGTCGAGGCCGCCCGCGCGGCCTTCGACGGACCCGATGGATGGGGCAGTTGGGCACCGTCGCGGCGTGCCGAAGTGCTCGGCCGATTCGCGGACGAACTCGAGTCGCGAGCCGAAGAAACCTCGTCTCGCGTCAGCAGTCAGAACGGCATGCCGATTCAGCTGGCTCGGCAGTTCGAGGGCGGATTCCCACCGGTACTGCTGCGCTACTTCGGCGATATGGCCGCGAAGCAAGAGGACGAGATCCGACCGGGGATGCTGGGCGGATCCACGTTGGTAACCCGTTCCCCCATCGGCGTCGTCGGCGCCATCACCCCGTGGAACGTGCCGCAGGCGATCACCTTCCTGAAGCTGGCGCCGGCGCTGGCCGCAGGGTGCACCGTCGTGCTCAAGCCGTCGCCGGAAACAGTGCTCGACGCGTTCTTGATGGCCGAAGCCGCAATCGCCGCCGGCATGCCCGCCGGCGTCCTCAACATCGTGCCCGGCGGCCGTGAACTGGGCGCCTACCTCGTCTCGCACCCGGGCATCGACAAGGTCTCGTTCACCGGTTCGACAGCTGCCGGCAAGTCCATCGCTCGCACGTGCGGTGAGATGCTGCGTCCGGTCACCCTCGAACTCGGCGGCAAGTCCGCCGCTGTGGTGCTCGACGACGCCGATCTGGCAGCGAACATCGAATCATTCTTCGCAGCAACGCTTCTCAACAACGGACAGATCTGCTGGCTCGGCACACGCGTGCTCGCTCCCCGCTCACGCTATGCCGAGACCGTCGACACCATCACCGACCTCGCAAAGGGCCTCAAAATCGGCGATCCGCTGTCCGACGACACGCAGATTGGTCCGCTCGTCTCGTCTCGTCAGCGCGACCGCGTCGAGGGTTACATCGAGAAGGGCAAGGGCGACGGTGGCCGGATCACCACCGGCGGTGCACGTCCCGGCAGCATGGACACGGGTTGGTTCGTCGAACCCACCGTGTTCGCCGACGTACAAACAGGACACACAATCGCTCAGGAAGAGATCTTCGGACCCGTTCTGGCCGTGATTCCCTACGACGACGAAGCCGAAGCGGTGAAGATCGCCAATCACTCCGATTACGGTCTCGGCGGCTCCATCTGGACCGCGGACCCCGATCGCGGAGCGCAATTCGCCCGCCGTATCGCCAGCGGAACGGTCGGCATCAACGGCTACGTGAACGACCCCACCGCGCCGTTCGGTGGCATCAAGAACAGCGGCATCGGCCGCGAACTCGGCCCGGAGGGCCTCGCGAGCTACCAACAGCTCAAGAGCATCTACCTCGACGTCCGCTGAACAACGGTGAGGGGGCGCATCACCGCCCCCTCACCCCCGGCGGAAAGGACTTTCGATGAACAACGACGACACCGCCCTCGTGAATTTCGCCATCAAGTGGGCACCGTTCGGCGACGGAGACGAATTCATACTCCCCCAGTTCGGCATCCCCCCGCCGAATACTTCCGTCGCCTCGGACACACTCTCGACCATGCAGACGTGCACCCCGCCGTCCGTAGTCGGCTCGCGGAGCTATGTCGATCTAAACTGGGCACCGCCATCGCCGCACGGGCGCGGTGAGTTCGTCGCCGCTAGCCGTCCGACTCTAGCGCTCGGCGCCATCTCGGCGATAGTCAGTCCTCCGGAGCGACCGACGCATGATCTTGCCGCTCGCCGTCTTCGTCAAGGCAATGAGCACCTCGACTTCCGACGGTCGCTTGTAGGCAGCGCGCCGCTTGACGAGGAACTCGCGCAACGAGTCCGGCGTAACGGACGCGTCAGCTTCCAGGGACACGAATGCCTTGACCGGCTCCGCGGTAGGCATCTGGTAAGCCGACCACCGCGGCCTCGCGGACTGCAGGGTGTTCGTACAAAGCGTCTTCGACCTCACGTGGCCACACCTTGAACCCCGAACAAACGATCACGTCCTGAATCCGGTCGACCGACGCGGTCGCGGCTTCTGGCAAGCCACGACTTTTACACGGAGGCAGCCCACCGCCACCACGAGCGTGTGATGTTAACGAGCACCGACACCATGCGTCGCGCTGCGGGTGACATCGCCTACAGGGCGTTGAGGTGTGGTGCAGCGAACCTGCACACGATGACGGAACGACTGCACGAAAGCGGCTCAATTTGAGCCCGCTCTGGCTCGGCCGGGCGCCGTTTCACAGCACTGTTGCCTGACCCACGCATATGGTCGTACCATTTGCATTGCTAGGCACACCCGACATCCCCGACTCGAGAGGCACCACCGTGAACGACAGCTCGGCCACCGAGACGCTGTGGTCTCCCTCGCCGGAACGCATCGCCGCATCACGTATGGCCGATTTTCAGCGGTGGGTTCGCGACAACCGAAACGTCAACACCACCACCTATCAACAGTTGTGGACGTGGTCGATAACAGACCCCGACGCGTTCTGGATGTCGATCTGGCAGTACTTCGACGTCGTGCACTCGACCGAGCCCGAATCCGCTCTCGCCGACAGCCGGATGCCGGGCTCGGTATGGTTCCCGGGTGCCCGGCTCAACTGGGCCGAGAACCTGCTGCGCCACGCAAGCATCGCACCCGACGAGACCGCGATCACCGCGGTCTCCGAATCCGGTGAACCCGCCCGGACGACGTGGGCCGAGCTCGAGCAGCAAAGCGCCAACCTCGCGGCCCGCTTACGCGAGATGGGCATCGGTACCGGCGATCGCGTCGCCGCGGTGCTACCCAACATAGCCGAAGCCGTCGTGGCACTGCTCGCCACCGCGACCGTCGGTGCCATCTGGTCATGCTGTTCCCCCGACTTCGGCGTCAAAGGCCTCGTCGACCGCTTCGCCCAGATCGAGCCGACGGTCTTTATCGGGGTCGACGGCTACGTATGGAACGGAAAGCCCGTCGACCGACGAGACACCATGGCCGAAGTCCGCAACTCCCTACCCACCGTGAAACACGTTGTCACCGTTCGCCACCTCGACACGAAAGCTCCCGTCGGCGACGGTGAGCTCGACTTCGCCGACCTCGTCCGCGGCACCGCGACACCGCACTACGAGCAAGTGCCGTTCGAGCACCCGCTGTGGATCCTCTACAGCTCCGGCACCACCGGTCTCCCCAAGGGCATCGTCCATTCACACGGTGGCATCGTGCTCGAGGCGCTCAAGGCCAACGCGCTGGCGTACGACCTCGGCCCCACCGACCGGGCGCTGATCGCCGCAAGCACCGCATGGGTGGTGTGGAACATGTTGGTGGACACCATGTTCACCGGATGTTCGATAGTCACTTACGACGGCAACCCGGCAGCGAAGGGCCCCGACACAGTACTGAAGCTGTGCAGCGACTTCGGCGTCACCCGTTTCGGCACCGGAGCTGCCTACCTCACCCTGTGCGAAAAGGCAGGCGCCGAGCCTGCGAAGAACTACGACCTGTCGAGCCTGCGATCGATCATGACCACCGGCTCACCCCTGCCCGACTCGACGTGGCGCTGGGTGTACGACCAGGTCAGCAGCGACGTGTTGCTCGGATCCGACAGTGGCGGAACTGACGTGGCCACCGCATTCGTCGGCGCCAACCCCCTCGAGCCCGTCCGCACGGGCGAGCTCATGGGAGCATGCCTCGGCTGCAAGGTCGAAGCCTGGTCCGAGGACGGTACCCCCGTCGTCGGCGACGTGGGAGAAATGGTCATCACCGCACCCATGCCGTCGATGCCGGTGAAGTTCTGGAACGACATCGACGGACAGCGCTACCACGACTCGTACTTCGACACATTCCCCGGCGTGTGGCGCCACGGGGACTGGATCACCATCTCCGAGAACGGGGCCTGCCAGATCCACGGGCGTTCGGACTCCACCATCAACCGCGGCGGCGTACGCATGGGATCCGCCGACATCTACGACGCGGTCGAAGCGCTCCCCGAAGTGGCTACCAGCCTGGTCATCGGCGCCGAACTACCCGGCGGTGAGTACCACATGCCGCTGTTCGTCGTCACCAACCCCGGAGTCGAGCTCGACGAGACCCTGATCGACAAGATCAAGAAAGTCATCCGCACCGAGGTCTCCCCACGCCACGTCCCCGACGTCATCCTCACGGCACCCGCAGTCCCCATGACCCGCACCGGAAAACGCCTCGAAGTGCCTATCAAGAAACTCATCCAGGGCATCGACGAATCCGTCGCCATCAACCGCGGGACAGTAGCCGACACCGATGTCCTGCAGTGGTACGTCGACTACGCCAACACTTTTCGAGCGTCCGCGAACTAGCACACGGAAACTCGACCGTAGTACGTGCGGTAACCGCGCCGCGCGTACTAGTTGGTGGTGGAGTTCGTCGAAGACAATTCACGCCGGAGACGCACCACGTCGTCGGCGTCGATACCCATGGCATCCAAATAGTTGTCGAAGGACCCGTACTTCTCGTCGACCGTTCTCAGGCCGTGCACGTAATAATCCTCGTCAACACCCAGCAGGGCGTCGGAAAAGTTGATGCGACTTTGCCCCGAAGCGGGACGCCACACTTCGTGCATATGTGCGCGTAGAGGTTCGACGGCCGCATTCGAGGCCATGAAGTCCGCCACGATGTCCTCGTATACGACACCTGCCACGCGAAGTACGGTCGCCACGGTCCACCCGGCACGATCCTTGCCTGCAGCACAGTGCACCAGCACCGGGCCCTCACCACGCCCTACAGCTGTAATCACGCCCGCGATGGCCGTCTTCGCGCCGTCGAGGACGGGAAACGACGCGTAAGCGTTGAGCATGTATTGCCGCTGCGTGTCGTCGGTGGATTCGATGCCCATCTCGTGAGGCGCTCTGTCGCCGTTGATCTTTCCGAACGGCACGGCCTGGACCTGGACACCGTCGGGAACCAGATCCGCACCGCTGCGCTTCGCCTCCGACGGAGAGCGCAGATCGAACACGATTCGTATGCCCAGTCGCTGCAATTCGGTACGACCGTCGTCGCTCAAACGACTTAGTTCCGACGACCGCATCAAAACGCCCGATCCAATTCGGCCGCCATCCGACGTTCGTGCTCCCCCGACGTCACGGAAGTTCCACGCGTCCGCGAGTCGATACTGCCCACCCACACCGGGCGTGAATTCCTCGACCGTGTCGTCGTCGACTGTGTCGTTCTCCGTCATGTATTGCACTGTACAAACCCTGCGTGTTGTTGCAGAACGCCGGTCGACCGGCGAGGAGACGCACCGCGAATATCCCGGACGATCAGAACGCGGAGATGCCGCCGTTGACGCTGATAGTCTGCCCGGTCAAGCGCGAGGAAGCGGGGCCGCCGAGGAACACGATGAGTGATGCGAGATCGTCGGGCTCGGCAACTCCGAGATGAGCGAGCGCAGAGGCCTTTTCGAAAAGCGACTTGCTGAACCCGCTCGAGAGAACGTTGTCCGCTGTGGCGGTTCCGGCAATCAGCGAGGGCGTCACGGCATTGACACGCACACCGTTGCGTTTGGCCTCGACGGCGGTGACGCGGGTGAACATGACGATGGCTGCCATCGCCGCGCCGAGTGCGCTTTCGCCGGGCGTCGGAACCTTTGCCGCATCCGACGCGATGTTGATGATGCTGCCGCCACCCTGCGCCTGCATCAGCGGCAAAACCGCTCGAGTGGTCAGCATCGGCGGCAGCGCCTGACCCATAAGGATGCCGGCGATGTCCGCAGTGGGCGTGCGATGCAGCAACTCTGGCTTGTAAGCAGTGGTGGTCGAATTGACCAGTACGTCGATCGAACCGAGAGCGCTGTGCGCCGTTGCGACAGCGGACTCCACCTGATCCACGTCGGCCGCGTCGGCCGCTATGAACGTCACCTCTACTCCTGAAAATTTCTCCCGCACAGCGCTTTCAGCAGCTTTTCCGCGTTCTTCGTTGCGTCCCAGGATTGCGATTCTGGACACCCCGGCGTCCGCAAACCGGCACGCGGTCGCCAGACCGACACCAGAAGTTCCCCCAGCGATCAGCACACCGGATTCGGTGTAATTACGGACGAGCGGCGATGGTGTCAATGGAGTCTCCTGAGTGTCGTCATGTTACGAATTTGGCGCTATCAGCTTCGTAGATGTAGTTCATTATGCCGCGCGAGCATGCGTCGCTCTCGTTTAGTGTGACATTTGTAGACATCATGTTGCGAAATGTGTAGCATTCAAACTGTGTGGCCCACGCAACACCCGGTCACGACGAGCATCGGTCACCTCGTAGGCGACGACGACAGGATCAACAACATGCACGCTCACTTGTCCCTTTGGGAGTCGACTCCGAGCTCCGGAGTTCGCGACATCACGCTCGGCGACCTTCTCCGTGAAGCCGCGGACACCGTCCCGGATCGGATCGCTCTGGTGGACGGGGTTCCAGATCCCACCGAGCGGAAGTCCTGGACTTACAGCGAAATGCTTACCGAGGTCGAGTCTGTCGCAAAGGCGCTGCTCACGGAATGCAGGCCGGGCGACCGCATCGGTATCTGGGCGCCGAACAGCGCCGAGTGGGTCATCCTGCAGCAAGCGGTCGCAATGGCGGGAATGATCGTGGTGGCCGCCAACCCGGCGTATCGCGCACACGAACTCGAGTACGTACTGAAGCAATCCGGCGCGGTCGCGCTGTTCTATCGTGACTCCTATCGCGGGACTGATCTTCGTCCGATCATCGACGAAATTAGACCCAATCTGCCTGCGCTTCGTACCGTCATCAGTACCGCGGGATGGCGTGAATTCGTTGCGGGAGCGGATATGTCGCACCCCTTGCCCCCGGTGGCGGCGACGGATCCCGTGCAGATCCAGTACACTTCCGGAACCACGGGGTTCCCCAAGGGCGCCCTGCTGCACCACAAAGGCATCGTCAACGAGGCCAATCTGGTTTTCGAGCGCGCAGATATGGAAGACGGCGGTGTGTGCATCAACGCCATGCCGATGTATCACATCGGCGGCGGAGCTGTCACCGAACTGGGGACGTTCGCGAAAAAGGGAACGTACGTCGTGCTCCCCGCGTTCGACGCCGGACAGACGCTTGAGATGATCGAGACCTATGGTGGTACTCATTCGCTCATGGTCCCGACCATGCTCATCGCTCTCCTGGAGCACCCGGATCTGGCGACGCGGAACCTGTCGTCACTGCGCACGGTGATGTCAGGCGCCGCAACAGTTCCGGAGAGCCTCATAAACAAGGTGATCGACACTCTGGGCTGTCAGTTCACCATACTGTTCGGTCAGACAGAGATGCACGGCGTGATCAGCCAGACCCGTGTGTCGGACGACCCGGTGGACCAGGCCACAACCGTGGGTCAACCGGTTCCCGAGCTCGAAGTCAAAATCGCCGATCCGCTCGACGGCCGCATCATGACCATCGGCGAACAGGGCGAGATCTGTTGTCGCGGTTACCAAAACATGTTGGGCTACTACAACATGCCGGATGCCACGAAGGACACGATCGATGCAGACGGCTGGTTGCACATGGGCGATCTCGGAACCATGGATTCTCGCGGATTCATCAAGGTAACCGGCAGACTCAAGGACGTCATCATTCGAGGTGGGTCCAATCTGTATCCGCGCGAGATAGAGGAGATGCTCTTCCAACACCCCTCGATTGCCGATGTCGTCGTGGTCGGCGTCCCCGACGAGAAGTGGGGTGAACAGGTCGGAGCCGTCATCCGCACCCACGACGGTCACGGTGAGCTGGACACGGATGAGCTGAAGGCGTGGTGTGGAGAACGCATTTCGGCTCACAAGGTGCCGTCACAGTGGTTCTTCACACAGCAATTTCCCATGACTCCGAGCGGCAAGATACAGAAGTTTCGCCTGCGGGATCAGATCATGGCCGGTGAACTGGCAGCGGTCGCTCCGGAAGCGAGCGTGAAATGACGTTCACGGGCCCTCTGTCCAACCGCTATACCGACCTGGTCGGCATAGTTCACCCCATCGTGCAAGAGGGCCTCGGTCCCTTTCGTACCTCGAAACTCGCGGCCGCGGTGTCGAGTGCGGGCGGCCTCGGGACGGTGTCGATGCCCGGCATGCCCGCGGACCTCGATGCGGGGGCTCGCACGTTCCGCGAACACATCGACGAGTGCGCGTCCCTGACGGACAAGCCGTTCGCCGTCAACATCCCGGTCGGTGTCGACGGTAACGGTGTCGTTCTTCCGTTCACCGATGTCTATATCCGGACCGTTCTGTCTGCTCGGCGAGCAGACTCGACGCTGGCGAAGCAACTCACCGTCATGACCACGTCTGCTGGGTTCCCCGGCGATTACATTTCGATGATCAAAAATGCCGGGATGGTGCATCAGCACAAAGTCGGATCCACCCATCAGGCCGTGAAAGCCGCCGACGCGGGCGTCGACGTGGTGATTGCTGCAGGCTTCGAGATGGGCGGTCACGCACCCAGCAAGGCCGTGCATTCCTATGTACTTCTCCCCAGCGTCACCGAGGCCGTCGACATCCCTGTCCTGCTCACCGGCGGCGCCCGTGACGCTCGGGGCCTCGCCTCCGCCTTGTCGATGGGTGCCGATGGCGTCGCCATGGGAACCAGATTCATCGCAAGCACGTCCAATTCGGATTGGCACCCCGCCTACGTAAAGGCGATTCTCGATGCCACCGAGGGCGACGATGTTGCGTTCGACGGCGTCTACGGCCCCTGCCGAGGTCTCCGAAACGCAGCCTCGCTGATGTTGACGAACCATCAGGACGAGGGCGGTGAAATTCGCGACGCCGTCGAGCTGACGCGGTGGAAGATCGAGTCCATGCAACGTGCGCAGACCGACGGCGACATCGTCGGCGGTCTGGTCCTCACCGGACAGGTCGCCTCGGCGATCCACGACATCATCGACATCGCCGAATTCGTTCCCCGCATGGCAGCCGGCGCTGCCGACATTCTTCGCCGACTCGCCGCGTCGTTTCCTGCCACGACGCCCGCCCGAGCCTGACCGGTCCGAGCACTTCACGGCGCAGGATCGCGGATAGCATGTCGCAGGTGACAGACATGACTGCCGCGTCCGCCGCAACGAGACCGAGTGCCGGTGGCAGTGCGCGCTCGGCTCTCATTTCCATCCTCGGAGAATTCGTCGACCCGTACGGGCGGCCGGTTCGAACCGCGGCACTGCTGTATGCGCTGACCAGAATGGGTTACGCAGAGCCCGCGAGCCGGCAGGCCATCGCGCGAGCGGGCGCATCGGAACTGATCACGGCGCAGCGCGACGGGCGGGAAACGAAGTGGACGGTCACCGACCGCGGGCATCGCATTTTTACCGATGGCGCCACTCGGGTCTTCCCCGATTCGAGTCGAACACGACCGTGGGACGGCAGGTGGCTGATCGTGATCGCACCGGTGCCGGAATCACATCGAACCGTGCGAAAGAAGCTGTACGCCGGGTTGCGGTGGGCCGGTTTCGGAAACCCGAGCCCGGGCGTCTGGATCACCCCCCACGTCGATCGCCTGACGGAAGCTACCGATATGGTGGACTCACTCGGCTTGACCTCAAATACGTTGTCCTTCATCGGATCTCCCGCGGACATCGGCATCACTGAGGACGAAATAGTGCAGCGGTCATGGGATCTCGGCAAGATCGCCGACGCCTACGACCATCTGTTGATCAAGTTCGCCGACAAACGTGGCCTGTCCGGTGAGGACGCGTTCTGCACGCACCTCGATCTGGTCGAGTCGCTCCGGCAAACGCCCTACATGGATCCACACCTTCCCGAGGCGTTGTTACCGGACTGGTCAGGCCTCGAAGTCGTCCGAAAGCTGCAGGACCTGCGTACCGAATGGACACCGGCTGCGCACGCGCACTGGCTGTCCGTCGCTCGGTTGGACTGACGCCGCCGGCCGATCCGATAGACGTTCGACATTTTTGGACAACATCTACCTAGAAACGTATAGTGATGCGTAGCACCGTCGCGGTGTGTTCCCCCTCAGGAAGCCGAGTCCGACCGTGACCGAACTACACGAACCATCGATGGCGACCTTGCGCGCTGCCGCTGACGACCCCGTTTCCTACGCCTCGGCGTGGAAGCGAACTCACGGCAAACCCGTGATCGGATCGTTCCCGATGAATTTCCCGTCGGAGCTCGTTCACGCCGCTGGAGCGTTGCCGGTGATCATTCAGGAGAGCAAGACTCCGATCACCGAGGGTCGCAGCATGCTCGCGGAGTTCTACTGTGGCTACACGCGCAGCGTTGCCGACCAGGCCGCGATCGGCGAGCTCGACGTATTCGACGGGTTCGTCGCGGCCGACCACTGCGTCCAGTTGCTCGGAGCCGTCGACGCCATTCGATACGTGCGCCCGGAAAAACCGGTTCACTTCGCCCAGTTCACCAGCGCCATGGACGACGTCCTCGCCAAACCGCGTGTCGACGACCGCATCGTCGATATGAAATCCGAGATCGAAACGGTCACGGGAACGTCGGTCACCGACGACGCACTCGCCACCAGCGTCGCGCTCTTCAACGCCAACCGCAGAGCGCTCCGCGAGTTCTACGATCTGCGTCGATCGGGCGCCGTGCGTATCACCGCCGGCGAAATGCAACTGCTCGTCAAGTCCAGCATGGTGATGGATGTCGCCGAGCACACCGGCATTCTGGAGACCATCCGGGACAACCTGAACGTTGGTGAACCGGACACCTCCGTTGTGCGCTTACATCTTTCGGGACATTTCTGCCACGCACCCAAACCGGAGATTCTGGACGTCATCGAAGAATCCGGCGGGTTGGTCGTCGACGACGACCTGTATACTGGGTATCGATACATCTCCACGGACGTTCCGGAGACCGGTGATCGGCTCGGCGCGTTGTCGACGTGGTATATGGAACGAAACTTGAACGCGCCGTGCCCGACTCGCGTCACAAGCAAGGTCGACTGGGATACCTACCTCCTCGACTCCTTGACGCGCAGCCGGTCCGTGGGAGTAGTGGTTCTAATTGCGAAATTCTGCGAACCGCACATGCTCTACTACCCGGAACTACGCAAAGCCCTCGACGTACACGACGTACCGTCGTTGCTCGTCGAAACCGAGCACGAGGGCATTCCGGTGGAGTCGTTGCGAACGAAGATGGAGACGTTCATCGAGCGAATCCGACGGCAATCAGCCTCCGTTCCGGCCTAATTCGACACAAACCAACTCGAGGAGATCGTGATGTCGACCGACACGCGCACGCCGGACAAAACCAACCGACTGAGCAGTACCAGGGCCGGCGGGAAGATGACCGCCGATTACTGGGACAACATCTTCACCGCCAAAGAACGCGGCAAGCACGTGGTGTGGTACAACGGCGCGGCGATGAACCCGCTGTTTCAGGCCGCCGGCCTGGAATGGTGTCACGGTGAAGCATTTGCCGCCCGTCTCGCCGCGCAACACCTCGAAGAGCCGGCCCAGGCTGCCGGAGCCGAATACGGATACATCGGTGAACTGTGTTCGTACGCGCGCACGCACCTCGGTTGCGCGGTGCTGACACAGAAGAATGCGACGGAAGCCGAGAACGGCGTGGTCGGGATGCTCGATCAACAAGAACTCGCCGCAAAACTTCCTGCCCCCGACTTCTTCGTCAACGGCTACGCCGGTTGCAGCACCGGCCAGCAGTGGGACGCGATGACTTACCGGGTCTTCGACCGCAAGCTCCCCGTCTTCAACGTCTCGCTCCCCATGTTGTGGGGCAACAAACCCGACGCCGGATATATGCGCGGCGAGGAGTGGAACGAGGTGAGCACCTACGCCGAGGGGCAACTCCGCGAACTGGTGTCGTTCCTTGAGCACCAGACTGGCCGGCCGTTCGACTGGGATGCGCTGAGCGAGAGCATGTCCTACATCAAGCGGGCCTCCGAGTTGCGCTTGGAAGCAATGGAGCTGTGCACACTCGCGCCGACACCGGCCACCTACTGGGATTGGGTGGCCAGTATCGCCCCCATCAACTTCCTCCCCGGTAATCAAGCACTCGTCGACTACTTCGCCGGCGTGAAGGCGGAAATTCAGCAGCGCATCGTCGACGGGGTGTCGGCCGTACAGAACGAGCGGTACAGGTTGTACTTCGACGGGATCATGAACTGGAACAAGCTCGGATTTCTGACGCGCAAATTCGCCGAGTACGACGTCGCCGTCGTGGCCGGGCGCTACACGCACGAATCCTTCTGGCAAGAGCCACAATTGATCGACGTCGACAACCCCCTCAGAGGAATGGCACAGCACTACTTGCTGTGCCCGCTCAACCACGGTCTCAAGAACCTCGAAGAGCTCCTGCTCCGCCGGTTGGATCAGTACGCGATCGACGGTATTGCGTTCCACTCCACTCGCACATGCCGCGCGATGACGAATCCGCAATCGATGCTGGCCAAAGCCGCCGAACGTGAGCGTGGGGTCAAGTCCTTCTTCTTCGAAGGCGACGTTGCCGACGCGTCGTTCTACAACGACGAACTGTTCGACAGCCGACTCGAGGCGATGCTCGAAGCCATCGATGTCCAGCGGATGAAGACGACGGTCTGATGACTTGGTACGTGATGGGCGTTGACCTCGGATCCACCACAGCGAAGGCTGCCGTGGTGGACCAGGACGGCGCTCTGGTGGGCTCGGTCGTGGTGCAGATGGGCGCCGTGAGCCGGGACGCAGTCCTGCGTGCCATCGATCAGGTGCTGCAGTCGACAGGATTGTCGCGCACTGACATTCGCTACACGATCAGTACCGGATACGGCCGAAAATTGGTGCCGGATGTCGATCGCTCGTTCACCGAGATCACGTGTCACGCACGCGGTGCTGCGGCGCTGTACCCGGGCGTACGACTGGTCATCGACATCGGTGGACAGGACAGCAAAGCCATCACTGTCGATTCCGATGGTCTCGTCGATCGGTTCGCCATGAACGATCGCTGCGCGAGCGGAACGGGACGTTTCTTCGACGTCCTGGCGCGCGCGCTCGAAGTAAAAGTCACCGACGTCGGCGACCTCGCACTCGCCGGAAACGACGATCTCGAGGTGAGCAGCATGTGCGCGACGTTCGCTGAGACCGAAGTGATCTCGATGTTGGCGCAGGGCCGTGATAAGTCGGACATCGCCGCGTCCGTGCACAGGGCCGTGGCCGCTCGAACATTGGGATTGGTGGCCCAGGTCGGCAAGGCCACACCGGCCGTGATGACAGGCGGAGTAGCCCGAAACACGGCTGCGCGGCACTACATTGAAAAGGCCCTACGTCAACCGCTCGTGGTCCTCGATCAACCTCAGATCGCCGGCGCCTACGGAGCGGGTCTCCTGGCGTGCGAGGTATATGCGGGGTCCATCGATGCCATCGATACCCGCGACAGCGGTGCCCGTCGCCAATTGGCCGACCGCGCTGCCGGAATAGTCCCGCGTTGCGCCGGGTGCGACGGAACCCGCGGAGACCACAGCCACGCGGTGCCCCTCACACTCGAACGTCCGTCGCAACAGATGACGCGATGACCCCGTTGAAAGACTCCACGGTGTTCATCGCGGGTGGTGACACTTCGCTCGGTCTCGCCATCGGCAGGCGTATGGTGTCGGTAGGCGTGCAACGAATCGGCGTCATCGGTATCGACGCGGACCTTGCCGCCGGCAACGCCACAACCTTGTTCCGGTCCGCATCGGGCATCTGGGCGGTGGCCGATGCAGGAGACATGTCATCGGCCGACGACGCACAACGGGTCTTCACAGGACTGTCCGCGTCCCTCGGAGAACCGGATGTTCTCGTGCAATGTTCGACCGCCGGGCGCCTCCTCGACCTGGTTGCCGACGACATGCGCGCAGCGGAATCCGGGACGATAGTGACAATCGGTGAGGGCGAATCCGACGAGGACGGTGGCGTCCGGTGGCGGTACGTCCCGGCCGGCGGTGACGACGACGCCGTTGCGGACACCGTTCTCATTGCACTGCAGCGCGATCGGGCGATCTGACCAGGCCATCATCCAGGTGCCCTTGTTGGACTCGTAGTCCGTCGAGCTGCGTTTATGAGGGTCGCTCTCCGACCTTCTAGAGAGCTCGCAGCAATCCGGACGACTCGAACGTCACTACCAGCAAACCCGTCTTGTCGTATATCACCCTCCCGGCCGAACTGGCGGCCGTCTCCAAACGAGGTGTTCTCCGCTTCGACGTGGTGCTATCGAACCAACGAGGATTTGCAGACCACGGGAGCGGACGTCGAGTGCACGGCGCGACCTCTCAGCCAGGTATTGCGGACCGCCCTCACTGCTCGAGCACACAAAGTCGCAGTCGTAGACAATCACGCCGACCTGCCGGAAGGTCAGTCTTGCAAACAAGAATGAACGGCCCTGCCGTGATCGTTCCACGGTAACGTTCATCGTCACCTCCGTCCAACCGCTGCAAGGAAGGTGGTGTATGAAGACTGAATCGCATTCCAGGGTGCGGGCGATCCGCGATGACCACCTGCTGTGCGAGCAGGTGCGAACCGAGAATGCCTCCGTGCGGCGAGGGCACCGAGTGCATTGCGTACGAATCGATATCGGCGAATTCGGGATCGAGCACCCGAACGAGATCGCCAAGGTCGAACGGCGTGGGCATCTACGCAGGCGAACACGCAATGCTCAAACCCCCACCGTAAGCCGCACGTCGATCGGCGCACGTCGCAGGAGCTGCCCGAGCGTCGGCGGCGTCGACAAGATCCGCAGCGAAGGTCACGCATACACAGAAAGTGCGACCCGCCCCTCTCGATCACACCACCCAGTGAAGTGCCGCCATGCGGCGGTGTACGTCTTCCGTGCGCCCTCCGACCGCGGCGACTCGACCGCTTGGCGATCCGCTTCTGCGAATGCAGGCGGGATCTCGGGCTCCCCTGCCGTCGACCCGAGCTCCGTAGTGCCCTCGCAGGCGATCGACGCGGGTCTTCTGGTTGGTCGGGAGTCTGTAGGGGCAGCATGGCGCAGGTAACCGACAGACTGCGGAACGGAAGACTTTTCTGAACTGGCGTTTCACTGGAGATGGTGTAAAGAATGCAGTTTATGTTGCAACATCCGCGGTCCGAACGAGCTTTGAATAATCGCGAAATGGGATCAAAGTTGATGACCGCCTGCGTCCCGGAGGGTCATACGAAGTCGCAAATCAGACGGTCGCAAAGTGATCGACTCAGTGACTTGGAGGTCGTACCCCGGTTCGGGTTCAAGTTCGAAATGGCCGACCACCGACGCGAGCGTGACCAGAATTTCGTGATACGCGAACTGACGCCCGATACACCCGCGCATCCCTGTCCCGAACGGCTTGTACAGGTTCGCCAAGTCGGCTGGACGACGTTCACGTCCCCAACGATCAGGGTCGAACTCGTCAGCGTTTGCGCCCCACGCGTCATTCCGGTGCAATTGCAGCAGTACGACGAAGACCCACTCGCCGGCCTCGAACGGGTGCGAACCTAGAAACGTGTCCCCCCTCGCCTTCCGAAAGTACCCCGGCGCCACTGGCCACAGACGCAAGGTCTCGTCGACTACCTGACGTAAGTAGCGGAGCTTGGCCACCCGATCGAAAGTCAGCTCGCCATCGGGGCAGACCGTCTCGAACTCGGCCCGCACCTTGTCGACGACGTCTGAGTGCGTGGACAGGAAGTGAAGCGCGAACGCCATCACCCCGGCAGAGGTCTCCTGGCCCGCTACCAAGAAGGTCAGAATCTGATTTCGAATGTTCTCGCTGGAGAGGGGTTCTCCAGTAACGGGATCCACGGAACTGAGCATCAGATCCAGTAGATCTCCGCCACCGCTGGATGATTGTCTGGAGGCAACGATGTCATCTACCAGCCGGTGAATGACGGCGATGTCCTCCCGATGCTGGTCACGTTGCGGTCTGAATAGTGTTGCCTCGACGAGCGGATGCGAGTAGGCAGCGCGATTGATGTAGCGAAGCACCCGCTGGAACCGGACAACAAGCTCGTGAGGTTCGCTGCCGGAGAATGTTTCGAAGTCAAATCCGAATGCAACCCGGCCGATCACGTCGAGCGCAAGCTTGCTGGTATCGGCGGGAACGTCACACCAGGAGCCTTCTCTGGAAGCCCAGTGCTGCAATAATTTATCAGTCGATTCGATCATGCTGTCGTGGTACGTCCGCATCGAAGACTGTGTGAATGCGGGTGCGAGGATGGCATGGGCCTTGGCCCAGTTCGGCTCCGAGTTGTGTGCGGTGAAGAGTCCATCGCCCGCGACGGCACGAAGGTTTCGAATCGGTACACCGAGAAACTTAGCCCAGCGGTCTTCGTTGTTGACCTCTGCCACCAGTTCTGGGCTGGACACGTAGGTTATCCGCGCGCCGAGGACGTTTCGTTCGTAGATGCCCCCGTACCGTTGTGCTCCACGCCAACCCCATTGACTCGAATCGGTGACGTGGAGATCCCACAAGTCACCCAGGAACGGTATGCGGTAGGGCGGATGCGGAAGCGCGCGGTCGCGCGAATGGATTCGTCGGTCATCGGTTGACGTCATTGTCTCCCCCAGGAATTTCAATTGATTGGCTCGGCAGCCATTAAGGTCTTATCTGATCGAGCCTGGACCCACTGTTTTGCGATTACTCTCAACACGTCTACTTCGCCATCGAGGCTCCGCGCCGACGGCAGTTCGAACGATCGGAACCTTGTCGGTGTAACTCCCGCCCTTTTGGCGTCGATCGCTTCGGCGATCGCACTGATCCGGGATCGAGTGAGATGCAGGCCAACGTCTGAAGGCGAATTGAAGCGGGCGAGGACGCTTAGAGCGTCGCGCATCTCGATGCACATTCGGTGTACACGCTGACGAGAGGTCGAGGGCACCGGGCCGCCGCTCAGCAGAACTTCTGGACATGCGACTGTGAGATCGCGCCACATCGGAGTCAGCTTCCTGCACGAGCGAGACCAGTGATCGACGCCAATCGTCTCTGCCAGCCTGTAGGTGAGCGGCACTGCTGCGTAGAGCGCTGCGGCCAACAGTATGAAGATCATGTTGGTTTCGTTGGCGGCCACCCTCCAGTGCACGAATGCGTTCGGATGGTCCGTCCCGGCGAATATGGCACTTGTCATGATCGACAGGGTCTCTTCCACGCCCCAGAGAGACAGCAACCCAAGGGCAACGAACATGAGAACGAAACGCCGTGGCAGATAGCCTCGTTTGAGTTCCCGTACAGACACATACAGGTAGAGCGTCGCCATTGTTGCAGTCCATAGGGAGAACACTGCGAAATAGATGATTGTCTCCCGACCGGGAGATATATCGATGTAGCGGTCCGAGTCTCGCGCGTTCGCTCCGACGACGATGAGAAGTGCCACCGACACACCTGCTGCGGTGTAGATGTATCGTCCCCAGCTTTCGCTCCGGTATCCGAAAACCCACCGTGCGCCCATAGCGACCAACGGAACCATCGTCAGCATCAGAAAGGCTGTGCTGAGTTGCCGAACAAGTTGAACATCGACAGTGTCGGCCGTGATTTTAGCGACGAAGTGTTGAACCTCACCCTCGCGCAGCAGCGCCGATATAGTCAGCGCAGCCACCGCCGCTGTCACCCTCCTCGAGGACTGTGTGCCACTGAGTACCAGAATCCGGCCTCCAACAACTGCGATCGCGATCGCGATGATCGGGTAGGAGATGAACGCGGTGACAGACGAGGTCATCTCCTACCCCACACGTCGGACATCACATTTGACTGGCGAAACCTGCTCACCGCGGTCGACATGAGCAAGTCAGCGAACAGCTCGGCTTCGCTTTCTTGTTCATCGTCGAAATTGCTGCGCGTCATGACGAATCGAAGTGCGCCGAGGTCGATGTCCGGCAACATCTCGGCTAGCCCACCAAAAGCTTGTCCCTCGGAATGATGGTCGAGCAGCATGTGTCCGACTTCGTGGAAGATGGTCTGGTCGATGTGGTAGTCGGAAGATCCAGCATCGTAGGCAATTTCGTCGTGATCGTCGAGGGACAACCACAGTCCGCAGGGCAATCTGCTCAACGCGGTTGCCTGCACTGGCTTCAACACTATCGGGCGACCACGACTGATGCCCATCTGTCGGACGAATTCGTCGCGGTCCCACGGCGTTGGAACGAGCTTACGAACCGCGTTCGTTGTCTCCAGAACGCGTTGGCTTGACTTTTCCACCCCTAATCCCTCCCCCAAGGGTAACTACAGAATACTCAGCCTCTCGTCCGCTGTACGCGGAGGTCAGCGAGCAGTGTTGTCAATTCTCGTTGCTGAATAGTTGCGTGCTCTCTGCGCAATCGTACGTCTTTGATTCCCCCCTCGATCAACTCGAGAACCAGCTGCAGTTGTGAGTGAATCGACGCTGCTTCGGTTCCGCCCAGCAGGTATTCGACATTGGATTCGCCGGGAAACGCGGAAGCCAAGGCTCGCAGCTCAGACTCACCGGGCGTCGCAGTCCCCGACCTCCACAAGATGATGTCCTCAGGCGTTACTACGCACCCGGATTCTTGCAGCTCTCTAGCGATCTCTACCGAAGACCGCTCCGCACCTCCAGGGCGCCGCCAGACACGAAAGAGCAAGTCGATACGGTCCGGCAGAACCGGCAGCGCAACTGGTTCTCTCTTCATTCCGCACCTCCTTCGTAACGACGCTCAAATCTATCCCGCTGCTCTTCCGTCAAATTTTGATCACGTCCGGCCAACCATCGCCTGTACGCGCGTTCCTCCCGTTCTCCTTCGTCACTCGAATCATTCGGCTCATCGAGCAATCTGCCGAACACCGCGAACACCGGAGACAAGACACCATGTTCGCGACGATTCGCCTCGAACAAGCCCGTTACATACTCGCCGTACATCGGATGCAATGCGTTCGCGAGTCGGTCCGAAAGGTCTGCGAGTTCGATTACTTCGCGATGTCTTGCCGCAGCCTCTTCGATGTCCTGCGAAACCGCGAGCAGTTCCACCAGGACCGGCACGCCGACCGGCACGAAGTCCGGCCCCTTCGTCGCACGCGAGCCCTCGTTGGCGGGCTTGGCAGTGGGGTCACCCCCGTTCAGGACTTCAGCAGCGCTTCCCGGCTGCCAACCAAGACCGATGTCCAGTTTGCTCAAAGTCGACGCAGAAATCGTTCTGTCGCTCACCGCTTCCACGTCACGAAGCGTGGGAATCGAAGGCCCTCCCCGGAGTTTGACCTGGGCGCGGCTCAGGCCTAGCTCAGTGCGCCGTCGCCACACCTTTTCAGCCAATCGTCCAGGACCGTCCACCGCCACACCATATGCCTCCCGTCAATCATCAGCAACTAAAGATAAATATATGCAGATCCCCACTCCGTTCGGGCCTCCCCTACCCAGCGGCAACGACAGGTCTTACTTAATTTGTCTTTTTTTGCTATTTTCTTCTTGACTGTTCGTCAACCGACCGGGGGTAACAGAAATCGACGGCAGAACGGCTCCACCTAGCAGGGTGCGATCGGATGCAGTTCGCAGCCAGGACCAACCACAAACGGCTGAGTCCTGCAGCGCTCGAATCATCAATCGCAGGACCGGCTCGACGCACACGTGCGAGCGCGAACCACACACGCACGGGCTTCACCAAGTATTCGACATGGACGGAGCCATCTCCGTCGCGTGGTCGGAACCGACACCTCTTGCGATGTGACAGCGCCCTCTATCACTCATGGGCATCAGAACCATTGCTGGCCAATGGAATCAGCAGAGGCCCGAGCGGCCCACCTACCTAGGAGATCGATAACAAGTGAGTACGCACCCTTCTCGACAAGCCAGCCTACAACGAGCGCGCAGACCGGTCCTGAAGGCGATCCCGGCCGCCGCTGTAGTCGCTATCGCAGGTCTGACGGTTGTTCCGACCGCTCACGCAGCCCCCTCTCAGCCGGGCGTGACCGCCCCGCAGGGATCGCAGCCCGGGGTGACAACTACACCGGCTCCGGTATCGCCGGCACCAGAACCCGCAGAGCAGGACTATCTGCCCGGCTACACCCCGCTCTACGACTACTCCGAAAACACTCGCACGGTCGAGGATTACAACGCCGGTCGTCAGCAGCAGTCGTTCGACAGCGAACCGGCCTACTACGCGGGCACTCCCGAACCGATCCAAGGCCCGCCCGCCGCCGACGAGCCCGCGCCCACCCCGGAACCGGCCCCTGTGCCGACGGTCAAGCGCAAAGCGATCGCACCGATCGAAACACCCGAGGGCACGATCCTCGTCGGCGCGAACCCGGTTCCCTACGATCCGGCACTCATCGATCCGGTGTTCGCTCGCCAGCTATCGACTACCTTCCAGGCTATACAAGCCGACGGCGGAAACCTGCTGGTCGACCACGGATTCGCCGACGCACCTCGCGCCGACCGCATCGCAGCCGGTACCGCCGCCGGCGCAGCCGGTGGCGCCGCGACAGGACTGGCGGCCGGCCTCGTCCCCGGTGCTGCGATCACGGCAGGAGGCGCCGCTCTCGGTGGTGTTCTCGGTGTCGCGGCGACACCGGTATTGACTCCGGCGATCATCTGGGCAGGCCCTCTCGGTTACGTGTTCGTTCCCGGTGCAGCAGCCCTCGCGGGCGCAGGTATCGGTGCCGCGATCTCGGCTCCGATCGTTGCCACCACCACCGCTATCGGCGCAGTGACCGGCGGCGTCCTCGGTGCGGCAGCCGCCGGCGGCGAAGCCACGATCATCGAAGAACCAGCCCCGGCACCGGAATCACCGGCGATCGAGGCACCCCCGGCCGGTCCGTCCGCCGAGCAGCTCCCGGTGATTCCAGCGCCTCTGACCACCGACGCCGGCCCGGATCTACTTGCCCAGGCGAACACCGCCGCCCAGTCCGCACCGGCAGTCGAGCAGGCCTTCAACGATGCGAACACCTGGATCGAACCAACCCGGTCCGCAGTGGAGGGCTTCACATCCACGGTGCTCGAGCAGCCCGCGATCGCTGATGCCGCCGGTCCGGTTCTCGATCAGGTCAACGCCACCCTCGCCGGCCAGATCCCGGCCTGACACCACCAGTCAGCCACTGCCTGAGAGTTTTTCACTGCCAGGAAGGATCCTCCCCACGATGTCGCGACGCTCTATGACATCCCCGATCGCTCGGGCCACCGGCCCGAGTCGGTCGGGGATGCCGTCGGGTTCCTCATCCCGACCCACCCCCACCCCTCGCCCTTCGCGCCTGCGCCGGCGGTTGCTGTTCGCCTTCGCAGCGGTGGTCGCTCTGCTGTTCGTCGCGTTGATCGCCGTGTTCACCGGCGGCGACTCGACCACCCCTGCAGCTGCACCACCCGCGGCCACCACGACCGCTCCCCCGGTCGCCATCCCGGCGGTCCCAGCCGGACCGGACTGCACGATGCCGCCTGGGGATCAGAACAGCGGTGAGGGCGTCATCGCCGCGTTCGAGCACGCCTACTACGTCCAGCGCTCCGGGACCGCCGCACACGCTCTGATCTCCCCGGACGCACCGTCGACGGCACCGTTCACCGTCGCCGCGAACCTCGACGCAGGCATAGCAACCGTCCCCGAAGGCACACGCTATTGCCTCGACGTCGACGCGCTTCGACCCGGTGTCTTCGCTCTCACGATCACCGAGAGCAGCGCCGACGGTGTCCCCGGCACCCAGTACCGGCAACGCATCACCACCACCGAGATCGAGGGTAGCTACGTCATTGCCTCCATCGATGCGGCCTGACCGCTCAGCCAGCGGCACCAGAAACCGCGAGAACACCGACCGCCCTCGGTGACCAGCCCGACGAAAGGACCCCACGCCATCATGACCAGCGCCTCCACAGACTGGGACACCGCTGCGAGCGCCGTCCGCGCCGCCGCCGACACCCTCCGCACCGCCGATACCGCCGCTCTGCGGGCGTGGGCCGAGGATGCCGGGTTGTTCAGCCGGTCGCTGTGGCCGAAGGTCAAACGCGAGCTCTACAAGCAACTCGACCTCGATTACGACACCCTCCGTGCCCGCGAAGCCGAACAAGTCACCGACGAGGTCGCCGAAGCGGCCGCTGCGGCCCCGTTGATCGAGCTCCACGCCGCCGGCGACGAACGCGGCAGCTTCGCCGTCGTCGGAGACGGCGAAGAGACGGCCTGGTACGGCACCTTCCACGCCAAGGACTCGGTGTTCCGGCTCGGTGACCAGGACTCCGCCGACGACTCGGCCGCCGGGAAGGCCGCATTCCTCGCCGGCAAACTCCGCGACGAACTCGGCGTGCCCGCGATCCGGCTGATCCTGCACATCACCAACCCGAACATCGACGGCACCCGCCTCGCCGCAGTCGCAGCGAAGCATGGCGTGCACCTCGAACGCCTCGACATCGACGACGACAACCCCGCCGTGCTCTGGTGCGAGGTACCCGGGCACCGGGCCTGGCAAGCGATCCGGCTCACCGACCTCCTCGTCGACGAAGACGACACCACCGGTGAGGTCCCGAGTGCGAATGCGGTGGTGCAGTGATGGCCTCCCGCGAACCCGACCCCGGAGCAAACGACGCCTTGGCAGGCGAGATCGCGAACCCGGTCGCGGACTACCAAGCCGAAGCGGCGGTGAATCTGCGCAACCAGCGCCTGCGCCGCCCCGAAGCCGCCGCCACCGACCCAGTCGACAACGGCGCCCATGATGCGGATCTGACGCCGGATCCGTACGGCGTCGGACAAGATGCCCTCGCCGCGATCGATGCACCCGACGTCGACCCCGATACGCTGTATCGGGCGAAGATGTTCGACCGCCACGAAGAGGACCTGACCACCGAACCCGCGACGTGGGGATTGCGCGGACGCCTCAATGCCGCGTTCGGGGCACATATGCGACCCAAGCACGTCTCCGCCGAAGTGCGGTTCCGGCAGTCGGTCCGCACCGTGCAGCAGCCGCTTCCCGGGTGCTCGGTGGTGTCGGTGATGAACCCGAAAGGCGGCTCCGGCAAGACGATCACCTCGATCATGCTCGGTGCGACGTTCGGCAAACACCGCGGCCAAGGCGTGGCGGTGTTCGACGCGAGCGAGTCGTCCGGATCCCTCGGTGACCGGGCTGCGCGGACCACCGATCCGGAACTGACGGTGTGGGATCTACTCGCCCACGCGGGCGAGCTGGCCTCCTCCTCGGCGGTCTCCGGATCGCTGAACGCGTTTCTGCGGCGGCAGCCGACGATGGAAGACATTCTCGCGTCGGACAATTCGACGACCCAGTCCCGCAGTATCGGCTGGGACGAATGCGCCGCTGTCATGGCGGTGCTGCGCCGGCACCGGGATCTGATCATCCTCGACACCGCGACGAATCCGCTGGCCGAGAACTGGCAGTGGGCGATCGAGCACTCCGATGTGTTGGTGGTGCCGTTGCCGCTGCGGATGGACATCGCCAAACAGGTCTTCTTGATGCTCGACGGTATCGCCGCGCGCGGTAAGCAGCATCTGCTCGCCTCGACGGTCATCGTCACCTGTCTGACCCCCGATTCCTCCCCGGAGCTCTCGCAGATGATCTACAACGACCTGCGCGCCCTCGGCGTCCCCGAGTCCAACTTCGTCGAAGCACCCTACGATCCGGCGTTGGCTCGTGGGGATCGGATCGTCTACAAGGATCTCCCGGCGTCCACCGTCGAGGCCTACACCAACGTCACTGCGATGGTCGCCGACACGCTCGGTGCGGCCCGCCGCGCGGCAGCGTTCGAGTATTCCGACTCCTTCGCACCCGAGCCGGTCTACCGCCACCCACCCGAGCAGAACCTCTCGCAGCTCTCGCAGTACGACAGCCGCCGCGATCGCCGCCGCGGCGCCTGAACCGTTCCACCCACCCCTTTCCCATTCCAGCTTGCACAGGAGATGCCATGACCCCCGACGCCGCCCGCACCGGCCGCCACTGGCGACGACGACTGACCACAGTTGCCAGCGTCGCTGCGGCTGCCGCGGTGATTGCATCCTCGACCACGGTCGCCGGGGCAACACCAGCAATCGCCGCCGCAGCGGGATGCCCGAAGTACGTCGCCGTCATGACCCCAGGAACATGGGAGACCACCGCCGCCGCAAACCCGGCCGTCCCGGTCGGAATGCTGAAAACAGTCGGCGACGCGCTGAAAGCAAAGTACGGCAACGACATCGACGTCCGCTACCCCGCCTACTCGGCGTCGGCGTTCGATCAGGGCCGCACCTATACCGACAGCAAGCAGACCGGCATCGACTCGATCAACAACATCCTCACCTCTGCCTGCGCCACAGCGAAATTCCTGCTCGCCGGCTACTCCCAGGGCGCCGACGCAGCTGGCGATGTCGCCGCTGCGATCGGCAACAGTCGCGGCGTCATCCCCGCCGGAAGGATCCTCGGCGTCGGATTGGTCGCCGATCCCCACCAGGGCACCGCCGGCGGAACCCTCGTCGGCCCAAAGGTCGACGGCCAGGGCATCGGCGGGGTCCGGCCCGAAGGGTTCGGCTCACTCGCCCCGCTCGTACGCCAACTCTGCGCCCCGACGGACCTGTACTGCTCCACCAACGCCGGACCCGACGGCCTGATCGCCGGACTGGGCAAGATCCTCGCCAACCCCACCGCCGGAGCATCACGCTCGACTACATCGACACCGTCCGCGGCTTCAACACCGTCAGCGTCACTGACGGTGGGAGCGAACACGCAAGGCGGCGTGACCGGCACCTCGACGACAGGCGCCGCCGGCGGGCAGGCGGGTACCACGAGCGCAGCGGCGACGGCGGGCAGCGACTTCGGGGCCTCGCTGGTCTCGGACTTTTCCCGCGTCGACCTCGCCGGTGCTGCGAGTACGGTATCGGGCCTGTCCGACCGCATCGGATCGCTCCCGAACACGGTCGGCGCGAGCCGAACGCAATCGCAGGTAGCCGGGGTCGAAGCCTCGGCCACCTCACTCGCGAACACACTCGCCCCGGTCGCGGACGTGGCCTCGGTGATCGCGGCGAACCCCGGCATCCGCTCCACCCTAGACTCCGCCGCCGACGGCTCACCGGAGAAGCAGACCGCCGGGGTGCTCGATGCCCTCGATCAGATCGACCTACCGGCCACCATCGCCACCGCTACCTCCATTGCCGACGGTGCCGCATCGATCCTCGGCGGCACCGCCGCATCGGGATCGGTGACCGGCGCAGGCCTGGCCGACTCCGCGGCCACCCTCAGCGGGCAGATCGCACCGCTGGGGTCGGTGACACCGGACGCCCTGACCTCCGCGACGCAGGTGCTCTCGCTCCTGAAACCGAAAACAGTGGTGGGCCAGATCGTGAACGTCGCGACCGGGTTCACCTCCCTGGACTACCAGGGCATAGTCGACAATCTCATCGCCCTCCCGCAGGCCGTGGCCGCGCTCGATGTCCAGAACGCGCACCGCATCGCCGGGGAGCTCAACAACCAGTTCGCGCCGATCGTGAAGATGGCCGCCGGTATCGACCTGCACACCCTCGCCGGGCTCGTCGCACTGATCCCCGATCCCTCCGGATCGGCGCAGATCGCCTCCCTCGTCCTGGGCCTGCTCGCGGGCGTCGATGTCATCCGGCTCGCGAACAATGTCGGCGCCATTCAGGAAGTCGGCTGGAACATCCTCGAAACCGGAAACCTCGCCGCCGCAGCAGAACTACTACCCATCGGTCTCGACCTCGCATCCGTCGCGGTCGGGGTGATCTCCGGCGGCGCCAGCAAGACCAGCCCCGACCAGCTCGGTGCGCAGACTCAGGTGAGCGGGCAGTCCGCGGCAAACGGACAGCAAGCGGCCACCGGCGACTTCGCCGGTCTCGCAGGCTCGTTGGTCTCCCTCGCCTCCTCCCCCGGCGCCGGAGATCTGACCGAGCTCGTCGGCGCCGGGATCGACGCGGCGACGTTCTTCGCTTCCGGCGCGCACCAGTCCTACGCCGACTTCCAGATCGACTCCACCGGCCGCAGCGCCCTGCAATGGCTGATCGACTTCTTCAGCCAAAAGATCGGGGCCTGAACACCTTCCACTGATGCAAGGGGTTCGTGTCCGGCCGGGCGGGCCTTACACGACACCCAGCGCATCCCACACACACGCACCACATCACTACCACTGACGAGCAGTTCACGGTGTCCGGGCGGGCATCGATCACCTCGATCGACAAGGGATACACAACCGATGGCACCACACGGCACACCGAGCGGAAAGACAGCAGGCACAGTCAGTGCACTGCTGATCGCGCTGCTCGCCGCGACCGCCCTGTTCGGTGTGCTCTCCGGTGACCGGACCCCCGCCGACGACGAAGGCACCTGCCTGCCCGCCACCGGCGGCGGCGCGGCACCGCATTCGGGAACAGTGGTCATGCCGCTGCGCGAGGGCACCTACCAGGCGACGAGCCCGTTCGGGCCGCGCATCAACCCCGTCACCGGAGCCGACGAAGGCCACCAGGGACAGGACTACTCCGCGTCCGCCGGTACGCCGATCTACGCCGCCACCGACGGCACCGTGTTCAAGGCCGGACCTGCGTCCGGTTTCGGGAATTGGATCATCATCGACACCACCGTCGACGGCCAATCGGTCTCCACGGTCTACGGGCACATGAACGACGACGGTGTCGACGTCGCCGAAGGCCAGACCGTGACCGCCGGGGATCCGATCGGGAAGGTCGGCAACGCCGGCCAATCCACCGGACCGCACCTGCATTTCGAGGTCTGGCCCGGCACCCGCCTCGCCGCCGGGTCGAACGCGGTCGATCCGGTCGCCTGGCTGGCCTCCTCCGGAGCGAGCGCCCCCGCTGCACCGGATACCGACACACTGGCGGCAGAAAGCCCCACGACGGCACCTGAGGCCTCCTCGGCGCCGAAACGTGCGTCGAGCCGCGACGTGAGATTGGCGGCCGCGATCAAACCGGGCTGCGGTCAACCCACCGGCACTACGGGCCTGCGCCCCGGGTCGGTACCCGCGGAGTTCGAACCGTGGATCGTCAAAGCAGGCACCGTCTGCCCGGAAGTGACCGCACCGATCGTCGCCGCGCAGCTCGAACAGGAAAGCGGCTTCGACGTCAACGCCCGTAACCCCTCGTCCGGAGCGGACGGCCCGGCGCAGTTCATGCCCGCCACCTGGGCCGCGAAAGCCGTCGACGGCGACGGTGACGGCCGCACCGACACCCGCAGCATCGCCGATGCGGTGATGACCCAAGCCGCCTACGACTGCGAGCTCGCGGGCATCGCGAAAGACGCACTCGCGTCCGGGAAGATCACCGGCGATCTGACGGAGCTGTACCTGTCGATGTACAACTGCGGCCCCGGCGCCACCCTCTCCCAAGGGCGGGTCTGCCAGAACACCGAAACACTCGACTACGTCGCGAAGATCCCGAAAGCCGCCGCCGAGAAGTTCGCGGTCGCAGTGCCGAACACCGGCCCAGGACTGGTGGCCGGTGGGCCGTTCGGGCAGAACGTCGTCGCCGCAGCGATGGCCTGGCTCGGCACCACCTACGCCTGGGGCGGAGGAGACCGAAACGGTCCCACCCGAGGCATCAGTGACGGCGGCGGCCGCGCCGACATGATCGGCGACTTCAACAAGGTCGGCTTCGACTGCTCCGGCCTCGTGCTCTACGCCGTCGCGCAAGCCTCCGGCGGTGCGATCGTGCTGCCGCATCAGGATTCGGCGCAGATCGCCGATCCCCGCGGCAGTGTCGTGGACACCGCCGCCGAACTCGCCCCGGGCGACATCATCCAACCCCACCCCGGCCACATCTTCATCTGGCTCGGAAACAACCAGGTCGTCGAAGCACCGCAATCCGGCGACGTCGTCAAAGTATCCGATTGGACCCCGCCCACCAGCGACCTGACTGCACGGAGGTTCGGATGAGCAACCCCCACACCCGCACCGGGATTCTCGTGGCCACCGCACTCATCTCGGCGGTGGTCCTCACCGGCTGCGGCGACGGCGGAGCCTCGAAAACCACAGAGGGTCCGGCGATTCCGGCGCAGCAGTGGAACCCCGGCGACACACCACCGGAGTCGATCGACCCGGTCCGCACCCCGCCGCCCGCAGCGACGACGCTCCCCAACGGTGTCGACGTCGACCGCACCGACCCGGACTCGGTCGCAGCCGCGGCACTGACGATCTGGTTCACCTGGAACACCGGCGTCGACGCCGGCCCCGGTGACGCGGCCGCCCGCACCGCGCCTTTGCTCACTGCCGACTACGCCCGCGAGATCACCGCCACCACAGCCCAATCCAGCCCCGGTGCGCAGTGGCTGTCCTGGGCGAGCCGCAGCGCCGTGGTGGCCCCGACGTTCGCCATCGACGACGAACCCACCCCGCCGCAGACCGACGACGTCGCCTACCGCGCCTACCGGCTCACCCAGAACATCGACGGCTCACCGGTCAGCGAATCGATCATCGCGGTCATCCTGCGGCGCGGACCCACCGGGTGGGAGGTCAACCGCATCCAGAACAAATGACACACCCTCAGCCCAGTACCTCACCGCACCTCCAGTCCGAAACCACTCTCTCCGAAAGGATCACGATGACCACCCCCACCGCGGCTCCCACAGATCGCCGCATCCGACTCCGCCGAGTTCTCGGCATCCTCACACTCACCACTGCGTTCACCCTCCTCGCCGGCGGCGTTGCGTCGGCGCAGGCAGTCAACCCCTTCGACGGGATCAGTCCCGATCTCGGGCTGCTGGGGCCGGCCTTGAACTCCACGTGGAAGCGGATCCTGGCGGCGGTGTGGGGCGGCTGCTTCGCGGCTGCCGGGTTCTACCTCGTGACGTCGTTTCTGAAACTGAGAAAGGCACGCGGTCGCAATATGCCCACCGACCTCTCCGACGCCTCCGACGACGTGAAGTTCTCGCTCTACTGCCTTGCTGGTGTCGCGGCTGTCTCCCCGATTTTCGGCGCGGTTCTGCTCCTCGTCCAACCCGCCGCCTGACCCCATAACCCCACACGAACCCACACCAGAAAGAGAGACACTCATGGGAACCGACTACCGCGCCGTCTCGGCTGATTCCTCCGGCCCCACTCAGACCGAGCCCGATCGGCAGCGTTCGGCGCGCCGCCGTGGCCCGATTCTCGCCGTCATCGCCGGCGTGGTCGTGGTGGCGCTCTCGCTGATCCTCGTCATCGCCGTCACCGGTCGATCCGGAAACGGCAGCGACACAGGTAGCGACGCGATTCGGGCCGTTCATGGACCCACCACGGTCAACAACGGTGTGCCCAGCGGCTACACCCGCGACGAGCAAGGCGCGTCGACCGCCGCGGTGAACACCATTCAGGCGATCGCGCAGGCCGGTCAGGGACGTATCGACATGTCCGGTGTACGGGAGTCGATGATCGTCGCAGCCCCAGGGCCGACGCTGGCAACCGCTCTCGAACTCGAAAGCAATCGGGACGAGGACGACGACGTGCTGTCTCTTCTGCCGGGAGCGGTGACGGTTACGTCGTTCACCCAAGACGCCGCCGAGGTGACGATCTGGACGATCGGCGTCGGTCAATCCGACATCAACGACACCGGCAAGGTCGCCGTATCGACCACGTATTCGACCACTGATCTTTCCCTCGTCTGGCAGGACGGCGACTGGAAGGCACAGGACTGGTCCTTCCGCCAGGGCCCGCGCCCGGAGGACGCGTCCTACCCGGCCGCTGACTCAGCCCTCGGTGGTCAGCTGACAGCGGGTTACTACACCTTCTACATCGACTAGGAGAGAACATGATTCGCCGACTCGTTCTCGTCATCGTCGCCGCCGCCCTCGCAGCATTGTTCGGGCCGGCCGCGTTCGCCGCCGCCCAGCCCCAGCCCGCACCCGAACCAGGAGCAGTCACCGGGCAACAGGCGACATCGAAGCTGCCGGAGAACTTTCCGCAGGATCTGCGCAAGTTCATCGGCGGCACCGAAGAATTCAAGAACGGACCGTGGTTCACCGGCAAATGCCGTGACCAGGGCGGCGATCTCGGTCTCTACATCTCGCAGGCCCTCTCCGCAGAGAACCGGCTGCTGTACTGGACAGCACCGGACGCGCAAAAGATCGACATGGTCGGCGGCGCCACCCTGACCGCCGGCAGCGAGAGCGAAGCCGTGGGCACCGTCGATGCCGCCAAGAGAGCCGTCGAAGACGGTGTCGAACCACCCGAATCCGCTCTGCCGACAGTGTTTCCGGCCGGTGATTCGAGCTCTCATCCCCCTACAGGCACCTGCGCGGGCGACCTCGCGCGGTGGGGCACCACCGAGTGGAGTACCTGGGGTTTCGCTTGGGCCGGCGCCCCGGACGCCGATTCACTGACCGCGATCAAGGAACTGCCCGGGGCCGAGAAGGTTCCGGACGCTGCGTGGTCGGATCCGTGCTCCGAAGGGTCCGGTGATCAGTACTGCATGCACGCCTTCTTCGTCGACTGCAGCAAAGCCGCGTCCGAACGTGACGTCCGGCAATGCCAGGACTGGAATCTCGCGATCGGACGGTTGTTCGCGGGCACCGCGAACTGGATCGATCAGAACACCGGATTCACCGATCGGGTCGGCCAAGCACTGAGCACCCTCGTGCAGTCGACCCCGCAGTACAAGCTCGGCAAGGCCTATGTCCAAGCGTTCTCCTGGGTTGCCGGCACCGTCGGTGACGTCGTCGACTTCGTCAAGGACCCGGCCACCGTCATCGACGACTGGGCCAACTCCACCAAAGCCGGCGCCCTGTCCCTCACCGATGCGGTCCTGCGGGGTCTGACCTCCACCGGAGATTTCGACCCCACCCAACCGTGGTTTCTCACCTGGTATGCCGTCTCGACCGGCATAGGGACGATGGTGATGTCGTTCGCGGTCCTAATCGCGATCACCCGATCTCGGCAGAAGGGCTCTCCTAGCGAGCTCGTCGCCAACGTCTTCGGTTACCTCCCCGCCGGGTTCGTGATGATGATCTTCTCCCTCATCGGTGCGCAGTTCCTGCTCGAGATAGCGAAAGTTCTCACCGACGGCATCACCGCCGCGAGCGGTTCGACCGTCACCGAGATGGTCGACAACATCTACGGCTCGATGTCGGCGATGAACAGCGACACCGTCGTCGGCGGCTCCGTCGTCGGGCTGATCTTCTTCGGACTGTTGCTCTTCGGGGCCATGTCGGTCTACATCGGCCTACTGCTACATCAGATCGGGCTACCGCTGGCTGCGTGCATCGCAGGAATCGGCTACGGCATGTGGGTCCACCCCACGTGGCGGGTCAAGGCGCTACGACCGGTGCTGACCTTCGTCGGCCTGGTGTTCAGCAAACCATTGCTGTTCCTGCTGATCGCTGTCGTCCTTGCGAGCGCGAACAATGCTCTGCTTTCCGGGGGCGGCGGATCGGGGGATCTGACCTCGCTCGGTTCCCTGGCCTTGGTCGCAGCATCGATGGTTCTCGTCGGATTCGCGCCGTGGGCGCTGCTCAAGTGGGCACCGATCCTGCCGACTAAATCGGACTCCGAAGGGTTCGGATCCGGCGGCGGGTCCATCGCGGGCGGTGTCGTCGGCGGCCTGGGCAGCTCGGCGCTGTTCCAAGGCCGCAGCGGCGGTGGAGGCCGGTCGTCGGGCGGCGGCGGCAGCGCTGCTGGTGGTGTGCGCTCCACCCCCTCGGGCAGCGGATTGGCCAACACCGGCCACGCCGCACACTCGCCGCACTCACGACACAACAGCACCGCCGCGACCGGATCGATCGGGCACTCACCGGCATCCGGTGGCGGCGGCTCCACCGGACGCAGCGGTTCTGCGCTCGGAATGGCAGGGCGCCTCGGCGGCAAACTCGCCAAGGGCTCCGCCGGGGCAGTGGCTGCCGCCGGCGCAGTCGCAGTCCCGATCGCGGCGCAGTCCGCGTCGGCAGCAATGAACAAAGCCAAAGCCACCGCCGAGTCCTCGGCTATCGAATCCGAAGGCAGGTGAGCTGATGAGCACCGAGACCAGCCACGACAACGTCCAACGCACCTCGATCCTCGGCGGCGAGATCGCTCGCCGCGGGATGACCGGAATCGCCCTACCCGTCTTGATCGCGTGGTCGGCAACCTTGGCCCTGGGCGTCGCCGGTTATTTCGTCATCGGGGGCGGAACCCTCGCTGTCGGTATGGTCGCTACCCTCTACATCACTGTCTTCCTAGCGACTTTGGAGTTCGGTGGGCCGTCCTTCGCTGCCCGGGAACTGCACACCCTCCGCCGGATGACGCGAATGCGCCGCGGGGAGCACATCTTCCGGCACGCCGCCGATCCCGCTTTCGGGCAGCCCGGTCTCGACCCCGGCTGGGAGTACCCCGTGCCGCTCGGGCGCACCGAACCCCTCGACGTCGCCGGCACCGGCCTCGACGAGATGTTCATCGTCCGCACCGCCAACCCCGGCGAGCGCCCGTACTACACCGTCGTCCTCGCCGTCCAAGGCCTCGCGGACGGACTGCGGACCGACGCAGCATGGGCGAGTACGTCGGACAAATTCGGAAAGTTCACAGCCTCCCTGGCAAAGCAGACTTCACTGATACGCGGCATTCAGATCCTGCACCGCTCCATCCCCGCCGATCTGACGATGCACGAAGACTGGGTCGAACAGCGGGTCGAAGCTCTCGGCGACATGCGGTTGGAAGCGCCAGTGACCTCCTACGGGAACCTACTCGACACCATCCGCCCACACAGCGAAGAGCACCGCGCCTACGTGGTACTGAAAGTGCCGCAGACCGACATGCTCGACGCCGCCGCATTCCGGGCAGCAGGAGGGAAGAACGCACGCTACGAAGGCGGAGTCGCGCAGGTCATCCGCGACGAAACGATGCGCGCGGTGAGCCGACTCGTCTCCGCCGGATTCGGACGGGTGGAGGTCCTCGGCGAGCAACGCACCTGCGCGGTGATCCGAGCGTTCATCGACCCGACCTACCGACTCGATCGCCACCAAGGTGCACGCTGGGCGAACTGCTGGCCCTCCTACATCGGCGGCACCAACTCCGCCGTGGTCTCCGGCCGCTGGCACACCAGAGTCGGCGTGATGCCGCCGGCAAGCATCGAACCGGTCGAACTCGGGCCGCTGTGGCTCGCGCCGCTGTTGACCTACGTCGCACCCGATCCTGGCGACGACGACACCGCCCCGTCGCCGACGATCCGCACCATCAGCGTCCGAATGGATTTCGTCCGCGACCGGATCGCTCGCGACATCGCCGCCAAGGACTTCACCCAGGACCTTGCCGCCCAAGCCAGCCAGGACAAGAAAGGCAAGACCGGCGACGGATCGAGCGAAGTGATGACCAACGCGTCCGCTCGGCGCCGCGAAGACCTCAAACCCGGATCCGGTCACCACGGCGTCGTCTACTCCATGACCATCGCCGTCACCGGCCGCGACGAGGACGACCTCGAACGGGCGTGCATGCGGGTCACCGAAGCCGCCGACGCCTCGGCGATCAAGACCATCGACTGGCAGGACGACAACCACGACGTCGCCCTGTTCGTCACCCTGCCCCTCGGCCGCGGACTGGCCGTCACCCGATCGAGCAGATAGGCCAGGAGCGAATCGACATGGCACCGAACATCACCACCCGCCCCGCGGCCACCCATGGTCGGACCTCGGCCCGCAGCCGCAGCCGCCTCTTCGGTGACGTTCCGCCGCAGCATCTCGGCGACGGACAGAAAGTCGTAGACTCCGACAACGCCACCGCCGCCGCGCCGCACCAGATCGTGCGCAGAAAGCCGCCGAAGCGCAGGAAGCTGCTCGACCGGTTCGGCTGGTACGAACCCCGCCCGGAAGGAGCGTGGAGCACCACCAGACAAGCCGAAGCACTGAACCTGGCAATCAGCCGCCGGAGCGTCCGGCATCAAGGCCCGGTCACAGGGTTGAACCGGATCTCGAACGATCTGGTGATCACCGACCCGTTCGAGCTCTACGGCACCGACATCTCCAACATCAACGTCTGCATGGTCGGCGACATCGGCAAAGGCAAGTCCTCGCTGATCAAAACTGCTTCGTGCTGGCGGCAACTGATCTTCGGTCGCCAGGTCGTCGTCATGGACAAGAAACGCCAAGGCACCGAAGGCGAGTACTCGATCTTCGCTCGCACCCTCGGTGTCGAATCGGTCCGCTTCAAAACCGGTGGCGGCGGCGCACGTCTGAATCTGCTCGATCCCGCCATCACCACTGGCGGCGAGCACGCCGGAGGCCTCGACGGCGTCACCCCCGCCGGGCAGGAAGCACTCGTGCTCGCCGTCCTCGCCGACACGATGGAACGGCCCCTGTCCACCGCGGAGAAAAGCGCCGTCGGCCGAGCCCTCGAGCTCGTCAATCACGAAGCCGCCGCGGCCGGACGGGAACCAGTCCTCGAAGACCTCGCCCGCAGGCTCGTCGAGCCTCGACCCGGCGACGGGGACTACTTCGGTGACCGCTGGGCGCAACGATCGCTCGAATGGGGCTACGAAGCAGGCCTGGCCCTACTCCGCTTGGTCGACCGCGACCTCAAAGGCCTCGTTGACGCCCCCACCTCCCCGGAAGTACGAGCTGCGCTCGAGCACCCGTTCGCGCACTTCGACATCTCCGCCCTGCCCACCGAGGGCCCCGCCCTTCGAGTGGTGATGACCGTCATCAACACCTGGCTCGCGAACCTGCTCGCCGCCCGATCCTCGCTTTCACGCCAGACCATCCTCATCGTCGAGGAGGGCTGGCACGTCGCCGAAGGCAGTACCGGCCGCGTGTTCCGGTCGAACATGAAACTTTCACGCGGACTGGGATTGTCGACCGTCTCGGCGTTCCATCACCCCTCGGACATGTCTAAGGACTCCCCGGCCCGAGCACTGATGCAGGAAGCCGGAATCGTGTTCCTCTTCGCCCAGGAACGCTACGACGACGCCCGCGAAACCGCTGAAATGTATCACCTCCCACCGGGATCGGTGGACATCATCATGGGCCTCGGCCAGGGCGAATGCCTGGTCAAGATCGGATCCGCCGATCCGATCCTGATGGAACACGTGCGCTCCCCGGAGGAGATCGCCCTCACCAACACCGATACCGCCGTCAAAGGCGCGGCCTGACCCCACCCTCGTCGTTCACTCCCAGAGACGGACAAACACATGAACTCAGCACACCAACGGCCACACCACACCGCACCCCGCTACACCCCGCGACCGACCGCGTCACCTACACCTCGATCCGCAGACGCTCCGGTGGCGCACCGCGAAACCGCTGCATCGATGAATACCACCGAACGCATTCACCGCGCCCTGTTCAGCGACTACGTCGCTCCCCGGCGCGGCACCCACCGGACGGAGAACCGATGACCGACAACATCTCCCAGCGAGTACTCGCGGCCGCGCTGCACGAGGCCCGCGGATGGCTCCTGGACTGCGACTTCGACGAAGACACCCTGGACGAGCTCTCCGACCGCCTCGTCGTGGCCGTCGTCGATGCGAACTACGACGGAGGCTGGCAGCAGTTCCTCCTCGCGATCGACAGCCGCCTCGAGGAACACCCGGCAGCACCGATCACAGCAGAACTTCTGGAAGGTGCGCTCCGATGAGTCAGCGACAAACGCCCCCTCGTCCAAGGGATCCGATCATCCCCGCCGAGGCGTTCACCATCGCCGCGTTCGTGGGCGGTCTGCTGTTCGCGGTGCTCGGCGGCGGCATGGTCTCCTCGATCGTCTCCGGCAACGTCGTCGCGATGCCCGCCGGCGGCGGGGAGATCGCGAGGATCTTCGTCGGACTGGTCACCCACCCCGACGACCCGGCATCCGGGTGGCCCGACGGCGCCCAACCCGGTCCAGCGTGGGTGACGTGGACCTGCATCCTGATCCTGGGAGCCGCCTACGGTGCAGTCGCCGTGTGGATCGACTCCGAAGTTGACGACTGGCACTTCCGGCGCCGCCAGTCCGAACGCGGATTTGCCACCCGCAAGGACCTCGTTCGCGCCGGCATCGACGAGAAAAGCGTCCGCAAAGCGGCAGTCGCGACCCGCGCCTCACTGAAAGACGTCAAACCATCTCAATTGGATGCACGCGAAGTGGCAATCGCCCTGGGTGGCAACGTCGTCGACCCCGACCGCACCGTATACCTGAAGCAGAACGACTGCATGCTGGTCCACGGTGTCACCGGTTCCGGCAAGACGTGGCGACTGGCGTATCAACGCTGTATGGACGCCCCCGGTCCGCTGCTGGTGACGTCGACGAAAGTCGATCTGATCTCCGCGACCTACCTCTGGCGACAGACGCTCGGGACGATCGCGATCTTCGATCCGGAGAACATAACCGGTTGGCCCGACCCCATTCGGTGGTCGATCCTCTCCGGCTGCCAAGATCCCGACGTTGCGATCCGCCGAGCCAAGGCACTGGTCGGCGCAATGCCGATGGGCGACACCACCAACGGCGGCTACTGGGAAGACAAAGCTGTCGTTCTGCTGCGCTGCTACCTGCACGCCGCCGCCGTCAGCGGGGCGAGCTTGGGCAAGCTCCGTGTCTGGGTGAACTCCCGCAAAGGCCGCGAACCCCGCGAGATCCTCACTCGGTCGATGCCGGACTGGGAGAGCGAGCTCTCGCAGATCCTCGACTCCGGATCGGACTCCTCCGACGACATGATCGGTGCCGCCAGCCGCCTCCTGGCCCCGCTGGCCTCACCGGCTCTGCTGCGCGCCGTCGACGTCCCGGTCCGAGAGTCGTTCGACCTCAAGCAGTTCATCCGCTCGGGCGGCGACACCCTGTATCTGGTGTCGAAGGGCAAGGACAACTCCGCGGCGCCGTTCATCGCCGCTCTGGCCTCGGAAGTGCACTATCTCGCCGACCGGTACTCCCAGACGCTGCCCGGTGGGCGTTTCGATCCACCGATGCGCTTCGAGCTCGACGAGGTCAACAACGTCGCCCCGATCCCCGGCCTGCCGGATCTGATGTCGGACTCCGGCGGGCGCGGGATCACCATTCACGCCTACGCCCACAACGAAGAGCAGAACAAGCTGCGGTGGGGACCGACGGCGGGCAAGATGTTCGCCGACAACTCCCCCGCCCGCATCGTCCTACCCGGACTCAAAGGCGATGAGCTGCAATCACTGTCGCGGATGCTCGGAGACCGCTACGAATGGCAGCCCTCGGGCAGCAAACAGGCCGGCCCGACCCTGCGGGAAGTTCCGATCATGACACCGGCAGAGATCCGGACGATGGAACCCGACCACGGTTTGCTGATCTATCGGGGCGCACCGCCGATCCTGGTGCACCTGCCTTCGGTCTGGGACGACAAGCACTCCCGCACCGCAGTTCTGGAGTCACAGAAGGCATTTGACTCCATCGTCGACTCCGGTCATGTCCCTGTCGATCCTGAAAAATTCTCGCGGACAGCAGTTCTCGACAAGGTCAGCGATGGGACGACACTGTCGTGACGACGCCTGCAGCAGACTCCGAGCTCGACGAGCTCACTCCGTCGCGGTTCACGTGGCGCTACCTCGACAACGTCCAAACCCGCACGTTGTGGGACGAACTGATCGACTGGGTCGACTGGATCCGCGGCCGCTACGAGCTCGACACCAAGATCCCGCCGTGCTGGTACCGCCACAGTCCCGTCGTCGAAGAACTCTCCGCGCTGATGGTGGCCTGGACCGATGCCTACTACCGGGGCGATGAGTACCGCGACGACCTCACCGCCTGGCACACCCAATGGTTCTGGCCGGTCATCGGGCGGATCCGCTCGATCAGCGACTTCGACACCTGCACCCACACTCGCTGCGAGCACCACCCGGTCGAGCCGATAACACTGCCCGGCCTCGACGAGTTCGTGGCCGCAGACATCGGCGGACGCCCCGAACCCGCACCGCCACCGCGGCCGCCGGTTCCGGCGGCTGCTCCGTCGATCACCGACATCAGTGCCGCCCAGGAAGTTCGGTCGATACCGGAAGCGGACATGGAGACCGCCCTGTCAGCAGGCCTCGCCGAACCCGTCGACCCGTCCGACCCGGACAGTGCAGTTACGTTCGAGGACATCGACTGGACCTACACCACCAGTCTCGGGGCGTGGGTGCCGGCGACGTAGCGCGGCGCCCCACAAAGCTGCGACCCGGTGCTTGCAGCGACGGGCGCTCTGCTGGATCGTCGTACTTTCCCGCCCGGGTACGACAACAGATCCCGCAGAGGTCGCTGCGCCCTGGGTCGTAGGGCCGCCGAGCCCACCGCGCGTGCACGTCCACCCGCCCGGACGTGCAAGCACTGCCGGCGGCTCGAAAACGACAGATGCTCCGCACCCGACCGATGTCGAGTGCGGAGCATGTGTCTTGCGCCGAGCGTTCTCCCGTACCGCTACGTCACATTGATAGTCGACGATGCTCCACCGGATGGAAGGGTGAGGGTTCGATTCTGCGCAGTTGGGGGTGTTGCTGTGGGGTTAGTGCCGCCTGCGGCGGTGGAGATGGAGGTTCGTGTCGGATGCCGCGGTCGACGGCGTGCTGTACGGCGCGGCGACGTAGGTCCGCCTCGGTCAGTTGCATAGTCGGCAGCGGGTGATCCGGGGTCAGGGTCGCAGGTTTGGCGGCCACGGCCCATTCATGGACCCGCGCTCGGGACATGTCGGTCGAGAAATCTAGTTTGCGTCGAGCCTGCGCTTCGTGCAGGTCGTGCTCCGACTGATGGGGCAGGATCGTCCACGGTTCGTCGAGAATGCGTTGCCATGCGGCCGTTGCGTGGTCGAGCTCGGCGACAACTTTCTGCGTGGCTGCCCCTCCCGGCCATGTCCTCAATTCCCCGATCCGTGCCTGTTCGGTCCATTCGCTGGTCTGGCTCGCGATGAGTTGGTCCGGCCGTGCCCCTCGAGACACTGTGTCGAGTCGACGCTCGTTGAGATTCCGGTGCAGTGCGTCGGTGTAGTGATCGAGTGCGGCGCGCTGCTCAGCGGTCACACCGGAGTCAACATTGTTGTCGAGGTATGTGCGGTCCAGGCGCACCGCTTCCATCTGAAACACCGCGCCGATGTGCTCGATGTGTAGGTCGCCACACGAGGCGATCGTCGAATCGGCTTGCAGTTCACCGAGCGCCGAGCCGGGAACCTCAATCTCGGCGTCGAGACGGATGTTCTTCGCCAGTTCGCCGGGACTGTGCATGTGCTCCCACAGATGCCCCTCGACCAGTCGGTAGTCGTCCGGTGACGGATGAAATGTCGATTCGATCATCGCGTGGAACGACGGCTTTGTCAGATCACTGTTGGTCGGAAAGTACCTGTGGGTGCGCGGCCGCTTCAGCACGTCTTCGACGTGGGTGTAGAGCGTCTCGGTCAATCGCGGTCGGCTAGTCCACAGCAGCACTTCCGTCCCGTTCGGTGCGGTGAATGGTCGATAAGTGCCGTCCATTTCGTGGATCGGCCCTGGCCCGTGCGCAGTGAGCTCGGCCAATCGGTACGGATCTTGTTCGGGGATGTAGTACGCCATGTTCGGTTGCTCCCTAGTTCGACGAGAGCGTGGAGCGGCGAGGTCCGATCCACGCTGCGGCATTGTGCTTCTGGCTGAGGTTGCTGCTGGCGTGATCGAGCTTCTGGGTTCGGTGAGGGGCGCGAGGTGGGTCTATATGTGTGGGCCGTGGTTCGGTCCGGAGCGGCGGGTCTGTTGTCGGCGTAGTTGTTCGCGCCGTTCAACTTTGCGTTGCGCGGCGAGGCGTCGCTCCTCGGCTGCGTGCTGTTCGGCTGCCTCGCGGCGTGCACGATCGGCGAGCACTGCCGGGTCGACGGCTGGCCCCGGCGAGGGCGTGATCGGGTGCGACGCGTGGACACCGGCGTGGACGGTGTCGCGGACGGTCAGTGCGTTGACGCGAGCGTTGACCTGATCCCATGCCGCAGCGGCGTGTCCATGTTCGGGTCGGTCTCCGATGAGGGTGCGGCCGCTGTCGATGCCGAACTGTTCTCGGTAGGCACCGGCTTGTGCGGCGGTGAGCTGCCAGGTGAGTTTGTCGGCGGGGGTATCGGGGATGGCGCCGAGGTGTTTGGTCCAGTCGGGTTGCTCGTCGACGGCGTGCTGTCCGATGTTGCGGGTGCGTTCGGCGATTTCGGTGTAGCGGCGCCGGCTCCACGCGGTCAGTTCGGGGTCGACACCCTCACGGCCCTGCAGGGGCGGCAGTACCCAGGTCGGGGCGGCGGGGTTACGGGGGTCGCGGCCGAGCGGCCAGCGCCGTTCGGCGTCGAAGAGTAGATCGGTGGCTGTGGGTTCTGGCTGGGTTGTTCCGCGGCGTAGTTGCGCGATCGCAGCGTGCGGGTCCTTCCCTGACCGCTCTACGTTGCGGAGGTGGGCGGCGAGACGTTCCCAGGTGCCTTCGTCGGCAAGGATCGTCTCGGCGTGCGCACCGAAGCGCTGCGTCATGGTCGGTTCCAGCTGTCGGCGCCACGCGGTCCGTTCGTCCTCGCTCTGTTCGATGCGACGCTCCAATCGCCAGTGCATGACGGCGGACAGTGAGTCGGCGCTGCCGAGTTCGCGTTCGGTGCGTGCGGAGGCCAGAGACGGCGCGGCGTCGAGCCCGAGGTGTTCGGTGCGGCGGTATTGGCGGACGAAGGAGTCCCATTCTGGTTCGCCGGTCATCTTCGCTGCCAGTTCCGGTCCCATCTGATCGCGGACGATCGCTCCGATGCGGTGGGCGTCGACGAGTTCGTCGGCGTAGCCGTAGCCGTCGACGTTGTAGTCCAGTTTTCGGTGCGCCACCTGTGCATCGTGTTGGTGTTCGGTGGCGGAGGTGTCGGAGCCGTCGCGGCCGATGACGGTGCGCACGACTTCGTCGGCGATTTTCTTGTCGGGGTGGACGTGGATCAGGTGCGGGTCGACGATCTTGTCGATCGGCACGTACAGCTGGTTCGCGGTGCGTCCGCGGGTGAGAGCGACGTAGAGGGCTTGCCGGTTCATGGTCTCGTCGACGAGGACGTGGACAGCGTCGACGGTCATCCCTTGAGATCGGTGAATGGTGGTGGCGTAGCCGAGTTCGCAGTTGCTGCGGACGTAGTCGGCGGGCAGTCGAACTCGGCCTGCCCGGTCGAGGTATTTCACCGTCAACGAGCCGTCACGGTGTGCGGTCTCCACGGTCCACAGGTCGCCGTTGTCGACGCGTTCTCCGCGGGTGCCGGTGACGCGCAGGTTGCTGTCGTTGAGGCGGGTGACGATGGTGTCGCCCTTGGATGCGCGGAGGCCGTCGGAGAGTTCGTTGCCTCCTTTGGCGACGAGGCCGCGGGCTATGCGGTCGGTGCGGGCGCGGTCGTTGAGGTCGCGGACGGTGGTGTTGCTGTTGGCGATCATCACGGCCGCGGTACCGCTGTCGCGGTCGGCAGACCATGCGGTGAAGACTTTCTCGGCGAGCTCGTCGGCCATGCCGTGGTGTACGCGGTCCTTGGCCGCGTACCAGGCCGCAACGGAGGTATCACCCTCACGCAGACGCAGCGAGATCTCGGCTTCTTCCTTGTCGTGAAAGCGGTGCACGTCGACGAGTTCGGGGGCCGCGGATTCGCGGGCGATCAAGCGCAGTGCGCCGCCGGTGTCGACGGCCGCAAGTTGTTGCGGGTCCCCGAGGAGCCGGACCACAGCACCGCGTTCGGCGGCGATGCGGGTGATGCGGTCGAGGTTGTGGGTCGATGCCATCCCTGCTTCGTCGACGAGAATCATCGTCCCGGATGTGATGCCGGTGTCGATGCCATGTTCGTGACGGGTGAGGACATCGTCGATGGTGCGGCCGGTCACGCCCAGTTCTTCGCCGAGGACACCCGCGGCTTTTGCAGACGGTCCAAGTGCGACGACGTCGTATCCGGTGGCGCGCCAGGCGTCGACGGCGACGCGCATGGCGGTGGTCTTGCCGGTTCCGGCCGGTCCGATTCCTGCGCTGAGCAGTGCCCCGGAGAACAGGAAGTGCTCGACGAGTTTCTTCTGGTCTGCGCCGAGTTCCCATCCTTTGCGCGCAGTGTGCGCGGCCAGCGCCGAGTGGTACGCGTGGCCAGGTGCCATGACGGCGGTCGGGGTGTGTGCGGCTCCGACGAGGCGGTGTTCGGCGCCGAGGATGGCGTGGTTGGTGTAGGTCTGGTTGCCGTGCACGGTCAGGATCGAGGCGCCGTCGGATCGTTGCAGCGCCTTCGGCGCGGCATCCACCTGGCGGGTCAATCGGATCGAATGTGCGCCGAGGGCGGATTCGGTGATGCGGTCGGTCAGCTCGTCCTTGGCGGAGTCGGAGCCGAAGACGATGCCGCGGAGTTGGCGTTGCACTTCGGCGTCGATGTGCCAGCGGTTCCAGGTGGAGCGCTGCTGTGCGACACGAGCGACAACTGCCGCCGCGACCTTCCCGTGGTCGATGTCGGCAGCGTTCGTCGTGGCGACGGGGTGCCCGGTGCTGGCGGACAGGGCTTTGGCCAGGGTCCGTTTTCCTATACGGCCGATGGCACGGTAATGCCACTCCGCGCGTTGCGCAACCAGTGATGTTGCGGGTGGTTTCTGCTCGCGGGTATCAAGCGTCGCTTGGTCGGCGAGGCGCATCTGCATCGCCATCGACGGGTCCTTGCCGTGTACCTTGCGGTAGTCACCGACGAGCTGTTCTAGGCGCCGTTCGATCAGATCGCGGCGGGAGAATTCGCGTAATAACTCGGGTGGGATGCCATCGATCTCCCGCACGACTCTCTTGGCTCCGCCGGTGTCGGGTCGTTCAGTGAACCGGGTGCCGAGTTCCCGAGTCAAGTACTCCTCGATGAGTGTGTTGTATCGCTCTGAGGCCGCCACGGCGAGCTTGTGAAGCACTCGGCCATCGAGGCTGCGCCATTTACCATCGATGCCTTGGACTTTGGTGGAGATCGCGACATGGGTGTGCAGGTTCGGGTCGCCGTTGCGGTTGTCGCGGTGATCGAACCGGGTGTACATCAGGCCGGTGGATTCGATCTGCCCGACACCGGCTTTCCCGACGCGGGTGTAGGAGGCGTTGTCCTCGACCCAACGGATTGCATCGGTGACGGCGGCAGCGTGTGCGCGTTCGACGCTGCGACGGACGTCGTCGTTGCCGAGGCCCCACAGCACGGACACGGACTTGACGGGCGTGAACACGCAGTCATAGCCGGCGACGGGTTGGCGTTCGCGTCGTTTCTGCGAGGCGATGTAGCGGACGAGTTCGGCTTCGGTGGCGGGTGATCGGCCGACTTCGCGGTGGAACTCCTCCGCGCCGAGGCGGTACCGGATCTGGTTGCATTCCTCAACGGTCAGTACTCGCCCGAGATACTTATGGTCGGCGTCGATCTCGGCGCGGATTCGTGTCATCAGAGGTACTTCATTGCGGTACACCGCGAATCGTCGTCCGAGCCTGACGCTGTCCACCGCTCGGTCGGCAGCTGCGCCCTCGGCGATCAGTTCGGCGGTCATGGCTTTCGCTTCGGGGTGCAATCCCTCGCCGAACAACGCCTTCATCTGGTCCTCGCGGACTTCGCCGTCGACTCCGAGTTCGGCAGCCGCCCGCCCGCCCCACATGCCAGGTGGTGTGCCCTCGGCGGTGTAGTAGTCGGTCAGGTTCTGGCCATTCCTGACTGCAGTGTCTCCGGCCGCGACTTCTCGTGTGAGATAGGTATATCCGTCCCCCGCGTGCAGTGGATGGACGGTCATCATGACGCCACCATAGGCGCTCGCCGCCCCATAGTCACTAGTAGTGCAAGAGGTGTGTGGCGTGTGGTGTTGAAAAATGACGGGTCGTGAAAGTTGTCGGATCGTGATTCTGCCAGCTAATTGGAACGTGGGGAACGACGGTGGACGTACAGGGACGAATGATGTTGACAATCAACGTTGTCGAGCGCGCAAGGGAAACCGCGGGCCCTTTTGAGCGCGCCGGTTTCTCGGTACCGTCAAACCTATGAGCCAGTTTCCGAGATCGACATCGAGCGCGCGGGAGCGCGCGCGAAAAGCGAATGCGCACCGGTTGGCGGTTGCGCGCGAGCGACTGAAGAAACAGGAGTCGGATTTGGTGTCGTATTTCGACGCGACCCGCGAGGAGGACAGGATCGAACAGGACTTGGCCGAGCGGATCGACAGGCTCCGTTCCGCGGCCCGCGTGAAGCTCGAGGGTGCGCGTGGTCGACGCGCGTCTGCGCTAGCGGCGCTCAAGGTGCGCGGTGAAACCTATAGTGCTGTGGCGTCGTTGGTGGATCTTCCAGTCGCCGAGGCAACCAAGTTGATTCGATCTGCACGGCGCGCATCTGTGCCGCTCTGTGAATCCGACGACGAGCAGTCCTCTGCGGCGCCTTCCGATGCCGGCGAAGCCTCCACGGATCCTGTGCACACTTCACCGGAATCCGTACCACCGTCCGCCGATGCCGACGCGTCGGCATCGAACCGGGACGTTGCGTAGTCGGGCAACTGCACGACGTTCGCGTCACTCTGCCCGCGAGCGACCCCACTGGATCGATCGCACGACGCACTGGAAGTGCAAGATCGAGCTTTCCGCACATGCTCGGGCAGACATGTTCTCGCATCTCTCTGCAGTGCGCGGCTCGTGCGCCCGTCTTTATCGACACGCCTCGTGCGCAACCGGCGGCATCGTGCGCGCCGAATGTGTCGGTACCGGTGTGTGTACTGAACACTGCTCGCACCACACAGCACCAATCGAGGGGAGAGGAATGTCGTGATGGGATGGATTGTCGTCGCCGTCGTATTTGCGACGGCTTTGCTACACGCCGGTGCAACGGACACCGGGTGGCGGTTCGCTCCGCTGCGCGCAACGGGGCTCGTTGCCACGTGGATCTTCCGGATTGTCGTCGCCGTCGCTGGTGTGGCGGTCGCGCTGATCATCGGCGTTGCGGCCGGCGCGTTTCGCAGCAACATGTGAACGTTGCTGTCGCGCAGCGCGTCCTGCCGTGACCGACGCATGCTCCGGATCAGCAACCATAGTCCGCTGAATTGCGCAGGTTCATTCGCGCGAATGAACCTGCGGACGGGGATCCAGCTTCACCTGTGGGTGATACGGCGCACGTGCGACGATGGTCGCCGGTTGTGCGGACTGGCCGCATCGAAGTTGTGGAGGAAATCCTCATGACTGTTCCTGCCGCGTCCGGCCTCGCCATGAAAACGCGCAATCCGTTTGCCGTGTGGATCGGCCTGCCGCTGATCACCCTCGGCATTTACCACTTCGTCTGGTACTACAAGATTCACCGCGAGATGGCCGAGTTCGATCGTCGGCGCAACGTTCCGGTTGCAGGGCCAATGTTGGTGATTCTGTTGCTGGGGTGGACTGTCATCGCGCCGCTCGTGAGCTACTTCAACACCGGCAACCGAATTAAGGACGCGCAACGTGCTGCGGGAATCGAACCGACCTGCAGCCCTGTCATCGGACTGCTGCTGTGCTTCGTCTTCGGGCTGCAGACGCTGTACTACCAAATTCAGCTCGACAAGATCACCGCGCACTACGGTCCGCTCGAACCGGGCACCGTCGTGGCTCTCGCCGCGTAGCGTACGAATGCGGCCTGTTCCGATCATCGCGTTGGCTCGACCGTCGTCGCTATGGTCAGACTGCGAGTGACTGTGCGTGTTCGTACACCCACCGCGGTAGCTCCGGGCACGCTGTGGGTCCGATTGCGAACCTGCTGTCGGCGCACTGAGCCGCCACGGCGGGAACTGCAGTTACGTTGACAACCGTGAGGATGCGAGAGACGACGATCGTTCCTCCATGATGCGGTACGCGCACGGCCGTCGTTCCGATCACCCGGCCCCCGGCATAGCCGGCGGTGAGCCTGTGGCATTCCCAGTACGCCGCGGAGCCGAAGAAGTACTCGAGGGTCTCCTCGAAGCTGGGCCCGTACAGCGCACCGCGGTCGGTGTCGATTCGTGTCGGCATCAGACGTCCTTCGTTGCAAATGGGGATGGTGGGGTGTGAGTCAGAAGAGTGCAATCTGATCGCGCTGGTTTCGGTCCTCGACGAACTGCCGGTACCGGTGCACAAGTGTTCGGGCGGCGCTATCGGTGTGTCCCGCAGCAAACGCCGCCTCGTGCAACATGGCGCCGGATCGAATGTCTTCGTCAAGTGCTCGGCCTGCGAGAAGGTCCTCGATGGTCTCGGGGTCGAGCTGGCGCGCATCCTCGGGTGTGAGACCAAGCGCACACGTCGACTCAGTATTGGGGTTCCGGCCGGTCATTGCGCTGCTCCGCGTCGGAACTGGTGTAGGCGGTTGGTCGCAGTGCGTTGTGCGCGGCCGATGTCGAGAAGCTGATCGAACAACAGATCCTCGGGTGCTTCCTCGGCGGCCTGCATGATCGCTACGCCTGCGTCGTAGAAGCTGCGGCGGTACGACTCGGACAACACCATGCCGGCGTAATCGCTCGCCGACGCTCCGCACGCGTTGGCAGTTGCGACATCGGTGAGAGCGCGCCGCAGCAGGGCGTCCTTGTGGCCGTCCGCTCCCGATCGCACGAGGACATCCAAGACGCCCACGGGTTCATGGGGCTCCTCGGCGAGAATCAACCCCCGTACAACGGCGTAGAGCGCGCGGTAGAGCGGCTCATGGAAGTCACTCGGGGTCAGTGCCGATGCGATGCGGTGATTTTCGGGCCTGTCTCGCGACCACATCAGCGCGCAAATCGCCAAGGCCTCAGGAGCAGTCTCGGGGTGTGCCGTCAAGTCACCCGTTGGGGCGCTCTCGTCCTGAGCCGGTTCGGGTGACACTGCGCGTAGTGCGGTCATGATCAGTCCAATCTCAAGGGCGACGCGCCGCGGGTCGGCGCCTGCTGAAAGTAGTCGAATGACACTGTCGTTCAATGCTTTTACGAGTGGTCCATCGTCAGGGTATCGCCTGCACGTCAGGATGTGTACATCTACTGCCACCCTGGATCGCGGGGGACGTACATGGACTGTGCTGCAAAGCGATTCACCTTCGTTGCGTAGCTTCCGCGCGGGTATTGCGAGCAAGGGATGCTTTACGGGTATTGCGCTCGATGCAGTGGAGCGCTTGGCTGGTCGCGGCTACACTCCTGGGCGTGCAGTTTTCAGCCGTCGAGTCTCGTCTGTCTGTCGATCTTGTGATCGGAACGCGCCCAGATCTCGATGCGGCACTCCGGGACCCTCGATCGTCCGAAGCTCCACTTGGGGACAAGCTTCTTTCGCTCGACGTGTTCTTCACTGCGGTGGTCCTTCCGGAATAGGATCGGGCTCCCTTGCCTGTGATGCTCTGACGGCGGTCGTCGGTGTGAGGGCTCGGTGGTCGACGCGCCGACGACGCCCGGGCGGCTCGGACGTCGGCTGTGCGCAGTTGCCCGAGCCGGTCGGCACGTTATCCGGTGAGTGTGGCGCCGGTCGACATCTCGACGGTCTCGGCGATTGGGATCAGTTCGCGCAGGTTCTTCGGTTCGAATCCCGCACGAAGCGCTCGATCCAGCAACCCGGTCAACGACGGGACATCGGTGCCGACGGAGTCGGCTGCTCGACGTGCCGCGTCGAATGCGATACCTGCGGCGGCGCCGTCGCCCCCGAGATAGGCGAAGTATCTCGCAATTGTAAGCGCTTGTGCACGTGCTGTTCCGCGTAGTCCGCGCGCAATGTGCGTCATGACCTCGAGAGCACGCTGCTCGCCGTAGATCGCCAGGCGCAGGTAGGCATCACGGACATCGAGCGGTGATCCGCTCAAAGTGATTCCGACACGCGAAACGATCGCCTCGCTAGGGATCTCGCGCGCGTAGACCGTCGCTGCAAGTTCCTCGAAGGTCGCTGCCAGAAAGACGTCCCCGAGGATTGCGGCTGCGCGCAGACCGACCGATTCGGGGATCTCGTCGCCCTCCTCGAAGCGATGCTCGACAACACTGCAATCGGAGTCGATCGCGCGGCCCGAAAAAACCTGTGAAACGGTGACTTCGCTCGACGCAGGATCAGGAACGACGCCGCCGTCGGCGGTGTCGAGGTCCCTGAACACCGCACCGGCGGTCAGCTCGAACGTGTGCAGAGCACAGAGGACATCGATACCTACCTCCCGCAAGTGGTGCCCGATCCTGTCGACGCCCTGCAACGACACGACCGTGTGGCGCGCATCTGCGACCGCAACGAGAATTACGGCGACGACGCCATGGCGTGATGCTGCGGCTGCGATGTCCGCTGCGGGTGCGCCGCCGTCCGAAGCGTCCGATCGGATGACTGTGCTTACGAACGTCTTTCGTGATGCGTCGGCGGCCAGGAGGACCGTCACGATGGAGTTGTATGGGGTGAATCCAATCATCGCGGGCAGTGCGGCGAGAACTCCGGCGAATGAGGTGATGCGCAGGTCGGACTGTGCAGGGTTGCTCACGGTAGCGCCTTTCGGTGGTGGGATCGGAGAAAAGGATGTCGATGGTCAGGAGATGCCGGCGATTTGAGCGTCGTCGATCTGTTGTTCGGTGGCGCCGAGGGCGCGGGCTTCGGTATCCCACGCGGCGAGGGCCTGGCACACGTCGGTGACGTCGACGCTCAGCCCGCTGCACATCGCGGCGTCGAGACGGCTGGTGGCGCGTGTGATCTGCGCGAGTGCCCGGTCCAGTCGATCGGTGGTGCTGCTCATGGTGACCCTCCATGCAAAACGGTGACCGGACCTTCGCCCTGCCAATTTCTTTCGCCTCATCTGGCGTAGGACGAGAAGGCGGCGGACGGGAACACCGGGGCAGCCCCTGGACCGGAAAGTCTCAGCCGAAGGCGCTGTGAGAGTTTTCGGGGCCTTGTGCCGGCGTCAGCCGCCAGGGGTTGCGGCGGTGGTCACGGCTGACGCAAGCTCGACTGGAGCCAGATGCGCCGAAAGAAACTCTTGATGCTCTTCAACGGGACGGAGCGCAGCGGAGTTCGATTCGGTGGACGCCCGAAGGGTGGCCGGGATCGCTGCCAGTCGTCTCCACATAGCGCCGGCTAATTGCAAGCCGCGCCGCGGAAATCAAGATCAACAGAGGTTTGACGCGTTTCGCGCTAAAACAGACCAGCGCATTCGTAGAGATTGCATAGCGGCGTGTATATTTGTTTTATTGATGCCCAGCCGGAATTTTGCCCGATTCAGAAAGATACACAGAACTGTGGCCACACAAATCATCACTTCCCTTATCGACGATCTGGACGGGACGGCTATCGAGAATGGATCAGGCGAATCCATCGAATTCGCAGTCAACGGCGTCGAATACGTCATCGATCTGAAGTCGAAGAACGCAACCGAATTTCACCGCAAGCTTGACTATTACATCGAGCACGCAACCCGTGTCGGTGGTCGCCGCCGTAAACCGTCCGCGGCCGGTACAGCATTGGCGGCGAAGACGGCGAGCTCGACCAAGCGTGATCCGGCGCAAACCAGAGCCATCCGCCAGTGGGCGTCCGATGAAGGCTATGAAATCAGCGAGCGCGGGCGCATTCCCGCCGACATCGAAGAGGCCTACAACGCCGCTCATTGAGCATTTTCGGCGACCACAGACCCCCTAGCACACCGCAGCCTCACGTAGCAGCGCGAAACGAACCGGGGCGGGGAGCGTGAGGGGCGCAGCCTCTCGCCGAACACAGTGCGCAGCTCCGCAGGCACAAAGGTGTCCGCGTTAGTCGCTCCGGCCCCGTCCGTCGCGCGCACTGCCCGTGCTTTGTTGTCACATTGCGACGTCGACCGGCTGGGTGCGCGTTACATGTACAGCAGGTGCGGTGGCGCTGAGCCGTCGAAGCGTTCGAGACTGTCGAGGACGCCGTTGTAGTTCGCTGGATGGCAGCGGCCGAGTCCGACGATGAGGGCGCACGTTCCATCGAGTGTGACGAGATACGACGGGGCGCAGCCGTTGTCCGGTGACGCGTGATCGATCGCATCGAGGAGTGCGTAGCGGACAGCGTCGGCCGCGGCGCGTTTCGCATCGATCAGGGCGAATTCGGCTCCGCTAGCGGTGAGAAATTCGGGGTTGTTTTCCGGGTGGGTGGTGACTGTCCAAGTGATCATGGGCGTCGGTTCCTTTCCAACAGGTGGTGAGTTATTCGTTGTGCCAGCGTCGCACGAGGAGCGCAGCGAGTCGTGCGACGCTGGCAGCGCCATACAGTGATCTGTGGATAAACAACAACGTTGTGGATGAACAGGTTCGACCCCGCGGGCGCGGGGTCGAACCTGTGCTAGTGGGCGCTCAGGCACAGTCGAACGCGTCGAGGACCTTGGATGGGTCGCGGCGGAATCGGCCCCCGTCCAAAAAAATGCCGACTGCGGAGCGATGGACGCGGCGGAACTCGTCCATGAGGGTGTCGTATCCGCTGCGGTCGGTGATGCGCCAGGTGACCGGTCCCATGTGCAGGTCGACCCAGTGCACGGTGCGGCGCTGGTCCGAGATGTAGCGGCTGCTTGGTACGACGGTGTGTTCGGGACTGCGAAGCCATACGATCGAGATCGCGGGTGCACCGAAATCGGCTCCTGGCTGTCGCGGGTACGGGGCGTGTCCGTCCGCGCCGACGAGTGATGAACGGATGGTGGCGAATCCGGCGATGACTCCGCTGACTGCCTCGGCGCTGCGGAAGGTCATCATGAGGTGGCCGAACGCGACGACCATCTGTGCGTCCTCGGTACCGGCTGCGGTGATGGTGATGCTCGCGGTCTGTGGTCCGGTGACAATCACGGTCGTGTGGGTGACGATCGCCGGCGTCTGGGCTCGCCCTGCTGCAGTGCTCTTACGGGTGGTGGTCTTGCCTTCGGACTTTGCCATGTCGGGCTCCCCTCTCGCACGGGACCGGCTCCCCCGGCCCTGTTCTCTGCCAATTTTTTTCGCCGTCATCTGGCGTGAGGAGAGACAGCAGCGACCGGGACGACGGGTCAACGCCTGGGCCGGACAGTTTTCACCGCAGGGCTTTGAAAAGTGTTCGGAGCCGCGGCCGGAGCCTGCGACGCCAGGGGTTGAATCGGCGTCCCCGGGTGATGCAGACTCACCGGCAGCCAGATGCCCGAAAGAAATTCCTCTTTCAGTGCGACGCGCAGCGGAGTTCGATTCGGCGGACACCGAAGGTGGCCCTATCCCCACGCCTGAGCTGACGGGTCTCTGAATTCCTGCCCTCTCGTGTCACGGCGTCGCGGTGCCGGCGACGGGGTAATCGATCCGGCGAACCGGCCCCCTCCTACTCGCCCGAATGCTCACGTGACTGTGCGGGAGCGACGGAAGGTGAGCACGTTCATGCCGCGGTAGCTCCTGTCATTCGACTGCCACCGCATGATCGTCGGATGCAGACTGCACTTGGGATGTCGACTCTTGCCATTTGCGGTACCTGCGCATTGCCGTCGATGCGACCGAACCGTCGGTCTCCTGCCCGATACGCGCCCATGACCACTCCCTATGCGCATGGCGCAGACGCGCGGTCTCCTCCACCTCTGGAGAGAGAGCTCCGTCGTCCGGATTGTCGAGTTCGATCGGCAACTCGAGCTCATCGTGGTTGTGGGCATCGACAACCGAATGGAACGCATCAGCTTTCGATTCGCGATCCACCTCGGCGCGCAACGGCGGGACTGGCGACGGTGCATCGACCTCGGCCGAGACCGGGACGCTCGTGGTGCGCGGTGCCCGCAGGATGACGGCCAGCACTTCGGTCATCGCCAGCAGGGCAATAGGCGCAATGGTGGCAATACCCGCAGAGACGATGGCCGACAACAGTTTCGCGGTCAGTACGGCGTGGTACGCGTTGCCCGCAATCGATGTTGCGGCCGCTACAACCAGTACCGCAACGACGAAACGCCGACCCCGGATCGTGCGTTCGTCGACATGGTTCGACAACGCAATCGCGGTAACGGTGCTCGACACAATGGCACCGTCGAGCACGACGGGAATCACCCAGGCTTCGCTTGCGCCGAGCCCGGCCATTGCGGCGAGGTCACGCAGGACAGCGAAACTGAGCCAGAACGATGCGCCGGCGATTCCGACGGTCAGGACGACTGCGGTGACGAGTGCCCACTGCAGGACACGAGGATGAATGGGGAGCACGTCGGAGTGCGGGCGATGATGGTTGCTCATCGGATTCTCGGTCCTCTCGCGAGTGGGCCGGTGCGTTGCGGAAATGGCTGCCCGTCGTTGTAGGTGTTGCGCAACACCTCGAGGTACTGCTCGACTGCAGCGTTGACGAGGTCGGATGGACCGCGCGGAGCCCCCGGTGTTGCAGAGAGTGCTTCGGCGGCATTGAGGAGCTCTTCAATGGTGGATTGGTAGAGGTAGTAGGAGCGTTTGCGCTTTGCGTCCACGTCCAGTTGCGCGTCGGCCTGTTGCGCAACAACGTTCATTGGCTGTTGCGTGCCGGTGGGTGGGGCGATCGGGCTAGATTCGACCAGTGCGCTCTTGAGTCGTTCCGGCCTCGGCATCAGCGATCTCCGCCGGTCAGGAGGGTGAGAGTGTCGCGGTAGATGGTGGCGAGGCTGCGGGCTTGGGTGGTTCCCCAGTCGGGCAGGCTGGTTTGCGCTTCCATGGAGTCTTTGATGACAACTCGTTTGGGGATGGTGTCGCCCAGGATGGTGATGTTCGCGGCGATTTCGGTAAGTTGTTCGCGGCCGCTGATGGTGCTGATTTCGTGGAGGTTGATGATCGCGCCGAGCAGTTCGAGGTCGGGGTTGTAGCTGCGTTTGACCTCGGTGAGTGTTCGACGGAGCCGCGCGAGCCCGTTGGCGGAGAAGAGCGCGGATTGGCTGACCACGACGGCGATTCGTGCGGCGACGAGTGCATTGATGGTGAGCAGGTCCAGGCTGGGTGGGCAGTCGATGAGGACAAGGTCGTAGGTCTCGCCGAGGCTGTCGATGGCGTCGCGGAGCCGACGTTCGCGTCCGGCGCCGGCTATGACCAGTTGATCCCGTACGTAGGCGAGGGATTCAGTGCCTGGCACGGTCGGCAGCAGGTCGACGCCGGGCCACAGGGTCGAGACGGCGGCGTGAGCGATGGTCGTCGCCGACCCCTCGGACAGGACGTCGGCCACACCGACGTCGTCGCGTGCGAGCGGGTCCTTCGCCAAGACGGTACTGAGGTTGCCTTGCGGGTCGATGTCGACGACCAGAGTGTGTAGGCCAGCGTGTGCTGCGGCGTGGGCGAGGTGAAAGACGGTAGTGGTCTTACCCACTCCGCCCTTCTGGTTGCAGAACGCGATCACTTCAGTGGGCATGGGAGGTCTCACTTCCATGGGAGGCAATGGGCGAAAGGGGCGTATTAGGAGAATTAGAGGCATGGCGTCCTGTGCGGGTACAGGAACCAATGGACGACATGGCTCTGTTGCGGGTGTGGGGTGAATTAGGTGCGTGAGGTGCTTGGGAAGCGCCGCGGGTATTTCTGGTGTTACGCCTGTTGTGCGTATGGGGTGACAGCGAATTGGGTGCCAGGTGCGTTGCTGGTGATTCGTCCATGTCGCTCCTTACGGGTAATTACGACCTCGAACGAACGCTGACGATGCGTGTCACTCGTCTGAGGTCGGTGGCCGGTGTGTATTTCGGTGTGCTTCAGGTCGACGCCCGCGGTGGCACTGTGCGGGTCTGATCCCGGTTGTCGACGGATGCTTATGATCCGGATGAACACCGTGGGTCGTGTGCTCGGTGCGCGTAGGCGATGGGGGGATGGGCGGGGATTCGGGCAGGTCTCATCGGTAGCCTCCAGTGGTGGTATCTGACTGCAAGACAAGGGGCTTCGCCCTGCTACTCTCGGACCCCCCATGGGTGTCACCCCAATTTCCGCACCCGCGTTGTCCGCTCCACGCCCGGTAGCCCCGCGTCATCTCGGACGCGCGGCTAATCGGTATCGCCACCGGATCGATGATCAGTCAAGCCAGTGGTGCCTCGGGGCCGGTCGTCGAGGATTTAGAACAGGGTGCACAGGCCGGCGGCAGGCTGGTTATACGTCGGGCACTGCCAGAAAACGACGCTGCGAGAGCGCACGACGACGACACGCCGGTACCTGTACCGGATGCCTCACAGCTAGTGATCGTCGAAGTGGCACGTACGCAGATGGATTCACCCGTTGTCGCGGCGAATCCAGAGGCAGCCGTCAGCGTAGTCGGCCGGCGTCGAGATGCTGGCCGATCTACGGTGAGTTGCTGCGAAACACCTTGAAAGGCGTATCAGGACCGATTAGTATCCGATGCAGAAACTCCTTCCAGCAGGGTTGAGGTTTCGACGACGCCCCCGGCCTCGGTGCTAGTAACACCGAGAATCGCCGGGGGCGTTTCGATTTCGTATGGGTCGGGAGTCAAGGGCATGTCAGGCGACGACGGAGCTGGTGCGCGCCGCTTCCTCTAGTCCTTCGATGTATTCGTCGATTGCGGTGTCGGGGATCAGGCGTCGCTTGCCCGCTTTGACGCTGCGAATCTCGCCTGATGCCAACTTGTTGAACAGATTCGAGCGTCCGAGTCCCGTGCGCGCCATCGCTTCCGGAACTGAGTACAGCCGTCGTGACATGGGTTTTTCCTCCCTGAGAGCGTTTGTGTTGTTGCTACTCATTTCAGGCCACTCGAACCTCCAGTCCAAGTAACACCACCACAAGCTAGCAACTGCGCCCCATTGCCACAACCCCATCGATATTTCCGCTAGACTGCGTAATCATGACGCAGTCCTGGGCAGAGGATCTTGTCGCGCGCATCGCGGGCGAGGTCCGGCGGTTACGCGGCAAAGAACATGCAGCTCTCTCTGCTGCGAAACTTTCCGATCGCACATACGACATCGGGTTTGGCATCTCGCGGTCCGTCGTCGCCGACCTCGAGAACGGCCGAAAGAAGAGCCTCGACGTCTCTGAACTGCTCGTTCTCGCAGCGGCACTCGGGGTCTCACCGGTTCAGCTCGTGTACCCGAATCTCCCCAAGGGCAACGTCGAGGTCCTCCCTGGTCTAGATCAGGAGTCGCACGACGCACTGCGCTGGTTCAGCGGTGAAGCAGGGCTGATGAAACCCACCGACGACTGGGTCGACGACGAGAACGGCGAGCCACTCGAAGTGTGGGCACGTCAACAATTCGATCCGAAGAACGACCGGGTCAGCATCGTCCGCGATTGGCTCCAGGCCTTGCAGGCCATGCGCAAGGCTCGCGTCCAGCTGCGAAACGGTCTGTCGAAGAGGGAATCCGCTGAACACATCGAAGCCATGCAGTTCATGTACGAGGAAGCTCGCAAACGCTCCGAGGAACTCTTCCGTCAGATGACAGAGCTCGACATGGCCGTTGGCGAGGAGGCATACGATGCCTAGACAGCAGCTTCCTCCACAGATCCGAAAGGTAAGTATTCGGGACCGCAAGTCTGGGCGGTCCGTTCTTCGGTATGAAGTCACCGTCGACACCGGCACACGGATCGATGTGAAGGTCGACGAGGCCGGCCTTTCCAAGTCGGTGACACGGCGAACGCAAAGTCGCCGTCGCTACGCGACCGAGCAAGAAGCCCGGGCCGCCCTGGCCGCTACGTTGAACTCGGTCAACAACGGTCTCTACGTGCACACGTCTCAACTGACAGTCGCAATGGCGATCGAGTACTGGCTCGAATCCAAACACTCACTGAAACCGTCGTCCTTGCACGGCCACCGAACCAATTTGCAGCCGGTCATCGCGGAACTTGGGCAAATCCCGATTCAGAAGCTGACCAAGCCCGACATCGAGTCGCTCGTTCGTAACCTGCGAGAGGGTGGCTTGCCGTCACCCAGCGGGCGGCCACGTAAGCCTTGGTCTGCCCGCACCGTGAACTACATGCTCAGCCTCGTGACTGCGATCCTCGCCGATCAGATGGCACAGGGGAACGTCATCCGCAACGTCGGCGCGATGGTCGAGCGCCTCTCGGTCGAGACGCCCGAGATGCAGACGCTCACTCGGGCGGAGGTCGACAAGCTTCTGCACCACATCGCGCGCGAGCAGCTACCTCAGGCCTGGCAGCTCGCTATGCATGGCATGCGGCGAGGCGAGATCGCTGGGCTGCGGTGGCAGGACGTCGACCTCGACAAAGGCAAGCTCAAGGTGACTAATACCCGCATTGCCGTCGGGAAGGCCATCGTTGAAGGGCCTCCCAAGACCAAAAAGTCGAGACGTACCTTACCGATCTCGAAACCATTAGAGGCGGTACTCCGGACCGCCAAAGCCCAGCAAGCTCGAGACAGGTTACTGCTCGGTGCGGACTACGACGAGACCCCATATGTGGTGCGCCTCCCCTCCGGTCACGCCGTGCACCCGAATCTACTTACCTTCAGATGGGGGAAGATTCTCGAGAACGCCAAGCTCCGGCACGTGCGACTGCACGATGCGCGCCATACCTGCGCGACACTGATGCATCTCCAGGGTATTCCGATCGCAGTGATCGCAGCCTGGCTCGGACACGCATCTGCTGCCTTCACGCTCAGCGTGTACGCACACTCCCAGGAAGACGCTCTAGCTGAAGCCGCAGGCAGCTTCAGTTGACCTCCGCATCTCGACTCTTCATCCATGCCTAACCCGCGAGCCTCATCGGACGCACAACCGCCTCATCGCTATGCTCCTAGCAACAACAAGGAAGGGGAGTCCAATTCTTACCCAGGCAGCGGTTGGCCACAAAGCCAAGACAGTTGTCTCCCCTGCCACTCTCAGGCGAGTGATGCGAGGCGATCGTCCTCCCACGGTTGATCGTGCGCTGCACTCACTATCTACCGTCGGACTAGTGCAGCCGGGTTCGACACGAGCCGACGCGATCGATTCGGTTCATAGGTATCTGGCGACCACACACAAAGTCGAGCACGTGTACAAGTCTGCGCTCGCGCAAAAGCGCTTCCTAGGTCCACATAGTCCGGCATCTGCATCCATACTGACTGAGTTCTCGATAGGTTCGTCGTGTATAGACACTATTATCGTCAACGGACGAGCGACCGGATACGAGATCAAGACAGAGCTGGACTCGCCAGCCAAGCTAAACAAACAGATAATCGACTATTACAAGGCATTTCGCTATCTTTATGTCGTAGTGGACCACTCAGAAAATCAACGTTACCTGGACATCCTTGGGGACACCAGTGTTGGAATACTGGCACTGACAAAACGCGGCCACCTATCCGAAACCAAGCTCGCAACAGAGAACTGTTATCATCTAGACACTGAGGCTATGATGAAATCTCTGAGAAAAGCAGAATATTCAACCATAGTGTCCAAGTGGCTGGGATACAAGTTGAAGGCCTATCCGGTTGACTACTTTCGAACTCATATGCACATCGCAAGCCAAATGGGCGAGCAAGTATTCCAAAAACTGTATGAAGACACTCTTAGGCAACGAACCTTAAAGCATCCAGCGATTTTTGATAAGATGCCCTGCACTGCACTACGCCACGTATATTTACAATTGAACCCGACTCGAATCGAGTACAAACGAATCGATTCCTGGCTCATGGAGCGGATTGACTAATGTACTTCCCATATCTTCGCGGAAAACAGTTCGAACTACTTGCTATCAAAGAGCTCGCGGAACGTGGCGATCTTGCCGGCGATATCCAGCCTGTGATTGAGCCAGTTAGACCCCTTGACAACGGCGCCCTCGACAGGACCCTGGCGGCTCTGAACAAAGAAGGGGTTCGAACAACCCTGATCATTAACCCCCTTGTCGGTGAATACTCATCTTCGGACGGTGTAGAGAAGATCCTCAAGTTCCTCGAAGATTCCGAGACTGGGGTGAGCATTGCCGCTACCGGTGTACTCGTCGACGCAACTGTCGACTTGAAGAAGATTTTCGCGTTATTGTCAAATCGGCGCGGACCAAAGCTTCCAATTTATCTCTTTCACAAGAGCTACAATCCACAGATTCCTCAATTAGTGGCCACCGGTCTTATTTCGCAAATCTCAGCAAACTTCGCCGAAAACCGCGAACTTCAGCGCTTGTACGATGTGGATTTGTTAAGTCTGCCCGAAATCTACGAAAAATGGAGAGACGTACCATTCATTCGATGGAAAGATCATTTCGTTAAATTGCCCAAAAATCTTGACTATATCAGTCGGCCAGAGCAACTTTTCTCCGCTGATGCAATATATCAGGCCGAAGAAAATTGGCTAGGGCTGTGCGATTATCAAACGGTGGGCCACGATTACAGCGACGGGGGACGACTTCCCTGGGCAGTCGCCATACACCTCACTTACCAGAAATCGGCTGCTGGACCCATCTTTATCTCGCATTTCTGCTCAGACTCTAATGACGACGCTTCGGATACGGCCGGCAAGTTTGGAGAGGCTCTCGCAAAACTTGTTCGATTTGCTAAATCCCAAAATCTTGACAACCCTGCAATCGCTGCTTTCAAGGCGCACCTCGAGAATCGATCATTCCCAGGGCTTGGCAGTGTCAAAAAGATCTCGATTCAAAACCACGTATACGTAATGAAAGATGCGATGAAGCTGCCATGAAAGGATGCCGAAGCTGTTTCAAACCCCACGGGGGACCTATAGCTCTTACGACCGCACGACCCGAGCGTGGAAGTTGTGATTTCTGCAAGCCGGAAGAATGCGACGGATTTGTGTGGGACCTATCCGAATGGGAAGACTCGTTCGCTCAGTTGTTGGATAATTACCAGGTTGACCCAAGAGGCGTTTCAATCGAGGATTGCCTCGTTTCCGACTGGGATTTCTTTCGATTCGAAGACAGAACTACGGTCGCACGCTTTCTTCGAGGTGTAATTCGCGATGGGCACCCACTTTTGGACGGCAGTGTCAAGGTAGGTCACCGACTCGGGTCCAACGCACACACCCTAATCGAAGACTGGGACCGAATAGTGAACCATTTGAGAATGGTAAATAGGTTCTTCCCACCAAACGATACTCCGTACTCCAAACTCAAACCGCTTGGTGAGATTATCGGCCAGAACTGGCGTAAGATCTCAGCTGGCACGACACTTTACCGAGGCAGACCCGTCAAAGAACCACAACCTCTACAGCCCGAAGAAATGGGAATGCCTCCTCACTCGCTAGCAAGGGGCGGCCGCGGAAACCCCGCGGGAATTCCTCACTTGTACCTAGCATTCGACAAAGAGACCTGCGTTGCAGAATGCCGTGCTGGGATGAACGAATACATCTCTATGGCTGGCTTCACCGCCCGTCGTGATTTTCGGACACTCGATCTTGAGACGCTCGAATCGATTAACCCGTTTGTATCAGGAAGTGACGACAGCGTGTCCGGATACCTACACGCGCGTGCAGTATTGCATAGATTGCGCACGGAAATCTCGATACCTGCGCGTTCATCTGATTCAAATTTGGACTATATTTCGACCCAATTTTTGTGCGAGTTTGTCAAAAGCTTGGGGCTGAGCGGTGTCATTTATCCAAGTACATTGCAACCCACTGGCATTAACTTGGTATTGTTTGACGATGAGTTGGTTAACTGCGGCAGCGCCGTCGAGTGTTTCACAGTTACAAGAAATTCAATCCAGATCGAACCGGTGGCTACGCACTCCGTGAAGTAGCAACGGTACCGAATCTAGAGCACACATCGCGTGTGTGCATGAAATTCAGCCGGTAGTTGCTTTGGCGAGGCTCCGAGCGTGTCGACTAATCACGACGCCAGTGCCTTCACTCCGGCGAAGATCAACGGCCGCAGCAAGCACAAGTAGCACCAGTCGGACCTAACGAAATTTTGCTAGCATCGAAGCTTTTTCGAAACGCCAATCGTTCATTGTCGCTACCCGCAATGTACCTATTTGCGAACGCAATAAACTCTTGTTGCTCATGAGCTGTGAGGTTCGAAAACCCGTTCAAAACTGTACCCACTCGTTTACCTGGCCCAGCGTTTGGGGTAGTCACCACACACTCCACAGTCAGTCGGCTTAAGCGATCTGGGTACTATGGTACATCCTGCACACGCTTTTTGACGCCCGAGTAGCGCCGAATGCATCCCGAAGCGCTTCTCTTGTTGAGATATCTGCTGAGAGAGATCACTGTTGCGTTGAGCAGAGTCCTGAACCTCAATCAACCCGTATGCTGCCTCGAACGCCCCCAAGCTTACTGGAGGCGCAGTTGCAAGCCGAGAGTAGCCCTCTGCTAGTTGCCGATTAGTCATCATCGACTGAACGGCATGAGATGATTTTTCGCTCCACCTGGAGATCAGCGACCACAAACTCCACACAAGCTGAAGCAGTCCGAGCGCCGAAGACACGATCAACACAATTGAGAGCGCAGACACTGTGGCACCTATGGCCACTACTCCCCCCACAACAATTGGGATTGCGAACCCCGCGAAGGAAAGTGCCGTCAGGCGACTATTGAGACGGCGTGCCCTCAGTTCGAAGAGCTTGGCAGTGCCGTCCGCCGCGAGCGCACGGTCCCAACACTCTCGTCGTAGGTGGTCGAATCTCTCAGCTGGCGAGTTGGACGTCGTCACTCCCCCATCGTGCCCCATGTGCTCGTCTGTTGGTCTCGTCCGCTTGCTCATTCTCCGGTTCGCGGCGTTGAAGGTTCAACCATGAGGCCTGCGTTCGACACCGCTGTTCGCCGGAATGCACTTGGCGCCGAACCCAGTTATTTTGACTTGTGACAATCTGTGACATCGGAGGACTAGTTCGGACGTCCACCTCGCACACTCACAGCCTCTGACCTGCACCTTCGTTGTGCCCCCAGTCGGACTCGAACCGACACTGTGCGGATTTTAAGTCCGCTGCCTCTGCCAATTGGGCTATAGGGGCGACTGCTGGGACCGCTGGTTCCAGCGGTGACGATCATATCGGTCCACTATTGGGCGGGGATGACCGGTGGCACGAAGTCGAAGGTCATGCCCAGGAGCCACACCAGCAGCAGGACGACTGGGAAGTGGAAGATGAACTGTAGGAACGTGAATCCGATGAGATCGCGTGCCCGCAGGCCCAGTACTGCGAGCAGCGGAAGCATGAAGAACGGGTTGATGAGGTTCGGCAGGGCCTCGGCAACGTTGTAGATCTGGACGGTCCAGCCCAGGTTCATCTGAACGTCGGTAGCCGATTGCATCACGTAGGGGGCTTCGACCAGCCATTTACCTCCACCGGAGGGCACGAACAGCCCGAGGATCACGGTGTAGATCGCGATGACCACAGCAAAGCCGCCGCCGCTGCCGATGTCGGTGAAGAAGTTCGCGAGGTGCTCGGAGATCGTGACGCCTCCCCGTCCCTCGGCCTCGACCAGAATGGCAGCCATCGCCGCGTACAGCGGGAATTGAACGAGTATGCCTGCGGTGGCCGGCACTGCTTTGGACACTGCGTCGAGAAACCTTCTGGGCGTTCCGTGCAGGACGAGACCGAGGATCAGAAAAACCAGAAGATAACCGTTCAGGCTCGACACAACCGACAGCACGGGCAACGTCAGTAGCTGCGACACAAGCCATCCCAGCGTCATTGCACCGATCAGCAACGGAAGGACCCGACTGTACTCGAGCCACTCGCCGGGACGCGACCGCGGAGCAGGCTCGTCGATCGTGTCGTCGAGATCGACGCCCATGCTCTCCGCAGTCTTGATCGCCGCGCCCTTCGGAGCGGACAGATGCGCGATCACGACGGTGATCACCGTGATGATCAAACAGGTCACCAACGACTGCCACGTGAAGATGGTCTTGCCGAAATCGAGAACACCGGTGATCTGCAGCAGCGGTCCGGGCAGGGAACTCGCAGTTGCCTGCAATTGTGCCGCGGACGAGGACATTCCGAGCGCCCACACCGCACCGAGCCCCATGAATGCCGCGGCGCCGAGAGCCCGATAGTCGGCGTGCATGTCCGACCGTCGTGCTATCGCGCGAGCGAGCAGACCGCTGAAGACCAAACTCAATCCCCAGTTCAGAAACGACACCGTACAGGAGAGCAGGGCCACGAAACTCACTGCGCTACTGGGTGAACGAGGCAGTAGCGCCAGCCGGGTGATCAACCGCGCTACCGGAGGCGACGTCGCAACGACGTACCCGGTGAGCACCACCATCGCCATCTGCAGAGTGAACGCCGTCAGATCCCAGAAACCACCGCCGAAGGCGTCGACGACGTTCTGCGGTGACGATCCGTTCGCGAACGCCGCCACCGCGACGACGACAACGCCCACCAAAGCGAAGATGTAGGCGTCGGGGAACCATTTCTCGGTTGCTCGGGCCAATCCTTGCGCGAGCCGTGCCAAGCCCTTCTCGGCGGGTGCCTGCGTCGTCGTCATCGATGATCCTCGTTTCGGCGTAGTCCCCTGCGCGTGCGTGTCGCACGTCACAGAGTTCACCGAATCGGACACCGATGCAAGGAGCATCGCCGCAGGTACTACCTGCGAATCTGCAGAACTACGCCTTCACGGACAGGGCGATGCCGTCGAGAATGTCGTGCTCACTGACCACCAGGGTGCTGACGGCACCGCGACGCTCGAACTCCTCGGCCAAGACGCTGGTCACGATGGCACCGCCACCGATGACGTCGACCCGTCCAGGATGCATGGGCCCCAACGCCGCTCGGTCTGCGCGGGTCATCCCGATCAGACGGTCGCACACGTCGAACAGGTCCCCGAAGGACACCCGCGTCAGATGGACCTTGTCGGCGTCGTACTCCTGCAGACCTGCAGCGATAGCTGCGATGGTGGTCATGGTGCCCGCGACGCCGACCCAACTCGAGGCCTCGCCGATGTTGACGTCCTCGAACGCTTCCTCCAACTTCTCGCGGGCGTATGCGCGTGCCCCGGCGATCTCGTCGGCGGTGGGCGGATCGGAGTGCAGAAAACGCTCGGTCAGACGGACGCACCCGATGTTGGCGGAAAATGCCGCACGCACACCCTTGCGATCACCCAGAACGAGTTCGGTGGACCCCCCACCGAGGTCGACGACCACGAAAGGTGCACCCTTGGCATCGAGTTCGCCGACGGCGCCGGCGAAGGACAGCCGTGCTTCCTCGTCACCGGTGATGACCTCGGCGACCGAACCGGGCACGATGGGATCCAGGATCTCTCGTGTCATCGCGAAGAAGTCGTCGCGGTTCGCTGCGTCGCGGGTGGCGGACGTCGCGACCATGCGCAGCGCCGACGCACCGGCTTCGCGAATGATGCCGGCGTACTCCTCGAGCGCGACGCGGGTGCGTTCGATCGCCTCGGGCGCAAAGGAACCCGTCGCGTCGACTCCCTGGCCGAGGCGCACGACGCGCATCTCGCGGGCAACATCCGTCAGGACACCGTCTTTGATGTCCGCAACGAGCAGGCGGATGGAATTGGTGCCGCAATCGATGGCTGCTACCCGAGTCATGAAGTCTCTCCGCGAAGTTCGGCGATGGTCGGCCAGTCGGCCGGAATTGCGGTGCCGCGCAACGACGTCTCGGCGGCCAACGCCACCGATTCGTCACCGAGCGGGTTGACGCCCGGCCCCTTGGCGAGGGAGTGAGCGATCAACACGTGCAGGCACTTGACTCGGTCCGGCATACCTCCGCCGGTGAAATCGGTTCCGAGAGATTCGATGTCGTTACGCTCGGCCAGATAGGACTCGTGCGCGCGACGGTAGCCGGCGGCAAGCTCCTCGTCCTCGGACAACCGGAGAGTCATCTCGCGCATCACACCCGCGGATTCCTGACGGCTGGCCTCGGCCGTCAACCGTGGATCCGTCAGATAGAACAGCGTGGGGAACGGAGTGCCGTCGGGTAGCTTGGGGGCAGTTTTCACCACACCGGGCCTACCGTCCGGGGATCGATACGCGATGGCGAGAACACCGCGGGGTTCGCGTCCGAGTTGAGCCGCTACGGCGTCGAGATCTTCCTTCGAGACTGCCGAGCTCACCCGACCGGTCCTCCTTCGATGTCCGGGGCAGGCTCGGGCAGAACAGCCCGATCCGGCACCACTTCTTGTTCCTCCACAGGCCCCTGCGGTTGCACCGCGGACTCCCACAGGTCCCGGTACCACGGGCCCTCGGATTGCTTGGTCGTTTCCACGTCGTCCACCGGCGGCCCGACGTCCCCCGGCAACTGCACCGTGTACGGCGTCTCCCCCGGCATGACCCAGCGCAGACGAGTACGAGCCTCCGATGCGATGCGCGTCGGGTCGTTCAATTGCGTTTTCTCGAGCTCCAGGTCCTTGACGTCCTGCTCGAGTCCGGTGCGATCAGCGAGAACTTGCTCGAGCTCGGCGCGCTGCGAGAAGTAGGTCCGCAGCGGCATCGCGAGCGTCAACGCCAACGCACACACGACGACGGCCAAGACCACGGCCTTGGCCGTCGACAGGCCGAGAAACGTGCGCTCACCGCCGGACGAAGCCCGCGCGCCCACGCGTCGGGGAGCTGCTTTGCCGCCGACCACGGCGTCACGCGCCTGATCGGACGGCTCCGGCGCCGGCTGACCGGAGCTGCGTTCGTCTCCCGACGCAGCCCCGGACGTCCGGCCCCGGGATGCAGAGCGACCACGAGGCCGGGGATCACGCCCACCTGGGCTGGTCCCGGATCTTCCCCGTCGTGCCGCCATGCAACCACCCTCGTCGAATCGAACCGAAAACTATCCCTCGTAATTGAACCGGGGGAAAGCCAGCTCACCCGAGTAACGCGCCGCGTCACCCAAGGCTTCTTCGATTCTCAGCAACTGGTTGTACTTGGCGACGCGCTCGGAACGAGCGGGCGCACCCGTCTTGATCTGACCACTGCCGACGGCAACCGCCAGGTCGGCGATGGTGGTGTCCTCGGTCTCGCCGGACCGGTGGCTCATCATCGTCTTGTAACCGTTGCGGTGCGCGAGTTCGACGGCGTCGAGGGTCTCGGTGAGCGTGCCGATCTGGTTGACCTTCACCAGCAGCGCGTTGGCCGCACCCTTGACGATGCCGTCCTCGAGACGCTCGGGGTTGGTGACGAAGAGATCGTCGCCGACGAGCTGCACCTTGTCACCGATGCTCTCGGTGAGGGCAACCCAGCCGTCCCAGTCGTTCTCGTCCAGCGGATCCTCGATGGAGACGAGCGGGTATGCGTCGACGAGTTCGCCGTAGAACGCCGACATTTCCTCAGCGGACTTGGTGGCGCGCTCGAAGGCGTAGCCGGTGCCCGCGGTGTAGAACTCGGTCGCCGCGACATCGAGCGCGAGCGCGACATCCTGGCCGGGCTTGAGGCCGGTCTTGGCGATGGCGTCGAGGATGAGGTCCAGCGCTTCCTTGGTTCCGGCCAGGTCGGGCGCGAAGCCGCCCTCGTCGCCGAGCCCCGTCGACAGGCCCTTGGCCTTCAGAACCGACTTGAGGGAGTGGTAGACCTCGGCGCCCCAGCGGAGGGATTCCTTGAAGGTCGGCGCACCGATGGGCGCAATCATGAACTCCTGCACGTCGACGCCGCTGTCCGCGTGCGCGCCACCGTTGATGATGTTCATCATCGGCACGGGAAGGATGTGGGCGTTCGGGCCGCCGAGGTACCGGAAGAGCTCGAGACCAGCGGACTCCGCAGCTGCCTTCGCCACCGCGAGCGAAACGCCGAGCAGGGAGTTCGCGCCGAGTCGGGCCTTGCTCGGAGTGCCGTCGAGATCGAGAAGAGCCTGGTCGACGGCCCGCTGCTCGATGGCGTCGAGGCCGATGACAGCCGGTGCGATCTCGTCGAGAACAGCGTTGACGGCCTTCTCGACGCCCTTGCCGCCGTAACGCTCGCCGCCGTCACGAAGCTCGACTGCCTCGTGCTCACCGGTGGACGCTCCGGAAGGAACCGCTGCGCGGGTCAGTGTTCCGTCGTCCAGTGCGACCTCGACCTCGACCGTGGGGTTGCCACGGGAGTCGAGAATCTCGCGAGCTCCGACCTGCTCAATGATGGCCACGAATGCTTCTCCTTGTAACGGGGGCGGGCGGGTAAGTGCCGGGTGTCAGACTAGCCGCTCGCCTGTCGTCCCCGCGACGCACAGGAGCGGAGCCTGCGGAGTGACCAGGGAAAGTCAGGAGCGGAGCCTGCGGAGTGACCAGGGAAATTCAGGAGCGGAGCCTGCGGAGTGACCAGGGAAATTCAGGAGCGGAGCCTGCGGAGTGACCAGGGAAAGTCAGGAACGGAGCCTGCGGAGCCTGGGGAGTCACGCAGTGGTGCCGACTGAGTAGGCGGCTGCAGCGTCGCGGACGTCTCGGAGGTAGACCCCGGACTGGTTGTACGCCATGAGTGCCCGCTCCCACCCTTCCGCCGTGCGCAGATCACCTCCGCGCGCGCAGAGATAGCGAGCTGCGGTGAGAGCGGCGTCGTCGAGGTTGTCGGGGTCGGCGATACCGTCGCCGTTGGCGTCGACACCCCACTTCTTCCAGGTCTCGGGAATGAACTGCATCGGGCCCATCGCCCTGTCGTGCACTGGGTCGCCGTCGAGCTGGCCACCGTCGGTGTCGGGAATCTCGGCGACGCCCGGTCCGCCGTCCAATGGGATGCCGCGAATCGCGGGCGACACCAGACCGTCGGGCGCGACGGACGAGCCCTGGTACGTGCCGTGCCGACTCTCGATGTAGCCGATTCCGGCAAGCGTCGTCCAGGCGATACCGCAGCCAGGAGCCGTGTCCGACATGATCGCGGCTGCATGCCCGTATGCCGCCAACGCCGGTACCGAGATGTTCATGGCGTCGGCCTGTGGTTCCGCCCAGTCGAGCAGGAGGTCCGCCGTTCTCCCTTGTGCGTTGAAGTCGATCTCCGGCACCGGCGTTCCCGCTCCGGGAGGAATGCCTTCGGGAATCGCACGCGGCGGCTCCGACGAGCCGCACGCCGCAGCCAGTAGACCCACTGCGACCGCTGCAACGGTGTAGGCCACTCGGTTCATCACAGGTCCATCCTGCACACCAAAAGTAATAGAAACCTAAAGCGCCGAGTATGCGCAGGTCAAAGAGGTTTTGCCGTCTGCTCGAGGGTGTATGTTGCTCTCAACCACATGAGGGTTCCCTACCCTTTCTCGCAAACGCTTCAGGAGCATCGAACGTGTCCGTCATTGCCGCTCCGCCCATCGCCACCCAAATGTTCGGGAGCGGGCTGATAGGCCTCCGCGAAGGCTTGGAGACGGGCATCGTCGTGATGATCCTGGTCGCGTTCCTCGTGAAAGCCGATCGGCGCGACGCGTTGAAGTGGGTCTGGTTGGGAGTCGGACTGGCGGTTGCGATGGTGGCAGCGATCTTCTTCGTCATCCACTACGGAACGTCGACGGTCACGGGCTTGACGGCGGAAATCATCGCCGGAGCCGCCTCGCTGGTCGCCGTCGGCATCGTCACCGCGATGGTGCTCTGGATGCGCACCGCCGCCAAGGACATCTCCGGCGAGCTCCGCTCAGGCATGGAGCGAGCGTTGACCGTCGGACCACTCGCCGTCCTGGCGCTGTCGTTCTTCGCCGTCGGGCGCGAAGGCGTCGAAACTGCGTTGCTGATGGTCGGATACGCGGAGAACACGGGCGGCAGTTCGTGGCCGCTGCTGGGACTTCTGCTGGGGATCGTCGCCGCGGCCGGACTGACGGTTCTGCTGTACTTCGGCGCTATCCGTATCAATTTCGCGGTGTTCTTCAAATACACCGGCATCTTCCTGATCGTCGTCGCGGCAGGCATTCTCGCGTACGGAATCCGTGCACTGCAGATCGGCGGGGTTCTGCCCGGCGGTGGTTCGACGGCCTTCGACATCACCGCGCAGTTCGACGCCTCCAGTTGGTACGGCACCGTCCTCGCCGGCATCTTCAACTTCCGACCCGAACCCACCGTCCTGCAGGTCACCGGATGGGTGCTCTACCTCGCTGTCGTTCTCTACCTCTTCCTTCGGCCGGTTCGTGTACCCGAACCTGCAGTCACCTCATGAAAGGCACTCCCTTGCGCCGTACCACCTACGCGCTGGCCGCACTTGCGGTTCTGCCGCTCGCCCTCGCAGGCTGCACCGAGAAATCGACGTCCGACGGCGGATCCGAGTCCGGTTCCGGCGACATCGCCGTCGCCGCCACCGACACCACGTGCGATGTCGCGACGTCCGAAGGAACGACCGGCAACTCCACGTTCCAGATCACGAACAACGGAACCAAGGTCACCGAGTTCTACGTCTACGGCGAAGGCGACCGTGTGATGGGCGAGGTCGAGAACATCGGGCCGGGCCTGACGCGTCAGCTCATCGTCGCCCTTCCCGACCCAGGCACGTACCAAACTGCCTGCAAGGCAGGCATGGTCGGCGACGGAATCCGCGCGGACTTCGTCGTCTCCGGCGACGCCGTCCGTCAGGCCGACGAGAACGGGCTGCTCGACGAGGCCGCAACCGGCTACAAGCGATACGTCGTCAGCCAGGTCGACGCCCTCCAGGAGACCACGGCATCGTTCGTCGCCGCCGTGAAGTCCGGCGACATCGAGTCCGCGAAGGCCCAGTTCCCCATCACCCGCAGCTACTACGAGCGAATCGAACCGGTTGCCGAAGCGTTCCCCGACGACCTCGACCCGCGCATCGATCTGCGTGAACCGGACGTCGAGCCCGGTGACACCTGGACCGGCTTCCACCGCATCGAAAAGGACCTCTGGGAGCAGGGCCTGCAGCCCGACACGAACCAGATGGCCGATCAGCTTCAGGCCGACATCACAGAACTCGCCGAGAAGGTCAAGGCCGAGGACTTCACCATCGACCCCATTCAGGTCGCAGGCGGCGCCCAGGGATTGCTCGACGAGGTCGCCAAGACCAAGATCAGCGGTGAGGAAGACTTCTTCTCGCACACCGACCTGTGGGACTTCCAGGCGAACGTCGACGGGTCCCAGGCAGCAGTCGCCGCAGTGCGTCCGATCATCGATCAGAACGACGCAGAACTGGGATCGGCCATCGATGCACGCTTCGCCGAGCTCGACGCCGAACTGGCCGAATACCGCCAGGGCGACGGCTTCGTCTTCTACGACACCGTCACCGAACCCCAGCGTCAGGAACTCTCCAACAAGATCGATGCACTGTCCGCCGAGGTAAGTCAGGTACAGGGTGTCGTTGCCGGACAGTAATACCTCTCGCTTCTCTCGGCGGCGCCTGTTCGGCGCCGTCGGGGTGGGCGCGGCCCTCGTCGGGACGGGAGCCGTGGCGGCATGCGCGGAGTCGGACGAGGACCAGCCGTCGGACATCGTGGAATTTCGCGGAGCGCACCAGGCCGGCATCGTCACCCCGGCACAGGACCGCATGCACTTCGTCGCATTCGACATCACCACCGAGTCACGCGACGAATTCGTTGCGCTGCTGCAGAAGTGGACGCTCATGGCGGAGCGGCTCACCCGGGGTGAAGAAACGTTCGATGGTGGCGCCGTCGGCGCGGGAGAGTACCGACCGCCGTCGGACACCGGTGAGGCATTGGGGTTGTCCGCATCGTCGTTGACGCTGACCATCGGGTTCGGGCCCGGACTGTTCACCCGTTTCGGGCTTGCGGATCTTCGGCCTTCGTCCCTGGCCGACTTGCAGCACTTTCCAGCCGACAATCTCGACGAACGACGCTCCGGCGGCGACCTCTGCATCCAGGCCTGCGCCAACGACCCGCAGGTCGCAGTCCACGCCATCCGCAACCTCGCCCGCGTCGGATTCGGCACCGTGTCCGTCAAGTGGTCCCAACTCGGATTCGGGCGCACATCGTCGACGTCGACCAGCCAGGCGACACCACGAAATCTGTTCGGATTCAAAGACGGAACGGCCAATCTCAAAGCCGAGGATCCCGAGTTGCTCGACGATTTCATCTGGGTCGGGAAAGACGACGATCAACCATGGATGGCCGGAGGCTCGTACCTGGTTGCGCGTCGAATCCGCATGCTGATCGAATCCTGGGATCGGACCACGCTGAAGGAGCAGGAACGAGTCATCGGACGCAGCAAGGGAACCGGGGCACCCTTGGGTCTGACAGACGAATTCGACGCTCTCGACCTCGACTCCAAAGGCCCCGAAGGACTGCTGATCGACTCCGACGCCCACGTGCGTCTCGCCTCGAAGGAGAACCTCGACGGCATCCAAATCCTCAGGCGCGGTTACAACTTCACCGACGGCTCCGACGGATTCGGCCACCTGGACGCTGGACTGTTCTTCATCGCTTACTGCCGAGACCCGCTCACTCAATTCGTGCCCATGCAGCTCGCCCTGGCACGCAAAGACCTACTGAACGAATACATCCAACACGTCGGCTCCGCCGTCTTCGCCTGCCCGCCCGGTTTGGGTGAATCGGAGTTCTGGGGGTCTACCCTCTTCGCTTGAATGGTTCATTCATGCGAGCAGACAGCGTGCGTGGCGCATCCAAGCCGCTCGACGAGAACGTCTCCTACCGAAGTGGAACCGATCCGACCTCGGGTGCGTCTAACCTGACGACGTGATTCTGCGAGGGGGAAACGATGCGTAAGGCCTGTCTGACGGCGATCAGCGTCGCACTGCTGGTCGGCTGCTCCACCGACATCACCGGCGACGCCATCGCCGACTCCCCCACCGACCAGACCTTCGACCCCTGCACCATCCCCGACACCACCATCACCGCCGCAGGCCTCGACCCAGCATCAAAAGACTCCATGGCAGACAAGGGCTACACCACCCCAGGTTGGTCCATCTGCGGCTGGGAAGGACCAGCAGGAGATCCGTGGTACTCGATCTCGGTGTATGCGTCTCCAGCCCACACGATCGAAGAAGTTCGTGGAGACAGTCGGTACCTGAACATGCACGATGTCGAAGTCGCTGATCGATCAGCTGTTCGTTACGAGTCAACGGTCGCTCCGCGCGGCGAGATCTGCGACATAGCGTTCGCCACAAATAGCGGATTGATCAAAGTTTCCGCGCTCAAGAACGGCTCCAGCGATACAACCGGCGATCTCTGCGCCATCGTCGTAGACCACACCGAACGATTGTCCTCGGCTATCCCATCCTGAATGCTTCTGAGAGACAAGGAAATTATTACCGCGCGTACCTACTGGCAGAGCCTTGCTGCGGCCGCTGAGTCAGGACAACTGTATCTCGACCAGGACATCGCGAGACAGTGCAACGATACTTGCACCACGTACCTCGAAAAGTTGGACGAACGACGTAAGGAGGCCGTTCGTCTTGCCGACGTGCAGGGCTACGGCGACTTCGAGATGGGCAAGCAGTTCGCGCAAATTCTGTCCGAGAAAGCCGTAGGCGGACAGAACAGCATGGTCGGCGTCATCGACAGCCACATTCAGGTGGTGAAGGAAATGCAGGCGGTATTCCAGAAGTTCTTCAACCACTACACGGACATCGATGCGGATACCGCATCCGACGTCGCGCAGAGGTTCCCCAACTAATCCAACGGACAGTCCGCGCCGCCGTCGGCGATGAAGATTGCGCCGATGCCGGGTCTACACTCCGGAACGGCACCTTCGAAGCGGGGAGACACATGGCACAGCTACTGCGGGTACAGAATTTCACCATCTCAGCCGACGGGGTCGCCGCAGGCGTCGACCAGAGCCTCGAGAACCCGTTCGGTCTCGACCATCTGACGCTGATGAAGTGGTTCTTTGCCACGGCAAGTTTTCCGGGCAACGCCGGTTCCAGTGGTTCCCGAGGCTTGGACGACTACTTCGCCCGCGATTTCTCGAACAACATCGGCGCCGAGATCATGGGTCGAAACAAGTTCGGACCTCAACGCGGGCCTTGGGAGGATCACGAGTGGGAAGGATGGTGGGGTGACGAGCCGCCGTTCCATACTCCGGTGTTCGTGCTCACTCACCACGAGCGCCCCTCGATCGAACTCTCCGACACAACGTTTCACTTCGTCGACAGCTCGCCGGCAGATGTGTTGGACAAAGCGAAGCAGGCAGCCGGCGGCAAGGACGTACGACTCGGCGGCGGAGTCACGACAATCCGCGAGTTCCTCGACGCCGACCTGGTGGACACTCTGCACATCACTGTCGCACCGATCGAGTTCGGGTCGGGGCTGAAACTCTGGGATTCACCGAACGAACTCGACGACCGATTCGAACACGAAGCGGTACCCAGCTCCAGCGGCGTCACCCATCACCTGTTCTGGCGTAAGTAGCCTCATCGCAGACGCACGCCCACGTGCCAAACGCTCACCCTGGTGCTAGCACTGAGCGGTGCGTCCAGCACATAGGTGAGCGTCTGAGCACTCCAGGCGCTCAACATTGACCGAACGTCACATTCGCTCCGGAACCGGCCGACCAGCCGCATCACTTGGAAGTCACATTCATGCGTACCGATAGCTAGCAGGGCCCATTCATGCGACAAGGGGGTGAACCTACCGCCTACCCCAGTTCTCTATCCATTCGATGGCGGTGAGTTTGCCAGGGACTGCGCCGTGGACCTTGGCGGATTTTTCGGCGTCGCGGATACGGTCGGCGAAACGCAAGACGTTGCGCCGCAACAGGTCCTCGGCGCTTTCGCCGCCGTGACTGTGGTCGAGGCCGATGTGTACGACGCGGAGTTCGTCGGGGATCAGCTCGTCGGGCAGTCCGGCTTTGCTCGCGCGTGCCACGACTTTCTGAGCCAGTGCCAGCGCGGGTTGGGAGAGTGCGACGCCGTCCAGGCAGGAACCGCGGGCTTTTTCGGCGGCTTTCTTCTCCTCCCACGCTTTCTCCTGCACGGCGATGTCGATCGGTCCGGTCGATCCGTCGTCGAGATGCGGGGTTCGATGGGTCAGCTTTCGGACGAGGCCCGCTGCTACGTCGTCGACGTCGAACGCATTCTCCGACGCGTCCTGCGCGATCCGAGAATGGAACAGCACCTGCAGCAGGATGTCCCCGAGTTCCTCTTTCAGATCGTCGAGGTTGCCGCTGTGGATGGCGTCGAGGAGCTCGTACGTCTCTTCCAGCAGGTAACCGCTCAGCGACGCGTGTGTCTGCTGAGCTTCCCACCCACCTCGGCCCCGAAGGCGGTCCATCAGAAGTACGGCGGCGATCAGGTCGTCGCCAGGCAGCTTCGGCGACGAGATCACGCGGTCACCGCGCCGAATGCGCTGCTGCACATCCGGGTTCGACGGGTCGGTGCTGACGAGTACCTCGGCGGAGCCGTCGGCGTGCGCGGTACCCGAGAACAGCCACCGGGTGCGCACCGGAACCTCCTCGGTGAACTCGACGACTCCGTTGAGGAACTCCACGGCCTCGGCCGGGACCATCGTCGGGCGAACGGGATCCAGCAGCACTACCGTCATCACACCCCCACAGTCTGCTCCAGCAACACCGACCTGGACGGTTTACCGTCGAGTGACAGTATGAGGTCGGCGATGTACTGGACCAACTCGACGTCCCGCACTCGCGCAGCACCGACGCCGCCTCCCTCCACGCGAGGCAGAGGCGTCTGCACCACACCGGTGGTGGCCCGGTACGCAGCGTTGGGGTAGAGCCGCTTGAGTCGGATCTGCTTGGAATCGGGCAGATCCATGGGTGCGAGCTTGACCTGCGTACCGGCGACATTGACGTCCGTCAGCCCGTATTCCTTCGCGATCAGGCGAAGCTTGGCGACGGACACCAGGCGTCCCACTTCCTCGGGAAGCGGGCCGTAGCGGTCGACGAGCTCGTCCAACACCGCCGTGATCGAGTCGGAGTCCGTTGCTGCGGCCAGCTTTCGGTACGCTTCGAGACGCAAGCGGTCGCTGGTGACGTAGTCCGGCGGAATGTGTGCGTCGACGGGCAAGTCGATGCGCACTTCTTTCGGCGCTTCGTCCGTGGAGATCGGTTTGCCGTCGGCGGCCGCTCGGTACGCCTCCACGGCTTCGCCGACCAACCGCACGTACAGATCGAATCCGACGCCGGCGACGTGGCCGGACTGTTCGGCGCCCAGAACGTTTCCGGCGCCGCGGATTTCGAGGTCCTTCATGGCGACGGCCATACCGGCACCGAGATCGGAGTTCTGCGAGATGGTGGACAGCCTGTCGTAGGCAGTTTCGGTGAGCGGTTTCTCCGCCGGGTACAGGAAGTACGCGTACCCACGCTCGCGGCTACGCCCGACACGGCCTCGAAGTTGGTGCAGCTGCGACAGGCCGAGGGAATCACTGCGCTCGACGATCAACGTGTTGGCGTTGGAGATGTCGAGGCCCGTCTCGATGATGGTGGTGCACACGAGCACGTCGGTCTCGCGTTCCCAGAAGCCCTGCACCGTGCGTTCGAGAGTTTCCTCGTTCATCTGACCGTGCGCGGTGGTCACCCGAGCTTCCGGCACCAGATCTCGAATGCGCTTGGCTGCCTTGTCGATCGAGCTCACGCGGTTGTGCACGAAGAACACCTGACCGTCGCGCAGCAGTTCACGACGAATCGCGGCCGCGACCTGCTTGTCGTTGTACGCGCCGACGTAGGTCAGGACCGGATGGCGCTCCTCGGGAGGCGTGAGGATGGTCGACATCTCACGAATCCCCGCGAGGCTCATCTCAAGCGTACGAGGGATAGGCGTCGCGGACATCGTCAGCACGTCCACGTGGGTGCGGAGCGACTTGATGTGCTCCTTGTGCTCGACGCCGAATCGCTGCTCCTCGTCGACGACGATGAGGCCGAGGTCCTTCCACACGACACCCGTCTGCAACAGGCGGTGCGTGCCGACGACGACGTCGACGGTTCCGTCGGCCAGACCTGCCATGACTTCTTTCGACTCGGCGCCGTGGGTGAAGCGAGAGAGGCCCCTGACTGTCACCGGGAATGCGGCCATTCGAGCGGTGAACGTCTGCAGATGCTGCTGAGCGAGCAGCGTTGTCGGCACGAGCACCGCCACCTGCTTGCCGTCCTGAACTGCTTTGAACGCGGCGCGGACGGCGATTTCCGTCTTGCCGTAGCCGACGTCGCCGAGGATGACGCGGTCCATCGGAACCGCCTTCTCCATGTCGGCCTTGACGTCGGTGATCGCGGTCATCTGGTCCATGGTCTCGGTGAACCCGAACGCGTCTTCCATCTCACGCTGCCACGGGGTGTCCGGACCGAATGCGTGGCCGGGCGCCGCCTGACGCGCCGCGTACAACTGCACGAGCTCGCCGGCGATCTCACGAACCGCCTTGCGTGCCTTGCGTTTGGTGTTGGCCCAATCCGATCCGCCGAGCTTGCTGAGCGACGGCAACTCGCCGCCGACATAGCGCGAGAGCTGATCCAGCGAATCCATCGGCACGAACAATCGGTCGCCGGGCTGACCGCGTTTGCTGGGTGCGTACTCGATGACGAGGTACTCGCGTCGTGCGCCGCCGACGGTGCGCTCGATCATCTCCACGAATCGACCGATGCCGTGCTGATCGTGCACGACGCTGTCGCCGGCAACCAGAGCGAGCGGATCGACCTGATTTCGCCTCTTGGCCGGTAGCTTTCGCCCTTCGGTGGCCGCGACGCGGTTTCCGGTGAGGTCGCTCTCGGTGACGACCACGAGCCGGGCGTCGGGCAGAATCAGTCCTTCGTTCAACGTGCCACACAGCACGCTGACGACGTCCGGCAATGGTTCGGAGCCTGACTCGATATGCGCCGCAGGTACTTCCGCCTCGCCGAGCCTCTCGATGATGCGGTTGGCGGTGCCTGCTCCGGCGACGGCGATGACCGCGCGCCCACCCGTCGAGACGTGTGCGCGGAGCATCGCGAACACGCCGGCGAGCAACTCCTCGGAGCCACGGACCTCGGGGACCGACTCGACGACGAGTGCGACCTCGTCCTCGCTTCCGGACGCGAGAGGGCTGATGGTCCACCAGGGTCGACCCAGAGCCTGCGCGGATTCGCGAATCTGCCTGAGCGAGCGGTACGCCGACGCCCCGAGATCCAGGCTCACTCCGCCGAGACTGTCGGTGTTGACCGTCGACGCATCGAGAGGGGCTGCGCCTCCGACCGACGCGGCCGTCCACGACGCTTCCAGGAACTCCTGGCCGGTCCGCACCAGATCGGTTGCACGCGTGCGGATTCGCTCCGGATCGCACAGAAGGACGTGCGCGCCGTCGGGCAGCACGTCGGCGAGCAACTGGAGCTCACCGGGCTGCAGCAGCGGCAGCAGTGCCTCCATGCCTTCCACGGGAACACCCGCGGACAGCTTGTCCAGCATCTCGACCAGCGCTGCATCCGCCTGGTTGTCCGCAGCGAGGGCGGCCGCGCGATCGCGGACCGTCTCGGTGAGGATCAGCTCACGACACGGCGGCGCGATGACCGACTGAATGTCGACGTCCGGGAGAGACCGCTGGTCCGCAACAGAGAAGGCGCGCAGTTCGGTGACCTCGTCGCCCCAGAACTCGACACGAACGGGGTGATCGGCCGTCGGCGAGAAGATATCGAGAATGCCGCCCCGAACGGCGAATTCACCGCGCTTTCCGACCATGTCGACGCGCGTGTAGGCCAATTCCACGAGGCGGTGGATGAGCCCGTCGAAGTCGATCTCGACGCCGACGCGCAAGCCGATGGGTTCGATCTCCCCCAGCCCCGGCGCCATCGGCTGCACGAGCGAGCGGACGGTGGTGACGATGACCTGAAGCGTCGGGCCGTAGTCCTTGTCGTCCGGCCGGGCCAGACGTCGCAAAACTTCGAGGCGTCGGCCGACGGTGTCCGCGCTCGGCGACAACCGCTCGTGCGGCAGTGTCTCCCACGACGGGAATTGTGCGACGGCGTCGCCGAGAATCTGCTGCAGTTCGGTCGTCAGATCATCGGCCTCGCGGCCGGTAGCGGTGACGACGAGTACCTGCGCTCGTTCGGCGATGGCGGACGCGACGAACGGCCGCGACGAGTTGGGTCCGACGAGGGTGCGTTCAGCGGCTCCGACGGCGTCGCGCACGGCGGCGAGCGTGGAGTCCGACAGTGCGACGCGCGCGAGGCCCGACAGTGCAAGCGAAGAATCGGAAGACAACTGCGGGGCTCCTGAGCGAGATCGGCGCAATGGATATCGCGATCGATCCTACCGCCGACGTCGTGCGTCCTTTACATACGTCCAGCTACGGGCAACTAGTGCCGGATGACGCGCCGGGCCGCGAACTCACGGAAGTACTCGACCTTGCCCGCCGTCACGAGTGACGGAAGGAGGTAGTACCAGAGACGTTCCATCCGTGACGGAAGTTCCTCCGTGTTGCCCGTGGCGACGGCGACCATGTGCACGCCGGTGAGGATCTCGAGGACGAGGGCACCGATGGTCGCGGGATCCGCATCGGCCGCAAGGTCGCCCTGCTTGATCGCCTTGGCCGCCAAAGCGTTGAACGACTCGCTCCAGCCGGACATCACGTTGCCCTGGGTGCCCCGGTAATCACCGATCTGGTGGCTGAGCCGCAGCATCGCCGACACCATCGGGTCACTGACCGACATGTCGACGACGATGTAGGAGATGCCGATGGCCGCTTCCAACGCCGGGATACGTCCGTCGTTGAACTGCTGGCACGCCGCCGTCAGCCGGGCATTGCCCTCGTCGATGACCGCACGCGCCAACTCTTCCTTCGACCCGAAGTGGAAGTAGAGGGCACCCTTGGTGACCTGGGACTGAGAGATGATCTCGCTGAGGCTCGCGTTCGCGTAGCCCAGGCGCAAGAACACATTCGCGGCACCCGACAGCACGGTGTCGCGCGTGATCTCAGCGCGTGCCTGTCTGACCATTGGATCCGCCTTCGCAATACTCGACTGCCACTGCGCAAATTACGAGCGAACGGTACCACTCGGTGGCATTCTTACCTTGGTCAACGTACAGATGGTCCGAACAACATACATGCGTCGCTGTGAAGTAGGTCTCATGGACGCAAACCAAACCCTACCCGCTCTTTCACCGACACGTGGGGAAATACTCGCCTCATTCACCGGCCAATAGGGGCGCGGCCTCCAGATTGGTGAGACCGTTCCAACACAGATTGACGACGTGCGCCGCGACGACCTCTTTCGACGGCTCCCTCACGTCGAGCCACCATTGAGCCGTCATGGACACCATCCCGACCAGCGCCTGCGCGTACAAGGGAGCGAATCCGGCATCGAATCCGCGACGAGTGAAGTCTCCCGCAAGGATGTGCCCGACCTGGCTCACTGCATCGTTCAACAGCGACGAGTACTTGCCGTCGGCCGCAGCGACCGGAGAATCACGGACCAGGATGCGGAACCCGTCGGTTCGCTCCTCCACGTACGTCAGCAATGCAAGAGCAACCCGCTCGACCCTCACCCTCGATCGGTTCTGCGACAACGACGAAGTCACCATGTGCAGCAACGTCGACATCTCACGGTCGACGATGACGGCATAGAGGCCTTCCTTGCCCCCGAAGTGTTCGTAGACGACGGGCTTCGACACAGTCGCCCGGACCGCGATTTCCTCCACCGACGTCGCCTCGTACCCCCGCTCGGCGAACAAGGAGCGACCGATCTCGATCAACTGCTCGCGACGCTGCGTTCCTGTCATCCGGACACGCGGCGCCTTCTCGGGCTCGGACAAGACGTACCTCCCTGCGATCTGTTCTCCTGCCGGTTTCCCCGGCGTCGAAACCGGGCCTCCGGTCTCCCAGCGTCGAAACCCGAGCTTATGGGACGAATGACACCGATCGACGGGAGCGGTTCGACCTCGGGCCACCCCGCATGCGAGACTCGTTGCGCTCGGCGGGAGCTTCGAGGCCAGTAGTCTGTCTTGTGCAGACACCGGCGACCGGAGAAACCGCTGGTGAAATGATCCGCCGTGGTGTAATGGCAGCACCTCTGATTTTGGTTCAGATAGTTCAGGTTCGAGTCCTGGCGGCGGAGCGAGAAACATTGCCCTGAAGATCCAGTTCAGCGATCGTCGCCCGAGGAGCCCCGTTGCCGTTGCATACCGCCGTGGTCGTTCTCGCAGCAGGTGCAGGCACCCGAATGCGATCCAAGACCCCGAAGGTGCTGCATCCGCTGGGTGGGCGAACGATGCTCGCCCACGCGTTGCACGCCGCCGCTGATCTGGGCCCCGATCACCTCGTCACCGTCGTCGGACACGACCGCGAACGTGTCACCGAATCCGTCGTCGAACTGAGCGAGGAACTCGGACGCACCATCGTCACCACGGTGCAGGAACAGCAGTTGGGCACCGGCCACGCCGTGCAGTGCGGGCTCAGCGCGCTACCCGACGATTTCGAGGGAACGATCCTCGTCACCGCGGCCGACGTTCCCCTCCTCGACGGACACACCTTGAAGGCTCTGCTCGACGAGCACCTGAGCGCGCCGCTGCCTGCAGCGGCAACGGTTCTTACGTTCGTGCCCGACGACGCGAACGGGTACGGCCGCATCGTCCGCGCCGACGACGACCAAGTCGCCGAGATCGTCGAACACGCCGACGCCACCCCCGCGCAGGTCCTGATCGACGAGGTCAACTCCGGCGTCTACGCGTTCGACGCGACCGCGTTGCGCGTTGCGCTGGGCAAGCTCAGTACCGCCAACGCGCAGCACGAGCTGTATCTCACCGATGTCGTAAAGATCAGCAAGAGCAGCGGACTCCCCGTCTACGGAACCCAGCTCGCCGACCCCGACCTGGTGATGGGCGTCAACGATCGAGTACAGCTCGCCCACGTCACGGCCGTCCTGAATCGCCACATCGTCGAAAAGCACATGCGCGCGGGAGTCACCGTCGTCGACCCCGCAACCACCTGGATCGACATCGATGTCACCGTCGGCGCCGACGTCCGTCTCGAGCCGGGTGTCCAGCTGCTCGGCAACACCCACGTCGGTGAGGACGCCGTCATCGGACCCGACACGACTCTGCGCGACGTCGTCGTCGGCGAACGCGCGTCCGTCGTACGTACGCAGGCAGACAAATCCACCATCGGGCCCGGCGCAACCGTCGGGCCCTTCGCGTACCTGCGCCCCGGATCCGACATCGGGGACAGCGCCAAGATCGGAACCTTCGTCGAGACCAAGAACTCGACTGTCGGCAACCACTCGAAAGTGCCGCACCTGACGTACGTCGGAGATGCGACCATCGGCGAACACTCCAACATCGGAGCATCGAGCGTGTTCGTCAACTACGACGGCGTCAACAAGAGTCGCACCGTAGTCGGATCCCACGTCCGCACCGGCTCGGACAACATGTTCGTCGCCCCCGTGCGAGTGGGCGACGGCGCGTACACCGGAGCAGGCACCGTGCTCCGCAACGATGTACCACCGGGGACGCTCGCCGTCTCCGCTGGTTCCCAGCGCAACATCGAAGGCTGGGTCGAGAAGAAGCGTCCAGGCACTGCCGCAGCGGACGCTGCAGCACGCGCTCTGGCGGCCGAATCGGCAAACGCGCAAAAATCAAAGGACGGCGAACAGCAGTGACCACCCCGAACTGGATCGACAACCAGAAGAACCTCATGCTCTTCTCGGGTCGAGCACACCCCGAACTCGCACAGCAGGTTGCGAAGGAACTGGGGATCGAGGTAACCCCGCAGACCGCACGCGACTTCGCAAACGGCGAGATCTTCGTTCGCTTCGAGGAGTCGGTCCGAGGATCGGACGCCTTCGTCCTGCAGAGCCACCCCTTCCCTCTCAACACCTGGTTGATGGAACAGCTCATCATGATCGACGCGCTCAAGCGTGGGTCGGCGAAGCGCATCACCGCGATCCTGCCGTTCTACCCGTACGCCCGCCAGGACAAGAAGCACCGCGGACGCGAGCCGATCTCCGCGCGTCTCGTCGCCGACCTGCTCAAGACCGCAGGCGCCGACCGGATCATCACCGTCGACCTCCACACCGACCAGATCCAAGGCTTCTTCGACGGCCCCGTCGACCACATGCACGCACACAGCCAGCTCGCCGAGCACATCCGCGACAAGTACAGCCTCGAACACATCACCGTCGTCTCCCCCGACTCCGGCCGAGTGCGCGTCGCAGAGAAGTGGGCCGACAGCTTCGACGGCGCACCCCTCGCGTTCATCCACAAGACCCGTGATCCATTGGTGCCCAACCAGGTCAAGTCCAACCGCGTCGTCGGTGACGTCGAAGGCCGCACCTGCATCCTGATCGACGACATGATCGACACCGGCGGCACCATCGCCGGCGCCGTCAAGGTCCTCAAGGAAGCCGGAGCAGGCGACGTCGTCATCGCCGCCACCCACGGCGTCCTCTCCGACCCGGCCGCCGAACGCCTCGCCAACTGCGGAGCCAAGGAAGTCGTCGTCACCAACACCCTCCCCATCACCGACGAGAAGCGCTTCGACACCCTCACCGAGCTGTCCATCGCACCTCTCCTCGCCCGCACCATCCGCGAAGTCTTCGAAAACGGATCCGTCACAAGCCTGTTCAACGGCTCTGCCTAGGTCATTCCGCAGGCTCCGGTGGTGCAGGTCCGCCCTTTCGGGAGCGAACGTGGCGTTCAGTCCGTCTAAGGGACCGAACGCCACTTTCGCTCCAGACGGACGATCCACCCAACTGACCGAACACCACGTTCAGTCCGTCTAACGGACCGAACGCCACTTTCGCTCCAAACGGACAGTCCACCCAAGTGACCGAACATCACGTTCGGTTTCTTTACACCCGCTCCGCAGACCCCGGCCCCTTGAAATGAGCTTCGTCACTTCGGTGATGGAAAGCGCAGTTCGGGAGGGAGGGGGTGTGCGGGGCGGGTTGCGTTGTACCCTAAGATGACTCGTCGTGATCGACGCGCAAACCATGGACAGCCCTGCAGCAACTTCTACCGTCCGTATCGCCCGGTGGACTCCGGGCGGGTGCGTGTGGTGCGGAAGCACCGACTCGATCGAAACTTATCGCAACGAACCGCGTTGCGGCCTGTGCCGTGAAAAAGAAGCCGTCATCGACGAGGCGAAGCACTTCATCGGCATGTACGGTCTGCGCCCCCTCGGCGGCACTCTTGCGTCCGATGACGAGGAGGAGCGCGAGTACCGCGTCACTGCTCGTGATGCTCGTGCCGTGCTGAACAGCATTCGTCTCGAGAAGCTGCCGGATCCGGCTGCGGTCCGCAAAGCGTTGCGCCCCAGGGCTGCTGCTGCAGTTGCTGCTCCTCGCCAGGCGCCGAGCAGTGCAAGCTCGTCGTCTGCCTCCTCTGCTGCAGCGAGCAAGCCGGCCGCTCCCAAGAAGCAGCAGGCGGGTGTCAGTGGCATCGACATGATCGAGCTCGAGTCGCGGGTGCAGAAGTTGCTCGCTCAGCTCACCGACGTCGACTCGCAGATCAGCGCGCTCGAGGGACAGGAGAGCCTGCCGGCACGCGCTCGCCGAAAGGATCTCGAGAAGCAGCGCACCACGGTCCTCACCACCCTCGGTGCGCTCGAGAAGGCGCGTCGCCGCATCTGACCCTCGGCGGTACGTACCCTGGACGGGTGTTCAGGACGCTAGCGCGCTATCAGGTCGCCATCGACGTCGGCTTCGCCGTCGTCTTCACGGCCGTGCTGTTTCCGTCCGCCGCCGCAGACAACGGTGTGCTCGCCGTTGTCGTCCTGCTCGGCTACGGCGTCGCGCTGGCACTGCGTCGTCTCTCGCCTCCCCTTGCGCTGGCGATCTCCTGGGTTTTCGCCATCGGTCAGATGGCCGGTGGGCTCGGCACCCAAGGCGCCAACACTGCAATCCTGTTCGTGCTGTTCGCCACTGCTGCATACGGTTCGGACCGCGTTCGCAAGATCGGTCTCGTGTCCACCGTCGTCGGCGGCATCGTCGCCGCTACCTTCCTCACCCTTGTCGGTGACCCGAACGTCTCACCGGACGGCAGCCGCTCCGTCGGCGACTACGCGCAGCAACTGATCATCCTGCTGGTTGCCTCGTGGGCTGTCCTTGGGTTGTCGTGGGCTCTGGGGCGTATCGCGTTGGCGAACCGGATGTCCATCGAGGAGAAGCACCAACGCGCGTTGGCCGAGATCGAGCAGGAACGGGCACTGCAGGATATTGCCGTCGAACACGAGCGCAATCGAATCGCCCGCGACATGCACGACATAGTCGCGCACTCACTCGCCGTCGTCATCGCGCAGGCAGACGGTGCCCGGTACGCACGCAAAGCGGATCCCGAGGCTGTCGACGAGGCTCTCGGCACCATCGCAGGCACCGCTCGCGATGCACTACGAGACGTCCGCGGCGTGCTGGCCCAGCTACGCCACAACACCGACGACGTTCCGGCCACGGAATCGCAGGACCTGTCCACGTTGGTGGACCGGATGCGCGCGGCCGGTCTGCGAATCGACTTCGATTCCGCCGGCGACGCCACCGACCTGGGTGCCGGCGGCCACCTCACCCTGTACCGGATAGCGCAGGAAGCGCTGACCAACGCTCTGCGACACGGGGACTCGTCGCGCCCGGTATCGGTAACCGTCGAGTCCGTACCCACCGGCACGACGCTTACCGTGCGCAACTCCGTGCGAGCAGCATCCGAATCCACAGGCGGGCACGGCCTCATCGGTATGCGCGAACGTGCGTTCCTGTCCGGCGGCACCCTGACGACCAGCCACGATCATGGTGTGTGGACACTCGTCGCGCACATTCCCGGAGCACTCACAGGAATGGAGCCTGCGGAATGAGCCATATAAAAGTGGCGCTGGTCGACGATCAGCAGCTTTTTCGTGCCGGGATCAGGATGCTGATCTCGTCGCAACCCGATCTCGAGTTCGTCGGCGAGGCCGGCGACGGCAAGGCCGGGGTCGAGTTGGCGGCCGAGGTCTCCCCCGACGTCGTGTTGATGGACATTCGGATGCCGGTTCTCGACGGCATTGCGGCGACAGCGGAGATCGTCGCGGCATCGAGCGAACCCCCGAGGATCCTTGTGCTGACGACCTTCGATCTCGACGAGAGTGCGGCGAAGGCGATCAAGGCCGGCGCGAGCGGATTCGTACTCAAGGACGCCGACCCTGAATTCTTGCTCGCGGCGATCCGCACCGTCCACGCAGGCAACTCGGTGATCGCGGCGTCGGCCACGACCGCGTTGCTCGGTCACTTCACCGACACCCCGGCAACTCCGCAGGCGCCCAAGGAGTTCGACCTTCTCACCGCACGCGAACGCGAGCTGTTTCACCTGGCGGCGAGGGGTGCGAGCAACTCCGAGATCGCGGCACAGGAGTTCCTGAGCGAAGCAACCGTCAAGACTCACATCAGCAGAATCTTCACGAAGCTCGGTCTGCGGGATCGGGTCCAGTTGGTCGTGTACGCCTTCGAACACGGTCTGGTGCGCTGAACTCCCCGATGCACCGACCCCAGATCATCCTCTGGATGTACGAAGCAGAGACTGCAGCCTGATTCTTTTCACCCCTGTGGTTCGTAGTTTCTACAGACATGACCACAACACCAGCACCGGTAGCCCGGGTTCACCGGGTCCACAAGAGCTACGGCGACGCAACCAACCAGGTGAACGCGCTCGACGACGTGTCGCTCGACATCCGCTCCGGCGAGTTCACGGCCATCATGGGCCCGTCGGGCTCCGGCAAATCGACCCTCATGCATGTGATGGCGGGCCTCGATTCGGTGACGTCCGGACAAGTCGTACTCGCGAACACCGACATCACCGATCTCGGCGACGATGCCCTCACCGAGCTTCGCCGACGCCAGATCGGCTTCATCTTCCAGGCGTTCAATCTGGTCCCGACGCTGGACGTCAGATCCAATATCCTGCTTCCGTTCGAGCTCGACGGTCATGCGCCGACCGAGATGGAAGCCGCGTGGGTGGAACAACTCATCGCCACCCTGGGCCTGAGCGAACGGACGTCTCATCGCCCCCATCAGCTGTCCGGCGGACAGCAGCAGCGGGTCGCCATCGCACGAGCGCTCGGCTCGCGGCCACACCTGATCTTCGCGGACGAGCCGACGGGAAACCTCGATTCCCGCACCGGCCGTGAGGTTCTCGCGCTCCTCGCGGCCGCAGTTCGCGAGTACGGCCAGTCGATCGTCATGGTCACTCACGACCCGGTGGCCGCCAGCTATGCGGATCGCATCGTGTTCCTGGCGGACGGACGAATCGTCGACGAGCGGGCGCGTTCGACGCCCGAGCAGATCTCCGGTTACATGCTGGCGATGGAGAAGGTCGCGTGAGGGCCGCAACCGCGTCGACACCGCGTCGTGAACACGGTGCGAGCATCCTCGTCACAGCGCTCGCATCGTTCTTCGGTGTAGTGCTGATCCAGGCAACGTCATTCCTGCTCGACATCTTCGGCACCGACGGACAAGGCGCTGTCGCCGTCGCGCTCTACAGCGTCGCAATGGTGTTCGTCCTTCTCGCGCTGTACGTCGCGTCGGTCGTCACCGCGAACACGTTCGGCACGATCGTCGCCGGACGTACGAAGACCATTGCGCTGCTACGACTCCTCGGTGCCTCCGGCCGAGAACTGCGTCGCTCCGTGTCCCGTGAAGGACTGTCCGTCGGACTGTTCGGTTCGGCGGTGGGCTTGGTGGTGGGCGTCGCCGGCAGTCACCTGGCCCGAGCGATCGCCGTCGGTGCAGGCAAGCTACCCGACGTCGCATACACGACGGTGCAGCCACTCGTCGGGCTGCCGGTCGTCATCGTCGTGGGAACCACGTGGGCGGCGTCGTACATCGGTAGCAAACGCGTCCTCGACGTGACGCCTGTTCAGGCGACGGGCGTCGTCGTGACCGCTGCATCCGAGGATTCTCGGCGCCGAGCCGCACGCACCACGTTGTCGATCGTTCTCATCGCCGGTGGTGCAGTGTTGTTGGGACTCGGGGTGCTCGTCGGCGCGGTGACGCCTGCCGGTGTGCTCATTGCCTTCTTCGGCGGCGCAGCGTCGTTCACCGGCATCATGGTCGGCGCACACCGGATCGTGCCGTGGGTGCTGCGCGTAGTCGGCAGGCTCTTCGGCAACACGCCGTCGGCACGCTTGGCCGCAGCGAACGCAACCCGGTACCCGGAGCGTGCCACTCGAACAGCACTGGGTCTGCTGATCGGCGTCACGTTGGTGGTGACGTTCGCCGTCGCGATGTACAGCTACCGAACGATGCTGCGACACGAGTTCAGCGAGGAATCGCTCGATCAGGTGCTGACGGTGACCGTCGGGATCATGACCGGATTGATCGGCTTCTCGGGTGTCATCGCGGCCGTCGGTATGGTCAACAACCTCTCGCTCAGTGTCATGCAGCGCACCCGCGAACTGGGCCTGCTGCGCGCTCTCGGCTTCACCCGCAAGCAGGTCCGCGGAATGATCGTGTCCGAGAGCGCGCAGATGGTGATCGCGTCGATGGGTTTCGGGCTTCTCCTCGGCATCGTCTACGGATGGGCGGCCGCGCAATCGCTGCTCGGTTCCATCGCGCAATCCGGCATCGGCCTGCCGACGCTGCCGTGGGCGATCATCGCCGGAACCGTTCTGTCGGCTGCAGTGCTGGCGCTGGTGGCCTCTCTCATGCCGTCGCGTCGAGCGAACTCCATCTCACCGGTCGTCGCGCTGTCCGAGTGATGTCCGACTGGCGAGGATGAGAGCGAACCTGCTCTCCGGATCGGTCCAGAACTCGTCGACGCGGAACCCCGCGTCGACGAGTTCTGCTTCTATCCCCTTTTCCCTGAACTTGGCCGAGATCTCCGTCCGTAACTCTTCGCCCTCGTCGAAGTGGACGTCGAGATCGAGATCCTCGATTCGAATGTCCTGCGCCGTGCGAGCCCGCAAACGCATCTCGATCCACTCGGCCTCCGCATTCCACAGCGCTACATGCTCGAACTGCTGTGGATCGAAGTTCGCGTTCAGGCGTTCGTTCAGCACCGACAGTACGTTCGCGTTGAACTGCGCCGTCACACCGTCCGCGTCGTCGTACGCCGGGACGACCACACTCTCCTCGACTACCAATCCCACTCCCAGCAGCAGGAATTCACCGGCGATCAGAGCCTGGGCGATGTCGGCGAGAAAGAGCGCACGCTCCTCGGGAATGAGATTGCCCAGAGTGCCGCCCAGGAACGCGATGGTTCGGCTGCCGTCGGCAGGAAGGTTCTGCAGAGTATCGGTGAAATCGCTGACGATCCCCTGGATCTCGAGCCCGGGATGCTCGCGGGCGATCACCTCGATCGCCCCCTCGAGTGCCGTCGGAGACACGTCCTGGGGTACGTACTTGCGCAGCGATCCGTGCTTGATGCCTGCATTCAGCAACAGTCGTGTCTTCTCCGAGGACCCCGAACCCAACTCCACCAGGATCGCGGCGTTCGTCCGCTCGGCGACGTCGTAGGCGTGTGCCTCGATCAGTCCACGCTCGGTGCGAGTCGGGTAGTACTCCGGCAGTTCGGTGATCTGCTCGAACAGTTCGCTGCCACGCGCATCGTAGAACCATTTGGGAGAGATCCATTTGGGCGTCGCCGTCATACCCAACCGCACGTCGGAACGAAGATCGTCGAGCAGCCTTTCGGGTGAGATGTGCACGTCCAGAGCAATGTCAGCCATATGTTTTCCCCTCAATCGAGATCTGTGACGTCGACATGCCCCGGTCGGGCGACGACGAACGTTCGGTCCGCGAGCGACACCCACCGGGGGTCCTCGTCGGTGGGCTCGGATGCCACGGTGACGGAGTCCCCCGTGTCCAGCACGGACAGCGAGTGGTAGACCGCGCTCGCGTACAGCGTGTGGCCGTCGCTCAGCAGGAGATTCAGGCGCGGACCGGGTGACGACAGCTCTACGCGAGCGATCAACACCCGCAACGCCTTCTCCGGATCGTGCTGCCGCAGCAGGTTCCGGAGGATCACCCACAGCGCAGCAGAATCCGTCGGTGCCGGCAGTGCCAGGAGCTCTGTCGGCGGCACCTCGGACGCAAGGTCGGCCAACGCGTCGGGCCACCCGAACACGACCCCGTTGTGACTGAACGCCCACGTCCCGTCCGTGAACGGGGCACATGCACTGCGCTCCACCGGCATCCCGACGGTTGCAGACCGAACGGCTCCGAGCACGGCCGTCGACGACGTCGCACCGAGTACGTCGTCGACCGCCGGGTCCGACCAGATCGGCATCGGGTTGCGATAGCTGCGTGCGCCGTCGGCGTCCCACCACGCCGCGCCGAATCCGTCGGCGTTGATCGTGCCGCCGCCCCGCATGTCCTTCGGCGCCCAGGACTGAACGAACAACGAGTTCTCACCGGCGGTCATGACGTCGGCGACCGACCGTGTCGGCCCCAGATAGCCCAGATGTCTACACATCTCGTGCGCACCGGAAGCCGGCGAAGATCTGCCTCCGGATCGGGTGGTCCCAGTTGCGGAACGTGCCACGGCACGCGACCTGGTCGGTCCCGAAGGATCCGCCGCGCAAGACCTTGTAATCACCGCGCAGAAATACTTCGGAGTACTCGGCGTACGGGAACGGCTCGAAGCCCGGGTAGGGCTCGAAATCCGACGACGTCCACTCCCACACGTCGCCGATCAACTGCTGCACTCCGAGCGGTGACGCTCCGGCCGGATACGCACCGACGTCGGCCGGTTCGAGGTGCCGCTGACCGAGATTGGCGTGCACCTCGGTCGGTTCGGCATCTCCCCACGGGTACTTGCGTACCGTCGCGGTCGCCGGATCGAAGCGGGCCGCCTTCTCCCACTCCGCTTCGGTCGGGAGCCTTTTGCCTGCCCACCGCGCGTACGCCTCGGCTTCGAAGAAACTGACATGTACGACGGGCTGGTCGGGCTTGATCGGTGCCGTCACTCCGAATGCCCGACGCCACCAGCTGCCGTCGGCGTCGCGTTCCCAGAACTGTGGGGCGACGAGCCCCTCGGTGGTTCTGTGTGCCCAGCCGCGTTCGCTCCACAGTTCCGGACGGGAGTATCCGCCGTCGGCGACGAACTCCTCGTACTGACGGTTGGTCACGGGTGCGACATCGAGGGCGAACGTGGCGACGTACGTCGAATGTGCGGGTCGCTCGTTGTCGAGCGCCCAGGGATCGAGCGTGGTGCCCATGGTGAAGACACCACCGTCGACGATCACTTCCCCGGCCGCGGGGGTCTGCGCTGCGGGAGGAGGCGGTGCGTGGAGAACCGCTGGACCGGTACGTAGTTGGTGTGTCGCGAGCATCGTCTCGTCGTGCTGTTGCTCGTGCTGGGCCACCATGCCGAACGCGAAGCCGTCGCGTTCGAGCCTGCGCCCGTCCAGCGGACTGGCAGCGAGGACGTCCCACACCTTGTCGCGGACGGACCCGACGTAGGCCCGTGCCTCGTCCGGCGTCAGCAACGGCAGCGACGGACGGCTGGACCGGGAGTGCTTGAACGCGTCGTACAGTTCGTCGATGTCGGACCGCACCGGTTCGCGCCCGCCGACGTCGCGCACCAGCCAGAGTTCTTCCTGGTTGCCGATGTGCGCGAGGTCCCACACGAGCGGGCTCATCAGAGGCGAATGCTGGGCGGTGAGGTCTGCGTCGTCCACGGCGTCGGTGAGGGCCGAGCTGCGCGCCCGACTTCGGGCGAGTACCCGCTCGACGGTGCTGCGCAGTTCTTCGGTGCTCGTCATGCCGATTCCTTTCCGGTGGAGTGCCGATCGGTCGGTGCCGTTGCACGACGACATCGCTCGGCAAGGTCCAGTAACAGTGCGCGGTGATCGGGCGAGTTCTCGGCGGCCAAGTGCGCCAACGATTCCGCTGCCCTACGGAGACCGGGATCGGCGAGCCCGTCGCGGGCAGCATCGACCCAGCGCCCGGCAGTCTCCGCCGCGATCTGCCCTGCACGCTCGATCACATCGGGGCCGGACAACAAGGCGTCGAACAGCGCGGCGGGAACCACCCACTGGCCGTCCGGCTGCGCGTCGAGGTAGCGGATCTCGAAATGCCCACACGCGCGAACGTGCGGAAACAACGTGGTGAGGTGGTAATCCAGATCCTCGGTAGTCGGTGGTCGACCGACGCGAGCGGCGTCGGCAATCCAGTCCGCGAAGGTCGTCCCCGGTGGGGCCTCCCAGTTCTCGCCCTCGCCCCTGATGCACAACAGCGGGACGTCCAGCGCCCAGGCGGAGTAGTCCGCAATCGGATCGCCTGAACTGGGCACTTCCGTTCTACTGCTGTCCAATTCGAGCCACGTCCGCATACGTTGCGACGCCCAGCTCCCCGCCGGTGCGCCTCGTAGCGTCGGCGAGCACGCGAACGCCGCGACGAGAGCCGGCCCGACAGCTTCGAGCATCGTCCACCGGCGCGCCACATCCTCGCGGTCCCGCCCGGCGTCGACGCTCACCTGGACGGCTGCGGTATTGCACATCATCAACTTGCCGAAAGGGCCGATTGTCGTGAACCTGTCCTCCATCGCGCAGTATCGAGGGAGAACGAGCAGACGTTGGGGTTCGCGATCACGATCGGCAGGAACAGAGACCATACCGATCCGTGCGGCATTCAGCATCGACTCGAGACGACGCGTGTCCGCGTCGACCGATCGCGCGAGCTCCTGCACCGATGGGTACGGCGAACTCGACAGTTCCACCTGGCCACCGGGCTCGACGGTGACGACGCTCCCGCCGGGGAGCGGACGGCCGGGCGAGGTGGACGAGATGTTTCGCGGGGCGTACTCCCCGAGGGCAGCAGCCAGAGAGTCCAATGCGGGCCTCGCCCCATCCGGCGTGTGTGTCAAGAACTCCAACTCGGCACCGATCAGCCGAGGTGGGCCGAGTTTGAAGCACACACGTTCGACGTACGCCGCCGCTGCGGGCCGTGTGCTCAGCTCGCGGGACTTGACCGTGGACGTCATTGCCATCTCCTTGTGTTCGTCCCGACTACCCGAGTTGCACACGCCTACCCGAGGCAATTCGGCCCGAAACCGAGCCTATGTGAAAGCCTTGCGGGAGTGGAGCCTGCGGAACGACTCGGCCGGCTCCGCTTACGACAGTAACCACGACTCCCCAGCAGTGCACCAGGAAGGCGTCGACATGTTCGATCTCGATCGGATCCGCCGGGACACACCGGCTGCGGTGTCCTCGATATTCCTCGACAGCGCAGGGTCGTCACTGCCGCCCGACCCCGTCGTCGACGCCACCGTCGCGCACATCCGCCGCGAGGCAGTCGTCGGTGGCTACCGCGCCGCGAACGAGCGCATGGCCGACCTCGCGGCAGTCAAGACCTCCATTGCCCGGTTGATCGGCGCGACGCCGTCGGGCATTGCTCTGAGCGACAGCGCAACTCGATCGTGGAGCGACTTCTTCTACTCCGTCCCGCTGACACGCGGTGATCGGATACTGCTGTGCCAGGTCGAGTACGCCTCCAACGCGATAGCTGCGTTGCAGCGTGCGACCGCGACGGGCGCCAGTGTCGAGTTCGTACCGAGCGACCCCTCGGGGCAGATCGACCTGGCCGCGCTCGAGAACATGCTCGACGAACGCGTCCGAATTGTCTCACTTGTCCACGCGCCCACCAACGGTGGACTCGTCAACCCCGCACGAGAGGTGTCCGAACTCGCGCACCGAGTCGGCGCGCTCGTCCTGCTCGATGCATGCCAATCCATCGGACAGGTGCGAGTGGACGTCGGCGAACTCGGAGTGGACGCTCTCAGCGCGACGGGCCGAAAGTGGTTGCGGGGGCCCCGCGGAACCGGATTTCTCTATGTCCGACCTGGCCTCGCCGAAACACTGGAACCACCGGCACTGGACCTGCACAGCGCACAGTGGACCGGCGAACGGGAGTACCAACTCGCACCCGACGCCTCGCGGTTCGAGTTCTGGGAGTGCTCCGTCGCAGCCCGACTCGGACTCGGCGTGGCCGTCGACTACCTACTGGACATCGGAATCGACGCAGTCCAGGACGCCGTCAGCGCACGTGCAGAACACCTGCGAGCCGGCCTTCGCACCGTCGCAGGGGTCACCGTGCACGACCTCGGCGACCGCCGCAGCGGCATCGTGTCCTTCACCGTCGACGGCAGGAACCCCACCGACGTGCGCGACGAATTGGCCGCGAAGGGCATCACCGTGACGGTCAGCCATCGACGTTCGACGCTCGTGGACATGAACCTGCGGGGGTTGGACTCGGTGATTCGTGCATCCCCGCACTACTTCGTGACGTTCGATCAGCTGGACGAGTTGGTCGCCTCCATGCACACAGGGCGAGGGCACTGATCGCCGTCCCGGCCACGGCCGTCCAGGTGATGGGGTCGCCGAACATCAGTAGCGCCCACACCATCGTCGTCGCAGGTGTGAGGTAGAGCAGGGCGCTGACACGCGTGGCACCGCTGCGGCGCAGGACGAACATGTAGGTGCCGTATGCGCCGAACGTCGACAGCACGACCAACCACGCGACCGCGCCCCAGAAGCCGATCGTGACGGGCGGCGCTGCGTCGCCCAGGGCCGCGCTCCACGTCATGAACAGTCCTGCCGCGACGCACGCCTGGATCAGCATTGCGAGCGGAATCGGTTCCGTCGTCTGCAGTTTGCGTTCGAGAACGGTGCCGACCGCCAGCGACACCATGCCCGCCAGAGGCAGCAAGTACACGAACCAGGGCGCACCCTCACCGCCGAGGTCACCGGCGACCACGACGACGACTCCACCGAACCCAACGGCCAGAGACGCGAACTTGCCGACGCCGAAGCCCTCACCCAACACACGTACGGCCAGGCCCGCCACGACCAAGGGCTGCATGGCTGCGATGAGTGCGGCCGTGCCGGCCGGAACTCCGAGGCCGACACCCCCGAACACACACGCCAGGTAGAGGAACTGGCTGAAGAAGCCGAGCACGCTCTGTCGGCGAACCCCTGCCCAGGTCGTGCGGAGTCCGCGATACCAGCACCAGGCACCGAGGATGGCGACCGCAACGAGGTATCGCCATCCGAGCAGCGTGTGCGCGGGTGCGTGGGCGGTTCCGTTTTCCGCGCCGATGAATCCGGAACTCCACAGAATCACCAGAGCGATGGCGGCTAGTTTGTCCATACCGACGAGGTAACCATACAGGTCTGTATACTTGCAGTGCACCTGTGATCGGAGGCACACATGACCAAAGCTTTGACGCCTGCGGGCGAGCGGATCCTCACCGTCGCCAGCGCACTGTTCTACGAGCGCGGCATCCGCGCGGTCGGCGTCGACCTCATCGCCGACGAAGCCGGGACGACGAAGAAGACGCTCTACGACCGGTTCGGCTCCAAGGACGGGCTGGTGATGCGCTATCTCGAGCGACGTTTCGAAAGATGGTGCGAGTTCGTCCTCGCCTATCTCGAACCGATCCCCACCGGACCCGATCGCGTTCTGAGCATCTACGACGCACTGGCCGCCTGGATGCGCGACAACCACCGCGGCTGCGGGTTCGTCAACGCCTTCGCCGAGTACGGCGGGACAGACCACCCGGCTCTCGAGGTCATCCGGTCCGAGAAGGACTGGACGCGAGCACTGTTCGTACAGCTCGCGGAGGACGCAGGCCTGCCGGCGCCGGACGAGCTCGGCCTGAAACTGTCCCTGATCCACGAAGGCGCCGTCGTGATGAGCACCGCAGGAGCTCGCGCCGACGCCGTCGACGTCGCCCGATCCATCGCCTCCACCCTTGTGAGTGGAGCCTTGCAGTCCGGTCGCTCCGCAGGCTCCGCTCCTTCCCCCAGGTCTACGTTTCCCCTCACAGGAGAGGGTCGTGTAGAGTCTCCCGGGTTGTCTCGGCGAGGGTAGCTCCGCACAGGAACTACCGTGATCGACGCGGCTCGGCTCCTCGGCCGTGCTCGTTCGTGTCTGCCCCGACGAAGCACTTGCCCACACCGTGATCTCAAGGAGCTGTTCTCTGATGTCGAACGATGTAAACAACCTCAAGGCTGCTGTACGCACCGAGTTCGGCAAGGGCGCTGCACGCCGCGCACGCCGCGACGGCCTGGTCCCCGCCGTTCTGTACGGACACGGCACCGACCCGCAGCACCTCGCACTCGACACCCGCGCATTCGCCGCAGTCCTGCGTAAGGACGGCACCAACGCCGTTCTGACCCTCGACATCGACGGCAAGGAGCAGGTCGCACTGACCAAGTCCGTCGTCGTTCACCCGATCAAGCGCAGCATCGAGCACGCCGACCTCCTCGTCCTGCGCAAGGGCGAGCGCGTCACCGTCGAGATCAACGTCGTCGTCGAGGGTGACGCAGCCCCCGGCACCCTGGTCACCACCGACTCGACCGTCGTCGAGATCGAGGCCGACGCACTGTCCATCCCCGAGTCCGTCGAGGTCTCGGTCGAGGGCGTCGAGGCAGGCACCCAGATCCTCGCAGGCGGCCTGACCCTTCCGGCCGGCGTCACCCTGATCTCCGACCCCGAGCTCCTGCTCGTCAACGTCGTCGAGGCACCGACCGAGGAAGACCTCGAAGCCGAGGGCGAAGAGGCTCCGACCGGCGACGTCGTCGACGAAGAAGAGGCATCCGAGGAAAGCTCCGACGAGAGCTGATCTCAGCCCCGCATCACGACACGCGCCGCTCCCCTCGTCGGGAGCGGCGCGTTCTCGTTTCACCCTTCTCGATGGGAGCATGGTCAACCGTGACTGCAGATACGGCCCTGATCGTCGGCCTGGGTAACCCCGGGGCACAGTACGAAACGACCCGCCACAATGTCGGATTCATGGTCGCCGACGTGCTCGCAGCCCGGATCGGTGCGAAGTTCTCCTCACACAAGAAGTCGAACTCCGACATCGTCCAAGCACGCCTCGCGGACCGTTCGGTGATCGTCGCCAAACCCCGCACCTTCATGAACCTCTCCGGCCAACCCGTCGCAGGCTTGGCACGGTTCTTCTCCACCTCGCCGTCGAACATCGTTGTCGTCCACGACGAACTCGACATCGACTTCGGTGCCATCCGGCTCAAGCTCGGCGGCGGCGAAGGCGGCCACAACGGGCTTCGCTCCATCTCCCAGCACCTGAGCACCAAGGACTACCTGCGTGTGCGCGTCGGCGTCGGGCGTCCGCCCGGCCGCATGGACCCGGCGTCGTACGTCCTCAAACCCTTCTCCTCGGCCGAACGCAAGGACCTCGGCGTCATCGTGGAAGAAGCCGCCGACGCCGCCGAGCTACTCCTGCGCGTCGGCCTCGAAGCAGCGCAGAACCAGGTTCATCCGAGGTAGCTAGCACCGTTTTTGCCGAGCTGGCACGCGTGCTCTCGCACTGGAAGGCGTGCGAAGTCTGCACAAAGGGTGCTGACTCGGTCCCACTCAGCCCAGCAGCCCCGCCGAGTTGGATCGACGGAGTTTGCCGGAGGACGTCTTGGGAATCGATCCTGGACCGAGGACGGCAACGGTTCTGGGCCGCACTCCTACTTCCGAGTGCACGGCGTGGACGACGTCGTGTTCTATCCGCTTCACCTCGTCGGGATTCTGGAAGTCGTTGGTCTCCACGGCAACCGCGAAGCTCTCCCTCTTGTCCCCCGCATCGAGCCTGATCGCGACGGCGTTGCCCGGCCGCACGCCGCGTACCGAGCCCGCTGCCCGTTCGATGTCGGTCGGGTAGATGTTGCGCCCGCCCATGATGATGACGTCCTTGACGCGGCCGCACACGACGACCAGTCCTTCTTCGGTGAAGTAGCCGACGTCACCGGTGTCGAGCCACCCGTCCTCGTCCTGTGTGGCAACAGGTCCGTCGACGGTGATGTATCCCGGTGTGACGGCTTTACCTCGGACCTCGATGATGCCGACGCCGCGTGGAGTGAGGACCTGGCCTTCTTTGTCCACGACGCGGCCTTCGAGGTTCGGCACCATCGTGCCGAGTGTCGCGAGGCGTCGCAGATTGCCCTTGGTCGACGGGACGGCTCGACCCATCGCCTCGAGCAGATCGGCGTCGACGACGTCGAGGACCTGCCCCTGACCCGGGTCGGGGATGGACACGGCCAGTGTGGTTTCGGCCATGCCGTACACGGGCGCGAGCGCGAGCGGATCCAGCTTGTACGGCGCCCCTGCCTCGGCCAGCGCCGCCATCGTGTCCGGGTCGACGGGCTCGGCGCCGTTCCAGGCGTAGCGCAGCGAGCTGAGGTCGAGATCGAGATCGTCCTCGGCTTGCGACAGCCTCCTCGCCAGCAGCGAGTACGCGAAATTGGGTGCTGCGGTGACGGTTCCGCCGTACTTGTGGATCAGCTTGGCCCACAGGAGCGGTGACCGGAGGAAATCCAGCGGCGTGATGCTGACGACCTCGGCACCTACCTGCATCGGCACCGTCAGAAAGCCGACCATGCCCATGTCGTGGAACAGTGGCAGCCAGCTGACCATGACGTCCGAGTCGACGTCGAACTTGATGCGGTCGATCATCGCGTACGCGTTGACGTAGAAGTTCTCGTGTGTGATCCGCACGGCCTTCGGTGATCCGGTGGATCCGGACGTCAACTGCTGCAGTGCGATGTCCGACTCGTCGGTATCGACGGGATCGCAGTCCCGGCCCGCACGCATGTCGTCGATCTTCAGCACGGTGATGCCGCGTTCTTCGAGGATGGGCGCCGCGACGTCGAACGGCGCGCCCAGAATGACAGCCTTCGCATCGATCATCTTCACGACCGTCTCGGTGTCGGTGCCCCACACCCCGAGGTCGGTGCGCGGTGTCGGCTGGTGCAGCATCGTCACCGATCCGCCCCGCATCCACGTCGCCTGACACGCAGGCGCTATGTCGACCGGTTGGCCGGCGAGGACGCCTACCGCATCGCCACGTTCGATGCCTGCGTCGGCGAGTGCGCCCGCCATCGACCGCGCCACCTGGTGAATCTCGCCCCAGGACTGCCTCAGCGCCTGATCCGGCTCACCGGTGACGAGCCCTCGCTTGCTCGTGCGCGCCGTCGAGAACATCTCCTCGGTGAATCTGCTCAAAACTCATCTCCTGTGCCGACGGTCCGACCTGTACCCACGCTATTGAAATTCGCATGCCCGCGGAGCCGTTACCCGAGAAAACGTACGAACGACCACGAGTACCCTGGTACCGGCAACACCGCCCCCGTGAATAGAAGAGGTTCGCTTGAGTACGCCGGATTCGGTCGAGACCAACACTGCGCCCGCCGAGTCGGCCCCCAAGAACGCACACAAGGAACTTCCCGCCGAGGTCTCCAGGCGCCGGACGTTCGCCGTCATCTCCCACCCCGACGCCGGTAAGTCGACGCTCACCGAGGCCCTGGCGCTGCACGCTCGTGTCATTTCCGAGGCAGGCGCGATCCACGGCAAGGCGGGCAGGCGCTCCACCGTCTCCGACTGGATGGAGATGGAGAAGGCGCGCGGTATCTCGGTCAGTTCGACGGCCTTGCAGTTCAACTACCAGGTCGACGCCGCCGTCGACGACACCAACGTCATCAACCTCGTGGACACCCCTGGTCACGCCGACTTCTCCGAGGACACCTACCGCGTCCTGACGGCCGTCGACGCCGCGGTCATGCTCATCGACGCCGCCAAAGGCCTCGAACCGCAGACCCTCAAGCTCTTCCAGGTGTGCCGGCAGTTCGGCATCCCGGTCATCACCGTCATCAACAAGTGGGACCGGCCCGGCCAGTCGCCACTGGAACTTCTCGACGAGATCGAGCAGCGCATCGGTCTGACGCCGACGCCCCTGTACTGGCCCGTCGGTATCGCGGGCGACTTCCGCGGTCTGCTCGACGTCCGCGCAGGCAACTACATTCGGTTCACCCGAACCGCGGGCGGCGCGACCATCGCCCCCGAGGAATTGCTCGACGCCGACGCCGCGGCCGCCCGCGAGGGTGACGAATGGGAGACGGCTCTCGAGGAGAGCGAACTGCTCGTCTCGAGCGGGCAAGCTCACGACCAGGAACTGTTCCTGGCAGGTCAGACCTCGCCGGTGATCTTCGGTTCCGCGATGCTGAACTTCGGAGTCCGCCAGATTCTCGACACGCTCGTCGCTCTCGCGCCCGCACCCGGCCCGCGTGACGACGTCAAGGGCGGTGTCCGAGACGTCACCGATCCCTTCAGCGCCGTCGTCTTCAAGGTCCAGGCGGGAATGGACACCGCGCACCGCGACCGGTTGGCGTTCATGCGCGTCGTGTCCGGCGTGTTCGAACGCGGCATGGTGGTCACCCACGCGCAGACCGGTAAACCGTTCACGACGAAGTACGCGCTGACGGTGTTCGGCCGCGAACGCACCACCGTGGAGAACGCCTACCCCGGTGACGTCGTCGGCTTGGTCAACGCGACCGCGTTGGCACCCGGCCACACCCTCTTCACCGACAAGAAGGTGGAGTTTCCGCCGATCCCGTCCTTCGCGCCCGAGCACTTCGCTGCCCTGCGCGTCGACAGCGCGGACAAGTACAAGAAGTTCCGTCGCGCCGTGGAACAGATGGACTCCGAAGGCGTGGTTCAGGTGTTGCGCAACGACATTCGCGGCGACGCCTCCCCTGTCCTCGCCGCCGTCGGGCCGATGCAGTTCGAGGTGGTCACCGCGCGCATGAAGTCCGAGTTCGGCGTCGACGCGCGGCTCGAACCACTCGGGTACTCCGTCGCACGCCGCACCGACACCGAATCCGCCGTCGAACTCGGTCGCCAGCGCGGCGTCGAGGTCTTCACTCGTACCGACGGCGCGTTGCTGGCTCTGGTCAGCGACAAGTGGCGCCTGCAGTACCTCGAGAAGGAAATGCCCGAATTGACGCTGGAGCCTCTCGTCGCCGCAGGCGAATAGTGCTCCTCGGGCTGCTCGACGCGCAGGTCTCCATCGCGGGACACCCCATCCTGTGGCGCGAGATCGTCGGTAACGGTTTCGGTCTGGCGTCGGCGATCGGGGGGATGCGACGAGTGGTGTGGGCGTGGCCGGTGGGGATCATCGGGAACGCTTTGCTGTTCACCGTGTTCCTCGGCGGCGCCTTCCACACCCCGCAGGCGTTGGATCTCTACGGCCAGGCCGGGCGGCAGTTGCTGTTCATCGCGGTCAGTGTCTACGGCTGGTCGCAGTGGCTGCGCACCTCGCGGGCTCGCAAGACGGCGGTGTTGCCGCGGTGGGCGTCGGCGAAGGAACGCATCGCGATGATCGCGGTGATGGTCGTCGGCACCGCGGCGTTCGCCCAACTGTTCGGCTATCTCGGGTCCTACGGCAAATGGGCCGACGCGTGGATCTTCACCGGATCCTTGCTCGCGACGTTCGGCATGGCACGGGGAATCACCGAATTCTGGCTGATCTGGATAGGCGTCGATGTGGTGGGTGTGCCGCTGTTGTTCCGTGCCGGTTTCTACCCGTCCGCATTTCTGTATCTTGTGTATGCAGCCTTTGTAGCCTGGGGTTTCGTGGTGTGGCTGCGCATTCAGAAGGCGAACGGTACTTCGAAAATCTCCGCCTAAACGGGTGAAGTGTTATTCTTCGGTGGTCCGAACGGACTTCGAGTAGGTTTTCCTCGGAAATCGTAGAGTTTGACGCTTCTGATGTGGGGTTGGATATGACGCAGGGCTCGCTATGACGCAGGGATCCAGCTATCCGCTGGCGGGAATCAAGATCGGCCAGGCGCCGGCTCATCGTTTGAGCACGCCTACTCCCAAGCTGGCCAGTGGCGTCTCGGCGTCCAAGTCGAACTCTCCCTCGGACGCGGCGACAGACAGTGCCGCTGCGGACCCAGCAGCAGCGAAGTCGACCGAGAACTCCGCATCGAAGGCCGAGACGAAGCAAGAACCCGAAAGCACGACGCCGAAGCAGCCCTCCAAGGATTCGAACGAGGTTGAAGTGACTACTAGCGATCAGATCTCCGAGCACGGCCTGCCTACCAATGGCCGTTCCACCCACTCGTCGGGCTCGACGTCCACGGCCGCCGGCCGCGGCGGAGCCCCTGACCGCCGTACCGCCATGGGCGTCGCGTCCGTGCGCATCGCGGGCCGCCTCACCCAGAACGAGCTCGGTAGCCGCACCGGCGACATTCGCACCCCTGACACGTCCGTCGGCCCGGACGAGCTGCTGCAGCTCCTCGGTGAGTACCTGGTGTCCGGCGGTCTGCAGAACCCCGAGATTCACGTCCGGTCCAACGGCCAGACCATCGTTCTCGACCTGCTGAACCCGGCCAAGGGTTACCGCTGACCCGCTAGGTCACTCCCGTTCCACCAGCTTGGACGGGTGTGCTCCGGCCGGAATGTCGGCTGGAGCGCACTCGCGTTCTTCTGCGGTGAACCAGCCGTGATAGTGGAACAGAGTGCCCAGCACCGGGCTCTTGACGTCGATCTGCACCCGGTGTTTCTGTTCGTCCTCGTCCCACCACTCCCGCGCGGAGGTCAGGGCAGACGCCAACTGCGGAATGCTGATTCCCAGTACCCGCGGTGCACCGCTCTCCAGGACGAGGCCACCGGCGGAGTCGACCGAGCACGTCGTCCGGACAATCATGTCCGAGGAGAAGCCGAGGTAGTCCAGTGCGAAGTCCGCGCCGGGCGTACGAGCGGGCGTCACCATCACAGAGTTCATCCCCTGAGGTGATCCGACGAACGCAAACCGTCGTATGAAAGCCATGGTCTCGCGGCCGACGGCGTCGACATACGCATAGTTTTCGATCGTGAACGGTACGTCCACCCCCCGCCCACCGGGAAACAGCCCACGCTTTCCACCGAGCCACAACACCGGCGGCGGGATCAACTTGGAGTGCCGCATCTCCTCCATGACACCGACGCCGAGTTGGCAGCGGTGGTCTCCGGATGCGAGACCGAACCTCCACTGCACCTTAGGATGGAGCTTCTCGAACTCGCTTCCGAGAGCGGTACGCACAACGGATGTCATAGGTCTTTCCTCATCTGAATCGACGTTTCTCGATAGTCCAACGAGGTGTACAACTGCCGAGCGACGGCGTTGCCACCGAAGACGTTGAGCCCCAACGACACAGCACCCTCTGCCCGTGCGGCATCCTCCGCCAGTTTCATCGTCGCCCGACCGAGCCCCCTGCCGCGGAACACCTCGTCGATCTCGATGTCCCACACCCACCAGTGCAGCGGTTCCGCGTCGTTTCGGGGAGCGATCCACAGGTAACCGACGCGCACGTCGTCGTCGAACACGTCGAAGATGCGTTGGGTCGGCGTGGGCACTCCGCCGGGGAAAGTGAGCCGGTAGGAGATCTCCGCATTGGCTTCCGCCTCGGCCTGCGTCTCTCCTGTCGCGACGCGCTCGGCGACGTACCGTTCCCTGGTACCGCCGAGCCATTGCCGGACTCGCTCGGGGTCCATGAGCACCAGCGTCGGGTTCATGCACCCCACCCTATGTGAGTGGGAATGTAGGGCACGGGCAGGAGCGGAGCCCGCGGATTGACCACAGGCACCTCGAAGCCGCTCACGTAGGTCAGTCGAGCTCGGCAGCCAGTTCCATCCAGCGTTCCTCGGCGACGTCCTTGTCCGCCAGGACCTTCTTCAACTCGGTGTCGAGTTCCACGAGCTTGCTCGGATCCGTGGCCGCTTCCGCGAGTTCCGCGTGCAGCGCTATCTCGCGATCCGACAACCGGACCACCAGCTTCTCGAGCTTGCTCAACTCCTTACGCGCTGCCCGCTCCGAGGCTGCGTCGCGGACGGCCTTCTTCGCCGTCCCCCCGGTCGTCAAGGAATCTGGCGTTGCCTCGGCCGCGAGCACCGCACGCCGTCGCAGGTACTCCTCGATTCCACCAGGCAGGTTGGTGAGCTTGCCGTCACCGAACAGCGCCCACGTCGAATCACAGATACGTTCGATCAGGTAGCGGTCGTGACTGATCACCACGAGTGTTCCGGCCCAGCCGTCGAGCAGATCCTCCAGCTGCTGGAGCGTGTCGATGTCCAGGTCGTTGGTCGGCTCGTCGAGCAACAGCACGTTCGGCTCGGCCATGAGCACACGCGTCAGCTGGAGCCTGCGACGCTCACCGCCGGACAGATCACCGACGGGCGTGCGCTGACGGGCGGGGGTGAAGCCCAACCGTTCAGCCAGCTGACCGGCGGAGATCTCCTTGTCGCCGAGGGTGATTCGCTCGGCTACTTCCTTCACGGCGTCGAGCACGCGGAGGTTCTTCGGCAGATCGTCCAATTCCTGCCTCAGCCAACCGATCTCCACGGTCTGACCTTGAATCCTCTTGCCGGTCGCCGGTTCCAGCTCGCCGGCGAGGGTACGCAGCAGCGTGGTCTTGCCGGAACCGTTGACGCCGACGAGCCCGACGCGCTCACCCGGCGCCAGGCGCCACGTGAAATCCTTCACCAGCTCACGGCCGTCGGGAGTTTCGAGGCGAGCGTCCTCGAGTTCGATGACGACACGTCCGAGCCTGCGCTTGGCGAAGGACGCCAACGCCACGGAGTCTCGAGGAGCAGGCACGTCGGCGATGAGGGCTTCGGCGGCTTCGATTCTGTACTTGGGCTTGGACGTTCGAGCCGGAGCACCGCGTCGCAACCAGGCAAGTTCTTTACGTGCGAGGTTTCGACGACGCTCTTCCGACGCATCGGCCTGGCGTGCACGTTCGGCGCGTGCGAAGATCCAGTCGTTGTACCCACCCTCGTACGTCTCGACCTTGCCGCCCACGACCTCCCACGTCTGGTTGGCCACGGTGTCGAGGAACCACCGATCGTGCGTCACGACGACGAGCGCACTGCGTCGCGACACCAGATGCGCCGCAAGCCATTGCACGCCCTCGACGTCGAGGTGGTTGGTCGGCTCGTCCAGCACCAGCAGATCCAGATCCTGGACCAGTGCCGCCGCCAACGCGACTCGGCGACGCTCGCCGCCGGACAGGTTGTCGATGGTGGCGTCGAGACCCGAGCTGCCCGCCGGACCGAGATCCGCGATACCGATGCCGGTCAGGATGTTGCGGACCCGCGAATCACCGGCCCACTCGTGCTCGGCCATGCCGAGCGGATCCAGAACGACCTGTCCGACGGTCGATCCCGGCGGCAGAACCCCACGCTGCGTCACGACGGCCATCCGCAGCCCGCCGACACGGCTGACGCGCCCGGAATCCGGCGGTTCGAGACCTGCGAGCACTTCGAGAGTGGTTGTCTTGCCGCCTCCGTTGAGGCCGACCATACCGATGCGCTCGCCCTCCTGAACACCGAGCGAGACGCCGTCGAGCAGCGGTTTGACGCCGAAGGACTTGGAGACGTTTTCGAGATTGACAAGATTGACCATCAGGGGAAACCAATCGATTCACTAGTGACAACACGAGCGCCGGGAACGGGTCCGCTCGCGACACGCACGGTACGGCAGACGCCTGCACCGGAGAGTTCAGCACCGACCGACACCGCGGTATCGGAGTCGGCGCAGAGAAATGCGCAGGTGGGACCGGACCCGGACACTATCCCGGCCAGGGCACCTGCGGTCAGACCTGCACGCAACGTGCGGCGCAACTGAGGAAGGAGCGACACCGCCGCGGCCTGGAGATCGTTGCCCAGAAGCGGAGCGAGAGCGTGCGCGTCGCCGCTCACCAATGCCTGCATCAACGCATCCGGATCACCCAACCGGGGCGGATCGCCTTTCGCCCTCAGCTCGTCCAGTTCCGCGAAGACGGCGGGAGTCTGCAAGCCGCCTTTGGCCAGCGCCAGCACCCAGTGGAAACTGTTGCGAGACAGCACCGGAAGCAGCTTCTCGCCGCGACCGGTCCCCACCGCTGTTCCGCCGTGCAGAACGAACGGGACATCGCTGCCGAGTTGCGCGGCGAGATCGCTGAGTTCGCTGCGCGAGAGGTCCAACTTCCACAGGGAATCGAGTGCGACGAGGGTCGCTGCAGCATCGGAACTACCACCGGCCATTCCACCCGCGACGGGAATGCCCTTGTCGATGGTGATCTCGACCAGCGGCTCACGCCCCACCTTGTCCGCCAGAAGCACAGCGGCCTTCCACACGAGGTTCCGCTCGTCCGTCGGCACACTCTTCGCGTCGGCGCCCTTGACGATCACCTTCAGCCCCTGCGACGGCACCACCGAGACCTCGTCGGACAGCGAGAGTGCCTGAAAGACGGTCGTCAGTTCGTGGTAACCGTCCTCGCGGAGGTCACCCACGGACAGATGCAGGTTGACCTTGGACGGAGCCCGAACGACAACGGGACTGTGGACAACGGAGAGCACGGTGTTCAAGACTAATCGAGCATCGGTTCGAGGACAGCATCCGTCCGCAATACCTGTCATCATCGGACCCATGCGGGAAACATCTGCGCGGCTGCTCAAGCTGCTGTCACTGCTCCAGACACGTCGTGACTGGGCCGGCGCCGACCTGGCCGACAGGTTGAACGTCACACCGCGCACCGTCCGCCGCGACGTCGACAAACTCCGGGAGATCGGATACCCCGTGAACGCGACGGCCGGGGTGGGCGGCGGTTATCAACTCGGCGCCGGAGCCGAGATGCCTCCACTCCTCCTCGACGACGACGAAGCCCTCGCCGTCGCCTTCGGCCTCCAGTCCGCAGCAGGTGGGTCCGTAGCGGGCATCGGGGAGGCGTCGCTGCGCGCGCTGACCAAGTTGCGCCAGGTGATGCCATCGCGCATACAGCACCGGCTCGATGCACTGAGGATCGACGTCGTCGAACGCCCGGCGATATCCGCGGTGGACGCCACGGTGCTGTCGACCGTCGCCGGGGTCTGCCACAACCACGAACGCCTCAGGTTCGACTACCGACGCCACGACGGCACCGAAGCCCGTCGCGAAGTCGAGCCCTACAGCCTCGTGCGTTCGGGGGCACGCTGGTACCTGCTCGGGTGGGACCTGATGCGCGAAGACTGGCGTTCCTTCCGCGTGGACAGGCTCGAACCCAAGATCCCCACCGGCCCACGATTCACCCCGCGACCACTTCCCGACGGCGGGGCCGCGGCATTCGTCGCCGCCGGAATCGACCGCACCTTCAGCCGAGTGCAGGCACGCATCGAGCTGGCGGCATCCATCGAAACGATCGCACCGATGGTCGACGAGCAGTGGGGCACTCTCGAATCCGGCTCGGAGGACACGTGCACACTCATTCTGTCCGGTGACTCACTCGCCTCCATCGCACGATGGCTCTCGGCCTTCGACACCCCGTTCACCGTCCTCGACCCGCCCGAACTGCGCGACGAATGCCTGAAAGTGGCTCAGCGGCACAGCCTTCTCAGTGAGCGGTATCTGGCGAGTGTGCGCCTGAATGTCGCCCACTAGCTGACAGATCGTATGAATGGGCCAGTCGAGCGATGGAGGGGTGAACCCTCAGGCTCGAGTGCCCGCCAACCTCACGAATGCTGCGGCGTCGATGGTTTCCCCGCGAGCACTGGGGTCGATGTCGGCTTCACGCAGACGCCGCTCCGCCTCGGCCGGCGAACCCGCCCATCCGGCGAGCGCTGCTCTCAACGTCTTTCGGCGCTGCGCGAAGGCTGCGTCGACGACGGCGAAGACACGACGGCGGTGCTCGTCGTCCATCGGCCACGGAGGCTCGGCATACCGATCGATACGAACCAGTCCTGATTCGACCTTGGGCACCGGCCAGAACACCGAACGTCCGACGGAGCCTGCACGTTTGACGGTGCCGAAGAAGTTGGCCTTGACGCTCGGGATTCCGTAGATCTTGCTTCCCGGGTCCGCCGCGAGCCTGTCCGCAACCTCGGCCTGCACCATCACCAGCGCAGTGCGCAGCGTAGGCAACTGCGAGAACAGGTGCAGCAGAACCGGAACCGCGACGTTGTACGGGAGGTTCGCGACCAGAGCAGACGGTTCACCGGGAATGTCCGCAGCAGTGACCCGAAGCGCGTCGAACTCGACGACGGTCAACTGGTCGGCGTGTGACGGCGCTCGTTCGGCTGCCGTCTGCGGCAAGCGGGCAGCGAGCTTGGGATCGATCTCGACCGCGATCACAGCGTCGGCGACATCGAGCAGCGCCAGCGTCAGCGAGCCGAGTCCGGGACCGACCTCGAGCACGGTGTCCGCTCCCCCGACACCCGCCGAGGCGACGATGCGTCGGACGGTGTTGGCATCGTGGACGAAGTTCTGTCCGAGTTGCTTGGTGGGACGGACATCCAGTTCTGCGGCGAGAGACCGTACTTCCGCGGGTCCGAGCAGCGCCGCGGGTTCTCTCACATGTTCGGACACTGTGAAAACTCTACGCACCCGTCACTCGATGGTTCGTCACCGATAGCCGAGTCGCGAGGTGCACGCGGGCCATGCGCCCCAACCCTGGGACTTCTGCGTGACGGACGCGATGGCGATCTGCTCCTCGCGGGTGGCCAGGTCCGCGCGGGGGGCGTACTTCAGTCCGCCCTGGCGCTCCCAGGTGTTCTGGTCGAACTGCACGCCGCCGAAGAAACCGTTGCCGGTGTTGATGGCCCAGTTGCCGGTCGCCTCGCACTGCGCGAGTGCATCCCAGATCGCACCGTTCTCGACGGGCGGGACCTCGGTGCCCGGTTTCGCTCCGACACGCACGACCTTGGGCTGCGCGGGAACCTGGATGTCCTCGTCGACCTTCTCGCGGCCTACTTCCTGGCCGTTGACGGTGTTGATTTCCCAGGTGATGTCGGAGACGCCGGGCGAACCTGGATTCTCGACGACGGTCCTGGACATGTTCATCGTCGGGTCCTCGATGCGCTGCTCCGGAGGCTCGACGTCGGTGGTCTCGGTCTTGGTCTCGGTACGGTCACGGGTGACGACGATCTCGGTGCCGTCCTCGACTTTCTCGTCCGGCGCGGGGGTCACGGTGTCGGCCTGCTCGAGCGGCTTGCCCGCTTCCTCCAGGAACTCACGCACGGTGGGCGCAGCCAGGGTCAGCGGTGCGGCAGGTGCGGCGCCGTCGACCAGGGACACTGCCTTGGGCAGCGCCACGTCCAGTTCGGTGCCTTCGAGCGGAAGACGTTCGCCGCGCGACGCGGACACGTGCACGTCCTCGGCCAGATCCATCTGCTGCAACGCCTCGTCGACGGTCAGAGCCGTCGTCCAGATCTGCTGAGGCTGGCCGTCCACCGTCACGCTGAGCTCACGAGCGCGACGGAGGACGACCGTCTCACCATCCGACAATTCCGAGTCACCCGAGGGTGCTACGAGGTCCTTGTCGCCTGTTTCGTAGCCTGCGGCCTGCAGAGCACCGTTGACGTCTCCCGTCATGGTGCTGAGCGTGATCATTTCGCCATCGACGTCGATCGTCACCGTTTTGTGACGTGCGACCGCGGTGGCGCCCCCGACGATCAGAGTGGCCAGCAGCGCAGCGACCACCAGGTACAACATCGTGGACCTGGAGGAGTTCAGGCGGGCAATACTGGACACAAGCAATTCCTGAGTTCTTCGGGCGGAGCCCGTCGGCTGGATCACGGTACGGTAACGAATTGATGGAGCTACCGCAACTCTGCTCGCCCTCACCGGAGCGAATGTCACATTCGGTCACCGGAGCGAATGTGGCGTTCGGTCAATGGATGGGCCGCTGCGTCAACCGAGGCCGTAGACCCGCTCGGCGTTGGCAGTGACGTGCGACGCCAGCTCGTCCGGATCGTCGCCGCGGATGTCCGCCAAGGCACGCACTGTGTACGGCAGGCAGTACGACTCGTTCGGTGCACCGCGGAACGGATGCGGCGTCAGGAACGGTGCGTCGGTCTCGACCAAAAGCTGACCGTCGGGAATGAGCACGGCCGCTTCGCGCAGTGCATGGGCGTTCTTGAAGCTGACCGTGCCGGACAGGCTGAGCACGTAGCCCGCATCGATGCACGCTCGCGCGGTGTCCGGACCCGAGGAGAAGCAATGGAAGATCACCGTCTCCGGCGCGCCCTCGTCCTTCAACACGGACAGCAGGTCGTCGTCGGCCTCGCGGTTGTGGATCATCAACGGCTTACCGAGCCGCTTCGCGAGGTCGATGTGCCAGCGAAAACCGTCCTGCTGCTCGGGGACGGTCGCGCATCCGTCGAGCTTGCCCGGCCAGTAGTAGTCGAGCCCCGTTTCGCCGACGGCCACGACCCGCGGATCCGACGCCAACCGCTCGATTTCCGCCTTGACGTCGTCGTCCAGCACGTTCGCCCGCGTGGGGTGAATCGCGACGGCCGCCCAGACCCGCGAATCCCAGTTCGCGGCGTCGACGGCGAAGCGCGCGGCCTCGAGGTCGTCGGCGACGGTCACGACTCTCCCGACGCCGACGGACTCGGCCCGATCCAGGATCTCGGCCACGCTCGCGGCGTCGGATGCGCCGCAGGCATCGAGGTGTGTGTGCGCGTCGACTAGTGGCGACAGCGCCTCCGGCAAAGGTGGTGCAGGACGTTCTCTACTCACGTCGATAGAGTAGGCGCACCATGACTGCGCCAGCTGATGCCTCACGGCCCACCTTCTACGTCACGACCGCCATTGCGTACCCCAACGGTGTCCCGCACATCGGCCACGCATACGAGTACATCTCGACGGACGTGATCGCTCGATTCAAGCGACTCGACGGATACGACGTCATGTTCTTGACCGGCACGGACGAGCACGGCCTGAAGATGCAGCAGACGGCCGTCAAGGAAGGCATCGACGTCCGCGACCTCGCGACACGTAATTCCGACGTGTTCAAGAAGCTCGACGAGACGCTCGGCATCTCCTACGACCGATTCATCCGCACGACGGACGCCGATCACCACGAGGCAAGCAAGGCGATCTGGTCGAAGATGGTCGAACGCGGTGACATCTACCTGGACACGTACTCCGGGTGGTACTCGGTACGCGACGAGGCGTTCTACACCGAGGGCGAAACGACCGTCGCCGACGACGGGACCCGCGTCGCCACCGAGACGAACACGCCGGTGGAGTGGACCGAGGAGTCGACGTACTTCTTCAAGCTGTCGGCGTACCAGGACAAGTTGCTCGAGCTGTACGAGACCAACCCGGGCTTCATCGCGCCCAACACTCGGCGCAACGAGATCGTCAGCTTCGTCAAGGGCGGTTTGAAGGACCTGTCGATCTCGCGCACCACGTTCGACTGGGGTGTCCAGGTCCCGAACGATCCCGAGCACGTCATGTACGTCTGGGTCGACGCCCTGACCAACTACCTCACCGGCGTCGGCTACCCGGACGGCTCGTCGGAGAAGTTCACGAAGTACTGGCCGGCCGACCTGCACATCATCGGCAAGGACATCACGCGCTTCCACACCGTGTACTGGCCGGCGTTCCTCATGTCCGCGGGCATCGAACTGCCGAAGCGCGTGTTCGTCCACGGATTCCTGAACAACAAGGGCGAGAAGATGTCGAAGTCGGTCGGCAACGTCGTCGACCCGTTCGCGCTCGTCGACGAGTTCGGCCTCGATCCGCTGCGCTTCTTCCTCCTCCGCGAGGTCTCCTACGGCCAGGACGGCAGCTACAGCGCCGAGGCCATCGTCACCCGCATGAACGCCGACCTGTCCAACGAGCTCGGCAACCTCGCGCAGCGCTCGTTGACGATGGTGGCCAAGAACCTCGAAGGAAAGGTCCCGACGCCGGGGCCGTTCACGGCCGACGACGAAGCCCTGTTGGCCCGCGCGGATGCTCTGCTCGAGATCTGCCGTCGGGAATTCGACGTCCAAGCGCTGCACACGGCACTGGAAGCGATCTGGTCGGTACTCGGCGAGACCAACCGCTACTTCTCCCAGCAGGAACCGTGGGTGCTGCGCAAGACCGACCCGGACCGTATGGCCACCGTGCTGTACGTGACGCTCGAAGTCCTGCGGATCGTCGGCATCCTGGTCCAGCCCGTCATGCCGGGGTCGGCCGCTCGCATCCTCGAACTCCTCGGCGGCCCGGCGAACCAGTTCTCCGACATCGGCACCCGCATCGTGCCGGGTTCGCCATTGCCCGCACCGTCACCGGTCTTCCCCAAGTACGAGGTGAAGGACGCCTGAGGGTTCGCCCCTCATCCCCTGTTCGGGCATCGATGGTCCGTAGCAACGTCTGGACAGTTGGCATGTGCCATTCATGCCGAACGGGGGCCGGGCGAGACAGGGCAGGGGGCGGGTGACTACGCCGGATCAACGGATACGGCTTTTTCCAGTTCCTCCAGTGAGTTCTCCAGGTGTGTGAGCATGCGCTGCAGGTGTGGGACGCTGCGGCGGCAGCCGATGAGACCGAAGTTGAGCGAGTCGCCGTTGCTTGCGACGGTGATGTTCAGTGCCATGCCGTCGCAGACGATGGAGGCCGGGTAGATTCCGTCGAGTTTGGCGCCGTTCCAGTACAGTTCGTCCTTCGTTCCAGGGACGTTGGAGATGATGACGTTGAACGGCGGCGGGGTGTTGTTGACGAAACCGGGTACCGGTCCGAAGAGCAATGGCAGCATGGTGACGGCGCCGAAGGCGAGTGATTCGAGAGTGTTGAACTCTCGCATCATGTCCTTGCCCTTGACGGTGGAGTCGGTGATGGTGGCGAGCCTGTCGAGCGGATCCGGTTGGTGTGTACCGAGATTGCACAGGATGGTGGACACCGAGTTGCCCGGCCCACTGTCCTCGCCTGGTTTGCGGAGCGATACGGGAACCATTGCAATCAAGGGCGAGTCAGGCAAAGCGTCCTGATCGATCAGATATCCCCGTAGGGCTCCCGAGCACATGGCGAGCAGAATGTCGTTCAGGGTCACGTCCAATGCCTTTGCGACCGCGTTCATTCGGCTGATGGACCAGCTTTCGGCCGCGAAGCGTCGCGCACCACCGATCGGCACGTTGAACATCGTTCGCGGGGCACGCAGCGGCAGTTGCGCACCTTCGTTGCGGACGGCGCGTACGCCCAATCGTGCTGCGGCAGGCACGAAGTCCGCGATGTCGCCGGCGAGCTTGCGACCGAGGGACAGCCCTCCGGAGACCCTTTCCAGCGCCCCCGGCGCTTCCTTGTGCTTCTTCTCCCTGAACAGCGACGGATCCCACGTGGCGACGCCGGTGCGGTCGTCCGGGTCGGGGGTGAGGGTGTTCATCATCAGCTTGAGCGCGGAGACACCGTCGACGAGCGAGTGGTGGACCTTGGTGTAGAGCGCGATCCGACCGTCGGCGAGGCCCTCGATGATGTGCAGTTCCCACATCGGCCGGTACCGGTCGAGGGGTGCACTGTGGTGCAGGGAGAGGAATTGGAAGAGTTCTCGAATCCGGCCCGGAGCGGGCAGTACGACGCGCCTCACGTGATATTCGAAATCGATGTCGTCTTCCCTCGACCAGGCGAGGCTTCCCATGACGTTCACCGGTCGGCCAGGACGTTTTCGAAACAGTTCGTGGACGTCGCCCGTTGTGAATTGTTTGTGGATTTCTTCTGCAAGTTCGTGCGGGTCACCAGGCGGAACGAACAACTGCAACCCGCCGACGTGCATAGGGTGTTCGCGAGACTCCGCGATCAAGAACATGGACTCGGTAACAGGCATGAGCGCCATCTGCGATCACCTTTCCGCCTAGTTTCGATCACGGTGTGACATCGAACACGACCGCATGTTTAGACAGACTAGGTCACGGGTTATTGTCCGTTACCAGGAGTTCCAAGAAGACGCGAAATGGAGGCGAGGACGATGACCACCGTGCTCACCGCTCTGCCCCAGCCGACGCCCAGAGGCGTCCCCACCAGGCTCGACATGCACGGTCGCAGCATCCATTCGCGCGCTCTCTCGACGTATTTGCAGCTGACGGTTCGTCCTTTCCTCACGGTGTGGTCCAAGACGTCCGCTCTTCCGTGGCCGATGGGCCTCGTCGATTACGCGGGAATGCTTGTTCCGCCGCTCAAGGGAACCCGCCACAGCAAGATCGCGCTCGCCGAGTGCGATGCGGAATGGATCCGCGCCGAGGGCGTTTCCAACGACCGCGTGGTGCTCTATCTGCACGGAGGCGCGTTCGTCTGTTGCGGGCTGAACAGCCACCGGCGGCTGACCTCACGCATCTCGGCCAGCGCCGACGCCCCCGTTCTGTCGGTCGACTACCGGATGATGCCGCGCAACCCCATTGCCCATGCGGTGGAGGACGGCGTCGACGGTTTCCGCTTTCTGCTGGAATCCGGGTACCGCGCCGACCAGATCGTCATCGCCGGCGACTCCGCAGGCGGGTACCTCGCCTTCATGGTCGCCCTGATGCTGCGTGATCTCGGCTTACCGACACCGGCTGGTATCGCCACCATGTCGCCGCTGACCGACATGGACCCCAGTGGCAAGCTCGAGCACGCCAACGCATCGAAGTGCGCAGTCTTCCCCGCCGGAGCCGTACCCGCCCTGACGGTCCTCGCCGACCGCGTGGACGCTCGCATCGTCGTCGAAGGCGAACGGGGACCACGAGTTTCACCCGTCGACGCCGATCTCGTCGGCCTACCCCCGGTCCTGATCCAGGCAGGCTCGACGGAGATGGTGCTCGCCGACGCCGAACTGATGGCAGAGCGTCTCGCCGCAGCAGGCGTCGACTGCGAACTTCAGGTGTGGGACAACCAGGTACACGTGTTCCAGGCCGCGGACTTCGTGCCCGAAGCGCACCGCGCGGTCCGCAAATTCGGCGCATTCGTCAAAGCCCACAGCCCAATGTCCGCCACTGCCGACTCCGCCTGAGTTACCTTTCTTCTCATGGCAGTCACAGCAGATACAGAGGTCGACATCGCAGCCGAGCCGGCAGCGGTGTTGGACGTACTCATGGACGTCGAAGGGCTGCCCGCGTGGTCGCCTGTCCACAAGAAGATCGAGATCATCGACCGATTCGACGACGGCAAGCCGCATCACGTGAAGATGTCGGTATCGATCCTCGGGATCAACGACGAGCAGACCGTCGAATACACCTGGGCGGAGGACAAAGTCGTCTGGGACCTCGTCGAGGGTTCGCAGCAGAAGTCCCAGCACGGCGAGTACACCCTCACGCCGACCGACAAGGGAACGCACGTGACGTTCTCGCTGACGGTCGACCCGAAGATGCCGATCCCCGGTTTCCTCGTCAAGAAGGGCACCAAGACCATCCTCGCGGCCGCCACCGAAGGGCTACGTCAGCAAGTCGTCGGCTGAGCTTCTCGCAGCCAACACCGCCTCGTAGAGATCCCGTTTGGACACGCCGTCGACTGCCAGTTGGGCACATGCGTCCTTCAACCGCATGCCCGACGCCACCAGCTCCTCGACGTCGTCGATGAGGTCTTCCGGTTCCGACGCCACGGCGACGGCTCCGGCGAGCACGACGGTGATTTCTCCGCGTACGCCGTCGGCGGCCCAGTCGGCGAGTTCGCCGAGGGTGCCTCTCTTGACCTCTTCGTAGGTCTTGGTGAGCTCTCTGCAGACCGCGGCGCGGCGGTCGGGACCGAGTACCGCGACGGCGTCGGCGAGGCAGTCGGAGAGGCGATGAGGGGCCTCGAAGAAGACGCAGGCGCGCGATTCGGTGGCCAGGGTTTCGAAGAATCGGCGTCGGCCGCCTTGTTTGCGCGGGGGGAAGCCGTCGAAGCAGAAGCGTTCGACGGGCAGTCCGGAGAGCGCCAGGGCGGTCGTGACGGCGGACGGGCCGGGTAGGCACGTCACCGGTAGGTCGGCGTCGACGCATGCGGCGACGAGTCGGTAGCCGGGATCGCTCACCGACGGCATTCCGGCGTCGGTGACGAGCAGGACGGACTTGCCGTCGCGGACAGCGTCGACCAGTCCGGGAAGCCGGGACGTTTCCACCTGGTCGTAGAAGCTGACGATCTTGCCGGTGATGGCGACCCCGAGCCCCGAGGCCAGTTGTTTCGTCCGGCGGGTGTCTTCGGCTGCGACGACGTCGGCCGTGGCCAAGGCGTCGCGGAGTCGCTGGGACGCGTCACCCAGATCGCCCATCGGTGTTGCGGCAAGGATCAGCATGGCGCCCATTCTTCTCCACCGGGCCTCGCCCCCTACGATCGGTGTGTGGCCCTACGCGAGTCGACCGAGCGATACGTAGTCAGTCCGGGGCCGAGTACACCCGCTGCCGACTACTACCGCGACACCGATCGTCGGCGGGGCTGGATCGTCACGCTGGTGATCACTGCGCTCGCGGCCGTCACGCGGTTCGCGATGCTGCGCTACCCCACCGATGCCGGTACTCCGGTGTTCGACGAGAAGCATTACGCGCCGCAGGGCTGGCAGGTGTTCACCGGTGGTGGGATCGAGGACAACCCCGGGTACGGATTGGTGGTTCATCCTCCGGTCGGAAAGCAGTTGATCGCCGTCGGCGAGGCGCTCTTCGGCTACAACGGGTGGGGCTGGCGGTTCTCCGCGGCGGTTGCGGGAACTCTACTGGTACTGATCGTGATTCGGATCGTGCGGCGTCTTGCTCGCTCGACTCTGGTCGGTGCGATCGCCGGCATTCTGCTGACCGTCGACGGCGTCACGTTCGTCTCGTCGCGCATCGGGATGTTGGACATCTTTCTGGCGTTCTTCGTCACGGCCGCGATGGGATGTCTGGTCGTCGACCGAGACGACGTTCGACGACGCATGGCGAAGGTCCGGGCGGAGGGTCGCATCGCCGCCAGCGTGTACGGCCCGCGAATGGGGGTGCGCTGGTGGAGATTCGGCGCGGGCATCCTGTTGGGTCTGGCGTGCGGAACCAAGTGGTCCGGGATCTACTTCATCGTGTTCTTCGGGTTGTTGTCGGTCGCGTTCGACCTCGCGGCACGGCGTGCGAGCGGGGTGCAGCGGCCGTGGATCGGCACGGCAGTGCGCGACATCGGTCCTGCGCTCTACGCGCTGGTGGTGATCCCGCTGATCGTGTATCTGTGCACCTACGCAGGGTGGTTCGCCAGCGAGACCAGCGTGAACCGGCATGCCGTCGGCAACCAGATCGGCACGGACGGGCCGTTCTCGTTCGTGCCCGCTGCGCTGCGCTCGCTGTGGTACTACAGCGGAAACGTGCTCACGTTCCACTCGGGTCTGACGAACTCCGCGGGCAACGTCCACCCGTGGGAGTCGAAGCCGTGGACGTGGCCGATGGGTCTGCGGCCGATGCTGTACTACTTCGCCGAGGGCGACACCGTTCAGGGTTGCTCGGCGAGCTCGTGCGTCAAGGCGATCATGCTCATCGGCACCCCGGCCATGTGGTGGCTCGCGGTTCCGATGCTGCTGTGGTGTCTGTGGATGATGCTGGTCCGTCGGGACTGGCGATTCGCCGTCGTGCTGACCGGCTACGGCGCGGCGTATCTGCCGTGGTTCGCCACGCTGGATCGACAGATGTACTACTTCTACGCTGTCGCGCTCGCGCCGTTCATGGTCATGGGATTCGCACTGATTCTGGGGCAGATCATCGGCCGGGCGCGCGCGTCGGCGGAGCGGCGTGGCACGGGGCTGATGCTCGTGTGCCTCTACGTGGCACTCGTCGTGGCGAACTTCATCTGGTTGTGGCCGATCCTGACGGGAATGCCCATCACTCCTGATCTGTGGCAGCAGCAGCTCTGGTTGCCGTCCTGGCGTTAGGCCCCTTTCCCCGCACGTGAGCGGAAACGGAGGCCTGGAGCGGAGCCGGCGGAGCGACCCGGAGTCCGAGTTCCACTCACAAGGGGGTCGCGGGAGAGGTCGCGGTAGAGCGAGACGCACAGCCCGATCATCACGAGCACGAACGGCGCGGCGGCGATGATCGTCATGGTCTGCAAACCGTTCAATGCGTCGGCACCTCCGGTCCACAACATCAGCGCGGCGATCCCGCCGGTCAGCACGCCCCAGAACACGACGATCCATCTGCTCGGTTCCTGACTTCCGCGTTGGCTCAGCGTGCCCATCACCATCGATGCGGCGTCGGCTCCGGAGACGAAGAAGATGGCCACGAGCACCATCACCAGCACACTCGAGATCCCGGCGACGGGAAGGTTTTCGAGCATTCCGAACAATTGGGACTCGCTGCTGTCCCGGCCGGCGAGATCGATTCCGTTCTGTTGTTCGGCGATCCCGGCGCCACCGAAGATCGAGAACCAGACCAGGCTGACCGTGCTGGGAACGAGGATCACGCCGATGACGAACTCACGGACGGTACGGCCGCGGCTGATTCGTGCGAGGAACATACCGACGAACGGCGTCCAGGACACCCACCACGCCCAGTAGAAGATGGTCCACGACGACAGCCAGGTGGCGGTCTCGCCGCCGTCGCCGGCCGCTGCGGACCGAGCCGACATGTGCACGAGCTGGCTGGCGTAGTCACCGATGGTCGTCGGAATCAGATTGAGTATCAGCACGGTCGGTCCGAGGACGAAGACGAAGACCGCGAGAACCAACGCCAGCACCATGTTGATGTTGGACAGCCACTGGATGCCTTTCGCGACGCCAGAGACGGCCGAGGCGACGAATGCGAGCGTCAACAGTGCCACGATCGCGACGAGCAACAGCGTGCCCGCCTCCCCCAGCCAGCCGAGAACCTGGAATCCCGAGCCGATCTGAAGTGCGCCGAGGCCGAGCGACGCTGCAGTGCCGAACATGGTGGCGAAGATCGCGAGGATGTCGATGACCTTGCCGATGGGGCCCTCCGCGCGGCGCCCGAGCAAGGGGATGAACGCCGAACTGATCAGCTGCTTGCGGCCGCGTCGATACGTCCCGTAGGCCACGGCGAGGCCGACCACTGCGTAGATGGACCACGGATGCAGGCTCCAGTGGAACATTGTCGTGGCCATCGCAGCCCCGACGGTGCCGTCCGATCCCGGTGGCGGAGAGACGAAGTGAGAGAGGGGTTCTGCGACGCCGAAGAACATCAATCCGATCCCCATGCCGGCGCTGAACATCATGGCGATCCAGCTGACGGTCTTGAATTCCGGCTTCTCGCCGTCTTGTCCGAGCGGGATCTTGCCGAACTTGCTGACTGCGAGGTAGATCGAGAACACGACGAACCCCGAGGCCGCGATGATGAACAGCCACCCGATGTTGGTCACCAGCCAGCTCAGGATCGAGGACGTCGTGGATTCGAGCGAGTCGGCGGCGAGCAGACCCCACACCAGAATGGCGGCGGTTATCGCCGCGGTGGTACCGAACACCAGGTAGTCCGTCCGCGGTGGGTGCGGTGTCGAGCCGGAAACGACGGAACCCTGGGACCGCTCGGTATTCGTTGCCATAGGTGAAGTGAAGCACTAACACCGTGGTGGCGTGGCGAATTTCCGAGTAGGTCCCAGGGTTCGGGTCGAGCACAGGGGTCAGGCGCGCGATTTCGCGAAGCTCGTCCGGCCGCCGGTTGCGGCGTCGAGGCTGAAGCGTCCTGCACCGACCGCAGCGATCAACAGGGAGGCGACGCCGAGTGCGACGACGAGCTCGTAGCCACCTTCGGCGACGAACACACCCAGGTCGTAGTGCACGAACAGGAATGCGCCGAGCATGTCGAGGAACAGCAGGATGCCGATGATCGGGGTGAAGATGCCGACTACCAGCGCCACGCCGCCGATCAGTTCGACGAAGGTGGCGAAGTACGCGGAGACTGCGGGCAACGGCACGCCCATACCTTCGAAGCCGGCCTTGGTTGCGTCGAGGCCGTTGGTGTTGAGCTTCTGCCACCCGTGGGCAATGAACACGATGCCCAGGCCGATTCGGGCAACGAGAGTTGCGATGTCGCGGAAGATGGTCGAGTTCATGTCAGATCCTTCGGGCACGGCAAATGGGAACGGGCCTACCCTGGCACAGTTATGTTGAAGCGTCAACTTAGTGCGGTATCGACATGGCTCCGAATCCTGTCGTCGGACAGACCGAGGGCACGCAGCTCGGTCACGTACCTGCGCGCGGCGCGCGCCGCATTGTCCTCGGTGGGGTCACCACCGGAGGCTATGAACGTCCCCAGACGCCCGCGAGCGGATATGACGCCTTGCGCCTCGAGTTCCTTGTACGCCTTCGCAACGGTGTGCGGAGCGATGGACAGTTCCTCGGCCAGACCGCGCACCGTCGGAATCTTGGTCTCCGCGACCAGTTCCCCGCTGCGTACCAGATCGAGAATCCCCGACCTGACCTGCTCGAACAACGGAGTCCCGGACGCAGGGTCGACGTGGATGCGCATGCTGGACTTTCTATCACGCACCCACGCGACTAGGCCGCGGAGACAGCGTCCTCCACGGTGGTATCGCCCGACGTCAACATCAGGGTCTTGCCTGCGGCGGCCGGAGCTTCGATCAGCGCTGCGATGACGGCAGCGACGTCAGCGCGCGGAACCGTCCCACGCTCCAGCGGCGGCGCCGTCAATGTGACGTGGCCGGTCGGCTCGTCGTCCGTCAATCCACCGGGACGCACAATGGTCCAGTCCAACTTCTGCCTGGACTTCAGGTCTTCCTCGGCCGCCGTTTTCGCAGCGATGTAGGCCTTCCAGGTGTCTTCGGCGTCGTCCGCAACCGGCTCACCCGCTCCGAACGAGCTGATCTGCACGAACCGAGCAACACCCGCCTTCTCTGCCGCGTCGGCCAGCAACACCGACGCCGCCCTGTCGACGGTGTCCTTGCGCTCTACGCCGCCGGACGGGCCGGCGCCCGCTGCGAAGACCACGGCATCGGCGTCGTGCAGCAGGGCAGCGACGTCGTCCACCGATGCGCTTTCGAGGTCCACGACCTCGGGAAGTGCGCCCAACGCCGTCACGGCGTCGACATGATGGGGATTTCGAATCAATGCCACCGCTCGATCGCCCTGTGCCGTGAGAACCTGAATAAGGTGCTGCGCGATCTTGCCGTGTCCGCCTGCGATCACTACTCGTCGATCAGTCATTGCACTCGACTACCCGACCGACTCGGACCACAAACAGTGGCACTATCTATGTCCATGACTTCGTCTGCGACCATCTACCACAATCCCCGATGCAACACCTCGCGCACCGTATTGAAGGCCATCCAGGAAGCGGGGATCGAGCCGACCGTCGTGAAGTACCTCGAGACTCCGCCCACCAAGGACGGCCTGCGCAAGATTCTCGACGACGCGGGCCTGACGGCCTCTCAGGCGATCCGTCGAAAAGAGGCGCTCTACAAGGAACTCGGTTTGAAGGATGCATCCGAGGAGGCTCTCGTTGCGGCAATGGTCGAACACCCCATCCTCATCGAACGTCCGATCGTCGTGACGGACAAGGGCACCGTGCTCGCTCGGCCTGCCGACAAGGTGCACGAGGTTCTGTAAGCGCAAGTAATGTCGAGGTATGCCGATGCCCGACTGGAAAGTACGTGAACTGAGCCCAGGCCAACTGTCCGAGCGCAGCGGAGTTGCGGTGTCGGCCTTGCACTTCTACGAAAAGCAGGGCCTCATCACCAGCCGACGCACGTCGGGAAACCAACGCCGCTACCACCGCGACACTCTGCGGCGCGTTGCGTTCATCCGCATCTCGCAGAAGGTCGGCATTCCATTGTCACGCATTCGCGACGCGTTGGCCGACCTCCCGGAGGAGCGGACACCCACCAAACGCGACTGGGCCAAGCTCTCGGGCCACTGGCATGCCGACCTGGACCGCCGCATCGAGCAACTCGTCAGGCTCCGAGACGATCTGACGGGATGCATCGGGTGCGGCTGCCTGTCGCTCTCCAGTTGCGCGCTCGCCAATCCGGGCGACGAGTTGGCAGGTAGTGGACCGGGCGCACGGCGTCTGGACGTCGACCTATGACTTCTTGAGCAATTTCCCGAACTGGTCGTTGGCCTTCTGCAGCACGAACTCGTAGGGCGGCGCGAACTTTCGAGCCCACCAGTACCCGAAGCGAATGTCGTTGGACGAGTAGACCAGATAGCGGTTCTTGACGATTCCCGTGATGATCGCGTCCGCCACCACATCGGGTTCGACGGCGCGTTTCTCGAATCGATGCTGCAGCTTCTGCACTCGCGGATCCTCGCGGTCGACGCCCGCGATCTCCACGGTGTTCACCAGGCCGGTCTTGACCCCGCCCGGTACGACGAGGCTGACGCCGATGCCGTGCCGCTTGAGGTCGTAGCGCAGGACTTCCGAGGCTCCGCGCAATCCGTATTTGCTGGCGCTGTAGGCGGCATGCCACGGCAGTGGAATGAGACCGGCCGCGGACGAGACGTTGACCAGATGGCCACCGCGGCCTGCCTTCACCATCGCGGGAAGAAAGTTCTCCATGACGTGGATCGGGCCCATGAGGTTGACGTCGATCATCGACTTCCAGTGCCTATGCTCGAGGTTCTCCACCGTTCCCCACGCCGAGATACCTGCGACGTTCATGACGATGTCGAGGCTGTCGACGGACTCGTGCACTGTGGACGCGAACGACGTCACGGCCTCGTAGTCCGAGACGTCGAAGGCCTCGTACATCTCGACCGACGAGCCGACCGCCGCGACGGTCTCCTTCAATCCCACCTCGTTGATATCGGTGAGATACAGCGCTGCGCCCGCTTTGGACGCGGCGATGGCCGTGGCACGCCCGATTCCGCTGCCCGCCCCCGTGACGAGCGTCTTCTTTCCGCGCAGATCCTTGATGGTCATCGTGTGTCTCGTCCCCCACGAACTCGAAGAATGTGTCCTTCGCACCCTACGCGCCCGCCCGGTTGTCGCTGGTGGTGTCGACGGAGGAGACTGGTCCGATGGCAATAGTGTCGAGGGGATTCGTCGGCAAGAACAGAGACGACTCGTCCCGTATCCCGCCCGGCCAGTACCGAACCGACGATTTCCCGGTTCTGTCCGTCGGGCCTACCCCTCGCGTTCGTACCGAGGGTTGGGAGTTCACGGTCGTCACCGAGCGCGGCGAGAAGCATCGTTGGACGTGGAACGAGATGCGCGCTCTGCCCGCGGAGAAGCCGACGGTGGACATCCACTGCGTCACCAAGTGGTCCAAGTTGGACACTCGGTGGCGCGGGGTGTCACTGGACACGGTGTTGGACGGGATAGAGACCACCGCAACCCACGTGATGGCCCATGGGCGTGACGGGTACACCACCAACCTGCCGCTGAGCGAGTTGCGCAACGGAAAGGCTTGGCTCGCATATGAATACGACGGCACACCGCTGCACCCCGAGCACGGTGGGCCGGCGCGCCTGCTCGTTCCGGGCCTGTACTTCTGGAAATCGGCCAAGTGGATCGAGAAGCTGACCTTGCTCATGCGCGACGAGCCCGGGTTCTGGGAACGCAACGGGTACCACGACTACGGCGATCCGTGGCAGGAGCAGAGGTATCAGGGAGATTGAAATGGCTGATTGCAACACTCGTCGCGAAGATCAGGGAAACCTCGACCGCCGAGACCCTCGTCTTCGACATTCCGGACTGGCCGGGCCACCTGCCGGGGCAGCACGTCGACGTGCGCCTCACCGCCGAGGACGGTTACTCGGCGCAGCGTAGTTACTCGATAGCAACTCCTACGGACGGCACGACCGTCGCGCTCACCGTTCAGAACGTCGACGACGGCGAGGTGTCGCCGTATCTCACGGGGGTCCTCGAGGTCGGCGAGCAGGTGGAAATGCGCGGACCGATCGGCGGATGGTTCGTCTGGAACGAATCCGACCCTGCCCCGGTGTTGCTCCTGGCAGGCGGCTCCGGCGTCGTTCCTCTGATGTCGATGCTTCGCGCCCGCAGGACGGCGGTACGCAAGACTCCCTTCCGCCTCGTCTATTCGGTACGCACACCCGCGGAGGTCATGTACGCGTCCGAGCTTCGCTCGATGCCAGGCGGGATCGACGTCGCATACCGCTTCACCAGGGAGGCACCCGACGGGTACCGAGGCCGCGTCGGCAGACTGACGTCGGACGATCTCATCGCCGACGGATGGCCCGCCGAGTTCGCGCCGTCGTGCTTCGTGTGTGGACCGACAGGCTTCGTCGAGGCAGCAGCAGACCTGCTGGTGCAGGACGGCCACCTACCGCCACGCATCAAAACCGAACGATTCGGCTAGAGGCGCTTCGACATTTCCTCACGGTAATCGGCGACGGTCGATTCGATGCGCGTCGCATCGTCCTCGTCTCCGCGATGGCGGGCGTCGTCGGCCCTGCTCTGCAGCGTCTTGATTGCTTTGCGGAGTTCGGCGTCGGACATTCGATGCTCGGTCAGTGCTGTGTGGTTCATGTCACACAGTGTCCGCCTGGTTCCGAGACTCCGCAAGCAGGCGTCAGACGTGGACGGACTCGTTCACCAGCTCGGAGGCAGGAACGAAACTGGACAGGCTGCGGGCCGCGAATTCGCGGAAGTATCCGAGCTTGTTCGGCGGCACCAGAGACGGCAGAACGGTGTTCCACACCTTCTCCATCCTCGACGGCGCGGTTTCCAACGTCGACTGAGCCTCGGACACCATCAACACGCCGGCGAGCATCTCGCACACGAGAAGGGCTGCGTTGGACGAATCCAGATGGTCGGCCACGTCCCCGTGCTCGATCGCACGGTCGAAGAGGTGCTCGAAGATGTTGCCCCAGGTGCCGAACACACTGCCGCGTGCCGTCTCGGAGCCGTCGATCTCCATCTGCAGGCGGTACATCACGCGGACCAGCGGATCCGACGCGGCGAGTTCGAGGACGGAGTAGGAGATGCCGATGACCGACTCGAGTGCGGGCGACCGCGAATCCACGAGGCCGGCACATGCGGTGGAGACGCGCTCATGGCCTTCGTCGACGATGGCGCGAGCGAGCTCTTCCTTGGACGCGAAATGGAAATACAGAGCGCCTTTGGTCACTCCGGACTTCGCCGACACCTGGCTCAGTGTGGCATTTGCGTGCCCGACCTCGAGAAAAAGATCTGCGGCCGCCCGCAATGCTGCTGCACGCGTGGCTTCTGCCCTCAGTTGCCTAACCATGAACTACTCACCCCTGCTCAGTTGCCTACTCATGACACCGACGCCGCCCTGCTGAGACCGCTCGAGGAATGCTCCGAACCCGTGTTTTCGAATTCGCCGACCCACCCGACAGTCCGGTTGCGCAGGACAATACTAACCTCACATGTATCACTATTGTGATCCACGAGTGACGAATAAGTGACGCGTTGGACGAATCAGATAACTATCGAAATATAAAGTTCCACTTCGCCGGTTTTTGTAACGACTTCGATGTCTTCTTTGTATGCCCGGAATAGCTCGCCATTAGCTGTGGCGTCCTCGACCTGGGCCCACACGTCCTCGATGGGGTCCTGAATTACCCCATCGGGGACGAATACCGCATACACCCCACTGGGTACGGATACGAAGACATCACCCACCGGAACGTCCGACGGAGAATCGAACGGTGTTGCGACGACCGCGTTGTAATCACCGGCCGCGTCCGGGACGTAGACGGTACTGATGTCGACAGGCTCCAAGTGCTGATCGCGAATTCGTTCGCGCAGGAACCGGAACAGCTCGCTGGTGCTGGCCTCCGCGCCCGGGGTGATCCTGGGCGCGACGAGACCGCCGAACAGCTCCGCGCTACGTGCGGTCACTCGATGACTCACGCCCGCGTCCCCGACTGCTCGATCGACAGATAGAGGTCGATCTTGTAAGCGTGCGGATAACACTCGTAATCGGCAGTGAAGGTACGTGTGATCTCGTGCTGCTCTTCCGCGTGCTCGATCTGCTGCCACAACCGGACCATCACATCCGGGAAATGGCCGACGGACGAAAATTTGGCGTATTTGGCGGCCGGGATACGCGCGACCAGATGCCCTCGCGTGACCTCGGCGAGTGCCGAACAACGGTAACCGACGATCTGGGTGTTGTACGACCCGATGCCCGGTGCGAAATCGGTGTAGACGGAGGCAAGTGGGCCACCGATGTCCTGCTTCAGGACGGAGGACCACGCCTGATCGAGAGCAGGGTCGTTCAGCCGCCCCAGCGCACGCTTGGGGCTGCGAACCGGAAGACCGGCAACCCAGGTTTCTTCGAGGTCGACGATCTCGAAAGCCATACACCACTCCACTACCTCGGGGTCGCGGCGAACAAGCCCGCGACCGGGGTGACGCTTCCCCAGTAGACGTCGACCATCGATACTGATTGAAACATTTTCCGGCCAAAGCCTACCGGTTCGATCTCCCCGCCATCACGACGGACTGTGCCCACAGACCAGTAATTCATCACGATCGGATGGCCTCGCCGAGACCAGCTGCTTGTGATACCTCTCAAAAACAGACTGCAGTGGGATGATTTCTTCCGTAACCGTGGACGTGACCGAATTGAATCCTGTATCAATACTTCTTGTCGGTGTCAGTACCGACGACGTTCGCGAACAACACCCCTTCAGTACAAGGAGCTCACCGCATGGATCTCGCAGCATTCATCTCCAGCCTTCTCTCCACCGGCAGCACCACGGGAAGCTCCGCATCGGACATCCCGATCATCGACCTGCTGGGCGCTGGTTCCTCCAACTGATCCCAGACGCACCGAACAAATGAGGCTCGGCCCGGATAACCGGGCCGAGCCTCATCTTGTTCGTACGAGCATTTCTGGTGGAGCTGAATTCTTGGTGGAGCTGAGGGGAATCGAACCCCTGACCTTCTCGATGCGAACGAGACGCGCTACCAACTGCGCCACAGCCCCTTCTTGCGATCCTCGCGAACCGCTGAGCAACCATATCAAAGGAGCGTAGGCGTCATGCTCCCGAGGCGCGTCGGATGTCGTCGTCCATCGAACCTTGCTGCTGGAACGGCTCGTCGTAATGGTCCAGGTGGTCGAATTCCGGGTCCTCGTCGTCGATTTCGAGGACCACGGCACCCGGTCGCCTCAGACGCTGCGGGACCAGTTTGAGCTCGTCGTCCGTACGAGACTCGACACCGAGCCTGGAGCGGCCCATGCGAGTCATGCGTCGGCGACGGATCTCCTGCTCTATCTGCACCTGACGGCGGAGGTAGTAGAGATACCCGACCAACGACAGCACTGCCAGACCGCACGCCCACCACAGCATCGGAGTGAGGATCACGGCTAGCGCGCCGGTAGTGATGGCCGCGAAGACCAGTCCCAGCACCGCGCGCTGACGGAACGAGTAGCGGGCGGCGCGGGCGATGGCGTCGGCCTCGGGATCGAATCCGCCGCGCCCCCGGCGGTTGGGAACGTAGTCCCGCTCGTGGGCGACGTCCGTGTCGTTCATGTCGTCCATATCGGGATCTGCGTGAGTGTCCATACGGTCCTCCGCCTGGGTGTTCGGGTGTTCGCGACCGGATGGGTCGGTGTGCTCGGAGCGCCGTCCGAAGACGACGCTCGCCGGAGCGGATACGCGCTCGTCGTATTCGGGCCGCCAGTCCGGGTCGCTGGCGTGGCCGGTTGCCGGTCCTCGTGCCGTCCGCTTGGTGCCGCCGCGATGGAGTACGCGGGTGGCCAAGGCGACGTCGGATGTCTGCATGATCCGAGGACGCTTGCTCGTCATCATCGGGAGCAGAACGAACACCCAGATGGCGACCAGACCGATCCAGATGATCGAGTTGGGCATCGCGCGCGTTCTCCTTCCGAGGCAGATCCGGTTACATCGGTGACTGGATCAGGCTATGCGGAAGAGGTGCCCTAACCGCGGAGACGCGCCGACCCGAATTACACACACGTCACTTTAGTCACACGAGCCTCGAGCCGTCAGCGGAGATGCTCACGCCCAGGCTGCTCGGCCTGCCCGTACCAATCGATCCGCAACGGTCCCCTGTACCTCGTGGGACGTCATGGCCACCAGAACGTGGTCGCGCCACCGTCCGTCGACGTCGAGGTAGTTCTTCAGCAGGCCCTCTTCGCGGAACCCGACGTTGCGCAGCACGGCCTGGCTCGCGTGGTTCTCCGGCCGCACCGTCGCTTCGACTCGGTGCAGGCCGACGGGGCCGAAGCAATGGTCCAGGCCCAGCGCCAGCGCCGCCGTCGCGACGCCGTGGCCGTTCACTTCCTTGGCGACCCAGTATCCGATCCACGCCGATCGGAGCGCCCCGCGGACGATGTTGCCGACGGTGAGCTGGCCACAGAAGTCGCCGTTCAGCTCGATCGCCATCGGCAGCATGTGGCCCTTGCGGGCCTCCGACTTCAGACCCGACACGAGGCCTGGCCAAGCAGAAATGTGATGGCGTGCAACCCATGCACCTTCACCTGTGGGCTCCCACGGCTCTAGGTGTGCACGATCGGCGATCCTCGTCCGGCTCCAGGATGCACCGTCACGCAGCCGCACCGGGCGGAGCGTCACCGTTCCGGCCGACACCGTCAGAGGACCCAACTTCGCCGGCCACCCAGGGTGGCTCGACCACGTGCGTGACATTTTTCGATATTAGGCGCCCTGCGCATGTGAGTGGAAATGCGTCCCCCAGGACGCATTTCCACTCACATGAAGCGCTATCCCCTCTGCGCCAGGAAGGACACGTCGACCTCTTCACCGGTCCGAATTTCGGTGACGTCAGGGTCGATGACGACCAGACAGTTGGCCTCGGCGAGCGTCGCCAGGAGGTGAGACGACGCGCCCGGCGCTCCCCCGAGTGCCTGGACCAGATATTCACCGGTTTCCTCGTCGCGCATCAGCTGGCCGCGCAGGAATCCCTTGCGATCCTCGATGGACGTGATGGGCGCGACGGTGCGTGCGGTGACGGTGCGGCGCATCGGCTGCCTGCGTCCCAGCGCAATGCGAATGAGCGGCCGGACCATCACCTCGAAGACCACGAGCGCGCTGACGGGGTTCGCGGGCAGCAGGAAGGTCGGGACCTCGTCGCGTCCGAGCTGGCCGAAGCCCTGGACCGATCCGGGGTGCATGGCGACACGTTCGACTTCGAGATCGCCCAGTTCGGACAGCGCTTCGCGTACCGAGTCCGATGCACCGCCACCGACCGCACCCGCGATGACCACGATCTCCGAGCGGATGAGCTGACCTTCGACCACTTCGCGCAGTCGCTTCGGATCGGTGCTGACGATTCCGACGCGGTTGACGTCGGCGCCTGCGTCGCGGGCCGCGGCGGCCAGTGAATAGGAGTTGACGTCGTAGACCTGCCCTGGGCCCGGCGTCCGATCGGTGTCGACGAGCTCACCACCCACCGAGATCACGGACAGCCTCGGGCGCGGATGTACCAGCACCTTGTCTCGCCCGACGGCGGCAAGCAGGCCCACCTGAGCAGCTCCGATGATGGTTCCGGACCGGACGGCGACGTCGCCGGGTTGTACGTCGTCGCCGATCTTGCGGACGTAGTCGCCCGAGCGCACCGGTCGATAGACCTTCACCCGTGCGTGTCCACCGTCGGTGCGGTCGAGCGGCAACACCGCGTCGGCGAGCGTCGGTAGCGGTGCACCGGTGTCGACGCGCACGGCCTGCCGTGGCTGCAATCGGATCGGTTGACGCGACCCTGCGCTCACCTCACCGACGACGGGCAGGGTGAGTTCGATCCGCTCGTCGTCCTCGTTGCGCAGGTCGGTACCGGCCTGTGCGACGTCGACGCTGCGGACGGCGTATCCGTCGATGGCCGCCTGGTCGAAGCCGGGCAGGGGGCGCTCGGTGACGACTTCTTCCGCGCAGAGCAGGCCCTGCGCTTCCGAGATCGCGACCCGAACAGGCCGCGGTGCAACTGCCGCAGCAGTCACTCGGGTCTGCTGATCCTCAACCGAGCGCATCTGGCCCTTCCTCCGATTTTCACACTTCGCGGGCCTACTCGTACTTCGTGAGCTGCGGCGCCCAGTCGTCACTCAGACGCTCGGTCAGCCACTCACGCAACGCCGGACCGTAATCATCACGTTCGAGAGCAAAGTCAACCGCAGCGCGGAGGTATCCTCCGGGATTTCCGAGGTCGTGTCGGGGTCCGCGGTGGACGACGACGTGAACCGGGTGGCCTTCTTCGATGAGGAGTGCGATGGCGTCGGTGAGCTGAAGTTCGCCGCCCGCGCCGGGCTCGATGCGTCGGAGCGCGTCGAAGATCGCACGGTCGAGCAGGTAGCGGCCCGCCGCGGCGAACAGCGACGGCGCGTCTTCGCGCTTGGGCTTCTCCACCATGCCGGTGACCTTGAGCACGTTCGGGTTGACGGCGTCGGGAACCGTCTCGACCTCGAAGACGCCGTAGGCGGAGACGTTCTCTTCCGGGACCTCGAATGCGCACAGAACGGAACCGCCACGCTTGGCACGGACGCGCGACATGACGTCGAGAACACCGCGAGGAAGCACCAAGTCGTCGGGAAGCAGCACGGCGACGGCGCTTTCGTCGTCGTCGAGCACTTCCTCGGCGCACGCGACGGCATGGCCGAGTCCGAGCGGCTCCTTCTGTACGACCGACTGGACGTCGAGCAGCGCGGGTGCCACCCGGACCTTCTCGAGCATCTTCAGCTTGCCGCTGGCTTCGAGCTTGGTCTCCAGGACGAGGTCCTCGACGAAGTGTGCGACGACACCGTCCTTACCGGGCGATGTGACGATCACCAGACGCTGTGCGCCGGAATCGGCGGCCTCACCGGCGACCAATTCGATCCCCGGCGTATCGACGACGGGCAGCAATTCTTTCGGGACCGTTTTGGTGGCAGGCAGGAATCGGGTTCCCATTCCTGCGGCGGGAACGATCGCAGTTCTGAAATGCCGTACCGGACCTGTCGACGCGTCTGTCATATTGCCTACCCTATCCATGCTCGCTGCGGATTCGCTCCGCGTGTGATGGCTGTTTTCCGTTGGTGCTTAAGCTGAAAACTTATGACGAACGGTGAGTTTTCGACGCCTGTGTCCAAGGACGCGTGGCGACGTCATGTCCTGACCGCTCGTCGCGCTCTCAGCGCCGAACTTCACGCCGAGGAATCCAGGAAACTCTGTCATGCCGCGGCTGATTCGGCGCGGGGAGCGAGTGCTGTGGCTGCTTACGTGCCGGTCGGGAGCGAACCTGGTTCACTCGACCTGCTCGACGGACTTCTTCATCGAACCCCCCAGGTTCTGGTCCCGGTCGCGAGGGAACCGGGGCCGTTGCACTGGGCAGAATACACAGGTCGGGGCAGCCTTCGGGCGGCTCCCTACGGATTGCTCGAACCGAGCGGTCCGGTGTTGGACCCGGAGTCCGTGACACGGTGTTCGTTGGTGTTCGTGCCCGCTCTGGCCGTCGATTACCGGGGAGTTCGGCTGGGCCGCGGTGCCGGGTTCTACGACAGGACGCTCGACCTCGTCGAACCAGGCGTTCCGATCGTCGCGATCGTGCGTGACGGGGAACTGGTGGAGAAGTTGCCCGAGGAACCGCATGATCGACGGTCCACGCACGCGCTGACACCGGACGGTGGCCTGGTGGAACTCACTGGGGAATAGTCGGCCGAATGGCTTCGTTGGCAGTCATGACTGTAGAGTGCCAATGCTCTCTCTTTCACCGATGGAGCGGACCAGCGCGGAGGATCATCGATGCCCACATATTCGTACGCCTGCACCGAATGCGACAACCGATTCGACATCGTGCAGTCCTTCAGTGACGACTCCCTGACGGTGTGCCCGGCCTGCTCGGGCAAGCTGCGCAAACTGTTCAACTCGGTCGGCATCGTGTTCAAGGGCAGCGGATTCTACCGAACCGACAGCCGCGGCGGATCCAGCTCGGTGAGCGAGAGCGCAGGCGAATCCAAGAGCGACTCGTCGACCAAGACGGAGACCAAGACGTCGTCGACCAGCGATTCTTCGTCCTCCAGCTCCAGCACCTCCACGTCGAGCACGCCGTCGAAGGCTGCTGCCAGCTCCTAGTTTCTCGCGTTGTCCACAGGCCCCGGCTTCATCCACAGCCGGGGCCTGTTTTCGTCGGTGTGAGGGCCCGCGGTCGCTAGCGTGACCGACATGCCGCCTTCCCGTGATCGCCGCCGGCCCTCCGGCCGGCCCCCGTCCAAACTCGCTGCGCCATCTCGTCTCGACGCGACCCTGCTCGATCGCCTGTCGGCTCGGCCGGCCTGGATGCATACGGTCCTCTTGCGCCGCATCGCGGCGGGCGTTCTCGCGGTGTGCGCCGTGGCACTGTTCGCGCGGGACGCGGCGGCCGACGATCATGTCGTCGTGGTCGTCGCGGCGCGTGATCTGACGCCTGGAGTCCAGTTGACGGTCGGCGACGTGGAACTTCGCGAGTACGCGCCGTCGTCCGTTCCGGACGGCGCGATCACCGATGTCGACGACGCGTCGGCGCGCACTCTGGCCGGCCCGATCCGTGCCGGTGAGCCGCTCACCGACGTGCGCTTGTTGTCGTCGCGACTGGCGGAGGCAATCACCGACACGGCCGATGCCCGAGTGGTCCCCGTTCGGCTGGGCGATCCTGGTGTGACCGAATTACTTCGCTCCGGAGACGTCGTCGACGTTCTGACGGTCGGCAACGGTGACGACGACAAGTCGCCTCGCATTCTGGCGACGGAGGCCGTGGTCGTTCTCGTGTCGGCCGACACCGCCCAGCAGCGCGGCAGTGATCGTGTGGTGCTGATCGCCATGTCAGCGAACGATGCAACGACCGTTGCCGGAGCGTCGTTGACCAGCTCGCTCACGGTGACGTTGCGCTAGGGCCCGCTCAGCTGCTGGCGGCAAGCCCCGGGTCGGTCTTCGCGGGAGGCTTCACTTCTTCGTCGTGGATCGGGGCCTGCTGGGGCTCCAACTTGCCGACGAACGTGGCGTGGTCGGTGAACACGAGTGCGCCGATCGTGTCGGTGAAGACGACGCGGACCCCGTAGACGTCGGCGCCGTCGGCGGCCTCGTACGTCTCGATGAAGACGTCGCTGTGCAACGCGTCGTCGGCGCGCATGGGCCGGTGCTCCACGACGCGCTGGTCCGAGAGGTGGAGCACGTAGGAGTCGAAGTCGGCGAAGACGTTTCGCATGACATTGAGGGCTGCGGACGTTCCGAGGTTCCGGTACGCCTCGTCCCGGTGGGCGTAATCCCCCACGTCGGCTCGCGTCGGGAACAGCCAGAGCAGCGCAGACTGATCATCCAGCGCGATACTCGGATCGTGGAACAGCGACAGCCGGTGCCGCTTGCCGATCTGAGCGTCGATCCAGTCACGTGACGGTGCAGCATCCCCTGCTCTGTGACGACCCATAACGGGGATCCTATCGTGCGAGGTCGCCTTGCACTAACTCTGTTAAAAATCACAAGTACTTTGCTTACTGGCGGGTAAAACGCTTCTGGCGGTGACGCGAAATGCGTCACCGCCAGAAGCGGAAAATGCGACGGATCAGCCGATGCTGAAGGGCTGTCCCCACAGAGTCACGGTGGACGTGACCGCGTCGTTGTCGATGGTGACGTTGACGTAGGACCGCGCTTCCGCGAAGCCCGCGCAGCCCGAGACACTGAGGGTCTCGTCGGCGTACGTGTAACCGCCGCCGTTACCGGAGAAGTCGAAACTGTTGGACGTGTCCGTGGCAACGGTGACGCCGTCGATCTTGGCGCTTGTCTCGTCAGCGACCAGTTTGATGTCGTTGAGCTGACCGGGAGCCAGGTCCAGGTTGACGCCTGCGCCGATGTCGTAGGTGTTCGGCTGAGTGCGGTTGATCTGCAGTGAGCTCAGCGGCTTACCCGGCTCGAGCTTGATCGTGTTGCCCTGGCCGAAGGATCCTTCGACGCCGCCGCTGATGCCGGCCGCGAAGTCCACCTGGCATCCGACGAGGAAGCCCGGTTCGATGGAACCGCCACCGGGGTTGGAGGTTTCGACGGTGTAGTTGCCGGTGACCCACACGTTGCGCTGGGTCGGGGTAGCACCCATGGACGGCGAGATGAGGCCGCTCTGGCCGAATCCCTTGATGGTCACGACGGTTCCGTCGATGAGCGTCTTCGAGATCTCGTTGTCCGCGAGCGGCACGAAGGTGTCTGCGTTGGCTGCGCCGGCCGACCAGAAGCCGAGTGCGACGGCTCCTGCTGCGCCGAGGGCCGCGATGCGTGCGGCTGCGCTCTTGTTGTTCTTCACGTTGGTCTGTTCCCCTCGTAAGTTCTGCGAAGTCGTTCGAGCGTCAGCCGAGGCTGAACGGCTGGCCGTAGAGCGTGCCCTTGTAGCGGTAATCGCCGGTCAGCTCGAGCGTGGTGTACGAGCGGGCCTGGGCGTATCCACCGCAGTTCTGCACGGAGATCGCGACGTCCTGGTACTGAATCGCCGTGACGGGGCCCTTGACGTCCTTCGAGGCGACCTCGACCGCAGCAACTTCGCGATCCTTCAGCGGAACCTCGAACGACAGACCGCCCTCGATCTTGTTGGTGGTCTCGCCCTCGCCACCGATCTGGAACAGATTGGGGAACAGCGTGATGATGTTGGTGTTGCCACCTTCGATGCCTGCACCGAGGTCGAAACCGAGGTTGAGGTCCTCCATGTCCAACTGGCACCCGACGAGATATCCGGTCTTGAGGGTGCCTTCTGCACCCTCGGGGACCTCCGACAGCGCAGTGCCGGTGGCCCATGCGTTCCGTTTCAGCCCGTTGAAGGCGATCTGCGGAGCAACCTTGGCGGACTCGTCGAAGTGCGCGATCTTGTAGGGCCCTGCCACCTTTTCGCCGTTAGGGAGCGGCACGAAGGTTTCGGCATTGGCCACCCCGGTGGACATCAGTCCGACGGCCATCGATGCGGCTGCACCGAGCGCCGCGATTCGGCCGATTCGGCGCAGCGCCGTGAAACGAGACTTGTTCATAATTCCCCTCGTTGAAGCAACACATCGAGTCGTTTCGCAGGCTCCACACCTGCCGAATCCGACCGCCTCGACTTACATCACCGAGACTCATTCCTGGGGAAGGATACGGGATGAAATGTCCGTAGTCATTAACAACTTCGAATGAATTTTGTGTGTAACCCTCACATACGCGCACTTTCAATCACTTGCGACGTCCGACAGATCCGCATCTCGGTCGACTAACGTCTTGCCCCAGTACACAACGCGCACGTCCGATCGAAAATGAGGAGGGCTCATGCTCAAGGGATTCAAGGACTTCCTGCTCCGAGGAAACGTCGTGGACCTCGCCGTGGCGGTTGTCGTCGGCGCTGCGTTCACTGCGATCGTCACGGCATTCACCACCAACATCGTCAATCCCCTCGTGGCCGCCATCGGCGGCTCCAACGAGTACGGCTGGGGATTCCAAATCACCTCCAGCGCCGAGACTTTCATCAATGTCGGCGCAGTGGTGACCGCAGTCATCAACTTCATCATCATCGCGGCTGTCGTCTACTTCGTCCTCATCTTGCCGGTCAACACGGCCAAGAAGCGGTTCGTCAGCCAGCCCGAGAAGGAGCTGAGCGACGTCGACGTTCTCGTCCAGATCCGCGACATCCTTGCCGGCGGCACCGACGTCGGCCGTAAGCTCTCGACTCCCGCGGACACCACCGGCGGCAGCGGCGAAGCCATCGGCGACACCGACGAGCCGAGCGGTGGGGCACACAGCAAGTCCTGAAAAGCGAGAGGAATAGCGCCTGCTTCTGCCGACGAATCGGTAGGGACAGGTGCTTTTCTTTAACCAAACAATCTCTCGGTTCGCAACTTTTCGAATCTACGAGAAATGGCCCCGGCGATTCGCCGGGGCCATTTTCATAGAGATAATGGGCGATCAGAACTTCTGGAGCGGGAACTCGGCAAGAGTGATCGTGGTTCCGTCGCTTTCACACGCCGTTGCCACAGCGGAGGAATTGTCGACGAACGCCTGACCGGAAGCACTGTCCACCTCAGTGAGTACCAACGAGTCTGCGGGCAACGCAGCTACCAGCGACTCAATGCTCGACTTGACCTCGCCATCTGAATTCTCCCCTAATGGACCAAATTTGGCGATTGCCGCGTCTTTGTCTGAGGTCCATGCGTCGAGGCCGTCGGCCGATGCCGGGCCGGCCAAAGCAAGCGCGGTCAACTCATCGTGCGCAGCGGCGAATTGCGTACACACATCGGCGTTTGCGCCCGATTCCGAATCGCCACTCCCCTCGTTACCACACCCGACAAGGGCAAACAGAGCGATCGAAGCAACCGCGGGGACCAGTATGGAACGCATCGATTACAACCATTTCTCGCGTGATCAGCATTCCGTGCCGACCCTCGCGTCATCGAATATTCAGTAGGACAACGCAGATCGGGCCCGCCCGGAAGAATCCGGACGGGCCCGATCGCTGTCAGCGACTAGCGCTGGTGAAAACTGCAATCAACCGATTGTGATCAGTTGAAGGTGACGGGAGCGCCGTAGGTGACAGCAACGTCGCCCGTGGAGCTGGTGACCGAAACGTACGGGCGGACGCGCACGTTACCGAGAACGCCGGTCACGGTGCCGTGGACGTTGGCGAGCTGAATGGAGCCGGAAGCGCCAGCAGCATCACCTTCGGTGCCCGATACAGGAGCGCTCTCGTCGATGACGAGAACTGCACCCTCGGCCTCGACCACGCCGGGACCATTAGCGATCCCCAAGGAGAAGTCAGCGGTAGGAATGAGCTGAGCCTCAGCGTTGATGCCTGCGGTGGCGCCGTTGGTGGACTCCGTCGAAGCGCCTGGAACGGTGACGAGTTCACCTTCTTCGTCGGGTCCCGTGGTGGTGCCCTGAGTGCTTCCGACACCAGCGTTGATGCCAGCGTTGGCAGTGATGCTCGGCGTTCCCCAGCTGATGTCGATTCCGCCGCCGATGGAGAGCGGGTAGCCGACCTGGTAGCCGATCTTCACGGTGCCTTCGAAGTCGTCAGCGTCGGGTCCGGTGACATCCCAGCTTGCGCGGCCGTTTGCGAACCACTCACGGGTGAGCGGGTTGCCGTCGAGGGACGGAACGCCGTTGATGAAGGTGTCGGACAGCGTCACAACGATCGTGTTTCCGTTGCCGTCGACGATCGTGTTCGAGCTGTCGACTGCAGCGGATGCGGTTCCGGTACCGAGCACCAGGCCGACAACCGAAGCGCCGGCGACTGCCACAGCGCTCATGGACTTGAGTCCCCGGCTACGCCGCGACTTCTGGATCTCCGTCATTTACTTCCTCATCATGTTCAGTCCCAGCGCGTTCGCACGGGAAGCTTGTGGCTTTCACCCTCGGTTCCTCGTCAGCAACGACGCTACGACTCCCCGAGCAGAACTAGATCCTTGGATCAGGTTCGTATATCAGTTCTGCCAGCCGCGTCCGGAGCGTGTTGCTCGCACCCGGTCTGCCAGAAGCTGAGGGGAACATTAGAGGAGTTGCCGGATCGTGACAATCCCTACGATTGCCCGTCGTACATGCCCGAATCGTGATGTGTTTCAAGCATGTGAACGGTTTTCACACCCTACCGGACAGTAACCCCGGTCACACCCATCGCCGCCGTTGTCGATCCGTTACAAACCTCACCGCGGCGTAAACACGCGCTGATATGGGAAGACGTTCAAGTAACACAGTGCCCGGGCGGAGACCGATCGCCGGGCGCGAGGTTTCGAATCGCCCTGATTGGAAGTCAAGCAGTGCGTATCGGGCACGGTCCGACGCTAACGGCGCGTAAACGAACTACTAACAGGACTGTGATTCACACAAAGAAATGTGTTGTGGATCACATCAAAAGTGATGGGGCGGACGCTCGCGTTCGAACCAGTCGGCCGACGTCCTGGACGTCGACTCGCTCCGATCGTCGGCAGTCTGTTCGGGGAGAACGTCGCCGAAAACGCGAGCGAGCCGGGCCCGTTGCGCACGGGCCCGGCTCTCAGCGTCCTGCTGTGTGTTGTCTTGCTCTGTCTTGTTCTGCTCTGCCCTGTTTGTCGCGGGCTTCTCGTCCTCAGGCATCGGCGATGCTCAAGCGTCCAATCCGGACAGCTCGGTGATGACCTGAGCGGCCAGAGGGGTCAACGTCGCCATGCCGTCGCGGATAGCCGCGCGCGAGGACGCCAGATTGACCACCAGGGTGCTTCCCGATACCCCCACGAGACCACGCGAGAGGCCGGCGTCGAGCGAACCCGCCGCGAGACCCGAGGACCGCAGCGCCTCGCTGATACCCGGAATCTCTCGATCCAGTACCTCGGCCGTGACGTCGGGAGTCACGTCGCGCGGCGAGACACCGGTCCCACCGATGGACACCACCAGATCGACACCGCCGATCACCGCCGTGTTGAGCGCGTTCCGAACGTCGACCTCGTCCGACGTCACCGCGACCACCCCGTCGACCAGGAAGCCCGCCTCGGTGAGCAGCTCCGTTACCAACGGACCCGTCGAATCCTTCTCGTTGCTGTGTGCGGTCCGATCGTCGACGATCACGACCAACGCCCGCCCGGCCAGAGGTGCCTCGTGTTCCATACCGATAACCGTAGTAGTAGAGCCCGCTCCCGATTCACGCTGTGCGTAAATAGTTGCCACGGTTGCCAGACGTTCGGTGTCGATCGGCATCATCGACCACCGGGGAATCCGGGGATCTGCAGCGGCGACTGCGACTCGGACGGCGCCTGCACCGCTGCCGTCTGCGGCTCTGCCGTTCCGAGCGTCACGTCCACGGTCTTCTCGCTCCCACCTTCGGTGTAGGTGATCTTCACCGAGTCCCCCGGTGCGTGCGAGCGCACGGCTGCGATCAGTGCGTCGCCGCTGGTGATGACGCGATCGTCGACCTTGGTGATGACGGCACCCGTCGGGATCCCGGCTCCTGCCGCAGGCCCGCCTTCGGTGACCTCGACGACAGTCGCACCGTTCGCGTTGTCCTGAGAGGGGACCTGGACGCCGATCATTGCCTGCGTGGCCTTACCCGTCGTACTCAGTTCGTCGGCGATGCGTTTTGCTTGATCGACCGGGATCGCGAAGCCGAGGCCGATGGATCCGCTCTGCGATCCGCTCGACTGGCCACCGCCGAGTGTCGCGATAGCGGTGTTGATGCCGATCAGCTGGCCCTCGGTGTTCACGAGCGCACCACCGGAGTTACCGGGGTTGATGGCCGCATCGGTCTGAATGGCGTCGATGACGGAGTTCTGGTTGCCGGATTCACCGCTCGTCGATACCGGGCGGTTGAGTGAGGACACGATGCCCGTCGTGACGGTTCCGGCCAGGCCCAGTGGCGAGCCGATGGCCACGACCTGCTGACCGACCTGGAGGTTCGACGACGTTCCGAGCTCGATCGGCGTCAGGTCGGTGCGACCCTCGACCTTGATGACGGCCATGTCCGAGACCGCATCGGCACCGACCAGCGTCGCCTGAGCCGTCGAACCGTCGTTGAAGGCGACCGTGAGCTTGCCGTTGGCTCCCGCGCCCGTCGCCACGTGGTTGTTGGTCAGAATGAGGCCATCCGACGACAGGATCACCCCGGAACCCTCGCCCTCGGCCTGACTGCCGGTCACCTGGATCTGCACGACGCTGGGAAGGACCTTGTTCGCGACGGCCTGAATGGAACCGTCGGGGATGTTCGCCGCAGGCTGAGCCGCCGTCACCGTCGAGTTGAGTGAGTTGGTGGCGTTGCCGGCACCGTTGCCGCCTCCCGCCGCGTACACACCCACTGCCCCGCCGATTCCGCCGCCGACCAGAACGAGTGCAATAGCACCCGCAGCGATCGTCGCGCGGCCCGGTCGCCTGCGCAGTGCGGGCGGAGCCTGCACCGGAGCGTCGTGCTGCGTCGGAGCTGCATGAGACTGGGTGTATCCATAACCGTGGGTCGGCGCGCCCTGCTGGTACGGATTGTGGCCGTACGACGGAGCGCCGTACGGGTTGTGCGAACCCTGCTGCCCCTGCTGAGTCGGGAACTGCTGTGTCGCATGCTGATCGGACTGCGGAGCCGGATTCTGTCGCGTCGGATTCTGCTGGGCAGGATCGTGCGGGGTCGTGTTCGGCTCGGAGTCGTTACGATCGTCGGTCATCTGCAGTCGCTTCTTTCACTAGAAACCTCGCGTGGTGCGAAGTCACCCGCTCTGTTGTCGACTACATTGCCGGTCCGTACTGAGAGTGCGCTGAGATGCGCCTATCAGTTTCCCATGACTGTGCCGTCGGAATCGCCCTCTTCGGCAGCCACCAGGTCCGGCGCCGATTCACCCGGCAGAACGATCCGAATGAGCGCACCGCCGCGGTCCGACACCTCGACACCGATGGTTCCACCGTGCTTGACGACGACCTGGCGCACGATCGCCAACCCGAGCCCGGAACCCGGCATGGACCGCGATGCCGTCGAGCGATAGAACCGCTCGAACACCAATTCCCGGTCCTCCTCGGGAATTCCAGGACCCGCATCGTCGACGGTCAGCTCCATCAAACCGTCACCGATCTTGCGCATCACCACACGAACTTCACCGCCCGCCGGACTCCACTTGGCGGCATTGTCCAACACGTTCAGAACCGCGCGCGACAACCCGGCCTGATCGCCGTAGACGAACCACGGCTCGAGCGTCGCATCGAAGTCGATTTCGTTGCGACGACGCCTCGCTCGCTCGAGACTCCGCTCGACGGCGTCGGCGAGATCCACCCGCTCGAACACCGTCTCCGGTGCATCCTCACGCGCCAAGTCCACCAGATCGCCGACGAGCGTGGACAATTCCTGAATCTGCGCGACGACGTCCGTGCGCAGTTCTGCCATGTCCTCGTCGGGAATCGCCGGCGCCCCGGGACGGCCGGCAGCGATCAACAATTCCATGTTGGTTCGCAGTGACGTCAGCGGCGTACGCAACTCGTGACCGGCGTCGGCGACCAATCGGCTCTGCCGCCCACGCGATTCGGCCAACGCACGAAGCATGGTGTTGAAACTCGTCGTCAGCCGGGCCAATTCGTCGTCGCCGGTCACGGGAATCGGCGTCAGATCATCCGTCCGCGCAACCCGTTCCGCGGCAGCGGTCAGGCGCGCAATGGGTCTCAGCCCGGTTCTGCCGACAGCCATACCCGCACCTGCCGCCAGTACCACGCCGAAGGCGCCGACGATCAGAAGCACCCACGCAAGCCGGTCCAGCACAGCACCCGTCGGCGACAATCTTTGCGCGATGACGATCGCACTGCCGTCCTGCGCACGCTGACTCAGAACACGCTGATCGTCGACCGTGCGCAAGGACAGATCCGTCCGCCCCTCCGCGACAGCGATTTCCGGCTCACCGATCGGCACCTTCGAACCCGGCGGCACGTACTTGCTCAGGTCCGGAAAGACGAGCGCGACGGACACGTCGGTGCTGTAGAGCGTCGCACCGGCGACATAACGAGGGTCGAACGTGACGATGTTGCTGTTTATCAGAGCGTCCGCACGCGTGCGGAGCTGACTGTCCACGTCGCCGTACAGAGCCCGCGAGACCACCGCGTACGCCGCGATCGCCATCACGGCCACCGCCACAGCCACCACCGACGCCGCCAACAACGTCACCCGCCAGCGAAGAGACACCGTGCGAGTCAGCGGCATCGGAGGACGCATCGCGGCCGGGTCCGACGAACGCTGTCCTGCCGACGAGCGCTGCCCTGCCGACGAACGCTGACCGAAAGGAGCGACCATCACGGAGGCGTCTCGCGGAGAACGTAACCGACGCCGCGGACAGTGTGGATCAACCGAGGCTCGCCCTCGGCCTCGGTCTTACGACGCAAGTAGCCGACGTACACCTCGAGCGCGTTGCCCGACGTCGGGAAGTCGTACCCCCACACCTCCTCCAGGATGCGGCTGCGAGTGAGAACCCGACGCGGGTTCATCATCAGCATCTCCATCAACGAGAATTCGGTGCGTGTCAGACTGATCGACCGCTCCCCGCGAGTGACCTCACGGGTCACGGGATCGAGCGACAGATCAGCGAAGGTCATCGCCTCCGATTCACCCTCGGCGTCCATGGCCGTCCGGCGAAGCAGCGCGCGCAGGCGAGCAAGTAGTTCTTCGAGTGCGAAAGGCTTGGGCAGGTAGTCGTCGGCGCCGGCGTCGAGGCCCGCGACGCGCTCGGACACGGAGTCACGCGCTGTCAGCACCAGGATGGGCAGATCATCGCCCGTACTGCGCAGCCGACGGCACACTTCCAACCCGTCCAACCGCGGCATCATGACGTCGAGAACCAACGCGTCCGGGCGAGCCGCAGCGACTTTCTCGAGCGCATCGAGCCCGTCGACCGCCAATTCCACCGTGTACCCGTTGAAGGTGAGCGACCTCCTGAGCGAGTCCCGGACCGCTCGATCGTCGTCGACAACCAAAATGCGCATTGTCATAGTTTGTCCTGACGGACTGAGATATGTCTGAGAAGGGGTCTAGTCCACACTCGGCAGGCGCCGCGCAATCGGCAGATTCCATCGTCGCCACAGAGCCAGCACCCGCAGACCCGTCGCAAGGATCGTGCCCGCGACCAGGCCCACGTTGTCCGGAAGACCCGACCCCTCGACGACCGCCACCACCGTCGACCCCAGCAGAGCCGGCACCGCGTACAAGTCACGACGCAGCAGCAGCGGGACCTCGTTGACGAGAACATCTCGAATGACGCCACCGGCAACAGCCGTGGTCGCGCCGATCAAGCATGCAGACAACGAGCTGCCACCGGCAGCCAACGCCACTGTCGCACCCGTCGCCGCGAACAGCCCCATCCCGAACGCATCGAACAACAGAACCCCACGCCAAATCCGATTCATCACCGGATGTGCCACGAACACCACCAACGACGTCACCAGAGCAACCGTCACATTCGGCCACTGATCCAACGACGTCGGCGGATGAATCCCCAGCAGAACGTCGCGAATGATTCCGCCGCCGATACCCGTCGTGATCCCGACGACGCACACCCCGAACAAGTCCAACCGCTTACGAACACCGATCAACGCCCCGGACGCCGCAAACGCCACGATTCCCACATACCCCAGCACCTCGACCAGCACGGGACAAGCGTCGCACGACTCCCTACAGGCGCCGAAATCTTCCCCGTTCCGTCACCGCGAATCTTTCGACACCGGGATACTTCTCGCCGAGGGAACGAACGTCGAAACCGAGCGCGCGATAGAAGCCGACGCTCTCGCTGTCGGTCTCGGCGACGACGGCCAGGCTCGGGTAGTGCGCGCGAAGCGCAGTCACCATCGATCGACCGGTGCCGCGGTGACGCACGTCCCCGTCCACTGCGATATGCCGCAGCACCACTCGGTCCCCGTCCCGATCGAAGCCCATGACACCGACCATGCGCGCACCGACGTATGCGGCGGCCAGACGAGATCGCCCCTCCGGATACCGTTCGATTCGCTGTCCTCGTGGAGCACCCGTCGCATACGCGAGCAGCCGCGCAGCCTGATCATCGATCACCTGGTCGAAACGAACGACCACGTCATTCGCCGAAAATTTCTCTCGCGACGACTCAGAGTTCACTGAGCCGGACTGTTCCGTCCTCGTCCACGCTCCAGCCGGGATTGTGGCATACCTCCCAGATGACGCCGTTCGGGTCGGCGAAGTGGCCGTTGTACCCACCGAATGCAGCTTTCTGCGGCTGCTTGATCAATGTTCCGCCTGCCTCGACGGCTGCTTTCACCACTGCATCGGCTTCAGCGGGCGAGCTGACGTTGTGCGACAGCGTCAACCCGCCCACCGTTGCGGGCCCGTCGTTTCGCCCGAGGTCCTCGGTGAATTTCTGTGCGTCGAACAAGCCCAGAACCAAGCCCGACGCGATCTGGAAGAAGATGATCTCTCCCGGTACATCCAGAAGAGGTGTCCACCCGAGGCCGTCGCGGTAGAACGCTCGGGACGCGTCGACGTCGGGAGTAGCGAGTGTCAGGAAATGTACGCGCTGATCCATGCACCCAGTCTGACGCCTCCGACCCGGTCTGGCAGGCTTTCCACGGTCACTACCGAAGAGAGTGCAGGTGAGAAAGTTGCCGATCGTCGACAACGCGGTCTACGTCGACGGCAAGCGTGCCGTCACCCCGGACAACCTCGACAGCACGTACGAGGCCATGCGGGAACGACACGGCATGGCGTGGATCGGCCTCTACCGACCCGAGGAAGAGGAGATCAATTCGGTTGCAGCCGAATTCGGCCTCCACCGCCTTGCCGTCGAAGACGCCATCGCCGCGCACCAGCGCCCCAAGCTCGAGCAGTACGGCGACCAACTCTTCGTCGTCTTCCGGCCCGCCCGCTACATCGACGAAACCGAGAAGGTCGAGTTCGGTGAGCTGCACGTCTTCCTCGGACCGGACTTCGTCGTCACCATCCGCCACGCCGAATCGCCCGAATTGTCCGCCGTCAGATCGCGATTGGAAGCCGATCCCGAGCTGCTGACGCTCGGCACCGAAGCCGTCATGTACGCCATCCTCGACCAGGTCGTCGACGAGTACGAGCCCGTCGTCGAAGGACTGCAGAACGACATCGACGAAATCGAGGACCAGCTCTTCTCCGGCGACCCATCCGTGTCCCGACGCATTTACACACTCTCGCGTGAAGTAGCCGAATTCCAGCGCGCAACCGAACCATTGGTGTCGATGATCGACGCCCTGAAACGCGGCAACAACGAATACGAACTCGACGTCGAACTCAAACGATCCCTCCGCGACGTCCTCGACCACTGCGTCCGCATCACCGAACGCGTGGAGGGTTTCAAGGCGACGCTGCAGAACGCGTTGCAAACCCACGCCACACTCGTCGCGCAGCAGCAGAACGAGGAAATGCGCGCCATGACGCAGGTCAGCCTCGATCAGACCGAGCAGACCAAGAAAATATCGTCTTGGGGCGCAATCCTGTTCGCTCCCTCGCTGATCGCCGCCATCTACGGGATGAACTTCGAGGACATGCCGGAACTCAAATGGCACCTGGGATATCCCATGGCCATCCTCGGCATGGTCGTCCTGTCCTCCGTCCTCTACCTGGTCTTCAAACGCCAGAAGTGGCTGTGAGCAGAAATGTAGGCCAGGGGCAGGAGCGGAGCCTGCGGAGTGACCAAACAGCACTACATTTCCGCTCACCCGGTCAGGTGCCCTTGACGTTGAGGATCTGCCGCAACTCGTGCTCGACCTCCACGAGATCGACCGCGTCGGCCATCACGATATCTATATCCTTGTAAGCGTCGGGAATCTCGTCGACGAACTCCTCGCCGTCACGAAACTCGATACCCACCATCCGATTCCGCAGATCCTCCACCGTGTACCGCTTCCTGGCCTCGGTCCGCGAGAACCTCCGCCCGGCGCCGTGGGGAGCCGAGCACAGCCCGGCTGCACTCCCCTTACCCACGACGACGTACGACCTCGTCCCCATCGACCCTGGGATCATCGCCTTGACGCCCTCGTGAGCATCCACCGCACCCTTACGTGTCAGCCACACATCCTTGTTCCCGTGCCGTTCCTTCACCGTGTAGTTGTGGTGGCAATTGACCCTCTCGAGCTCACCATGATCGGCGACGCCCATCCACCGCGCGAACACCGCACCGAACCGGTCCATCATCTCGGCCCTGTTGAGGTAGGCGAACCGCTGCGCCCACTTCAGATCCCTGATGTACCGGCCGAACTCGGGAACCCCCTCGGGGATGTAGGCAAGATCCTTGTTCGGCAGATCGATCCACCACTGCTTGCACAACCTCTGCGCGACGGCAATGTGCTTCTTGGCAATCTTGTTCCCGACGCCACGCGAGCCACTGTGCAGGAACAACCAGACATGGTCGGTCTCGTCGAGGCACAGTTCGAGGAAGTGGTTGCCCGATCCGAGTGATCCGAGCTGCTCACGCCACTTCGGTGAATGCGACAGGTCGACGTCGTTCGCCGCAGCGAGGCCCTCCAACTCGGCCAACTTCTCGGCCGTGAAGTCCCATGCGTCGACACCGAGGTTGTAGTTGCCCATCGACAGCGGAATGCTCGCCTCGATCGCGAGCCGCAGCTTCGACAGGTCGCGTCCCTCGAGATCGGACTTCGTGAATCCAGTACGTACACCGATCATTCCGCATCCGATATCCACCCCGACAGCAGCCGGAATGACAGCACCGAGCGTCGGAATGACGGTCCCGACGGCACTGCCCATTCCGCTGTGCGCGTCGGGCATCAGTGCGACGTGCGGGTGAACGAACGGCATCGACGCGGTCTCCCGGGCCTGCGCCAGCGTGTTGTCCTCGAGATGAGAAGCCCAATTGAGCAGCTTCGAGCCCACCTTGTTCGGGGGCATGATGTGTCCTTTCAGCCCCCTCGCACGGAGGAGGCGTTATTCGAAAAGTCGTTTCACGAACGGAACGGAATCCGCCTGTGATTGCAGTAGTGCACCGCTGTGATCCGTCGGGTACGTGTGGAGCGTGACGTCCTGACCGTTCGCCTTCATCTGAGCAACCAGTGAAAGTGCAGCGGGTGCAGGCACATCCACGTCCGTCAGACCTTGGCCGATGAAGACCGGTCGGTCGTAGCCGGAGACGGGCACGCCCATGTAGTCGTTCAACAGACCGTAGAAATTCGGAATCTGGTTCAACGGTTTGGCGAACAGATCACCGGAGACGGTGCCGGCGAATTCGTCCTCAGCATCGAACACGCAGACCCTTTCCGCGCGGTCGACCAGCTGTCTTCCCTGTTCGGTGAGGTACGAGTCGAGGTCGATCTCCGGATGCGCATATCGCAGACCCGCCAGGATGTACAGCAGATACGTCGTCAGACCCTTGCCCGCGGCGACCGGAAGAACTCCCGGTCCCAGTGGCAGAAGTGCCAGCTCGATGTTCGCCGGCACCCCGGTCCCGACGGCTCCGCGGTAATCCAGCTCGGGGCCACCGTATTCCGTCGCGTATCGGGCAGTGGTGATCGCTGCGCCACCGCCCTGGGACTGGCCGATCACGACCCACTTGTTCGACAACGACGGCTCGACGGATCTGGCCGCCTTCACCGAATCCACGACACTGTGCGCAGACACCTTGCCGTCGAGATACGGCATCAAGCCGGGCGTGCCCAGGCCGACGTAATCGGTCGCGGCAATCGCGTATCCCTGGTCGATCCACGTCGACAGGTAGCCGAAATCTCGCTCGCGGTCGGCGGGGCCGACACGGGACGGCGCACACTCGTCGGCGAGACCCGAAGTGCCATGAGCCCAACCGACGACCGGCCACCCACCCTCGGGCGCCGGTCCCTCCGGAACGAAAAACGTTCCACTACTGAGCGCCGGAGCACCATCGGATCCGACAGTCCAATACGTGATGCGCTGCGCCTCACCGGTTCCGGGAATCCACAGATCCGTGGGCAGCGGCGACGTCTCCACAATCGTGCCGGGCGCCCTGTCCACCGGCTCTGCGGATGCAACAGCACCTGCCATGGTGCACGCAAGAACAGTGCACGTCAGGGCAGCAGCGGACCGAAGAGCGAAGGAAGTGGACACTTCGACAGACTAACGGCTTCTCCACACCGGACGCCAGGGGTTTGTTTGCCCTCCCGACGCGGAGCGAACGTGGGGTTCGGTCAGTCAGACTGACCGAACCCCACGTTCGCTCAGAAAAGGGTTGGTTCTGGACAAAGGACGGTTCAGCTCGGGTCGTAGACACCTGTCTGTACGGCCTTGACGAGCCTGCGCGGGACTTTGAATTCCTGCCCGCCGACGCGGACGCTCACGAGGTCGGGAGCGACGGCTTTCCACTGTGCACGGCGGCTGCGGGTGTTGGACCGCGACATCTTCCGCTTCGGTACAGCCATGCCTCAGGCCTCCTTACGGCTGCGACGGCCGTAGCGCTTCTCGAACTTCTCGACGCGACCCTGGGTGTCCATGATGCGTGCGGCACCGGTCCAGAAGGGGTGGGACTCGCTGGTGACGTCGACGATGACGAGCGGGTAGGTGTTGCCGTCTTCCCATTCGATGTCGCGGGTCGAGGTGATGGTGGATCGGGTGAGGAATTTGGTTCCTGTTCCTGCGTCCTGGAATAGCACGGGGTGGTAGTCGGGGTGGATTCCTGCCTTCATTCCTGTGCCTCTTTCTTCTGCTCCGAGTACGGGGATTCTGTTGTTTCGCAAGGGTCTTCGTGCCATTGACCGAACGGGTCGTTCCATTCGGCCCACGCGTGGCGGTCGGTCATCTCGTCGTCGGACACCAACGCCCACTGCAATGTCCGGTCGATCTCCGACGGATCCGCGGCGTGCACCAACACGACCAGCGAGGTGTCCCGGTCACCGAACTCGTCGTTCCACCGAAGGGCAGCCATCGCCCGACGCGAGGTGTCGACGCCGTCCTGTTCCTCCGGTGTCATTGCGGCCAGCCATTTTCCGGCACTGGCGACGCGCAGGCCGCCGCCGGCGGATTCGATCCACAGGGCCTCGTCGGGCTGAGTTGCCACCCAGGCGCGTCCCCGTGCGGTGACGACACCGTCGAGCAGAACGTCGATCGCCTCGTGCAAGCGCTCGGGATGGAAAGGACGCGTCGCCGAGAACTCGACAAGGGTCACTCCACAATCCGCGGTGAGTGGAGGTTCACCGCGCAGCAGCGGCGAGTGGGCGTCGGTGACGGCGCCGCGACGCGCACCCAGCGGGACGGCCGCGACCAGCGCGTCGGCGTCGAGCCTGTGCCCCGGCCCCACCCAGGCGATGGGCGCCCCGGGAGCGAGACGAGCCAGCACGGCGGCGAGCTTGGCGCGTTCCCACGCGTCGACCTCCGGGCCTGCGGTGACGACGAGGGCATCGGCATAGTCGACCTGCCCGACGACGACCTGCGCGACGGTCCGGTCGTCGTCGCCGCTGGCCACGATCCCTCGGTCGGCCAGGGCGTCGTCGCCGGTCGCATCCGCGAGCCAGGTGGCGGCGTCGAGGCAATCGATCACGGCTTCGACACGGACGTCTCGCGAGGCCGATCCGTCGACCTGCCCGACGATGCCTGCAACGACGACGTTCTCGATCGCCCAGCACAACGCTTCCGGCTCGAGGGCAGTGTCCATCGCCAGAACGATCCGGTGCACCGAACTACGGGTGGACAGCGTGCGCAGCAGCGGTAAAAGGTCCTCACGCAACGTGCAGGAGACGCAGCCGTGCGCGAGCTCGAGAATGGTCTCGCGCGGTGCGTCGTCGTCCATGTAGAGCGTCCGGCGGACGACGCCCTCGTAGACGCGGCTGAGGTCGTGGCGTACGGCGACGGTGCCCGGCCCGAGCAGTGAGGTCACCACGTCGTCCATGGCACCCGTCCAACCGGATACGAGTACGAGTGGTGTGCGGCCGTCCACAAGCAGATCCTTTCTATCGACAACGATTGTCATTTCTTAAGTTGTCACGCTACATTCGAAACAACGCTTTGTCGAAAACGATTGTCATATCAGCTAGGGAGGATCGCGTATGTCCGCGCACTGCCAGGTAACGGGACGGAAACCGGGATTCGGTAAATCCGTGTCGCACTCACACGTCAGGACCAGCCGTCGCTGGGACCCGAACATCCAGAAGAAGACCTACTTCGTCCCGAGCCTCGGCCGCCGCGTCACGCTGACGCTCTCGGCGAAGGGGATCAAGACCATCGACCGAGACGGAATCGACGCCGTCGTCGCCGAACTCGTGGCACGAGGAGAAAAAGTCTGATGGCAAAGAGCACGGACGTCCGTCCGATCATCAAACTCAAGTCGACCGCAGGCACCGGATACACCTACGTGACCAGGAAGAACCGTCGCAACGACCCCGATCGCATTGTCCTGAAGAAGTACGACCCCGTCGTCCGCAAGCACGTCGACTTCCGTGAGGAGCGCTGACATGGCCAAGAAATCGAAGATCGCCAAGAACGAGCAGCGCAAGGTCGTCGTCGCCCGCTGGGCAGCGCGCCGGGCCGAATTGAAGGAGATCGTTCGGAAGCCCTCGACGCCCGATTCCGAGCGAGCCGAGGCCCAAGCGGCACTGCAGCGTCTACCGCGCGACGCGAGTCCGGTACGATTGCGCAATCGTGACGCTGCGGATGGACGTCCGCGCGGCCACCTGCGGAAATTTGGACTGTCACGCGTGAAGGTACGCGAGATGGCCCACCGTGGGGAGCTGCCAGGCGTCCACAAGTCGAGCTGGTAAGGAACAGGGAAGAACAGATGGCAGTCAAGAGAGCACCGTCGAAGAAGGTCCGCGCAGAGGCAGGACGTCGACCCAAGAAGAACCCGTTGAACGCCGCCAAGGTGACCACGGTGGACTACAAGGACATCAACCTTCTTCGTCAGTTCATCTCGGACCGCGGCAAGATCCGCAGCCGCCGCGTCACCGGCCTCACGCCGCAGCAGCAGCGTCAGGTCGCCGTCGCAGTGAAGAACGCTCGTGAGATGGCCTTGCTGCCGTTCACCAGCCGGTAACAACTTCTCGTACGAAAGGCCACGCACTCTCCGAGTGCGTGGCCTTTCTGCGTGAGCACTAGAGTTAGTCCTGGCCAGCCTCCCTGAGAGAAACGAGACCTACCGCTCCATGTCCGGTGTTCTCGAAGGCTTCACGGTCATCTTCATCGTCATCGCGCTCGGCTACGTACTCGCGAAGTTCCGGGTCCTCGGCGAGCACGGCCAGTTCGTCCTCAGCCGGCTCGTGTTCTTCGTCGCAACGCCCGCCCTGTTGTTCGTGACACTCGCTCAGGCGGATCTCGCAGTCATCCTGTCGCCGATCCTCGTGATCGCCGGCGTCACCGCGCTCGTCGTCGGATCCCTCTACTTCCTCCTGGCACGGCTCGTACTGAAACGCCGTGTACCCGAGGCGACCATAGGCGGCCTGGCATCGTCCTACGTCAACGCCGCCAACCTCGGAATCCCGATCGCAGTCTTCGTACTGGGCGACGCCAACTTCGTCGCGCCGCTGCTGCTCTTCCAGATCATGGTGTACTCGCCGTTGGCACTGACCATCCTGGACCTGTCGACCATGGGCAAGAAGGCGTCCATCCGCAACATCGTCGTCACGCCCTTCAAGAACCCCATCGTCCTTGCCGGCGCCGCAGGACTCCTGCTGTCCATCTTCGGCATCGAACTGCCGGAAGCCATCATGCAACCGTTCGACCTGGTCGGCGGTGCTGCCGTTCCCGGCGCTCTTCTCGCGTTCGGTCTCTCCCTCTACGGCGCCCGCGTCCTCCAGAAAGGCAAGAGCCCCAGGCGAGACGTCCTCCTCGCGTCGACGATGAAAATGGTGCTCCAGCCCGTCCTCGGATACCTGATGGGACTCGCGATGGGATTGGAAGGCCACGAACTCTTCGCCATCACCGTCATCTCCGCCCTCCCCACTGCCCAGAACGTCTTCGTCTTCGCGAACCGCTACGACCGCGCCGTCGTCATGGCCCGAGACACGGCCTTCGTCACCACCATCGCGGCGATACCCGTCATCGCACTGGTGACGGCCCTGCTCGCCTAGACCGGTCGCCCGATTCTTCGACTACCCAAAGGTTCTCCTCAGCTCCCGCGGTTACTTTGGAGCCATGAGGTTTCTGGCTGCAGGAGTTCTGCTGTGCGTCCTGCTCGTCGGGTGCGGCAACGACCCTGCCGACGGCGGTGACGACGTCGAAGCCACCACCCCTACATCGGCGCAGCTGATGCACAGTCCCAGTGCACCGCCGGTGCCCGTCGAGGTCCCGGTAGGCGACGTCGGGACGATGTTCGAGTCCACCCCAGGGCTGGTGCGCGCTGTGTCGACGCCGTTCGAGTCGTGGAGCCAGATCTCCCCCAACACCATCGCCATCCATTTCGTCACCGGAACCCCGGAGTGTTACGGGGCCGAAGTAGAGGTCACCGAGTCCGATACCGAGGTCGTCATCGCCCTACGAACCGGAACACTTCCCGAGGCCGCGGACAAGGCCTGCATCATGGTCGCCGTGTACGGCACGATGCAGATGACCTTGAGTTCGCCCGTCGGAGACCGCGCCATCGTGAACGCGGCCTAGTAACCTGACCCAGGTGAGCGATCACCTGCCCGAACAGAACCGTGAATCCGTCCGTGCCGCCGACGCGGACCGCAACCTCGTCGCCAAGCTCCTCAGCGACGCTCTGGCCGGTGGCCAGCTCACGGTGTCCGAGTACGACGAGCGCACGGCCGCCGCGTACCGCGCAAAAACTTACGGCGAACTCGATGTTCTCACCAGCGACCTTGCGCTGACGCCGCCCACCGAAGCTCTCTACTCGACTCCCAGCCGTTCCACCGATCGCGCCGTCGCCATCATGAGTGGATTCGAGCGCAAAGGCGAATGGACCGTCGCACCCCGCGTCGAGGCCGTCGCGTTCTGGGGCGGCGGTGAGATCGACCTACGCAGAGCGCACTTCTCGGCTCCCGAGGTGACGATCAACTGCGTCGCGATCATGGGCGGCATCGACATCACGGTCCCCCGCAACGTCGCCGTCGAAGTACGCGGCGCAGGCATCATGGGCGGCTTCGATCATCTGAGCCAACAAGGTGCTCCCGGCGCCCCGCGAATCGTCGTAACGGGCTTCGCATTCTGGGGCGGCGTCAGCATCAAGGCCAAGGACTAACGGGACTTCCTGCGTTTCAGATAGTCCGACACCACCGCGGCTCCGAGCCCATCCAACTCGGGAGCGATGACTCGCCCACCTACCCGCTCGGCCATCTTGTCCACGACGCGGGCCAGCCCCGGATCGTCTCCCAACCGGAAGATGGTCACCTGCGCACCCAGCTTCGCCACCGTATCCAGTTCACGGACCGTCAGCCCCAAAGTCCTGTTCGACGGAGGATAATCGAAATACGCGTGCCCGTCGGGCTCGAGGTGCGCGGTGGGTTCGCCGTCGGTCACGATCAGCACGACGGGTTGCGCGTTGGGATGCCGACGCAGGTGCCGCACCGCCAGCATCAACGCGTGATGCAGATTGGTGCCCTGGTCGTACGCCCCGTCGAGACCGGCCAGTTCCGATGCCGTCAGTGTCTGCGCGTGACGACCGAAGCCGATCAGCTGCAGATCGTCTCCGCGAAACCTGGTGCTGACGAGGTGATTCAACGCAAGAGCGGTGCGTTTCATCGGCACCCATCGACCGTCCATCACCATGGAGAACGACGTGTCGACGAGCAGCGCGACGGCCGCCTGCGTCCGCGTTTCGGTCTCGCTGATCTCGACGTCGGTCACTTGAAGCTGCACTGGGAACGTCGAGCCCTCGGCTGCGGTGCGCAGGACGGCATTGTTGACGGTGCGGGTGACGTCCCACGGCTCGGTGTCACCGAATTCCCATGCCCGAGAAGCCCCCGTCGGCTCGCCCATCGCACCGGCCTTGCGCGTGTCCCGCTCGCCGCCGCGTCGGGAAATTCGTCCCGCGACGTCCTTGAGGGCGGACTGTCCCAGCTGACGCATCGCCTTGGGCGACAACCGCCATTGGCCGTCGGCACCCTTGTCCATGAATCCTTGCTGTTCGAGCGCCTTTTCGAGCTCGGCCAACATCCGAGCATCCGCCGCAGCTTCCGGCCCCAGCTGTTTCAGCAACGCGTCGGCGTCGATGTCGTCGAGCGCGGCGCCGTTGTACTGCTGAGAGAGCTGGTTTCCGAGGTTCTCCAGGTCAGCGATGTCCTGTAGCGCACCGGTTCCGTCGCCCAGACCCATGCCGTTCTCGCCACGGAAGTTCTGCGACCCGTCCCAATCCTCCCCCGGTCTGGCTTGCTGGAGGTTCTGATCGAGCTGGTCGAGTTGCTGCAGCAGATTCGAATCTCCGAATGCCTGCTGCGCCAACGCATCCAGCTCCGCTCGCTGCTCCGGACTGAGCGAGTTGCGCAGACGCTGAGCTGCCGCGGCTCGCTGGGCCAGGGAATCGAGTAGCTCCTCGACGTTCGACGGATTCTCGGGGAAGTGCTGGCTGTGCTTGGCCATGAACTCCGAGAAGTCCTGATCGGTGTCCTCGCCTCGGTTGTGCTTGTCCAGAAGCTCGTTGAGATCCTTCAGCATCTCGCTGATGGCTTGCCGATCCTCGTCCGTCGCGTTCTCGAGCGCATTCTTCATACCCGCGAAACGCTGGTCCAACATCTCACGCCCGAGCAGATCCTTGATCTTCTCGTAGTTCTCGCGAGCTTCCGACGAACGCCAGTCGTAATCGGCTAGCTCCTGCACGGCCTGCGCCGTCGACGGGGACAGATCCCCGATTTGCATCTCCTGGAAACGCGCGTCGTCGTCGAGCGCACGAGCCAACGCTTTGCGCTCCTCGAGGACGGCTTTGTCCAGGAGTTCGCGGACCTCCTGGAGTGTTCCGTCGAGATTGTTCTTCCGCAGAAGATCCCGTCGCCGACGGTTGGCCTCGGCCGCCAGATCGTCGAGGCCCCGCATGTTCCGGGTACCCCGCCGGAGCATCTCCTGCATCGCCCGACGCGGCGATGCGCCCTCGAGCACGTCCTCACCGATCGACTCCAGCGCTTCGCGCAGGTCTACCGGCGGTGCCAGTGGATCGGGGCCGTCGTGATACCGCCCGTATCTACTGGCAGGCATCAGCTGTACACCGTCTGTCCGTCGTCATCGGGATCCTTGGAAATCCTTCGCGCAAGGTACAGCCCTTCCAGTGCGAGTTCCGTTGCGGCAGCCCGCTCGCCATCGGACGTCGCGTTCAGACGCTCGTCGATCTCCTGAAGCACGTCGAGGTCCGGCAGCTCACCGATCAGTGTCTTGGCGGCGATTCGATCGCCCGTCACCACCGGCTCACCCTGTTCGATGGCCGTGACGAGCGGTGCCAGATTGATCCCACCCAGCCGGTCCCGCACCGTGTCGGCCGTCGCGCGTCGAAGCAAATGCTCGAGCACCTCGGTCTCACGGCCCTCTTCACCGGACTCGAATTCCACCTTGCCCCTGAGAACTTCGATGATGGTTCCGAGATCCACCGGCCGCGCCACCGCATCGCTCTCGCCGAGAACCGCAGCACGATGCACCGCCGCGGCCGCGATGGTCTCCGCCGCGGCGATGGCGAACCGCGCCGACACACCCGAACGCTGATCGACGGACGGCGACTCACGCAGCAGCCTGGTGAACCGCGCCAGCACTTCGAGAAGGTACGACGGCACATTCGCCGGGAGGTTGGCCTCCTGCTCGATCACCGAGATCTCGTCGGCCAACGCATGCGGGTAGTGAGTACGAATCTCCGCGCCGAAACGGTCCTTCAGCGGAGTGATGATCCGCCCACGGTTGGTGTAGTCCTCCGGGTTCGCACTCGCGACGAGCACGACATCGAGCGGCAGACGCAGCGTGTAGCCGCGGACCTGGATGTCCCGCTCCTCCATGACGTTCAGCAGCGAAACCTGAATACGTTCCGCAAGATCGGGGAGCTCGTTGATCGCCACGATGCCCCGATGACTCCGCGGCACGAGCCCGAAGTGGATGGTCTCCGGATCTCCCAGACTCCGTCCTTCGGCAACCTTCACCGGGTCGACATCGCCGACGAGGTCCGCAACCGACGTATCCGGAGTAGCCAGCTTCTCCGAGTATCGCTCGCTACGGTGACGCCACTCGACGGGCAACGCGTCGCCGAGCTCACGTGCCCGTCTGATGCTCGCCGGAGTGATGGGTTCGTACGGATGCTCACCGAGCTCGGAACCCGCGATGACAGGCGCCCACTCGTCGAGCAAAAGATTCAACGTACGCAGAAGACGCGTCTTTCCCTGCCCGCGTTCACCGAGCAGAACAACGTCATGACCAGCAAGAATCGCTCGCTCGAACTGCGGAAGCACAGTCTTGTCGAAGCCCAGAATTCCCGGCCACGCATCCCTGCCCTCACGCAATGCGTCGAGCAGATTTTCCCGGAGTTCTTCTTTCACAGAGCGCTGCACGTGTCCGGATGCACGCAACTCGCCGACAGTGGTGATGCCAGGTCGATTAGAGGTCACTTCACCAAAGTACGCCCGTCTCAGAAGAAGCACCGTTCGCCGAGTTCGCACTTGTGCTGAGAAACGGGGGTCTCTCGTCTGCACAAGTGCGAACTCGTCACACGGGCGCGCCCGCTTGCCGCAATTTGCGTCGAACACGCTCGACCACCTCGCGCGGACGGAGGCGCAGCTGCTCCGAATTCACTCGGACCACCAGCCAGCCGGCGCGCTCGAGCCTTTCGTACCGCTCGATGTCCCAGGACCGCTGCTTCTCCGACGTCCAGTGCTGCACCCCGTCGTACTCGACGGCCACCTTCCACTCCGGCCAGCCCAGATCGCAGCGAGCGAACAACATGCCGTGTTCGTCGGCAACGCGAATCTGTGTCTCGGGTGGAGGCAGTCCTGCATCGACGAGCAACAGCCGAGTAGCGGTTTCCTGCGGAGACTCTGCACCACCGTCGACGAGTGCCAGAACCGATCGCGCTGCAGATACTCCCCGTAAGCCCGGATACCGTGCGCACAACGGAAGAACGTCTGCAGCCGAGATTCCGGACACTCCTGACAGGTCGTCCAGCACCTGCACGGCCCGCACTCTGGGGAGCCGCCTCGCCAGATCGAACATGGTTCTGGGGATCGTGGTCACCGGCAGACCTGCGACGGTGGTGATCTCGACATCGCGGACGGTATCGAATCGGATGCGGATACCGTCGAGTTGGCGTCGGCGTCCGAGCCAGATCACCTCCGCAGGCGCGTCGGGGTCGATCCATCGTGCGCCGTGCAATGCAGCTGCCGACATCCCGCAACACACCGCCGCCCAACCAGCGAACACGTGGGCTGCCCGCGCCCGGACAACAGCGTCGATCCGAACGTCCTTGCGCACATAGACGTCGCGGTGCATGCGCATGAAGCCGTGGGTCAGTTGATGTCGAGTCAGGCTACCGTCGCGGACTGCGAGGGAACCTCTGAACGGCTGGTCGGCGGGCACTCGCCCACGATTGCACGGCTACCCACCCGAAAAGCGGTCTAGCGACGGAGCCTGTGGATAGATTCCGGTCTATCCACAGGGCGCGAGTTCGCACTTGTGCAGACCAATCAGGCGCTTCGGCCTGCACAAGTGCGAACTGGATCAGTGCGCGAAGTGACGCGAACCGGTGAGGTACAGCGTGACGCCGGCGTCCTGGGCTGCGGCGATGACTTCGTTGTCGCGGACGGATCCGCCGGGCTGCACGACGGCTTTGACGCCGGCGGCCAGGAGAACCTGCAAGCCGTCGGGGAACGGGAAGAAGGCGTCCGAGGAGGCAACCGAACCGACGACGCGATCGCCCGCACGCTGGACGGCGAGATGAGCTGCGTCGACGCGGTTGACCTGACCCATACCGACGCCGACGGACGCGCCGTCCTTGGCCAGCAGGATTGCGTTGGACTTGACGGCACGGCCTGCACGCCAGGCGAATTCGAGATCCTTCAGGGTCTGCTCGTCCGCTGCGTCACCGGCTGCCAGAGTCCAGTTGGCCGGGTTGTCGCCGTCGGCGTCGATGGCGTCGCGTTCCTGCAGCAGGGTGCCACCGGAGATCGGCTTGAGCTCGACCCCTTTGCCCGACGGGGCGGCCGCGAGCAGCACACGAATGTTCTTCTTGCGCTGCAGAACTCCGAGTGCACCGTCAGCGTAGGACGGAGCGACGATCACCTCGGTGAAGATCTCCGCGACCTGCTCGGCCATCGCGACCGTCACTTCGCGGTTGGCTGCGATCACACCGCCGTAGGCACTGACTGGGTCACAGGCGTGGGCCTTGCGGTGCGCTTCGGCGATATCCGCGCCGACGGCGATGCCACACGGGTTGGCGTGCTTGATGATCGCGACGGTCGGGCCTTCGTGATCGAAAGCGGCACGCCACGCTGCGTCGGCGTCGGTGAAGTTGTTGTAGGACATCTCTTTGCCGTGCAGCTGCTCGGCCTGAGCGATGCCGGTGCCGGCCGGGTCCTTGTACAGGGCTGCGGCCTGGTGCGGGTTCTCGCCGTAGCGCAGCACTGCCGCACGGTCCCAGGTGCCGCCGATCCATTCGGGGAACTGCGAGTCCGAATCCACGAGAACGCTGCTCATCCACGAGGCGACCGCGACGTCGTACGCAGCGGTGTGCTGGAACGCCTGTGCCGCAAGCGAAGTGCGCTCGGCGAGCGTGAACCCGCCGCCGGACACTGCGCTGAGAACGTCGGAGTACCGAGCCGGATCAACCACGACCGCCACCGACGGGTGGTTCTTCGCGGCAGCACGGACCATCGACGGACCACCGATGTCGATCTGCTCGACGCATTCGTCCGGTGTCGCGCCACTGGCAACGGTGTCGGTGAACGGATAGAGGTTCACCACGACCAACTCGAACGCCTCGATGCCGAGCTCTTCGAGCTGCGAAACGTGCTCCGGCCGACGGGTATCGGCCAGAACACCCGCATGGACGCGCGGATGCAGCGTCTTCACGCGGCCGTCGAGGGTCTCGGGAAACCCGGTGAGATCCTCGACCTTGGTGACCGGGATCCCGGCGTCGGCGATCTTGGATGCTGTCGATCCGGTGGAGACCAGAGCGACGCCTGCCTTGTGCAAGCCGGTTGCGAGTTCGATCAAACCGGTCTTGTCGTAGACGCTGACCAGTGCGCGGCGCACTGCTTTACGTTCACTCATGGTTGAATCTGAGCCTTTCGTCCATCGGAGACAACACCTCGGGTGGCAACAGCTGCGATCACATCGACCAGAAGCCTGCGTTCCACGGTCTTGATTCGCTCGTGCAGAGTCGCGACATCGTCGTCGCCCAGCACGGGCACAGCTTCCTGAGCCAGAATCGGCCCGGTATCGACACCGGCGTCGACGAGATGCACCGTCGACCCGGTCAGTTTGACGCCGTAGGCGAGCGCGTCCTCCACTGCATGCGCACCGGGGAACGACGGCAACAGCGCAGGATGAGTGTTGACGATGCGTCCGGCGAACGCACCGAGAAAATCGGAACCGAGAATCTTCATGAAGCCGGCGGTCACCACCAGATCGGGCTCGTGCGCCAGCACACGTTCGGTGAGAGCCGCATCCCAGCCATCACGGTCCGCGAACTCCCTCAGCCCGACGCGGAAATGCGCAATCCCGGCAGTGTGTGCATGCCGGGCAGCGTCGCAATCACGATCGACACCGACCGCAACGATCCGCGCCGGATAGGACTCGGCCTTTGTCGCATCGATCAGGGACTGCAGAAGCGATCCGGTGCCCGAAGCGAGGACAACGACGCGTGCTGGGTGCTCACGGGTGGCAGTCAGCGCACTTCTCCTGATGTGTCGTTCTCGCGGGTCGCCCGTCGATCACCGACGGGCCCGCACGAAAGAATAGTCGCCCACGTGTAGGCCACCGTCAGGCAGGTCCTCGGGCGACGACAGCCGGCGACCCGGCTGCCACGACTACCGAAGCCCGCCAGTGAGTTCAGGATCGGTCGTCGGCGTCGCTGTCGGCCTTCGCAGCATCTTCCGCGGACACTTCCTCGACGATTTCGGCGTCGACGATGTCCTCGGTGTCCGTTGTGTCCTCGGCAACCACGGCTGCGTCGACGTCGGATGAATCGGCAGTCTCGGGCAGGGCGTCGGGCTCTTCGACGATTTCCGCTTCCACTGCGTGTTCGGGATGAGCGACGGGCGCGGCGATGGCGGCGATGGGTTCCTGCTCGCGCCGGGGTTCCGTGTCGACGTCGTCGGCGATCGGGGTCTGCTTGGACCCTCCGCGCCATGCGGTCACGGCGGCCGCGAGGGATCCGACGACGGCGAGCCAGGCGAAGACGAGCAGGCCGAGAGACCACACCGTCACCTGAACGGTTCCGAACGTGCCCAGGTTTCCGCCTGCCGCGAAGCCGAGCACCAGCGTGGACACGCCGATCACGGCGCTCGCCACCCACACCGCGGACAGTGCGTAGTGCACGTCCACCGTGCGCCTCGCGCAGTCACGTCCGAGCAGCAGGCCGGCGCCGATCGGAATCACGAGCATCAGCATCCACAGCGTCTGCGACGGCCCCTCGGGCAGGACGGCCAGGACCGGCAGCGGGGGAAGTGGACCTCCTGTGGCCTGGAACATGCTGACCGATACATCGCCCACGTGCGCCGACGATCCGACCGACACCGCGATCGCGCCGAGCAGCACGTTGGGCAGGTAAAGAATCGACAGCACCGTCAATCCGAGTACACCGACGAAGCCGTTTCCGGATTCCAGCAACATCTCCATCGTCGACCACGACGCCAGCATCGCGGCCAGCACGATCGCGCCGCCGCCCGCGACGAGGACAGCCGCCGCCCGGATGGTCGGAGCCACGATTCCGCGCAGCCATTCCGGCAGACGATCCGACTCGGTGTCCCACACCCCACACACCAGTCCGATGCCCGCGGACACCGCGTGAACGGCCGCCACCCACGCGAAAGCCAGCAGAGCATTGGGGGTGTCGAGCCCGATCACCGACGACGCATCCGCGGCCACCGCCAACGCGATCGCGGTCACGAGAACCGGACCGAACACCGCCGCGCCCACGATCAGACCGTGTTCCCGACGAGTCTCCGCCCGGCCGACTGCACGGGCGACGCCCCGCGCCACGACGAGGGCGAGAACAAGCGTCGGGACAAGCGGGAAAACGCCCAGGGACGTGCCCTCGATACTGAACGGGACCTGATGGATCGCGAACCACAGCCCGGCGATTGCTCCGAAAGTGCCGGTGAGCTCACTGTTGACCGACACCAGCGTCACGAGAACGACCGTCGCGATGATCGCGACGAGCACACCCGGAATGCGGAACCCGACGGTCAGCATGGTGGTGGATTCGGAGGGAGACAACAGAGGTCGACGCTCCGGCGGACGAGACGTCCGTCGGGCGCGTTTCCTCTCCTGATTCAATACGGCGCTCATCGGAGTCGAGCGTTCCACCTACCTGCCGACGGGTGGTTCAGGCGCGCCGACACAGCCTTATTTGTTGTCGTCCTCCGGCGCGGCCGACTGGCCGAACGCCTGCGTAGGCGCACTGTACGGCGGGGTGTCCGACGTGTCCTCGGGCTCGTCCCCCTGACGCGACGCTCCCGCAGACTGTTGTCCGGCCGACTGCGCTCCAGCCGATGTAGCTCCTGCAGGCTCCGCTCTCGGCGCTGCGTGCTGCGGCGCGCCGTAGCCACCCGAACCGACCGGGGGCTGGCTGTACGGCTGCTGATTGAACGGCGAATTCTGACCGGCCGGACCGGTCAATCCGCTGGCTCCCGCATCCGGCTTCGACGTTCCGACCGGGTAACCGAGGCTGCCGGTGGTGTGCTGGTTCTGCTGGTTCGGCTGGTTCTGCGACGGCCCGGTGTAGGCAGGCGGGGCATACCCCTGCTGCGGGGCACTTCCCTGGTCGCTCCACTGCCCACGTTCCTGTGGTGCGCTGTAACCCTGAGTACCTGGGCTCTGAGGTGTTTGGCCGTATCCGCCGTAGTTCTGGCTCTGCGCCGACTGGCCGTACCCGGGTGCCTGCTGGCCGTATCCCTGGAACGGGTTCTGCTGACCGTAACCCGCGGGCTTGGGCTGCGGAGCCTTCAGGATGCCCGCACCGAACAGCGTGGCCGCGACGGCCATGACGGTCTGGACGAAACCGAGAACGAGTACGACGAAGGTGCCGATCCCCAACTGAACCGGCGCGCCCACCGAGGAGTCGTCGCCGACGTTGAAGCTCTGGAACACCAGTACGAGCCACCCGGACAAGGCAAGAGCGGCAGCGATACCGACCGTGTTCGGTTGCTTCGGCAGCAGACCGACCGCCGCGACGAGGCCCGCAGCAAGCAGAAGCGCGATGGACGTCGGGTCGCCCGCCTGCACGAAGAAGAAGTTGACGCCTTCGCTGAAGAACTCGTACTGGCCGGCGAGACCGACCAGGAAGTTCACGACGCCGAGCGCCACGGCAACGAGCGTCAGAATTCGCGGCAACGAGGACGACCGGTCCGACGCCAGCGGCGGGTTGTACTGACCCGTCGGCGCAGACTGCTGCGACGGCGGCTGACCGTACGACGGTGGCTGCGTTCCGTAGGACGGCTGAGTGCCGTACGACTGGCTGGGCGTCGGGTAACCGCCGTAACCACCCGGAGTCGACTCGGCAGAGCGAGCACCCTCCGGTGATTGACTGCCATAACCGCCGGGACCTGGCCCCTGCGGACGCTGGCCTTCTGCTGGATACGTCATGGCACTCTCCTCGATAGAAAAAATGAGTACGGGTCCGTAGACCAAGCTAGTCTACGGACCCGACTCGACTGCCCCGCTTGCCGCGAGGCTCCTCTCTCACCCTGCGTCGACGAGCACCTGTGACGACTCCAGTTCACGCACGAGCGGTAGGACCTTCGCCCCGAAGTACTCGATTTCTTCCTGGAAGTGCAGGAAGCCGCCGAGAATCAGGTCGACCCCACGCTTGCGGTATTCGACGATGCGATGTGCCACCTGTTCGGGAGTTCCGATCAGCTGGCTCTTGAAACCGTCGTTGTACTGCACGAGATCCTCGAACGTCGAGTCCGCCCACATGCCCTTGCCGTCCTTCGTGGACGAACCGGCTTGCTGCACAGCACCCTTGAAACCCTCGACGGCCGGCTTGTTGGCCTTCTCGATGATCTCGCGGAGAGTGTCCTTGGCTTCCTTCTCCGTGTCGCGCGCGATGATGAAGCCGTTGAGACCGAACTTGACCTCACGATCGTTCGCCTGAGCGACACGACGAATGTTGTCGAGTTGCTCGGTGACTCCGTCGTAATCCTTGCCGTTGCTGAAGTACCAATCCGAGTATCGACCGGCGTTCTCCTGCGCAGCCGACGAGTTACCACCCTGGAACAGTTCCGGGTTGGGTCGTTCCTTGGTGTTCAACGGCTTCGGCTTCAACGTGAAATCGTGGATTCGGTAGAAATCACCACGGAAGTCGACGTCGTCCTCGGTCCAGATCTTGCGCAATACCTGAAGGAATTCGGCACTGCGACGGTATCTTTCGTCGTGTTCGAGCCACGGCTCACCCAGGTGCGTGAACTCGTCCTTGAACCAGCCGCTGACGACGTTGACCGCGAAACGGCCGTTCGACAGATGGTCCGCAGTAGCGCCGAGCTTCGCCAGAACCGCCGGCTGCCACAAGCCAGGGTGCACGGCCGCAATGACTTTGAGTCGTTCCGTGGCAAGCAGGAGCGCGAGGGAGAAGCTCGTCGACTCGTGTTGGAACTCGGCGCCGTAACTGGCCTCGTAGCGAACCTGACTGAGCGCGTACTCGAAGCCGTTGTTCTCCGCGGTCTGCGCCAACTTCTTGTTGTACTCGTAGTCCCAGCTGGTGCGCTGTTCGATGTCGCTGGTCACCAATCCGCCACTGACATTGGGCACCCAGTAGGCGAATTTGATGGCGTCGGCGATTCTTTCGGTACTCATCGTTCTCCTTCGGTGATGCTCACGAGTACCAGGTCGGCTGCGGCAACTCGCCCGTCAGCACCCATCGACCGACCTCGCGGCGCTTGTATGCGACCGGATCGTGCAGCGTGTGGGTGCGGACGTTGCGCCAGAAACGATCGAATCCGTACTTGCTCGCCGTCGCTCGGGCACCGAGAGCCTCGAACACCGTCGAGGTGATCTCGAGCGACACCTCGGTGGCACGCGCCTTCACCGCAGCGACGCGCACCTCGTGGTCGCCGCGCTCTTCCGCCGTCACATCCCACGCGTTGTCGTGGATCTTCTGTGCTTCCAACGCAACTGCGTCGGCCAGCGCTTCCACCGCCCACAGCTTGGACGTCAGGTCACCGTAGATATCGATGATGTACGGCTCGTCGATCGCCCTGTCGACGGTGCTGTGCAGCCACGCTCGCGTCTTGTCCTTGGTGTACGACGCCGCTTCCTCCAAAGCGCCGCGAGCGATGCCGAGGTAGAAGTTGACGAACACCAGCTGAATCGTCGGCACGTTCAACGTGTTGTAGACCCGCGGCTGGAACTGCTTGTCGACGAATCCCGCCGCACTCGCCCAGTCGACGCGCACCTTGTCGATGGTGACGCTGCCACTCTCGGTCTGACGCTGGCCGATGTTGTCCCAGTCGTCGTGAAACGTCAAACCCTCGATGTTCGACGGCACTATAGCGAAAACGTGTGCATCGCTGCCGGTCAAAGCGCCTTCGAGGACCGTGACGTCGGAGACGCGGCTGCCCGTCGAGAATGACTTCGCGCCCTCGAAGACGATGGTGTCGCCCTCGTCGGTGACGGCGACGTCGTTGTCACGCGGGTTGACGGCGCCGCCGAAGAACCACTTGTTCTTCGTCGCATCTGCCTCGACCGCCTCGATCTGCTCCTTCGTGCCGACGAGCCGCGCAGCCCAGAACCACAGCAGGTGGTAGCCGAGAAGCTGGCCGATCGACCCGTCGGCCGCAGAGACACGACGAATCACCTGGTACGCCGTCGGCCAATCCTGACCGCCGCCGCCGTGCTCGACCGGCCCCAGCAACGTGACGAGCCCAGCATCCTTCAGAAGCTGCACCTCGGCGTGCGGAGCCTGATGGCCCTTGTCGCGAGCAACAGCGTCGACGGCAAGCAGCTGCGCCACCTCGCCCGCCCGAGCAATCCAGCCCTCGGCGGACGTCGGCGCATCAGGCCAGTCCTTGGTCAGTGCACTGCGATTTTCCGTGGTTGTCATTGGGCAAGTGAAACTGTTACGCGGAGTAATGAACACATTTCGCATCACGATGATTCTGAGAACTTCACATCCCCGTCGGCATCGATGGCCCGTAGCAACGGCCAGACGGCTGCCATGTGACATCGATGCCGGAGGGACAACCCGAAACAGCACGAAAAAGCCCGCCGGCACTAGCTCCCGGCGGGCTTCGTTCGAGCTGAAACTTACTTCACGGAGAGCGATTCCAGGATTTCGCGTGCGAGAGCAGCGGTTTCGGACGGCGTCTTGCCGACCTTGACGCCTGCGGCCTCGAGTGCGTCCTTCTTCGCCTGGGCCGTGCCCGAGGAGCCGGAGACGATGGCGCCTGCGTGGCCCATGGTCTTGCCCTCGGGAGCGGTGAAGCCTGCGACGTAGCCGACGACCGGCTTGGTGACGTTGGCCTTGATGTAGTCGGCTGCGCGCTCTTCTGCGTCGCCGCCGATTTCACCGATCATGACGATGAGCTTGGTCTCGGGATCCGCTTCGAATGCCTCGATGGCGTCGATGTGCGTGGTGCCGATGACCGGGTCTCCGCCGATGCCGATGGCCGTCGAGAAGCCGAAGTCGCGGAGCTCGAACATCATCTGGTAGGTCAGCGTGCCGGACTTCGAGACCAGGCCGATGGGGCCGGTGCCGGAGATGTTGGCAGGCGTGATGCCGACGAGAGCTTCACCGGGGGTGATGATTCCGGGGCAGTTCGGGCCGATGATGCGGGTCTTCTTGCCCTTCTCCACGTTGTAGGCCCACGCGTATGCGGAGTCCTGCACGGGGATGCCTTCGGTGATGACGACGAGCAGCGGGATCTCCGCGTCGATCGCTTCGACGATGGCGTCCTTGGAGAATGCGGGCGGAACGAACGCGATGGACACGTCGGCGCCGGTCTTCTCGATTGCCTCGGCAACCGAACCGAAGACGGGGAGCTCGATGTCGTTGCCCTGGGCGTCGACGTGCTTGACCGTGGTGCCGGCCTTGCGTGCGTTGACACCGCCGACGACGTTGGTGCCTGCCTTGAGCATCAGGGCGGTGTGCTTGGTGCCTTCGCCGCCGGTGATGCCCTGGACGATGACCTTGTTGTCCTTGTTCAGAAAGATAGACATGGTTTCCTCTACTTCGCTGCCAGCTCGGCGGCCTTGTCGGCGCCTTCATCCATGGTTCCGGCGAGCGTCACCAGCGGGTGCGCGGCGTCGGCGAGAATCTTGCGTCCCTCTTCGACCTTGTTGCCGTCGAGACGAACCACGAGCGGCTTGTTGGCGTCGTCGCCCAGCTTCTTCAGTGCGCCGACGATGCCGTTGGCCACTGCGTCGCAGGCGGTGATTCCGCCGAAGACGTTGACGAACACGCTCTTGACCTGCTCGTCGCCGAGGATGACGTCGAGGCCTGCGGCCATGACCTCAGCCGAGGCGCCGCCACCGATGTCGAGGAAGTTGGCAGGCTTGACGCCGCCGTGTGCCTCGCCTGCGTATGCGACGACGTCGAGGGTCGACATGACGAGTCCGGCACCGTTACCGATGATGCCGACCTGTCCGTCGAGCTTGACGTAGTTGAGATCGTTCTCCTTGGCCTTGGCCTCGAGAGGATCGGCAGCGTCCTTGTCCTCGAAGTCGGCGTGGCCGGCCTGACGGAAGTCTGCGTTGGCGTCGAGCGTCACCTTGCCGTCGAGGGCGAGGATCTGGTCGTCCGGGGTGCGAACCAGCGGGTTGACCTCGACCAGGAGAGCGTCTTCCTTGATGAAGACCTCCCACAGCTTCTGGATGGTCACCGCAGCGGCGTCGAGCACCTCGGCGGGCAGCTTGCCCTTCTCGGCGATGTCACGAGCAAAAGCAAGGTCGACGCCCTTGACGGCATCGACCGGGATACGTGCGAGTGCGTCGGGGTTCTCCTCCGCCGTCACCTCGATTTCGACTCCACCTTCGACCGAACACATCGCCAGGTAGGTGCGGTTGGTGCGGTCGAGCAGGAAGGAGATGTAGTACTCCTCGGCGATGTCGGAGGCTTCTGCAACGAGAAGCTTCTTGACGACGTGGCCCTTGATGTCGAGGCCGAGAATCGACTCGGCGTTCTCGGTGGCTGCTGCAACGTCCTTGGAGTACTTGACGCCGCCGGCCTTGCCTCGGCCGCCGACCTTGACCTGCGCCTTGACCATTACTGGCTTGCCGATTTCTTCGGCAATTTCTGTTGCTCCTGCGACCGTGTCCGTGACACGACCGGCGGAGGTGGGTACGCCATGCTTGGCGAACAATTCCTTCGCCTGGTATTCGAAGAGATCCATCAGCTCACCGTCTCGTCTACGTTGACTGCCCGCTCCAGGGGTGTGAGCGGGTCCGATCACCGACTTTATCCACGTGCTCCGACGCCGTTACGCCCGGCCAGATGGTATGTGGTCTATCTCACCGAGGAGGTAGGTGTGTCCTGCGCCTCACTTACGGGCACTGCCGACCGAAAGTAGCGCTGCCACAGCAAGTATCACCACGCCGACGACCCCTACCAGCAGCCCCGCCCCGAGCGAGGCGTCGACCGATCGCCCGTTCGTCAGCGGCCAACCGAGCAGATGGACAGTTGTCGCGACCACGCAACCGAGAAGAAGTGCAGCCCCACGAGCCGGACGCGACCTGGACGCCACGACGGCCGCAACGAGAATCGTCGACGCCGACGCGGCCTGCCCCCAGGCGTCCCATCCCCACCCTTCGGCGCCCCAGGGAACACCGAGGAGCGACGGGGCGGACACATCGGTCCCGGAATACAGCGGGAGGGCGTACGAGATGGCTGTGACGACTCCACCGACGAGGGCCACGACGCCGACAGTCCTGTCCGAGCGCACGTCGGAGGTATCGACGTCGTCGCGCTCGGCGCTGCCCGCCAACAGCACGGCTCCGGCGCACACGACAGCGAGGACGGCACCGACGGCCGTGGCTGCGCCACCCACACCGAGTCCGACGCCGTCGATGTCCGAGGCGAGGACTGCTGCCTGCAGCACTCCTGCCGACGCGGAGACTGCGGCGACAGCCAGGACGCCGACGGCTGGCCTGACGACCGCCGCGAACAGCGAGAAGAACAGCGGGATGGACGCGACGACCAGGACGAACCCGGCAACGAGGGCTACCCGAGTGGCGAGCACGTCTGGCTCCGGCAGCCCGGCCGGGACATCGAGAACCGGCAGGAACGCGCCTGCGCCGACGAGAACACCCGCCAGAACACCCGTTGCCCCTGCCAGTGCATGCCAGCGCATGAAGTGCGCCGAACCGTCCAGCTCGCCCCTCGCGACGGGACCGCCTGCCGAGGCCCGATCCCGTATCGCCGACGCCGGCAGAGCCGAGAGTGCGATCACGATCAGTGCGACACCTGCAACGGAGCCGATCCAACTCCCCCCGGAGACCCCGATGTTCGGCCCGGAGCTCTCTCCCGCGATCACCCGCGCGCCGAATACTCCGCCGACGCCGAGGCCTGCGCCGAGCATGCTGCCTGCGGCAACCGTCGGCGAGATCGACGCGAGTGCCGCCGACACGACGATCACCACCGCACAAGCGAGGACGCCCGACCCGACAGCAGTCGCCCACGGAGATTCGACGACCGCGCGGATCAGCACGATCGAGTCCGTCGAGACGTAGGGAACCGCGAACAGGGCGGCGGCGGCAGAGATCGCGGCGAGCACGGCCAGTACCGAGAGCGCGCCACCGATGCGAACCGCGGACGCGCGGCCCGTGAAATCGGTTCGCGACGAGATGCCGTATCCGTCGTCGTACGACGCCCTGCCGATTGCGACGAGACCGAACACTCCCCCGACCACGGCGACAGCATGCGAAGCGAGGACGAAGTAGGCACCGAGGCTCGGCGTCAGTGCCTCCGCGGTAGTCGGCCTCAGTAGTTCCAGTCTGTTCGCATCGATCGGCGACGCCAGCAGTCCCACGTCGAGAACTGCGAGGCCGACCGAGATCGCGCCGAACCCTGCCGTGAGAGCACCCGCCAGCGCCGGCCTGGCGATGACCGTGAGGATCGCGAGTACGGCCACCACGACGACCGGGGCGACGGACAGCACTTCCGCCGTGAACACACCCGCTCCCGGCCCGTCCGAGGTCGACGAGGTTGTCTCCATCGCCATCGAGGCCAGCCCGAGGAGGGCCGCCGTCGAGACGAGTCCAGTCGCGGTCAGAGCAGCGCCGCGGGCCGACGGGCCGGACTGCGGGCGTGCGGAAATCATCTGTGGTGACGCATGCGGGGAGGTAGCCACGCCTGTCGACGCTATCGGTCGGCGGACGATGGACGGCAGAGCACGCGCCGTAGGATTTCGGCGGATGCGTTTCGGTAACGGCGCCGTGGGTATTGCACCGCTGTCCGGGATCACAGGCGATCTCGGCAAAAGCCCTGCTCGGCTTGTGAGCCATCTCACATATCCCCGCGGGAAAGCCGATTAACTTGCGCGCCCTGCAATCGTTTCGTTACCGTCTGCCGAGTCTTAAGTCACGAGCAGATCACGGAACGGAGGTCGCAGGGTCTTGTCGCAACACCGCGCGTCCTTCACCACCAGTCGGTTCGTCAAACCGGCCGCGGCTGTTGAAACCGCACCCACGGTGTACTCGACCCAGACCAGCTGGGAAGCCGACAGTTACGAATCGTCGGACATCCAGTCCGCGTCGGATCTCCAGGCCAACGGCTACGACTACTTCGCGAGCAATTACGGCTCTGCCGAGAGCTACCACGACAGCGAGCTGCACAGCACTCCCGATGTCGTGGTTCCGGCAGGGCCTTCCGTCGTTTCCGGGCCTTCCGCGGACGTCATCGCAGCGGACGAGATCGCCGTGTCTCGTCGACGCGGTGCTCACCGCATCCCGACCCCTCCCACCGCACTGAAGGGGCGTGCAGCGGTTCTCGCCGTCGCCGCCGGTGCCGTGGTTGCAGCAGGGCAGGCGGTCATCGATCACGGTCCCGCGACGCCGAGCACTTCCGAGGAAGTAGCACTCGCTGCCGGTGCAGCACCCGCAGCCCCCGGCATCGCAGCGACTGCCGTCCCGCAGGCCGCCGGTTTCGCCGCTGACACCACAACGGACGTTGCCCCCTCGTCGGCCCCGCAAATCCTCAACGTGGCCAACCCGGTGGATCTGAGCCAGTTCAACGACCTGCTCGCCAAGGGCCAGCGGTTCAGCGAAGAGCGCGCCGCACGCGAGGCTGCTGCTCGACGGCCACTGTTCGTACTCCCCGCGCTCGGGACGTACACCTCCAACTTCGGTCAGCGCTGGGGCGTTCTGCACGCAGGCGTCGACATTGCGAACGCCATCGGAACTCCGATCCTCGCGGTGGCCGACGGCAAGGTCATCGATGCAGGCCCCGCGTCCGGCTTCGGCATGTGGGTTCGCCTGCAGCACGCAGACGGCACCATCACCGTCTACGGACACATCGACAGTGCCACGGTCAGCGTCGGCCAGGAAGTCATGGCAGGCGACCAGATCGCTCGCATGGGCAACCGCGGCTTCTCCACCGGCCCTCACCTCCACTTCGAGGTTCACCTGCCCGGCGAGAACAAGATCGATCCTCTCCCCTGGCTCGCGTCCCGAGGCATCGGCCTCGGACCCGAGATGGACTGAGAACTCCAGCTCTCTCTTCCGGCCTACCGGCCCGGTGAAACGTACAGCCGCACACCGATTTCTCGGTGCGCGGCCGTTCTACTACTCAGAGCTTGGTCATCGGAACGCCGCCGATGAGCATCATCTTCACTCGCCCCGACGTACCGAAATCCACGAGAACCATGGCCGACGTGCCCGAGCCCGTGGATTCGAGAACCGTTCCGAGACCGTACTTGTCGTGATTCACCCGGTCTCCCACCGCGAGCACGAGAGTGTTGTTGCGTGCGCGTGCGGCACCGAAACTCGGCGACGACTGCTGCCCTCGTCGGTCTCCGAATCCCCCGCCGCCGCCGAAGCCACCACCACCGAAACCGCCGCCCCCGAAGCCACCCGGCCGGGCGCGGCCGCCGCCGATCGACCGTCCGCCGACGCCGGGGTCTTCCCGCTTCCAGTCGATGAGGGACTGCGGAATCTCCTGGAGGAATCGTGATTCCGGGTTGTTGATCGGCTGCCCCCAGGCGGACCGCATGATGGCGCGAGTGACGTACAGACGGTGACGCGCACGCGTGATGCCCACGTAGGCGAGGCGTCGTTCCTCGGACAACTCCGCTGGGTCGCCGAGCGCACGCATGTGCGGGAATTGGCCGTCCTCCCAGCCGGTCACGAAGACCACCGGGAATTCGAGGCCCTTGGCCGTGTGCAGCGTCATCAAGGTGACGACGCCGGTGCCGGAATCGGGAATCTGATCGGTGTCCGCGACAAGTGACACCCGCTCGAGAAACGCAGCGAGGGAGCCCGGCTCGGGAGTGCCTTCCTCGACGTCCACCTCGTCGTCGGAGTCTGCTTCGGTTTCGGCATCGGCATCGGTTTCGGCTTCGAGAGCGGCGAGGTTACGCGCCTCGGACGTGAATTCACGTGCCACGCTGACGAGCTCGTTGAGGTTGTCCAGACGGGCACCGTCCTGAGGATCACTGCTCGCTTCCAGTTCGGCGCGGTATCCCGTGCGGTCCAGAACAGCCTCGACCACGTCACCGATATCGGCGATGTCGTTGCCGTCGTCGTCGGTGGTGCCCAGCACATCCCGGAGTTCGTCCAGCAGTTCCAGGAACTGCGCGATGAGCTTCTGCGAGCGAGAGTTGAGCAACGCAACCTTGCCGTCGGCGGCGTCGTGCAGAGCTTTGGAGAAACTGATGTCCCGCTGCTCGGCGTGAACGGCCACGCAGGCCTCGGCGCGGTCGCCGATTCCCCGGCGCGGAGTGTTGAGAATGCGTCGCATGCTGACCGTGTCGTCCTCGTTGGACAGCACCCGCAGGTACGCGACCATGTCGCGGACTTCCTTGCGCTCGTAGAAGCGGACACCGCCCACCACCTTGTACGGCAGGCCGAGCCTGATGAAGATCTCCTCCAGCGCACGTGACGAGTTGTTGGTGCGGTAGAAGACCGCCACCTCGTCGTAGCGGACGTCGTGGTTGTCGACCAGACGGTCGATCTCCGACGCCACGAACGACGCCTCGTCGTGCTCGTTGTCCGCGACGTACCCGACGATGAGCTCACCCTCGCCGGAGTCCGTCCACAGCTTCTTGTCCCGCCTGCCGGTGTTGCGCGAGATGACGGAATTGGCGGCCGACAGAATGTTCTGGGTCGACCGGTAGTTCTGCTCGAGCAGGATGGTGGTGGCGTCGGGGTAGTCGCGCTCGAATTCCTCGATGTTGCGGATGGTCGCGCCGCGGAACGCGTAGATCGACTGATCCGCGTCACCGACGACGCAGAGCTCACCGGGAGCGACCGCACCCTCGAGGGCGCCGTCGGAGTCCTCCCGACCCACCAGTTCCCGTACGAGCATGTACTGCGCATGGTTCGTGTCCTGGTACTCGTCGACCAGGACGTGCCGGAACCGTCGACGGTAGTACTCCGCGACCTGAGGAAAGGCCTGCAGCAGACCGACGGTTTCACCGATGAGGTCGTCGAAGTCCATGGCGTTGGCCGCCCGGAGTCTCTGCTGATAGATGCCGTAGACCTGGGCGACGAGCTTCGGGAGCTCCACCATCTGCTTCTCCGCGTCCGCGGCTGCGTCCTCGGGCCCGATGAGCTCGTTCTTGAGATTGGAGATCGCCGTCGAGAGCAATCTCGCCGAGAACTTCTTGGTGTCGATCTGCAGATCCTTCGAGATCATCGTCAGCAGGCGACGCGAGTCGTCGGCGTCGTAGATCGAGAAGTTGGAGTTGAGGCCGGGCAGCAACGACGCCTGATTGCGCAGGATCCGCACACAGCTCGAGTGGAACGTCGAAACCCACATGCTGTTGGCGCGCGGACCCACGAGTCCCGCGACGCGCTCACGCATCTCGGCGGCGGCCTTGTTGGTGAACGTGATGGCCAGAACCTGGCCCGGCCCCACGCCGCGCTCGGCAAGCAGATACGCAATACGACGAGTGAGCACCGCCGTTTTTCCCGACCCGGCGCCTGCAACGATCAACAGCGGAGACCCCGAATGCACGACGGCCTGACGCTGCTGCGGGTTGAGACCCTCCAACAGCGTTTCGGACCTGGATTTTCCGGGGGCTGGTACCGCAGTGAGGTTCGTGTTCATCGCCTGCCCAGGTTACCGGCGGGCTCCGACAGTCCTTTACCCGAACCTGACAGGCGCCGCCAGCCCCGTTCTGCCGACCGAGAGCAATGCGGACATTCAGCCCGTCGACCGACTTTTCAGGACTGCACAGAGGTGGCACACTGGATCGGTGATCGAAATAGCCGTTCGTCGCCACCCCCTCTGTGCAGCCGATTCTTCGGCTCTCGCCGGCGGAGCCTGTCCATAGGAAGGTGCGCCCGGAAGTCCAGACACGAGGCTTCCCCGGGGCAGTCGATGTGACTCATACCACATCAGCCCGTCTCTGGAGCGGAGCGTCCACGAACCACCTGAGGACGTAACGGTGACGAGCAGGGCAACGATCCAAACTTGTGACACGAGGAGAAAAAATGGCATCCACGACCAAGATCGAGACCGAGAGCGCAGTGCCGACGTCCGAGGCTGAGATCGATTCCTTGCGTCAGGAGATCGACCGCCTCGATTCCGAAATTCTTGCGGCAATCCAGCGTCGCAGCGAAGTTTCCCAGCTGATCGGTCGTACTCGCATGGCCTCGGGCGGGCCGCGCATGGTGCACAGCCGCGAAATGAAGGTGCTGGACCGCTTCAGCAGCCTCGGCCAGGAAGGCCACACCCTCGCCATGCTGCTGCTCCGTCTCGGCCGCGGGCGTCTCGGCCGCTGACTCTTCGCGAGCTGACTTTTCGGGAGCGAATGTACCGTTCGGTCACTTGGAGTGACCGAACGGTACATTCGGTTCTGCCGGGGCTTCGGCCCGACTGCCTAGGTCAGGGCGATGTACTTGGTTTCCAGGTACTCCTCGATTCCTTCGCTTCCGCCTTCGCGCCCGAAGCCTGAATCCTTCACTCCACCGAACGGTGCGGCCGCGTCCGAGATGACTCCGCGGTTGACGCCCACCATTCCGCTGTCGATGGCGTCGGCGACCCGTAGTGCGCGGTCGAGGCCGCGGGTGTAGATGTACGACGCCAATCCGAACTCGGTGTCGTTCGCGGCGTCGATTCCTTCTTCCTCGGTGTCGAATCCGACGATCGGGGCGACCGGACCGAAGACCTCTTCCTTCAGGATCCTGGCGTTCGCCGGGACATCGGTCAGCACCGTGGCCGGGTAGAAGTAGCCGTCGCCGCCGGGTGCTTTGCCGCCGAGCGCCACCGTCGCGCCCGCGTTCACTGCATCGTCGACGAGTTCCTGCACCTTGCTCAGCTGGTCTGCGTTGATCAGTGGTCCGAGTTTCGTGTCCGGGTCGATGCCCGCACCGAGTGTCATGTCCTTCATCTTGGCGACGAACTTGGCGGTGAATTCCTCGCGCACACTGTTGGCGACATGGATCCGGTTGGCCGCAGTGCATGCCTCGCCGCCGTTGCGCATCTTCGCCAGCATCGCGCCGTCGACGGCAGCGTCGATATCGGCATCGTCGAAGACGACGAACGGTGCGTTGCCACCCAACTCCATGGATGTGCGCAGCAGACCGCCTGCAGACTGTTCGACGAGCTTTCGGCCGACTTCCGTCGACCCGGTGAAGGTCAGCTTGCGCAGTCGAGGATCCTCGAGGATGGGCGCACTGACCGCACTGGACTTCGACGAGGTGATCACCGAGAGGACACCGTCGGGCAATCCCGCCTCGGCGAAGAGTTGCGCAAGGAACAGCATCGTCAACGGCGTCTCACCCGCTGGTTTGACGATGATGGTGCACCCGGCTGCGAGCGCCGGTCCGATCTTGCGTGTACCCATGGCCAGCGGGAAGTTCCACGGCGTGATCGCCAGGACCGGCCCCACTGGCACCTTGGTGACCAGGATCCGACCGTTGCCTGCCGGCGCGGGGGTGAAGCGGCCCTCGATGCGCACTGCCTCCTCGGCGAACCAACGGAAGAACTCGGCGCCGTACTTGACCTCGGCCTTGGACTCGGCGAGCGCCTTGCCCATTTCCTTGGTCATGATCGCGGCTACGTCGTCCGCCCGTTCGGTGATCTTCTCGAACACCGAACGCAGCACTTCGCCACGCTCACGCGCGGGGGTCTTCGCCCAGGACTTCTGCGCCGACGCAGCAGCGTCGATCGCCTTCTTCGCGTCGGCCGGACTCGCGTCGGCGACCTTGGCGAAGGGCTTGCCGGTGGCGGGGTCGACGACGTCGAACGTGGCGCCGTTCTCCGCGTCGACGGCGTGGCCGCCGATCCACAGTTTCGGTGAAATGGATTCGATGAGTGCGTTGATCTCCATACCGAGAGTGTGCCCTCACCGGTGCCACGACAAACGAGGAAGGCGCGCACAGCGAGGCGCCCGGCACTATTGTTGGACGATATGAGCGTCGACATCACGGGCACGGAAGCCTGGAAGAACCTGAAGGCACACCACGACGCACTCGGAGCCACGACGCTCCGCGAGCTGTTCGCCGCTGACGACGATCGTGGACGCGCGTTCACTCTCGCCGCGGGTGATCTTCACATCGACTACAGCAAGCACATCGTCGATTCCGAGACCGTCTCGCTTCTGGTCGAGCTCGCCCGGGCCGCCGACGTGGAAGGCCGTCGCGACGCGATGTTCTCGGGCACCCACATCAACACCTCCGAGGACCGCGCGGTCCTGCACACCGCCCTTCGCCTACCCGCCGACGCGACTCTCGAGGTCGACGGCCAGAACGTCGTCGCCGATGTGCACGAAGTCCTCACTCGCATGGGTGATTTCACCGACCGCGTCCGGTCGGGTGAGTGGGTCGGCGCCACCGGCTCGAAGATCTCCACCGTCGTCAACATCGGCATCGGTGGCAGCGATCTGGGCCCCGTCATGGTGTACGACGCTCTGCGCCACTACGCCGATGCCGGCATCTCGGCGAAGTTCGTCTCCAACGTCGACCCCGCCGATCTGGTTGCCGCTCTCGATGGGCTGGATCCGGCAACGACTCTGTTCATCGTGGCGTCGAAGACGTTCTCCACTCTGGAGACGCTGACCAATGCCACCGCCGCAAGGCGCTGGCTCGTCGACGCACTGGGCGACGACGCCGTGTCCAAACACTTCGTCGCGGTCTCGACCAACGCAGAGCGAGTGTCGGAGTTCGGCATCGACACGGCCAACATGTTCGGTTTCTGGGACTGGGTCGGCGGCCGTTACTCGGTGGACTCCGCTATCGGCCTGTCGGTCATGGCTGTCATCGGCAAGGAAGCGTTCGGTGAATTCCTCGACGGCTTTCACCAGATCGACGAGCACTTCCGCACGACGCCGCTCGAGAGCAACGCGCCTGCGCTGCTCGGCCTGATCGGACTCTGGTACAGCAACTTCTTCGGCGCGGAGACCCGCGCGGTGTTGCCGTACTCCAACGACCTGTCTCGTTTCCCGGCCTACTTGCAGCAGTTGACGATGGAATCCAACGGCAAGTCCGTCAAGGCCGACGGCACCCCCGTCACCACGTCGACCGGTGAGATCTTCTGGGGTGAGCCGGGCACCAACGGACAGCACGCGTTCTACCAGCTGCTGCACCAGGGCACCCGGTTGATTCCGGCCGACTTCATCGGCTTCGCCGAGCCCACCGACGATCTCCCCACGCGCGACGGCACCGGGTCCATGCACGACCTGCTGATGAGCAACTTCTTCGCGCAGACCAAGGTGCTGGCATTCGGCAAGACCGCCGAGGAGATCGCCGCCGAAGGTACCGCCGCCGACGTCGTTCCGCACAAGGTCATGCCCGGCAACCGTCCGTCCACCTCGATCCTCGCCCCGAAGCTGACGCCGTCGGTGGTCGGCCAGCTGATCGCGTTGTACGAGCACCAGGTGTTCGTCGAGGGTGTCGTGTGGGGTGTCGACTCGTTCGATCAGTGGGGTGTCGAACTCGGCAAGACCCAGGCGCTGGAACTGACGCCTGTCCTGACCGACGCCGAAGCTCCTGCACCGCAGAGCGATTCGTCGACCGACGCACTCGTCCGCTGGTACCGCGATCAGCGGGGTCGCTCCAAGTAACACTTCCCTCGAATTCACCCACCTGTTGTGCGTTGCGAGGGTCCGATAACTCACAACAGGTGGGTGGATTTGCCGACCTGACTGAACCGAGCCTGCCTCCGTCGCGTCCAAGTAGGTATGGACTTCGAGGGCCTGCTCTTTCGCTCCGACGCTCTGGCATCGGGCGTCACCGACGGTCAACTGCGGCACGCGCGGTTGCGCGGTGAACTGATCGCGGTCCGGCCAGGCGCGTTCGTGTCGGCAGCGTTCTTCGCCACCTTGAATTCCGAGCAGCAGCATCTGCTGCTCGCGCGCGCGATTGCTCACGAAGCCCCGGTGGTGCTGAGCCACCAGTCGGCGGCAATCGCGTGGGGAATGGATGTCTGGGCGCTGCCCCTGGCGCACGCCCACTCGACGACCGGACGCACCATCACTGCACGGAAGGGCCGGCGCCGAATTGTGCACGGTTCGACGCTGTCGGAATCGGAAAGCACAGTCTTTCACGGACTTTCGCTCACTACCCCAGCCCGGACGGTGGTGGACATCGCGCGATGCACGACGTTCGAACGAGCAGTGTGCGTGGGCGACTCGGCGTTGCGTCGAGGCCTCGTCACCAGGACCGAACTGGACGAGGCTCTCTGCAGCGCACGGCACCGCACCGGTATCCAGAACGCCGTCCGGGCCGTAGCCGCGATGACCGATCGCAGCGACAGCGTCGGGGAGTCCCGCACCCGATTGATTCTCGTCGACGCCGGGTCCCCTTCTCAATCAGTCGGTGTACGACGCCGGCGGCACGTTCCTGGGCCGAACGGATTTCTTGTTCACCGGGCCGTGGGGATGCTTCGAGTTCGACGGGGCCGACAAGTACGGCGTGAACGCGGCCGACACGCGGGCAAGCGTGCTCGCCGAGAAGGACCGTGAGAACCGCATCCGCGACGCTGGATGGCCGTTCGCGCGGGCGAGCTGGCGTGATCTTGCACAACCGAACGCTCTGACCGAACGGGTCCGACGGATGCTTGCTCGTGGAGCACGAATGCCGGAACCTGAGGGGACATTTCGAGCCGAACCGCTTCCCCCGTACCGACCCTGAAATCCACCCACCTGTTGTGCGTTGAGAGGGTCCGATAACTCACAACAGGTGGGTGGATTTGCCCGGAGTGAACCGAACGGCCCTCCGGTGCGTCCAATTCAGTATGGACTTCGATCAGCAGGGGATGTTCTCGCGCACCGAGGCGCTTGCACGGGGGTACACCGATGACGATCTGCGACGCGGCCGTGCAAGCGGGGAGATCGTCACCATCCGCCGCGGTTATTTCGTGCGCGCGGACGTTTACCGACGGCTCGACGCGCATCGACGGCATGCTGTGCTCGCCGAGGCGATCTATGCGGAGTCGAGCACCGATGCGGTGTTCAGTCATGTGTCGGCGGCGGTTCTACATCGGATGGAGACGTGGGACATTCCGCTGGACAAAGTCACGTTCACCGTTGCGCGGTCGTATGCGGGCAAGAAGGGGCGCCAGCGAGTGCTGCACGGGTCACCACTTCCGGCTGCGGATCTGACCGAGAGGGAAGGGTTTCCGGTCACCGCGCCGACTCGGACGATCGTGGACCTGGCTCGGTCGCTTCCACTGCACCCGGCTGTGTGTATCGGCGACTACGCCATGCGCGCCGGGCTCACCACGCACCGGGAACTTCAGGATGCGCTCACCGACGCCCGGAACCGAACCGGCATCGCCAAGGCGCGCCAGGCCGTGCAGTCGATGTCGAGCCGCAGCCAGAGCACCGGTGAAACGCGCAGCAGGATGTTGTTGGACACGCTGCCGCTGCCACCTCCGTTGCTGGGGCAGTCTCTGTTCGACGAGGTGGGCGGGTACGTCGGACGCTCGCCGTTCCTCTACCCGGATCATGGAGTCGTCGGACGGTACGAGGGCGAAGGGGTATACGGCGCAGATCCGGTGCTGACGGACATCGATGGTCGACGCGAGCGACATCGAATGGAGCAGCTCGGGTGGACGGTGGTGCGGTGGGACTGGGAGGACCTGTCCACACCGCGAGAATTCACCGACAGGATCGCCCGAGCGTTCGTACAGGCCGCATCCAACCGAAAACCGTTGGGCCACTACAGCTCCACCTCGAAATAACCCTCAGATTCGGGCCACTATCGCCGCGGTGTCCAATCCCGTAGGCAGGGTTCCGAAAACTCCTCCCCAGTCTTCTCCCAGGCGGCTCGCGCAGAATGCGTCGGCCACCGCGGGATCACCGTGCCGCACCAGCAGCGAACCCTGGAACACCAATGCCATCAGCTCGACCACCCTGCGGGCGCGGTACTCCATGTCACCGGTGTCGGCGAGCTCCTTACCCACGCGCGCAATGGCGTCGTCCAGACGTGAATCCGCCCCTGCCGCGGACGTGACCTCGGCGAAGTACGCCTCCACCACGTCGGGTTGCTTGGCCAGTGCGCGAAGCGAATCCAGCGCGGCGACGTTGCCCGACCCTTCCCAGATCGACATCAGCGGGGATTCACGAAACAGTCTCGGCATACCGGATTCCTCGACGTACCCGTTACCGCCGAGACATTCCAACGCTTCGGCGGCGTGAGACGGCGCTCGCTTGCACACCCAGTACTTGGTGATCGCCAACGTTATTCGGCGCAGTTCGGTCTCCTGCGCATCTCCACGTGCGGACCGGTCGGTCGCTCCGGCCAGACGGATCATGGCCGCTGTGGCGGCTTCCGATTCGACGATCAAGTCCGACAATACATTCCGCATCAACGGCTGCTCGATCAACGCGGCACCGAACGCGGAACGGTGGCGAGCGTGATGCACCGCTCGAACGGTGGCATTGCGCATTCCTGCCGCGGAACCGATGACGCAGTCGAGTCGGGTCATGTTGACCATCTCGATGATCGTCTTCACGCCCCGGCCTTCGTCGCCGACGAGCCATCCTGTGGCACCGAGGTATTCGAGCTCGCCGGACGCGTTGGACTTGTTGCCCAGTTTGTCCTTGAGTCGTTGCACCTGGATGCGGTTGAGGGAGCCGTCGGGCAGCACGCGCGGCAGCAGGAAGCAGGACAGCCCGCCGGGTGCCTGCGCCAAGGTCAGGAACATGTCCGACATCGGCGCGGACGTGAACCATTTGTGTCCGACGATCGTGTACGTGCCGTCCGTGGACGGTGTCGCGGTGGTCGTGCCCGACCGAACGTCCGAGCCGCCTTGTTTCTCGGTCATCGACATCCCCGCGGTCAGACCGCGCTTCTCGGTGGGGACGCGGAGACCGAAATCGTAGTCGGTCGAGGCCAACAGCGCCTCGTACGTCTCGGCCAGATCCGGGTTGTGTCGCAATGCGGGTACGGCCGCGTAGGTCATCGAGATCGGGCACATGTGGCCGGCGTCGGCCTGGCCCCACGCGTAGAACTTGGCCGCCCGGGCGACGTGTGCACCGGGCCTGGTGTCCTGCCACGGCGTCGCGTGCAGTCCGTTCTCGATCGCGACGTTCATCAGGTCGTGCCAGTGCGGATGGAACTCGACCTCGTCGACTCGATTGCCGTACCTGTCGTGCGTGCGCAGTGCGGGCGGGTTCTCGTTCGCGAGGCGTCCCCACTCCTGGGCCTCCACGCTTCCCGCGCGAGCCCCGAGCTGCCGAACCTCGTCCTCGGACCACCCGCCCCCTTCGCGGCGGAGGCCCTCGAGCAGCGACGCGTCGTCGGACGTGTCGTACGGAAGCAGATCGGGGACCTGGTTGAAGACGGTATGGGTGGCGGGGAAGGTCATGACACTCCTAACGATCGCAGGGCGAATGCTACGAGATCCGGAATCACGTCGGCGGTGTCGGTGCGGTCCGGACTCAGCGGGCCGACGAGCACTTCCCCCACCGCTCCGACGAGGGCCGCGGCAGCGATCTCGACGTTCTGCTCGGGGATGTCCCCCGCCGCGATGCCGTCGGCCACGGCATCACCGATCGCCGCGGCGAAGCTGCGGCGGAACACCAGACGCTCGGCGTCGACGGCTGGGTCGACGGGCTCGGCCAACAGCGCGTAGGCCATGGTGCGGTTCTTCATCGCCCGCCCGGCGAAGGTCTCGACGATCGCCGTGACCCGTTCCACCACGCTGCCCGACCCCGTCCGGCCCGTTCCGCGGGCTCCACTCGCGCCTGAATTGCTCATTCCGCGGGCTCCACTCGCGCCTGAATTGCTCATTCCGCGGGCTCCACTCGCGCCGGCTGCGTCGACGACAGCCTGCACTTCTCGTCCACAGACGGTGCGGAAGATCGCGACGACGAGGTCGGACTTGCTGTCGAAGTGCGTGTAGACGCTTCCCGCCGACACTCCCGCCGCTGCGGCCACGGACGCGATGGACAGTCCTCGGTAGCCCTGTGAGGACAGCACCCCGACGGCGGCGTCGAACAGTTTCTCTCGTCCGGCGTCGATTCGTGCTTGTACGGCGGAGGTCCGTCGGTAGGGCATGCCAAGAAGTGAAGCACTGATTCATTGCTTCAGGCAAGCCCTCTCGAGTACGGTCGAGTCATGCCAGTGAGGATCGAACGCTCGGGGCCCGTCACCACCGTCGTCCTGTCGAGGCCGGAGGCGAGAAACGCCGTCGACGGTCCCACAGCGGAGCAGTTGGTCAGCGCATTCGAGGAGTTCGACGCCGACGACTCGGCCGCCGTTGCGGTGCTGTGGGGCGAAGGCGGGACGTTCTGCTCCGGTGCAGACCTCAAAGCGCTCGGCACCGAACGCTCCAATCACGCCACCGAACACGGCGACGGACCGATGGGCCCGACGCGTATGCGCCTGTCCAAGCCCGTCATCGCCGCTGTCTCCGGGTACGCGGTTGCCGGCGGTCTCGAACTAGCTCTGTGGTGCGACCTCCGAATCGTCGAAGACGACAGCACTTTCGGAGTCTTCTGCCGGAGGTGGGGTGTGCCGCTGATCGACGGCGGTACCGTGCGTCTTCCGCGGTTGATCGGGACGTCGCGCGCCATGGATCTGATCCTCACCGGTCGCGCCGTCGACGCCGAGGAAGCCCTTGCGATCGGTCTCGCCAACCGTGTCGTTCCCGTCGGTCGCGCACGCTCCGAGGCCGAAGCACTCGCAGCCGAACTGGCCTTGCTCCCGCAGACATGCATGCGGGAGGATCGGTTGTCCTTGCTCGAGCAGGACGGACTCGACGAGGAAGCGGCCATCGTGAACGAATTCCGGCACGGCGCCATCTCGATGGCTGCGGATGCACTCAGCGGTGCACAGCAGTTCGCGTCGGGTGCGGGAAGACACGGGCGTTGACTCCGGGCCGACTGTCCGTCGTCGACGAGATCTTCCTCAGAACACACAGGGGCTACGGCTTACCCATTGCACTGCAGGGTATTTGGCGTAGCGACGACGCGGTCGACCGAGCCGATTTCGCAGCAGTCCACGCCAACCTGAGTCTCGGACGACTAGGCCGACGGATAATCAGCCCGAAGGTTCCCGGCGCTCGTCGGCGCTGGGTCGACGCGGCGCAGTCTTATGCGCTGGCCGTCGAGCCCTCGCCGGTCAAGACCTCCGAGATCCTCGACTGGGCCGATCGGCAGGCCGACGTGGACCTCGATCCGGAGTTCGGACCCGGTTGGCGGATGGCGGTGGCGACCACGGACGCCGGCGGCACCGTCATGTCGCTGGCGTGTTCACACACCCTGGCCGACGCTGCCGGGCTGGTCGCAGCGGCCGGAGTGGCGTTCGAAGGCTCTGCGCCCGAGCCTCCTCCGCGCTCGACGTCGGACGTGATGGATGCGGTGTCTCTGGTGAGACGGGTGGCGCCGGCATCCGTGCGTGCCGCGGCACGATTGACGTTCGAGAAGGCGTCCCGACGCGAGCTGACCCGCTACCGTCACGCGTCGCGAGCCGTGACGACGCACGAGATCGTTTGCAGCAGCGCGACCTTCGACATCGACGCGGTCCTGACCAACTCGGAGTTCATCTCCGTCGTTACGGAGATCGCCGCCGAACTGGGTGAGCCGCAACCGATTCGCATCAACGTTCCGTTCCGGACCACCGGAGGCGGTACGAACCGCATCGGAATGGCAACACTGAACCTCGCGGTGACCGATACCGTCGACGAGATCAAGCAGGCGACCAAGAGCGCGTTCGCCCGTCCCGCCGGTGCGCCCGGTGGGTTTCCGGCCGAGGTGGTGCAACTGCTGTCCGATCGCCGCGCGGCTGCGCTGACGGCGGCGCCGGGAACCGCTCGGGTGCTGCGCTCCAACATCGGCGACATTCCGCCTGCGGTGGCGTCGATCGGCAGGCACCGGGCATCGAGCGTCGCTACGCGCGCTCTTCACCCGCGGGCCGGCCGTGCACGCACCACGACTGCACTCTCTGCCTACGTGTCCTTCCTCGACGCCCGGTCGACGCTGTCACTCGTCGGTACCGAGCCTCGATACGCGACCGTTCTCGGTGAGGTCGCCGCGCACGTGTTGGCCCGGCGAGGCCTCAGCGCCTCACCCTGGTGAACTATCGAGAATTTGGTGGTAGCAGGGGGTCGTCACGCCTCGTACAGGTCTACCGTGGTCGCTATGAGCGAGCACGACATCTACACGACGATCCAGCAGCTGGTGGCCACCGAACACAAACTTCGGTCGGACAGCCAGGCAGGCGACATCGATCCAGCGGAAGAAAAAGCCGAACTGACGAAGATCGAGCACGCACTCGACCAGTGCTGGGATCTGCTTCGGCAGCGCCGAGCGCGTCTGGACGCGGGGCTGAACCCGGACGACGCACAGGCAGGGAGCGTCGAGCAGGTGGAGCACTACCTGCAATAGAACGAATCAGACGAGCCTGTCGGTGATCTGATTCGGTAGAAAACGCAGCGCTGCATCGATACCCCGCCACTTCAGGCCGGGTAAAGCCGCGCGCCGCGGTTCCTTCTCGATTGCGCTGATCATCGCCGTCACGCCTTGGTCGAGGCTTGCCGTCAGAACGCTCTTGTCCCCAGCTTTGGCGGACATGTCCGTCGCGATGAAACCCGGCAACAGCGTCGTGACGACGATGTCGGTGCGGGAAAGTTCGGTGGCCAGGGCGTCACCGAGAGCCGCGACGCCCGCCTTGCTCGCAGAATAGACGGCCTTGGGGCCGGGAAGTCCGCGGTCGGCACTGATCGAGGACACGAGGACCAGGTGCCCGAACTTCTGCTTGCGGAAGATCTCCAGTGCCGCTTCGATCTGCGACAGTGCGCCCACGAAATTGGTTTGCGCGGTGGCGAGATTGGCGTCGGCGCGTCCGGTACCGATCTTCGCTCCCTTGCCGAGTCCCGCGTTGACGATCACCCGGTCCAGGCCGGCCAGCTCGTCGTGCAACTCGCCGAAGACACGGCCCACGGCGTCGTGGTCGGTCACGTCCAGCGCTCGGATGGCGACGGCGACGCCGGGATTGGCCACGATCAGCTCGTCGCGAAGCGCCTCCAGCCGGTCCAGGCGTCGGGCACACAGGGCCAGATCCTTACCCTGCGCGGCAAATCGCTTGGCCATCTCCTCACCGAGCCCCGAACTCGCACCGGTGATCAGAATCTTGTTCCGCATCGTCCCCATGCCCGAAGACCCTATGCCACTCTTGAAAGATGACCGTGAACACTACTGACGAATTCGACGTGATCGTCATCGGCGGGGGCCCCGTCGGCGAGAACGCCGCGAGCTACGCCATCGCAGGCAGCGACCGCACAGCGGTGATCGTCGAGCACGAACTCGTCGGCGGCGAATGTTCCTACTGGGCGTGCATGCCCAGCAAGGCGTTGCTGCGGCCCAGCGAAGTGCTCACCACAGCGCGCAACATGCCGGGGGTGAAGGAACTCGTCGGCGACCGCGGCCTCGATGTCGACGCCGTGCTGGCGCGTCGGGAATCCTTCACACATTCCCTCGACGATTCCTCGCAGGTGTCATGGGCCGAGTCCGCCGGGATCTCCGTGGTCCGCGGCCACGGCCGCATCACCGGCGACCGAACGGTCGACGTCGGCGGTCGCACCTTGACGGCCCGGCACGCCGTCGTCCTCGCGACCGGGACCACCGCGTCGGTTCCGGGCACCCCTGGCCTGCGTGACGCCCTCCCCTGGACTTCCCGCGACGCCACCAACATTCACGAGATCCCCCGCCGAGTCGCCGTCATCGGAGGCGGTGTCGTGGCGTCGGAAGCGGCGACGTGGCTGTTGTCGTTCGGCGCCGAGGTGACGATGATCGTGCGCGGCTCGGCCCTGCTGGCGAGCGCCGAACCCTTCGCGAGCGAACTCGTCGCCGACGCGCTTCGATCCCGAGGCGCGACGATACTGTTCGACGCCGACCTCACGGCCGTGTCGCGGCCGGACGCGTCGGACACGGGAATCGGCAGAATCCACGGTGGCGCAGCAGAATTGACGGTGAACGGCGAGACGATCGTCGTCGACGAAATCCTGGTCGCCGCAGGCCGCACGCCGGCGAGCGCCGACCTCGGTCTGTCGTCCATCGGGGTCGACGATCGAGGTTACGTCGAAACCGACGACCACCTCCAGGTACCCGGTGCGCCCTGGCTCTATGCGGCAGGCGACATCAACGGTCGCGCGCCGCTGACCCACATGGGCAAGTACCAAGCGCGCGTGGTCGGCGACGTCATCGCCGCCCGCGCCGACGGAAAGCCGTTGGACGGCAAGCGCTTCACCGCCTCGGCCGATCACGGACAGGTGCCGCAGGTGGTGTTCACCCCGCTGCAGGTCGCGTCCGTCGGTCTTACCGAGAAGCAAGCGCGTTCGGCGGACCTCGACGTCGAGATCCTCGGGGTCGACATCGAGGTCGCGGGATCGTCGCTTCAGCAGGACGACTACTCCGGGCACGCACAGTTGGTCGTCGACAAAGCGAAGGACATCGTGGTCGGCGCCACCTTCGTCGGCCCCGGCGTCGACGAACTGGTCCACGCCGCCACCGTCGCCGTCGTCGGCAAGGTGACGCTCGACGACCTGTGGCACGCCGTACCGTCGTACCCCACGGTCAGCGAAGTCTGGCTGCGCCTCCTCGAATCACGGCGCGGGTAGGGTTCATCGCCCGTCGCGGAGTGGCTGAGCCCGTTTGACCTGCCGCGCCGCGTCGACGGCACGCAGTTCGACGGGTGATCGGACGACGACGGTTCCCACGCGGAGAATCCCGTCGGTGAGCGGCTCGGCGCGCAGGCCCCCACGGCCGATCAGGGCCTTGCGCGCACCCTCGGCCGCCATCGTGTCCATCCACACGCAGGGATGCGCGGGCCTGCCGCCACGGAATCTCACCGGACCGTCACCGGAGTCGAGCTCGAATTCCTCTCCGCGCAACGGATCGAGTTCCAGACCGCGTACGACGATGTTTCGCCTGGCCACCGCGGTGTCGGGCATCGAGATTCCGAGTACGTCGCCGACGGCGTCCCATGCCTCGGCGGCCAGGAACGTCACCGCGGCTTCGGTGTGCGCTTTGACGCCGAAGAAGCGGTCACCGCGAATTCCTTTGTGCGCAACGATGTCCACCTGTTCGGGGAACTGCGTCGGCACCTCCTGCGCCGGTCCGTCCTTGGCGCGGCCGAAGTACGCGTGGGCGGGTGAGACGAGCAGTTGCACCACGTCGGCGTGGTACTGGAAGTTCATGGGAACGATTGTCCATCCTCCCGATCCTTACCCGCCGGTAAGATCTCCGCGTAGACTCCTGGCCATGCTCGAGAACACCAGAGTCACCACCACGGACGGCACCCTGGAGGGAAAGAAGGTAGGCGACCTCGTCACATGGCGAGGGATTCCGTACGCAGCGCCCCCGGTGGGCCCGCTACGCCTGCGCGCACCTCAGCCGGTGGAGCCGTGGACCGGAGTGCGTGACGCAACGGAGTGGGGCAACGCGTCGGTCCAGCACAAACGCGGCACCATGCTGTCGGTGAACAAGTACCAACCGTCGAGCGAGGACTGCCTCACACTCAACGTTCTCGCTCCCGGCCGCCGAAGTGCAGGGCGTCTGCCGGTCATGGTGTTCATCCACGGCGGCGCATACACACTGGGAACGTCGGCCACCCCGCTGTACGGCGGTGGATCTCTGGTGCGCCGGGCGTTGAAGGACGGGGACGGAATCGTCTACGTGTCCATCAACTACCGCCTCGGGACACTCGGCTACCTGGATTTCTCCCAGTTCTCCACGTCCACCCGACAGTTCGACTCCAATCTCGGCTTGCGAGATCAGGTTGCGGCTCTCGAATGGGTGCAGGCGAACATCGGCGAGTTCGGCGGAGATCCGGACAACGTCACCGTCTTCGGTGAATCCGCCGGAGGAAACGCGGTGACCACGCTGCTGGCGACTCCGGCGGCGAAGGGGTTGTTCAAGCAGGCCATCGCGGAAAGTTCGGCCCCCGGCCTCGTCGCCACGCAGGATCGTGCGACAGAATGGGCGCGCCAGTTCGTCGAATTCCTCGGCGACGGAGGCAACGTAGCGAGCACCCTGGACACCGCCGACGTGAAGACTCTCGGCAGCACGGGCTCGAAGCTGGCTCTGTCGGTCGTGAAGAGCACTCCCGGTCTCCATCCGTTCGGCCCGGTCGTCGACGGCGATTTTCTGCCGAAGAACCCGCTCGACGCCTGCGCCGACGGCACTGCCCATGCGGTTCCGCTGATCATCGGCACCAACGGACGTGAGGGAACATTGTTCCCCAAGGTGCTCGACGCACTCCCGACCAATCCCGCACGCATCGACACACTCTTCGCGTTGACCGACCCGGCCGCGAAAGACGTTGTTCTCGAGGCGTACCCCGGGTACCCGAACGAGGCGGCAGCGATCGACGTCGGAGGCGACTTCACGTTCTGGAAGCCGTCGATCGAGGTCGCGGAAACGCACTCGCGCAGGGCGCCGACCTACAGCTATCGATTCGATTTCGCGCCGCGGGTGATGAAGTGGCTGGGACTCGACGCCACACACGGATTCGAGCTGTTCGCAGTGTTCGGAATCAACGAGACGTCGTTCGGCAAGTTGATGACCGTTCCCGGTGGACGCCGCGCCTTCCACGAGGTCACCGAACACGTCCAGTCGCACTGGTTGGAGTTCGCGCGCACCGGCTCCCCGCTGCCCAGTTGGCCCAAGTACGACGAGAATGCGCGCGAGACACTCATTTTCGACACCCGGACCAGAGTCCAGCGGGACCCTCGCAGCGATCGCCGACGAGCCTGGGAAGGCTACCGCGGTTACGCGAGCCAGAAGACCGAAGCGTCCGCTACTTGAGCAGGCGGGACATCCGGCGGTCCGCCAGGACCTTGCCGGACGTCTGGCACGTCGCGCAGTACTGAAACGAGCGTTCGGCGTAGGAGACTTCGCGGACGGTATCCCCACAGACCGGGCACGGCAGACCTGCTCGGGCATGCACTCGCATTCCCGATCTCTTCTCGCCCTTCAACCGGGCCGCGTCCTGACCGGTCGACCTGTCGACGGCGTCCAGCAGCACCTCGCGCATCGCGGCGTACAGCACTCCGACCGACTCGGGATCGAGCTTGCTCGACGATGCGAACGGTGAAAGCTTGGCCACGTGGAGGATCTCGTCGGAGTAGGCGTTGCCGATGCCGGCCAACATCGACTGGTCGACGAGTACCGTCTTCAGCCGAGCCGTCGTTCCCTTCAGGATGTCGGCGAATTCCGTTTCCGTGACGGCCAAGGCGTCGGGACCGAGGCGAGCAATGCCCGGCACCTCCTGCGGATCACGCACCACCCAGACTGCCAACCGTTTCTTCGTGCCTGCTTCGGTGAGGTCGATGGCGGGTGTCAGCCCCTCCGGCGTGAAGAAGTGGACACGGAGCGCCAGCGGACCCTTCCCTGGTTTCGGCGGAGCCGCCGACGGGTTGTCCGTCCACCGAAGCCATCCGCCCCGGGACAGATGCGTGATCAGCCAGAGATCCCCTGCCTGTACAGCCAGGTGCTTGCCGAACCGCGCCGCGTCGGTCACGTCTCGTCCCTGCAATTCCGTGATCGGCGGATCGAACGTCTTGAGCACGCTCAGTGCGGCGATGTCGACACGACCGATCACGGCGCCGACGGCGTGCTCACGGAGAAAACCCGCGAGAGCTTCGACTTCGGGCAACTCCGGCATGGGGCAATTATGCGCTCGGCGTCGACACTCTCGCACTATCGACACAATGCTGGGCGGGTGCTCGGCGTGGTCCGACGGAACGGCGCGCATAATGTTCCACATGGTTTCCACCCCGTACGAGGATCTGCTGCGGCACGTACTCGCGACCGGCACCGCCAAGTCCGACCGCACCGGGACGGGCACGACCAGTATCTTCGGCCACCAGATGCGGTTCGACCTCGCCGAGGGATTTCCGCTGATCACCACCAAACGGGTGCACCTGAAGTCGATCGTCTACGAGTTGCTGTGGTTCCTTCGCGGTGATTCCAACGTGTCGTGGCTGCAGGAGCACGGCGTCACAATCTGGGACGAATGGGCGGCGCCCGACGGTGAACTCGGTCCTGTCTACGGGGTCCAGTGGAGGTCGTGGCCGACACCGTCGGGCGAGCACATCGACCAGATCTCGGCTGCTCTGGACCTTCTGCGCTCGGATCCCGATTCGCGACGCAACATCGTCTCGTCGTGGAACGTCGGCGAGATTCCGCAGATGGCGCTGCCGCCATGCCATGCCTTCTTCCAGTTCTACGTCGCCGACGGCAAACTGTCCTGCCAGCTCTATCAGCGCAGCGCCGATCTGTTCCTCGGAGTTCCGTTCAACATCGCCAGCTACGCACTGCTGACGCACATGGTCGCCGCGCAGGTTGGTCTCGAAGTCGGCGATTTCGTGTGGACAGGCGGCGACTGCCACATCTACGACAACCACCGTGAGCAAGTTGCGGAGCAGCTGAGCCGCGAACCTTTCCCCTACCCGAAACTGAATCTTGCGCAGCGGGATTCGATCTTCGACTACCAATTCGAGGACATCGAGGTCGTCGGGTACCAGCACCACCCGTCCATCAAGGCGCCGGTCGCTGTATGAGCCCGACGACGGTCGGCGCCATCTGGGCGCAGGCCCACGACGGAGTCATCGGCGACGGCACGACCATCCCGTGGCACATCCCCGAGGACATGGCTCACTTCCGCGAGATCACCCGCGGCCATCCCGTCGTCATGGGTCGTAGGACCTGGGATTCGCTACCGGAACGATTTCGGCCACTCCCCGGTCGGCGCAACATCGTCGTCACCCGGGACCGCACCTGGCGTGCCGACGGAGCGGACGCTGCACACAGTGTCGAAGACGCGCTCGCTCTCGTCGACGGTGAGGTCTGGATCATCGGCGGCGGCGAAATCTACCGCGCTGCACTACCGTTCACGACACGGCTCGAAGTCACCGAGATCGATCTCGCGGTCGAGGGTGAAACCCGTGCACCGCGCATTCCCGACGGCTGGGCGACGAAGCTCGGCGAGTGGCGCGTCAGCGAGAAGAACGGCCACCGCTTCCGCTGGAACCAGTACGGCAAGGCTTACCGAACTACCTGATTCACAGTGGATTTCGCACCGATGCCCCTCACTGCGGCTGCGGTTGGGCCATACTGGGGCGCATGGACAAGAAGTCACTCACCGCCCTTGCCCGCCAGCAATTGAAGCTCGCCGTGGGCACGTCGAGTGGCCGCAGTTCGCAGACCGTCTACGGCGGGCACCAGCGTCACCTGCGCCAGACGGTGGTCGCGTTGGCCGCCGGGAACAAGCTCGCCGAGCACGACCTGTCCGGCGAGTCCACCGTCCTCGTCATCAGCGGTCAACTCAACTTGGTGAGCGGCGAGAAATCCTGGAAGGGCTCCGCGGGCGACCTCTTGGTGATACCGGACGCCCGCCACAGCGTCGAGGCCATCGAGGACGTCGCGTTCCTGCTGACGGTCGCCGTCTAGTTCGGCGGCCGATGCTCGTCGTCAGTAATCGCCTCGGGCGACGAGTACCGGGCAGTCCGCGGTGTGGATGAGGGCGTAACTGGTCGAGCCCAGCAACATTCCACGGAAACCACCGCGTCCGCGACTCCCGACGACGATCAACGACGCTTGCTCGGACAGCTGCGCGAGCACCCGCACCGGCCGATCCTGGGCGACGACCCGCCTCACCTCTACATCCGGGTACTTCTCCTGCCACCCGGCGAGACTCTCGGCGAGCAGCGCTTCCTCCGACGACGCGATGTCGTCCCACTGCCGCGGCACGGCCGACATCGGCGCAAGGGCAACGTCGGCCCATACATGGACGGCAACCAGGACCGCGCCGCGGTGCGACGCCTCGTCGAAGGCGGCCGCCACAGCGGCTTGGCCGACAGCCGACCCGTCGACTCCGACGACGACAGGTCCGAGTGTGGGCGGACGTCCGTCGATCCTGCGACCGCGAACTACGACGACCGGCGAGGACGCGTGGGCAGTGAGAGCCACAGCGGCCGATCCGAGCAGACCCGATTCCGACTCACCCAGCCCGCTCGCGCCCAGGGCGACGAGGGCGCAGTTCTCGGACTCCGACAGCAGGACGTCGACGACCGTTCCGTCACGTGCCTCGGTCACGATGGACAAGGCGGAGCCGTCGACGCTTTCACGCGCAAGGGTTTCCGCCGCGACGAGCCGCGAGCCGAACACGGCTCGAATGTCGTTGCCCTCGGGCAGATAGGAAGGAACGTCGATGGCGGCGACGATCCGCAGGGTGAAATCCCGGCTCGCCGCCGTCTGTGCGGCCCACACGACTGCCAGATCCGACGCCTCCGACCCGTCTATTCCGACGACGATGGTGCTGCTGCTCACGTGGCTGCCTCCGCTCGCTGTGCCGCCACACACCCTAGCCGACACCGCGCGTACACGCGGGCTCTCGAACGGCAAGTGCCCTCTCTCCGATTCGCCGAGAGGAAACATCGACGAACCGGAGAGAGGGCGCCTTCCCACAGACCCCCCGGGGGTCTCGGTGCGAGCGTTCTAGGACGCGCGCAGTCTTGCTGCGTCCCGCGCACGAGCGCGAATCCGCAGTTGCTCGAAGGTGGTCGCTTGGACCTCTATGTCGTCGAGGAAGTCGGACAGGATCCGGAAATTGCGGTCCGAAGGGTCCACGACCGACCGATCGAAGATGCGCCACATCCGCACAGCAGGAAGAAGTACGTCGTCGAGATGCTGGCGAAGATCGTAGATTCCGTCGCGGGCGAGCAGCATCGCGCTGCGCTCGAACCCGACGAGCCCACTCCCGGGTAGCTGAAAATTCATCAGTACTTCGGTGATTGCCTTCAACGTCTCCGCCGGCGCGAACCTCAAGGCCCCCTCGACGACGTCGGAGAAGAATGCCACGTGCCGCGCCTGATCGGAGACGATGCGTTCCAGCAAGTGCTCCGCCACCGGGTCCGCGCACTCCACTGCCGTGTTGCGGTGGCTCACCATCGTCGCCATGACATCGATCGTTGAGTGGACGATCGAGCGGAGGAAATTATCGCCTTCCATCGACGATTCGATCCCGATGGTCGTGCACTGCACCCGCGCTCGGTCCAACGCGACGGAGTCGACACTCCTGGTGTCGACGAGGTACCGCTGAATCGCATCCGCATGTCCACGCTTCTCATCGGACCAGACCGCGCTCCACTCGGCCCACGCAGGTGAACTCGTGGAGAGTTCTCTTGCCGGGTCGGCGAGCGCAGTGTTGTTGTGCGTCAGCAGCGTGGTGATGAGCGCGGCCTTGGCCGTCTCGGTCAGCGACGAGCGGCGCTGCCCCCAATACAGTTCCGGCCGAACGTATGCGCTCGGGTCCCACCTCTGCGCGGTACGTAGATGACGCTCGAGTCTCTGCTCGATCACTGGCTCGAGATCTCGAAGCAAGGTCGCTCGACCTGGTACTCCGTTCACTGTCCCCACCCCCTCGTGATCGGATCCGATTGTCTGTGCCGACCACAGGCTCCGTTCGGCACACGACGACGCTAAGCCCACGATCAGCACTGTGCGTAGGTTCCTCGGATTGTTTAGGCAATGTCGCAACCCGAATCCGAGACAGGTTGAGAGCCTTCACAAATTTCTCCGCCGAAAGACTGGATAACGCGTTGATAACATCCTATGATCAAGTTTGTTAGACGCCTGAAAACAAACTTCGGGTTCAGAATCACCGGGGTTTCGGTCAAGTTTCCAACCATATTTGCGTGGATGCGCAACAATACGCATCAGTAACTTTTTTTCGGACAGAGCTGAAGTTCCTACACGAAAGGCTGATCTGTGACCGCTCACAACACGACAAGCCTCGGAATCATGGTTGCCGGCCAGCCGGCGTCGGCACCGCTCCGCGACTTCCGCGCTGTCGCGCGATTGCTGGTCGGCCACTTCGCGGCCAACACACCCTGCGGATCGTTGCCCGGCGAACAGCTGCACGGGGACGTCACCGAATTCACTGTCAAATGCATCAGCATCGCTGTTCAGATGCTCGACGAACGACGTCCGCCGAACGAGAGCGACCTGGCAGAACTCCGCGCCAAGGCCAGCCAGTGGGCACGCGAGGGAGTACCGCTCGAATCGGTACTGACCGTGTACCACGAAGGAATCCAGATCGGCTGGAATCTGGTGTCCAAGCGTGCAGGCGAAGGCGACACGAGCGATCTGATCGAAGCGGCACGGATGTTCGTCCTGCTGTCGGAGAAGGTCTCGATCGCCGCGTCGAAGAGCTACGTCGAAGAACTGCAGTCCGTCGCCAGCGAACACCACACTGCCGCGCACACCCTGGTCTCGTCGCTCCTCAGCGGACACAACGCAGTATCGATCGCTCGTCAGTCCGGCATCGAACTCGCGGACAGCTATCTCGTCCTCGCCCTGTCCGTGCCGCCTCATCCGGACGAGAACGATCCAGCGATACAACGCACCGTCGCCGCACGCCGCAAGCTCCGGCGGGTACAGGCTGAACTGGCCACCGTCTGCGGCCGCAGCCCTCTCTCGATGTTGAGCACCGAGGGCGGGACCGTCCTCATTCCAGGCGTACAGGACGAGGAATGGGTGGAAGCACTCGTACACCGCCTCAGCACGGCTGCCGAGGTGCAGCTCACCGTCACCGCCGAACAAGCCGCTACCGCGGACATCCCGACGGCCGCGGACCAAGTCCACGAACTCCTTGCACTCGCACACCAACTCCACCGCCCGGCGGGTCTGTACCGGATGGACGATCTGGTTCTCGAGTACCAGCTGACGCGCCCAGGTCCGGGACGACGCCACCTCCGGCAGATCCTCGAACCGCTCGACGCATCACCGGAACTGTTGGAGACCCTCGAGATCCACATCTCGCACGACCTCAATCGTCAGCGGTCCGCGCGGCAACTCCACTTGCACACCAACACCGTCGACTACCGCCTGAAGAGGATCGCGCAGCTCACCGGGTTCGACCCGACCAGGCCGTCGGGCATCCGTCACCTGCAGGCCGCGCTCGTCGCCCGCAGGCTGGAAGCAGCACAGGGCGCTGCATAAAGCTCCGTCGGCTCCGCTTCCGCTTCCAGGACGTGCCTGCCGGGAATCATTTTCCACCGGCATGAGTTGAACCGATCGACAGTGTTCGATCCATGCCCCGGGTACCAACACATTGCCGCTTCGAGCGGCCTCTTGCCGAGAGGCGCACTGGCGGACACTGTCAGCGGAGCCGCCCACATTCGTGTGGGCGGCTTCTCGCGTGTACCACCCCTCGATCTGGCGTAGCGGGCACGAATTCACCTCCCCCAAGGGAGCCGGTACACTCGCACGTGCACAACTCGCCTTCGTAGCTCAGGGGATAGAGCAACCCTCTCCTAAAGGGTAGGTCGCAGGTTCGAATCCTGCCGAGGGCACTTCGGTCACTTCGCGTTCCAGTGCCGTGGGCGGCCGATCCCGGCCGGTAGGCGTGTTCGTTCGTCACCCTGCGCGGAGTTCACCTGCGACTGGGTCAGAAACAGAGCACCCGAGAAATCTGCTCCCTCGACCCGTGCGTCACGCAGGTCTGCTCCGAGCAGGTCGACGCCCGTGAGATCGCAGCGTCGAAGGTCCGCCGCGATGAGGCACGCGCCACGAAGATCGGCTCCGCACAGGGACAGTCCTCGCACGTCGGCTTCCGCTAGGTCCGCGCCCGGTCTCAGCCGTGCATCCTGGTGATCCCCTTCGGCGAAGTAGCGAGACCGAATTTCCTCGCTAAAATCCATCAGAAGCACCCTCACGGTGGAATGAAGGCTCTCGACATCGGCGGCGAGCACCTCCTCTGGACCTGATGCCGTCAGCGCGGTGATCATGTTAGTGAGGCTGCGTGCCTTGTCCACATGATTCGAGTCGTACGTGCGCTCCCCCACTTCGGCCAAGTACCAGAGTATTTCGTGCAGTAGCTTGACGGTCGTGAACGCCGCGAACATCGACTGACGCGTGTCCGGTCGATCACACCAGCCGACACCGCCGAAAAGACGTTGCGACACAGCCTGCCCTGCGCCGAAGCAGTCGAATACCGTGCACCCACGAAAACCGCGGCTGCGAAGACTGTCGTGAACAGTGCAGGAGTGATCCGACCCGAGGTGTCGGCACGGTGCACCGACTGCCTTGTCCTCGGCGAAATCCGCCGATCGAGAGAATCCTAAAGCTGTGCAGCACAGGGCAAAACAGTTGCTGCAGTCTGCCCGCAGTTCAGCGCGGGCGCCGATGGCGGACGTGAAGGGAAGAGGTGTCGACGACATGGTGAAAGAACTCCGATGAATGGTGTTTCGGTACGGGACGGGAGCTGGGAACCCTCGATCGGGTTCCTCCCGTGGCGCACGGAATCACCACCGCGCGTGGGCGGCGTACACAGCCGTGGTGAGAGGCCTGGTTCACAGAGAATATGTGTCGATGCGCGAACGATACCAAGCCGTTCGCCGCTGAGGGAAGCACGTGGTTGCGGCGTGGGCCCGTGACGGTTAAAGTAGAACATACGTTCGAATGCATTCCTTGGGGGGACTCGTGAACGCTTCAGAAGTACTCAATTTCGTGGCCCGTCTGCGCACCGGCGAGTTCGACGACGACGCAGCAGCCGGAATCGACCTCATCTCCGCGCTGGAGGACTTGAAGAATGCCGGCTCCGCGCACCAAGCCACCGTCACGGATGCCGTGGCGAACAGCATTGCCGCAGAACGTAAGGCGAAGGGTCGACCGAAGGCAGAGTGGCGCAAGGGAGTCGCGTCGCAGATCGGCCTCGCCCGTCGTGAATCACCGAACAGGGGAGGCCGGCTGTTGGGCCTCGCCCGGGCTCTCGTCCACGAAATGCCCCATACCCACGCACGCCTGCGTTCCGGTGAGCTGAACGAGTGGCGAGCAACTCTGATCGCCAGAGAAACTGCATGCTTGACCGCAGAGGACAGGCGGTCGATCGACGAGCAACTGTGCTCCGACTCGGCAACCTTGAAGAACCTGGGAGACAACGCGATCGAGCGTCGAGCCCGGGCACTTGCAGCTGAACTGGACCCCGCCTCCGTGGCGAGGAGGAAAGCAAGGGCGTTCGAACAACGCCGCGCGAGCACTCGGCCGCATCCCGACTTCATGTGCGAGTTCAAGGTGATGACATCGATGGACAGAGGTGTCTCGATGTGGGCAACTCTACGGAGAGACGCCGACTCCTTGGTCGGCGTGGGGGACGAACGTCGCACCCGGGATCAGATCATGGCCGACCTCGCGTTCGAACGCATCACCGGTACGGCGCGCGCAGCCTCGGGGGCTGCGGTGTCGGTCAATCTCGTCATCTCCGACGAGACGCTGTTCGGACACGACTCGAAGCCGGCTCATCTGAGCGGCTACGGCGAGATCCCCGCGTCGATCGCACGCAAGCTCGTCGCCGACGCCGCCGCATCACCCGTGCGCACCGAGCTGCGCAAGCTGTACGCGGAACCACTCTCCGGCGCTCTGACCGCGATGGAATCCAAGGCGCGGAGCTTTCCCACAGCGTTGGCCACGCTGATCGACGTGCGCGACCGAACGTGCCGCACACCGTGGTGCGACGCCCCGATACGTCACCGCGACCACATTCGTTCGCATGCACACGGCGGTGCAACCAGTGCGCACAACGGAGCGGGATTGTGCGCCGCGTGCAACTACGCCAAAGAAGCCGACGGGTGGACGTCCACACCGAAGCGAGCGGAGCCGCGGGCGATCCATGTCTACGACTTCGAGACTCCAACCGGGCACAGGTACAGCTCTCTGGCGCCCCCGATGCCGGTCGCCCGACGGTATTGCTCGTTCGTCGAACACGAGTTCGCCGAGGAATACGCGGCAAAACTGCTGGCGACGATCCACAGAGCTGCCTGATACGTCACTCCGGGAAGGCGATGGAGGGTTCAGCGGTTACACTGGGCAACGGTGTGTGTAGCTGCACGCCAGACGTCGTGGAATGCTTCAACTTCCGCCCGGCTTCGGCCGTGTTGTCCATGTGCACCCTGCACAGGCTTTTCTTACGGCGATCGAAATTGCCCACCGGCAGTCTCGCCAACCTTGCACTCACAGGTCACAGCAGTGAACCTTGCGGTGCAGCACCATGCCCGAAAGGCGCAACCCATCACTATGACTACCTTTGCTTCACTCGGCGTGCCGAATGCACTCGCCGAGGCACTTGCAGCACAAGGCAAGACCGAGCCCTTCCCCATCCAGGCCGACACTCTTCCCGACACACTCGCCGGACGCGACGTGCTCGGACGTGGAAAGACCGGAAGTGGCAAGACCCTCGCGTTCTCCATTCCCATGGTCGCTCGCCTCGCCGGCCAGCTCGCGGGAAACCGCAAGCCCGGTCGTCCGCGCGGACTGATCCTGGCCCCCACTCGTGAACTCGCGACCCAGATCGCCGTCGCCATCGAGCCGCTGGCGGCTGCCTACAAGCTGAAGGTCACCACGATCTTCGGCGGTGTGTCCCAGGGCCGCCAGGTATCCGCCTTGAACGCCGGAGTCGACATCGTCGTCGCCTGCCCGGGACGCCTCGAAGACCTGATGAAGCAGCGCCACGTCAGCCTCGACGGCGTGCAGATCACCGTCCTCGACGAGGCCGACCACATGGCCGATCTCGGCTTTCTTCCCGTCGTGACCCGGATCCTCGCTGCCACACCGCAGAAGGGACAGCGGTTGCTGTTCTCCGCGACGCTGGACAACGGAGTCGACAAGCTCGTCAAGCGATTCCTCACCGACCAGGTCACACACTCCGTCGACGAAGCAACGTCGCACGTCGAAGCCATGACCCACAGCGTGTTCGAGGTCGACGGCGTCGAGGCGAAGAAGAAGCTCGTGCAGCAGTTGGCGTCGGGCACCGGCCGCCGGATCCTGTTCATGCGCACCAAGCACCAGGCACGCAAGCTTGCCAAGCAGCTCACCGAGGCAGGTATCCCGTCGGTGGACCTCCACGGAAACCTGTCTCAGGCTGCCCGTGACCGTAACCTGCTCGCGTTCTCGTCGGGCACCGCTCGAGTTCTCGTCGCTACCGACGTCGCGGCTCGCGGAGTGCACGTCGACGACGTTCAGCTCGTCGTGCACGTCGACCCGCCTGCCGAGCACAAGGCCTACCTGCACCGCTCGGGCCGTACCGCCCGTGCCGGAAGCGCAGGCGACGTCGTCACCGTCGTCCTTCCCGAGCAGCGCAAGGACACTGCCGTGCTGCTTCGCAAGGCCGCGATCACGGTGACTCCCGTACGCGTCACGGCAGATTCACCGCAGGTTGCCGAACTCGTCGGTGAGCAGGCTCGCTACGTCGAGCCTGCACCGAAGGCAGCCCCGCAGCCGCAGCGTCAGGGAACCCCTCGGCCACGCAACGGCGCACCCCGCGGCGGCAGTGCTCGCGGTGGCAGTGCTCGCGGTGGCAGTGCTCGTGGCGCCGGTCAAGGCGACCGCACGCAGTCCGGGCAGCAAACCCGTTCAGGTCAGGCGCGTTCCGGACAGGGACAGCCGAGCCAGGGACGGTCCAGCCAGGGACAACCGGATCAGCGGCAGCACGCTGCAGGCGGTGGCCGTCGTCGCAGGCCCGCAGGCCCGGCCACGAGCCAACGAACCAGGTAGTCGGACTCAGGCCGACCCGATGACATGAACAAGAGCACCCGACCTTCTCGGGTGCTCTTGTTGTGTATCGGGTGTTCTCGATCAGGCCTGGGCTACAGCGTGCGTTCGAAACAGATGGATGTCGGCGAGTCGATATAGGGCCCGAATCCGTCGATGCGGGAGTACCCCTCGCGCTCGTAGAAGCGAACGGCATCGGGTTGTCCGGATCCGGTCTCCAGTTTCAGGACACGGATCCCCATGTTTCGGGCACTGGTTTCCAACTGTCGCAGAATCGCCACCGATGCGCCGCGTCCGCGTTCGGGTGGGATGACGTACATCCGTTTGATTTCCGCTTCACCCTCGTCGAGCAGCCGCAGGGCTCCGCATCCGATTCCGACGCGGGTGTCGTCGCGTGCGACTACGAACACCGCGATGTCTTCGGAGGTCGGAGCGACGCCGGGTTCGTGACTGCTGTTGCCGTACCGCGCGTCCAGTTCGGCGCGTTGTGCTGCGCGCAATTGCGCGCCGACGGGGGTTTCCCAGTCCTCTTCGTCGACTGTGATCACGGTGATGTGCCTCTTTCGTTCGCCGAGCGTGAAACGCCCATCTCGGTTGCTGGCACACTGGACAAGTGACAGTCAGCCCCGCCGAGCCTCGCACGTCCGGGGCGCTCTCGCCTACCGAGTTGGCCACGGCAGCGGTGATGAGCAGTTTTGCGGTCGCCCTGTCGGTCGTCGCGATTCTGGTTCCCATGGCCACAGCTCTTCAGATCGTCGCGGCCGTGCCGATGGCTGTCGTGGTGCAGCGTCACCGCACCCGGGCACTCGTGGCAGCCGCGGTTGCGGGGGTGCTCGTGGCGTTCGTCGCAGCCGGCACCACCACCGCGTTCACCGTCGCCATGTCCGCAATTCTGGGTGGCCTCGTCGGCCGGGCCAAACGAAAGAAGCAGGGACTGCTGTCCGTTCTGGCCACGTCGATGGTGGTGGGTCCGGCAATCGGGGCGATCATGGTCGGCCTGCTACTGATTCTGTCGCCACTACGAGAGCTGTTTCTGCGGACCATCGAGAACACCGTGGAAGGCCTGGCCCGCTTGATGTCTCGGGCCGACTTCCTCGTCACGCCCGCGAATGTTCTGCGGGACAGCGTCGGCACCATCCTCGATTACTGGTGGTGGTGGATTCTCGGCACGACCACACTGTCGATCGTCTTCGGCGCCCTGTTCGCCTGGCTGATCCTGGGTGCCGTTCTGGATCGCCTCGCCACCATCCCGGTGATCGATCGACTGCCCGTTGCGACGGAGGGTGCCGTCGGGCCTCTCCCAGTGCAACTGCGCAGCGTCGGATTCCGTTATCCGGACAGCACATTCGCAGCACTGGGCAACATCGACCTGCGGATCGAGTTCGGCGAGTTCGTTGCCGTCGTCGGACACAACGGGTCGGGCAAATCGACGCTCGCGCGCATCCTTGCGGGCCGCGAGCCGACGTCGGGGACCGTGGAACGCCCGGGCACAGCCGGACTCGGACTGACCGGAGGAACAGCCATAGTGCTGCAACGACCGGAAAGCCAGGTGCTGGGCAGCCGCGTCGCGGACGACGTCGTGTGGGGACTCCCGCCCGGCTACGACATCGACGTCGAATCCGTACTGTCCGAAGTCGGGCTGGCAGGTCTGGGCGAGCGGGACACGTCGTCGTTGTCCGGCGGCCAGCTGCAACGACTTGCCGTGGCGTCGGCCCTGGCTCGGCGTCCCGCCCTTCTCATCGCCGACGAGGCCACCGCGATGATCGACGCGGAGGGCCGCGAAAGTCTGGTGGCATTGCTTGCGGCACTCCCGAGGCGGCACCGGATGTCCGTCGTGCTCGTCACACATCAGGAATTGGAGACGGTGGCTGCCGATCGCGTCGTACATTTGCACGGCGGGTTCCAGGTTGCACACACGCCCGATTGGATGCGCGGGCAATTCGCCTACTCCGCGGACGCTTTCCGCACCGGTGCGACCCTCATGACGTTGACCGGTGTCGCCCACACTTACAACCGCCGGACGCCGTGGTCTCAGGACGCATTGAACGGAATCGACCTGTCCATCGCCAAGGGCGACGGCATCCTCGTCCTCGGCGGCAACGGATCCGGCAAGTCGACGCTGGCCTGGATCCTCGCCGGGTTGACGTCACCCTCGGCAGGCACCGCGCAGTTGGAGGGCCGCGATATCGCCGGCGACGTCGGTGCCGTCGGTCTCGCCTTCCAGCATTCTCGTCTGCAACTGCAGCGACGGACGGTCGCCGAGGACATCGAGTCCGCAGGAGGCCCGGAGGTGGGATCGGCCAAGGTGTCGGTGGCCATGGACGCCGTCGGGCTGGATCGCGCACTCGCGAGCCGCGAGATCGACTCGCTCAGCGGCGGGCAGATGCGTCGCGTCGTGATAGCGGGACTGATCGTGAACAGACCTCGAATTCTCGTGCTCGACGAGCCACTCGCCGGCTTGGATCCGCCCGGCCGAACGGAGATCATCGACGTGCTCGGGTCACTGCGACGACAAGGGATTGCCATCGTGGTGATCTCGCACGACGTCGACGGTATGGACCGAATCTGCGACCGGACGGTCGTACTCGACGCAGGCAGGGTCGCGTCATGACCACAGTCGTGCTTCGTCAGGTGCCCGGTTCCTCGCCCATCCATCGACTCTGGGCGGGCACGAAACTGATCGCGGTGCTGCTGATCAGCATCACGATCGTCGTCGCACCGTCCTGGGCGTCCATCGGACTCGTCGTCGGAGTGCTGGTCGTCGCGGGGGTCATCGGCCGAGTTCCGCCGACCGCCGTGCCGCGGCCTCCGTGGTGGATCTGGGCGCTGTTCCTCGTCGGCGCACTCATCAACCTTCCACTCGGTCTGGATGCGGTGCTGTTGTTCCTCCGTTCGACCGTCTTCGCATTCGTCCTGCTGGGGGCCTCGATGATGATCGGGTGGACGACGTCGATGAGCGACATCGCACCCGCAGTCGCCATACTCGTCTCGCCGCTGAAGAAGCTGAAATTGCCGGTCGACGAATGGGCTGCGACCCTGGCGCTGTGCCTGCGGTCGCTACCCCTGCTCATCGACGAGATGCGCACGATGATCGCTGCCCGCAAGCTCCGGCCGAAATCGGTGCTGAACAGCGCGTCGGACAACTCGATCGTCGACCTGATCACCGCGACGATGTCGATCGCCATCCGTCGGGCGACGGAAATGGGCGAGGCCATCACCGCTCGCGGCGGCACCGGTCAGATCACCGCACATCCGAGTCGACCCGGCCTGTCCGACGCCCTCGCCCTCGCCGTCGTCGCACTGTGCTGCACAGCCGGGATCGTGCTGACGTTCGTCTAGGACTACTCGCCGCCGATGCGCTGGGTCCGGCTGTTCAGCGCCTGCACGAACACGTCCGGGATGTCACGCGGATCCTCGGCGACGTAGCTGGTACCACCCGTCGCGGCGGCAATTCTTTGCAGCGCAACAGGATCGGCGTCGGTGGTGATGCCGACCGTGACGATGACGACGGGACGAACCGGATCCTGCTCGCGCTGCAGAGTCTCGATCAGCTGATCCAGACTCGGACTGCCCTCGTCCTCGTTCGTACCGTCCGTCAGCAGGATGACACTGTTGACGAAATTCGGGTCGTACCCTTCCTTGACCCGGCGGAACGCAGCGAGAGTGGTGTCGTACAGACCGGTTCCACCACCGACCAGGGTCGGTAAGCCGCGGATCGCGGACAGAATCGCCTCGCGTTGCGGCAGTCCGTTGAACATCGTGTCCACAGCACCCAGTGGAACCAACTCGCGATAGTCCTGCTGGCCACCACCGAGTCCGATGGAGAAGGCCCACAGTCCCATCTCGGTCTGGTCGCTGAACAGAGCATTGGCACCGAGGCTTGCGTCCACGGTCAGCGCAATACGCGTCGAGTCGCCCGACCGCGCAGCCATGGAACCGGAGACGTCCTCGACCACGAGTGTGCGGAGCGGAAGCGCCAACACCGACCAGTCACGCAACGTCGATTCGATTGCCAGCGGGTTCTTCAACTCCAGCGACGCCACCGAACCGACCCCGCTGCCGTCGGCCAGTGGCACACCGCTGGCCTGCCTGAACCCGGCCGCCGTCAGGACTTCGGTGGCCGAGGCGGTCGACAACGCCGACGCCAATGCGGTGCCCGCATCCTTGACGCGGTCGTAGTCCGGACCGGCCGCGGCCGTCACCGCGAGCGGATAGTTCAAGAAATAGCTACCCGTCGGCGGGACGGATGCTTCGAGCGGGGCGTCGGGATGCGCGGTGTTGTACGTGACCACGCTCTGCTCGGTTGCAACGGATGTTCCACCGTCGGCAGCAACCTGCTCGACGAGGTCCATCGTCCCGTGCGGAAGGTTCGCGATGCGGCCGTAGTCCTGAGCTTTGGGGACCAGTGCGGCGGAGACGGCCTTGGCGTCGGAGATCGCCACCTCGGATTCCGCCAGAGCTCCGAGTATCGAGGCGAGCGATGCGCTGCTGTCCAGTGGATCACCGATTCGCTGGCCCGGATTCTGCAGCACCTCCAGCCAGGTGTTCACCGGAACCGACTCACCCGGACGGGTGACGACGACGGGCATGGTGTTGACCACCGAAGACTTCGCCACCTCGGGAAGCGCCCCGGTCGACCGGAGAGTCTTCAGCAGCCACAGAGTCGAATCGGGGATCCACAGGTCCGGGCGGTTCTCGTTGTTGCCGGCGAGTTCGGTGGCCGTGTCCGTCGGCGCCTCGGCCCTGATGTCGAAATCGGTGCACCCTCGGTCCACGGGTTCCACCGTGGACAACACGTCCGTGACGACCGGGGCGACGGTGGGATCGACTGCAACGGACACCTGCTCGACGGTGTCGCATTCGGCCCCGCCTGCGCGAACAGCCTGCACTCCGAAATAACCCCCGACGACGACCACTACCGCCGTGACGACGATCGCGCCCCACACGTACAGCGGATTGCTGCGCGTTCCCGTTCCGTGACGCCCCGACATCCCCGTGTTCCCCCAAACAGTCAGCTTCCGTTGCACGCTGCATCATGCACGGCAAAGCGCGCCGAGCAAACGGCAAACCCAAAAATAGCGGGAAAATCAGCGTCCTGCGCGGCTCTTGAGAGCATTCACAAAAACGTTGGGGATTTCCGCCGGATTTCTGGCCAGAAAGCTGGTTCCGCCGGTCGCCGCGGAGATCTGCTGAAGGACCCCGGCGTCGGCGTCGTCGGTGATACCGATCGTGACGATGACGACAGGCTTGCTCGGATCCTGCTCGGCGCGCAACGTCGACAGGAGTTCGTCGAGCGAGATGCTGCCCGGGTCCTCGTTGGAACCGTCGGTGAGAATGATGACGCTGTTGATGTAGTCGGGGTCGTACCCCTCTTTGACCTGGCGGAACGCCGCGAGCGCTGTGTCGTACAGGCCTGTTCCGCCGCCTACGAGACCCGGGAGCGTTCGCGTCGCCTGCAGCAGCAGGTCACGCTGCGACGTGCCGTTCACGTCCTCGTCCAGACGCCGAATCGGTACCAACTCGCGGTAGTCCTGGTCTCCCCCACCGAGCCCGACCGAGAACGCCCACAGCCCCAGCGCGGCATTGTTCGGGAACAGCGCATTGCCGGTATCACTGGCCTGCACAGTCAGTCCGATACGTGTGTCCGCGCCCGCGCTGTACCCCATCGACCCCGATACGTCCTCCATCACGAGGGTGCGCGACGGCAGGGCCAGAACCTGGTAGCGACGCAGAGTCTCCTCGGCGGTCTGCTGATCGGCGATGGTCAACGCCTCGATGTCCCCGACACCCCGGCCGTCGCTGAGCGGAGTGCCGTCGGGTGCGCGGAATCCGACGTCGGACAGCGCTTGCAACCCGGTCTCCGACGCCAGGGCCTCCGCGACGGCCAGTCCTGCAGCCTTCGCACCCTCGACGCGGTCGTCGGCCTGTTCGGTCACGGCCAGAGGAAAGTTCAAGAAGAAACTACCTGTGGGAGGCGTCGTCAGCCCGAGCTCGGCACCGGTGGACTGTTGGAAATCGAGGTACGACTGCTCCGACACCACCGACACTCCACCGTCGTCGACCATCTCCTGCAAGCGCACGGCCGGGTCGGCTTCACCACGTGTAGCGGCCTGCGCCTGTGCGATCGGCACGAGAGCGGCCGACACCGAATCCACGGCGTCCGCGTCGGACCCTGCCTCCGAGAGCGCCCCGAGAATGGCGGCGTCGGAAATTGTGTTGGTCAACGGATTTCCGATGCGCAAGCTCTTCAGCTGCAGAGCCGTCAGCCAGGAATCGAAGAACGGAACCTCGTCCTTACGTGCGGCGATCACCGCCGGGGAACTCGCCACCGACTGGCTCGCCACGTCCACCAGCGAACCAGTCGCACGCACGGCCTTTCCCACCCACAGTGCCGAATCCGGGATCCACAGCGACGGGGCGTCGGAACCCATCGACACCGCAGCCGACGCCGTTCCGGAATCGGTCGCAGTGACCTCGACCGTCGCGCACCCGAGGTCCTCGGCCGAGGTGTCGTCGACGACCTGCTGAATCACACCGGCAATAGCCGGATCGGCGGCCAAGGAGTACGTGGCCGGATCCTCGCAGTCGGAACCGAAGGCCTTCTGCGCGGCGAACACGCCACCTCCGACGACGAGTAGGAGAACGACGGCGATGATCCCGTACTTCACCGCCGGAACGGCGCTCGCACCCGACGCGGGGGCACTGTGTCTACCAGGGGCACTGTGTCTGCCGGGCATGGAAAGGCCTCTCCGTTGTCAGGCGTACAGCGATTCGAAAGTCTTCATCGAATTCTCGATGTCGCCTTTCAGCGCCCGAGCGACGCCGGAGCCGATCGGACCGAACAGCGGAGCACCCCCGAGCTCGACGTCCAGCGTCAGGTCGGAGCCGCCGCTCTTGCCCTCCGCGACCGACAGCACCAGCCCGATCTTCACTCCGCCCTTGCCGCTGCCCTTCAGCTTCAGCTTCTTCGGCGGGTCGTAGCTCTCGATGGTCCACCGGACGCGGTTACGCATGCCTTTCACCGACGCGACGGACTCCAACGTAGTACCCACCGACAGCTGTTCCGGCAGGTCACAGCGCCAACCTTCGTGGATGGACAACCACTTGTCGTAGTCGGACAGATCGGATGCATGAGTCCACGCGGTCTCGGGGTCGAGCGGGACGTTGACGGTTACCTTCAGCTTGGCCACGGAAGGGATCGTAACCAAACGCGTCAACCCCGATGTGTGAGGCAGACCTCACCGGGGCCCGCGGAGTTGTGATAGCTACCAGTTCCTCCCCCGCACACGCCGCAGTCCCCCGCACAGGCTGCACCCTGTGCGAGGGACTGGAAGGTGTGCGGGAGCAGAACGAAATCGCGCATCGTACAACACAATCGAGTTATCCCCAGGATCGTTCATCCACAGCTATCGCGAACGCGCCCGATCGACCACGATCGTCGCCATGCGATTCGACGAGGACCCGTTGCTGATGCGTAGCCAGCTCGTGCGCACCGGAACGTCGGACAGCGAGATACGGACCGCGACCAGGAACGGGACTATGAAGCGAATCCGACGCGGCGCATTCGCCGAGTCGTCGGCGCTCCAGGCTCTGGGGCCAGAGGATCGCCACGTTCTCCGGACGCGGGCGCACGCGAACGCCGCCGGTGGCCGACTCGTCGTGAGTCACCAGTCCGCTGCCCTGGTCCACGGGATCGCACTGTGGGCCCCGGATCTGCAGCGTGTTCATTTCACCGTCGGTCGGAGCGGTGGTGGCCGTAAGACCGGTGGGCGGCACGTTCATCCCGCACCTCTCGTCGACGACGACATCGTGAACATCCGGGGGTTGTCCGTGACGTCACCGAGCCGGACGGTCGCCGATCTGTGCCGCGCGCTCCCCTTCGAAGCAGCGGTGTGCGCTACGGACAGTGCATTGGCGAAGAAGCTCGTCTCGATCGAATCCGTCACCGAGGCCTTGAACCGACGCGGGCGAAGAAACATCGCAAAGGCACTTCGCGCGCTGCACTTCAGCTCCGAGCACAGCGAGAGTGTGGGCGAATCACGGTGTCGCGTGCAGTTGCACCATGCGGGTTTCGACCACCCCGAATTGCAGGTCGATCTATACACGAAGGGCGGTGCGTTCCTCGCTCGCGTCGATTTCCTGTTGGCGCAGTACGGAGTGATCATCGAATTCGACGGAATGGTCAAGTATTCGAAGTATCTGAAACCTGGGCAGACACCGGCTGCTGCTGTGGTCGCCGAGAAGAAGCGCGAGGACGCGCTGCGAGCGCACGGTTGGATCGTTCTCCGGTTGACGTGGTCGGACCTCGAGAACCCCGACAGGCTGGTGTCCAAGCTGCGAGCGTCGATCGAGCTCGCAGCCGCACTCCCCACCCCACGCACCGTGGTCCGGCCGTCGGCAAGGTGACCCCCTTCCCGCACACACTGCAGTCCCCCGCACAGGCTGCAACCTGTGCGAGGGACTGGAAGGTGTGCGAGAAGACAGCGATGGAACCCTCAGTGGGCGGTGGCCTTCTCCGCACCGATGCCGGTGAGTGAGCGAACCTCCATCTCGGCTTGCTTGGCACGGCTCTCACTGTCCTTCGACAGCAGCGTTCCGACGATGCCGAGCACGAATGCGAGTGGGATGGAGACGATTCCGGGGTTGGACAACGGGAACCAGGCGAAGTCCGAGCCGGGGATCATCGCGGTCTTCGATCCGGACACGGCCGGGGAGAAGACGATGAGCACGAGCGTCGAGATCAGGCCGCCGTACATGCTGCACAGTGCGCCGGTGGTGTTGAAGCGACGCCAGAACAGCGAGTACACGATGGTCGGCAGGTTCGCCGCGGCAGCGACCGCGAAGGCGAGTGCGACGAGGAACGCGATGTTCTGACCGTTCGCCAGGATGCCGAGGCCGATGGCCAGTGCACCGATCACGACGGCGGTGATGCGCGAGACCTTGACCTGCTTCTTCTCGTCGACATCGCCCTTCTTGATGACGCTGGCATAGATGTCGTGAGCGAACGACGCCGACGCGGTGATGGTCAGGCCGGCGACCACGGCGAGGATCGTCGCGAAGGCGACCGCCGAGATGACACCGAGCAGAATGACGCCGCCGAGCTCGAAGGCCAACAGCGGTGCCGCGGAGTTCTGTCCGCCTGCCGACGCCAGGATGCGGTCCGGTCCGACAATTGCTGCGGCACCGTAGCCGAGTACCAGGGTGAAGAGGTAGAAAGCACCGATGAGTGCGATGGCCCAGACGACGCTGCGACGGGCTTCCTTGGCGGTAGGGACCGTGTAGAAGCGCATGAGAACGTGTGGGAGACCGGCAGTTCCGAGCACGAGTGCGATGCCGAGCGACAGGAAGTTCAGCTTGGACATGTTGCTGCCGCCGTACTGCGCACCCGGCTCGAGTACCTCACGGGCCGCGACGGTCGGATCGGCCGAACCGGCGATGGTTTCCTGGGCGCTGCCGAGCAGCTCGGAGATGTTGAAACCGAACTTCGCGAGGACGAGCACTGTCATGAACAGCGCACCGGCGATCAGCAGAACTGCCTTGATGATCTGGACCCAGGTGGTGCCCTTCATGCCACCGACGAGGACGTACACGATCATCAACACACCGACGACGGCGATGACGATGGACTGCCCGGTGCGGTCGGAGATGTCGAGCAGGAGTGCGACGAGTCCGCCTGCGCCCGCCATCTGCGCGAGGAGGTAGAACAGCGACACCGTCAGTGTCGACAGCGCGGCCGCGGTGCGCACCGGACGTTGCTTGAGACGGAAGCTCAGCACGTCGGCCATCGTGAATTTGCCTGTGTTGCGGAGCAACTCGGCCACCAGCAGCAGCGCGACGAGCCAGGCGACGAGGAAGCCGATGGAGTAGAGGAAGCCGTCGTACCCGTAGACGGCGATGGCGCCCGCGATGCCGAGGAAGCTTGCCGCGGAGAGGTAGTCGCCTGCGATGGCGACGCCGTTCTGTGGTCCGGAGAATCCGCCACCGGCGGTGAAGAACTCGGAGGCGGTCGCGTTCTTCTTCGAGGCGCGGATGACAACGAACATCGTGACGGCGACGAACGCGCCGAAGATCGCGATGTTGACGAGTGGTTCTCCGACGGTGGTGTCTGCGGCTTGCGCCAGGAAGTGAGTGCCTGCGGAAGGAATCGGAATCTGGCTCGAGGTCATCGCTTGGCCTCCTGGGACGCGATCATGTCGTTGCGCAGTGCCTCGGCGCGCGGGTCGAGTTCACGGTTCGCGAAGCGAACGTAGATGCCCGTGATCGCGAAGGTGGTGACGAACTGCCCCAGTCCGAGGAGCAGGCCGACGTTGACGTTGCCCCAGACAGGGGTGGACATGAAGTCCTGCGCGTAGTTGCTCAGCAGCACGTAGACGATGTACCAGATCAGGAAGAACGCGGTCATCGGGAACACGAAGCTGCGTAGGCGTCGTCGCAGTTCCTGGAATTCAGGGCTTGCCTGCATGTCGATGAACGCCTGCTCGTCCGGTGGTGGAGATGTGTCCGGTGTTGTCACGAAAGTTGCTCCCTCGTCGTGGCGTCACGGGGTGTGACGGAAGATCTGGACTGAGAGTAGTGAGATGGGGATCACAAAAGAACGTGGTGGCGTCGGTCACACGTTCAGCTGCGTAGGTCTGCGCCGAACGGTTGTCTCGCCGCGACAAACGGGCGTCGTGTCAGAGCTCGCCCTCACGGTCTTTGCCGACTCCCAGGCGTTCGGGAGCGTGCAACCGGGTGAAAATGCCTCCGATGTCGACGGGAATCGTCCGTGATGTGGCCTTGCTGACCAGGTACATCGAACCGAAGGCGAGCGGCACGCTGACCGCGGCGGGGTACCCGAGGATCGTCGCCGCCCATCCCCCGACCCATGCCTCCGGTATTCCGAACACCGACAGCGACGCCGCCACGAGCGAGACGGTTCCGCCGCCGATCAGCCCGGCTGCTGCACCGGCCGCGGTCAGTCCGCGCCACCAGATGCCCAGCACGAGGAGGGGGCACAGCGTCGACGCGGCAACCGCGAACACCAGCCCCACCGTGCGGGACAGATCGAGCGACGCGAGCCCGAGGGACATCGCCAACGGCGCGGCTCCCGCGAGCACCGCTGCGATGCGGAAGTCTCGGACGCGGCCGCGCAGGACATCGGTGCTGAGCACACCGGCGATGCTCACCAACAGACCCGACGACGTCGACAGGAACGCGGCGATGGCCCCGGCGGCGACGAGAGCGGCCAGGAGTTGGCCTCCCACACCGGACAGCACCGACCCGGGCAACAGCAGCACCGCCGCGTCGGAGTTCCCGGTGATCAACAACTGCGGAACGTACAGACGCGCGAAGACTCCCAGCAGAGTCGGGAAGAGATAGAACAAGCCGAGCAGACCGAGGACCGTCAGCGACGTCACCCGCGCCGCACGACCGTCGGGGTTGGTGTAGAACCGCACGAGCACGTGGGGCAAACCGAGGGTGCCGAGGAATGTCGCCAGAATGAGCGAATACACCTGGTACAGCGGATGCATGCCGCCGAGACCACCCCCGGGCATCGCCCACTGAAGGTCCGTCGTCGGTGCGCCCGCCACGACGGGAACGGCCGAACCCGCGTCGAGCACCAGGGACGTTCCCTCGGACAACTCGTGCGTGCCTGCACCCAGCACCACTGCGCCGTCGACGCTGTCGCCGTCGAGAGTGCCGCTGATGAGCGCGCCGATCGGTGAATCCACCTGAACGAGAACGTCGGTGTTGATCTCGACCGTCGTCGCCCGATCCACCGTCGGTGGCGCAGGGCTGCCGACCGCGCGATCGTCGGAGAAGAAGTGCACGGACAGCACGAGGGCGGGGACGGCGACGGCCGTCAGCTTCAACCAGTACTGGAAGGCCTGCACGAACGTGATGGAGCGCATTCCTCCACCGACGACGTTGGCGATGACGATGAACCCGACGACCGCCGCGCCCACCCACCCCGGAACTCCCAGCAGGATGTTGAGCGTGAGCCCGGCACCCTGGAACTGCGGGACGAGGTACAGGGCGCAGATGACCACGACGACGAACATCGCGAGTGTGCGCAATCGCTGCGAACCAAGCCGGAACTCGGCGAAATCCGGAACGGTGTACGCCCCGCTGCGTCGAAGCGGCGCCGCGACGAACAGCAGCAGACCGAGATACCCGGCGGTGAAACCGATCGGATACCACAGGGCGTCGGCACCGTACTTCGCGATGAGGCCGGCGACCCCGAGAAACGATGCAGCCGAAAGGTATTCACCGGAAATAGCGGCCGCGTTCCACTTCGGCCCCACAGTGCGTGACGCGACCAGGAAGTCCGACGTCGTACGGGCCAGGCGCACGCCGTACACACCGATGGCGACGGTCGCGAACGCGGCGATCAGCAACGCTCCCACCGTCAACCACGGCACACCCGTCACGATCAATCGTCCACCAGGTCGAGAAACTGCTGCTCGATGCGCTCGGAGCGACGGACGTAGATCCAGCCGACACCCAGCAGCAATGGGTACACCGCAACCCCGAGCACGACCCACGGCAACCGAACTCCGAACACCACGGCGTCGGAGAACGCGGGAACGAGCAGGCCCAGCAACGGAATCGAGAACAGTACGGCGAGCGTCACCACGGCGAGCCTGATCGACAACAGCAGTTGGGCTCGAACGAGGCCACGCACCATGGCGTCGCCGACCTCGGTGTGTTCCTGCACTTCCACCCGTGTTCTGACAATCCGGGCGCCGCGCCTGCGAGCGAGCACCACCCGTTCACGCGGCGTCCGAGCTGGCTCGGTCATCGATTCGACCAGGATTGCAGCGGCCCGCGGACGAGGCGATCCTTCAGTGCCCGGGTGTGGCGCCTGCTCACCGGGAGTTCGACGGCAGCGAGGTCGCCGTGGCGACGAAGGCACACCACGAGCCCCGATCCGACGCTCTTGATGCCCGTCACCAACGACAGGGACACCAGGTAAGACCGGTGCACCCGAAGGAAACCGACTTCGGCCCAACGACTTTCGAGGGTGGAGATGGGAATGCGCACGAGGTGAGAACCCGTGGTGGTGTGCAGCCGGGCGTAGTCGCCGTCCGCCTCCACCCATCCCACGCTCGCACGCTGCACGAGGGTCGTCGTCCCGCCGAGTTCGACCGGGATGATCTCGTCGCCCGCGCTCTGTTCCTGCGTCTCCGGGCGTCGGCCGGCGGCGGTGATCCGACGCAGGGATTCCGCAAGACGATCCTCGCGCAACGGTTTGAGCAGGTAGTCGACAGCACCCAGGTCGAAGGCCGCCAGCGCTCGGTCGTCGTGGGCCGTGACGAACACGACCGCCGGTGGATGCACGAAATTCGAGAGGATTCCGGCCAATTCCAACCCGTCGAGCCCCGGCATGTTGATGTCGAGGAACACCGCGTCGATCGCCGGGTAGGAGGCGTCGACCGGGTGCTGCAGACGGCGTAACGCCGTGGTGGCGTCCGACGCCACGAAGACCTCGGCCACCGATTCCTGCCTGTCCAGCAGAAACGCCAACTCGTCGAGCGCCGGCTTCTCGTCGTCGACTGCAAGCACAACAAGACCGGTCATCACCGCATCATCCCAGACATCCAACGCTGCCGAGCACGACGGTCATGCCCGAATCCCCGCTTTGAACTTGGGAACCCGCATGCTGACCTTCGTTCCGGCACCCACGCCCGTGTCCACGACGAGACCGTAGTCGTTCCCGAATGCCGCGCGCAGTCGATCGTCCACATTCGACAGACCCACGTGCGCGGCCTCGTCGGAATCAAGCGTTCCCGAGCGCAGCAGCTCCGGATCCATCCCGACGCCGTCGTCCTCGACACTGATGAGGCAGTCGGTTCCCTCGTCGGCGGCGACGATGGTGATGGTGCCGCCGCCTGCACGACCGGCGATCCCGTGCCGCACCGCGTTCTCGACCAGGGGTTGGAGCGCGAGGAACGGTAACGCGACGTTCAGCACCTCGGGCGCGACCTGCAACGTGACCTGCAGAGTGTCGCCGAAGCGCGCCCGCTCGAGCGTCAGGTACCGATCGATGTTGCGTAGCTCGTCGGACAGGACGGTGAACTCACCGGAGTTACGGAAGGAGTAGCGGGTGAAATCCGCGAACTCCAGCACCAGCTCTCGTGCCCTGTCGGGATCGGTACGGACGAACGACGCAACCGTACCGAGCGCGTTGTAGATGAAGTGGGGGCTGATCTGGGCTCGCAGTGCTCGGACTTCCGCACGGTCGAGGCGGGCGCGCGAGGCGTCGAGCTCGGCCAACTCGATCTGTCCGCAGGCGTACCGGGCAACCTCGCCGACGGCCCCGAGCATGCCTGGCCCCGGCGTCGACGTCGTCACGACGCCCAGAACTCCCACGACTCCGACGTCCTCGACGAGCAACGGCTGGACCACCACGGTGCGCCACGTCGCACCGGCAGGCGCGGTGATCAGAATGCGGCGCTGCCCGCTGACTGCCCGCGCGGCCGCCTCACGGAACTGCCCGACCACCTCCTCGTGGGGGCCGTTCCACGCCAGCAGGTGCGCGTCGGCATCGGCGACGCCCAGCGCGTCACCACCGGTGAGCGCGCGAAGATGAGGCGCGGCCTCGGCCGCGGACTCGGTGTCCAGGCCCCGTCGGAGCGGGCGAGCCGCCAGCGACGCAGTGTGCAGTGTCGCGTGGACCGCGCGTTCCTCGGGCGTCGTCAGATCCCGGCGTCCCCGCAGACTGATCACAGCGACGGCGACGATCGCGCAGGCCACGATGACCGCGAACCACATCAGAGCAGAGGTCATTCGGGTTGGCGCTCGGCATCGAGTTGGGTCAGCAGCGTCTTGGGCGCCACCGTCCGGTACGCATCCTCCACGATGTCGGCGATGTCCTCCCAGTCCTGCGGCACGTCGAGGTAGACGCCGATCCACCCTCGCCCGCCGAAGTACGGGGGTACGTAGAAGCGGGTGCTGTCCTTCGCGACCCACGCTTGCTGTGCCCCGGCCGGGGCAGCGGCGACGAAACCGACGCGGTCGTCGTGATGATGGTCGGAAAACATCGCGAACTGTGGAGACTTGCGGACGAACCAGGACGGTTCGCCGTGGCTGGTGCGCTCGGTGGCCTCGGGAAGCGCCAGGCACAGCGCCCGCACCATCGTCAGTGGGTTCGGGTCCATGTCATCCTCCTGCGCAGGTGTCGGGCGGTGGTACGCCGGCGAATCTGTCGGTCAACCACGCCACCCCGTCGGCGACGGCCGCCTGGTCCGAATGCCCCTGGCCGGGCTCTTCCCGGATGGACACGACGTCTCCCATCGAGCATGCCCGCGCTACGGCGTCGCGTGTCCATTTCGGGTCGATCAATTGATCCTGCTGCCCGACGACGGCCAGCAACGGCACATCCGTCCGTGTGCGCGGCAGTGCGACGGACGTCAACCACTCCACCATCTTCAGACGTGACGCCTCGGTATCCGGCGTCGCGTCCGACGGCGTCAGACGCCCAGCGGCTTCCGCCTTCTGCACGCCCAGGAGGTCCGTGCACGCGGTCAGCGCGCGCCTGTCGGCCTCGAGCGCGCCCCGGACGAACTCGGTTCCGGTCACCTCCGGATCCCGGTACTGCAGGCCATCGACCAGAAACGGTGTCAGCAGAATCTGCGGAAGGGTGTTCACATGCCCCGCGTCGAACATGGGCGCGAGATCGAGGACGGGCGACAGCGCGGCACTGCCGACGAGCTCCAACCCGTCCGCGTAATCCGCATGCTCTGCTGCCGCCCACACTGCCTGTCCACCTTGCGAGTTACCGATCGCCCCCCACCGATCACCGGTGCCGGGTACGACGTTCGCGGCCGCTCGGACTGCGTCGATGACGTTGTACGCCGCGGCATTCGGGTCGAGATAGGGATGAACGCCGGGTGTGCCGATGCCCTCGTAGTCCGTGACCGCGACGACCATGCCTCGTTCGAGGAACGGAGCGACGGTCCCGATGGTGCCCAACAGGTTCGGGTACAGCGACGGGGCGCACTCGTCGGTGACTCCGGTCGTGCCGTGACCCACGGACACGATGGGCCAACCGCCCTCCGGCGGCGCCCCTTTCGGGGTGAAGATCACCCCGGACACTTCCGTCCGCGACGAGCCGTCACCCGATGTGGACGCGTACACCACACGGGTGGCGGACGCACCGAGGAACCGCACTGCGAGGTCGAGATGACCCATGTCCGTCTGCGAGACGATCGCGCCACGTTCGTCGCCGACGGGTGCGGGTGCAGCGGGGGGCACAGGCGAATCGAGCGCAGGCTGCGCCTCGGGCCCGCCGCACCCGGCGAGAAGAGTCAGGGCCAGGACGCCGACCAGCCACCGCCGCACTATCGGTTTCTCCGTTCCAGTCGTGCTTCGGCCGCAGCTTCCTCCACGTCGAGGCCGTCGAGAACGGTCCGCAGGACCTCGTCGTCCAGTTCGCCCTCGTCACGAGCATGCACCAGTGCTGTGCGCTGTGCGACGAGGACGTTGCGGCGCAACGTGTCGAACAGTGCGCTCGCTGCGGCGATCCGCTCTTCGTGGTCTTCGGTCTCGTCGGCGTCGAGTCGCGCGCGGACCGATCGTCGAACCCGTTCCAGGACGTGCTCGACGGATTCTCGGCTGGCCCCCGCGATCCCGTTCACCGCGGCCTCGGAAAGATACTGCTCGGCAGCGGACCTCGAGATGGACCGTGCGAGAGCCGCCTGTTCGTCGGTTCGTCGTTGCTCGTCGGCGTCGGCGACATCGAGTCTCCGGATGAGCATCGGCAGCGTCAGCCCCTGGATCACCAACGTCCCGACCGCAACGACGAATGCGACGGCTTGAATGACGGCGCGGCCCGGGAACGGATCGCCCGCCACGGTGGCGAGCGGCACACCCGACGCCGCGGCCAGCGTCACCACGCCTCGCATTCCCGCCCAGGACAGGACGAGATTCTGTCGCCACGTCAGGCCGAGTGCGTCGGACGTCTCCGACGCCTTCCTGCGCAGAAGTTTGCGCACCACGGAACGTCTGGAGGTGTTGACGAAGATCCAGGCAGGCCGGACGACGATGACGACCAGCAGAACGAGCAGGGCATAGGCGAAGATGTGGTGCACCGGCAGTCCGTCACGCTGCACTTCCTGGATGACAGATTTCAGCTGCAATCCCATGTAGGCGAACACGAATGCCTCGAGCAGCAGGTCCATCAACGGCCAGACCTGGCGTTCCTGAATTCGCGTTGGGACCGCGACGTCCGCGGTGACCCTGCCGAGTACGAATCCCGCGGTCACGACGGCCAGCACTCCCGACGCGTGGATCTCCTCGGCAGCCAGGTATGCGGTGAACGGAAGCACAAGTCCCAGAACGGTTTCCAACGAGGAATCGCGAATGCGCGAACGAACGAAACGGACGATGCGGGCGAGCACGTAGCCGACGATCACTCCGCCCGCGATCTCGTACGCGAAGAACAGGACGGGCGAGTCGATCTCGATCTTCTTGCCCGTCACCGACGCGACGGCGAGGGTGAACAGAGTCAGGGCGGCCGCGTCGTTGACAAGGCTTTCCCCGGTCAGGATCGCCATCATGCGGGAGGGCAGACCGAGTTTGCGGCCGACAGCGATCGCGGCTACGGCGTCGGGAGGCGCCACCACAGCGCCCAGGACCAGTGCGGCGCCGAGAGTGAGTTCCGGTACCAGCCAGTTGGCGAAATATCCCACGGCCACCGCGGTCACGATGACCATGACGATGCCGAGCCGGAGAATGTGGCCCAAGTTCTTGCGGAAGCTGACGAACGAGAAGTCGAGCGCAGCCGAATACAACAGTGGAGGCAATACCACGCCGAGGATCAGCTCGGGTGACAGAGTCAGCTGAGGGACTCCTGGAACGAACGACGCCACCGACCCGACCGCGACGAGCACCAGCGGCACCTGAAGGTCGAAGCGTTTGGCGAAACCCGCCACCGCGACGGCCGCGATCACGACGAGAAGAAGTACTGGTCCGTCCACAGCTAGATCATGCCGTCAGCTGCGCTGCCTCGCGCAGCCGACTCGCACACGATCATTCGTTCACGGCTTGTCCGGGATGGCCTTCTTCGCCGCTTCCTGCACCTTGTCGACCTTGTCGGCGTACTTGCCACCGGTCTTGTCGTCGATGAAATCGCCCGCCTTGTCGACGACGTCCTCGATCTTGTCGGAGTTCTCGGCGGCGAGCTCTTTGCCCTTGTCGACGAAGCCCTTGAGGTTGTCTGCGAAACCCATGACCACTCCCATTCGCGTGTGTTTGTGCTGGCGGGATGAAGCTTACTTCGCGGAACGGTGTCGTTGCAGGGCCGCGCTGACGCGCCAGGACACCTCGACGAGCACGATTCCGATGGCGCCGATCACGAACGCCGAGGTCGTCAGCGCGATGTTCGACGGATCGAGCTTGAAGAACGTGCGGCAGAACGGGATGGTGAACAGCGCCAGGTAGCCCAACACCGAACCGGCGAGCAGCACGATCTTCCACCAGACGTACGGCCGAGCGACGACGGCGAGCACCCACACGGCGATCATGATCAGCGTGATCAATGCCGTCGTACTCGCCTGGGTCACCTGCTCCTCGGTCGCCTGCGGGCCCTGGTAGGCAAGTAGATACGACACGAACGTCGCGACGCCGACGATCAGGCCCGACGGCACCGCCAGGCGCATCACGCGCGGGACGAACCCGGACCGCGCGCGCTCGTTGTTGGGGGCGAGCGACAGGATGAATGCGGGGATGCCGATCGTGAACCACGCGGCGATGGTGACGTGACGCGGCAGGAACGGATACGGAATCGGCTCGAAGTGGAAGATCTGTGACAGCACCCCGGACAGCCCGATGAGGAACGCCAACAGAACCGAGTACACGGTCTTGGTGAGAAACAGGTTCGAGACGCGTTCGATGTTTCCGATGACGCGTCGGCCTTCACCCACGACGTACGGCAACGTCGCGAACTTGTTGTCCAAGAGCACGATCTGCGCGACGGCGCGCGTCGCGGCACTGCCCGAGCCCATGGCGACACCGATGTCGGCGTCCTTGAGTGCGAGCACGTCGTTGACGCCGTCCCCGGTCATCGCCACGGTGTGGCCGCGGGACTGCAGTGCACCGACCATCTGACGCTTCTGATCGGGGCGCACCCGTCCGAACGTGGTGGAATTCTCGACGGTGTCGGCGAGGTCCTCGGTGCGCTCGGGCAGATTGCGTGCGTCGATGGGGCTGCCGGCGAGGCCGAGGGATCCTGCGACGGCCCCCACCGACACTGCGTTGTCCCCGGAGATGACCTTCACGGCAACGGATTGGCTCGCGAAGTACTCGAGGGTCTCGCGGGCGTCGGACCGCACCTTCTGTTCCAGGATCACCAGCGCCCGCGGGGTGACCACACCGGGGGCCGCGTCGTCGTCGACCGGGAGGTCACTGCTGGCGAGCAGCAGAACACGCAGTCCCGACGAGCCGACTTCCTCTGCCTGGCGGGCGATGTCGCTGTTCGGGTCCAGCAAAACGTCGGGCGCTCCGAGAAGCCAGTTGCCGTCGTCCCCGTAGGACAGTCCACTCCACTTCTTCGCCGACGAGAACGGCGCGACCGCGGTCTCGGTCCACCCCGGATCATCCGGGAACGCTTCGGCGATCGCGAGAACACTTGCGTTCGGTCGAGGATCGTCGTGTGCGAGCGCGGCCAGGACCCGAGGCAGCGCGGCGGTATCGCCTTCTTCCACCACACGAAGCTCCGCGAGGCGCATACCGTTCTCGGTCAACGTGCCCGTCTTGTCCGCACACACCACGTCGACGCGAGCGAGCCCCTCGATTGCGGGAAGTTCCTGGACGAGACACTTCCGTTGCCCGAGCCGAACGACACCGACGGCGAACGCGATCGACGTCATCAGCACCAAACCCTCGGGCACCATCGGAACGAGGGCCGCGACCATACCGTTGAGCGCAGGACCCAGCGACTGCCCCGACGAGAACAGCTGGTTGTAGATGATGAGCGCACCGGCCGGAATCATCAGGTAGGTGATGAACTTCAGGATCTTGTCGATGCCGCTCCGCAGCTCGGAGTGCACCAGGGTGAACTTGCTCGCTTCCTCGGCCAGCTTGGCGGCGTACGCATCACGGCCGACCTTCGTTGCGCGGTAGGCACCACTACCGGCTACGACGAAACTACCGGACAGGATCGGCGCCTCGATCTCCTTGTGCACCGCGTCCGCTTCACCGGTGAGCAGCGACTCGTCGACCTCCAGCGACGACGCTTCGACCACACTGCCGTCGACGACGATCTGATCGCCCGGGCCCAACTCGATGACGTCACCGAGCACCACCTCGTCCGGGGCAACCTCACGCGCGACACCGTCCCGTCGAACAACCGGTTTGCTCTGGCCGACGATCGCGAGCTCGTCGAGCGTCCTCTTGGCCCGGATCTCCTGAATGATGCCGATACCACTGTTGGCGACGATCAGAAGTCCGAACATGCCGTCGACGATCGATCCCGTCGACAGCACGATGATCAGCAGAACACCCAGAATCGCATTGATCCGCGTGAAGACATTGCCGCGGACGATGTCCTTGACCGAACGACTCGCACGCGCCGGAACGTCGTTGGATTTCCCGTCCGCTCTGAGTTGCGCTACTTCCGCTTCGGTGAGCCCGCGTTCCCACTGCGCGTCCGTCTCGATCGACATGGACACAGACTAGTTGGGGTCAACCGAGCCTCGCCCACCACCGATCGTCCTGTGACCCCCTCGATGCATCGATCCTCTGGCCCGGCATCGGGACGACGGTGGGGACACCGACGCTGTCGGCTGCGGCCTTCAGCCGAACGATGGGTTCCGACCACGGATGGAACGCCAGATTGAACGTCGCCCAATGCACCGGAACAAGCACATCTCCGCCCAGGTCTCCGTGTGCCCGCACGGCTTCTTCCGGGTTCATGTGGATGTCCGCCCAGCGTGGGTCGTAGGCACCGACAGGCAGCAACGTCAGGTCGAACGGGCCGTACTTGGCGCCGATCTCCGCGAACTTGACCGTGTAACCGGTGTCGCCGCCGAAGAACACTCGATGCTTCGGGCCCGCGAACGCCCAGGACGCCCACTGCGTCAGATCGCGCTTGAGTCCTCGGCCCGAGAAATGCCTGGCTTCGGTGCAGGTGATCGTGATGCCGGCGACCTCGGTCTGGTCGTCCCAGTCCAATTCGACGATCCGGTCCTCCGGGATGCGCCAGTGGCGAAGGTGTGCTCCGATGCCCAGCGGAACGACGAACGGCGCCGTCTGCAGGCTAGCGAGACGCACGATGGTCGCCTTGTCGAGGTGGTCGTAGTGGTCGTGGGAGATGACGATCGCATCGACGGCGGGCAGCGCGTCGAGGGCAACCGGCGTCGGATGCAGCCGCGACGGCCCGACGGTGCGAGATGGCGACACTCGGTTGCTCCACACCGGGTCGGCGAGGATGCGCTTGCCGTCCAGTTCGACCAGCACGGACGAGTGTCCGTACCAGGTGACGGCGATCTCGCCGGCGTCGACGGGAGCGACCTGGGGCGCGAGGGGAATCGGTTGCTGCGGCTTCCCCTGCGCGCGGCGCCTGAGGAAGGACACCAGAATCGACTCGTCGCCACCGCCGGAGAAGCTGGAGCTGGGTTCGGTGTTGTGGAATCGGCGGTCGCGGTAGCGAGCCGATCCTGCCGCATAGGGCGCGATCTTGCCTGTCGTCGCACCGATCTGGGCCGGGAGTCCCCACGCTGCTCGGGCCACCCACGCTGCACCTGCGATGCCGAGGGCGATCGGCACGATCCGCTGTTTCGTCACCCCCGCGAGGATAGGTGAGCCGAACCCGGCGAACAGGACACGCAGTCATTGGCTAGCCTCACCTCATGCCTTTCGGACGCACACTGGCCATGACGCTGGTCACCGCCACCGCAGCCCTGACTCTCGTCGCATGCTCCTCGGCCGACGATGGCGAACCGGCCCTGGAAACGGCGTCGAACAGCGCTTTTCCGGTCTCGGTTGCCGGCGCCCTGGGCACCGCCGACGTGCCGGACAAGCCCGAACGCGTCGTTGCCTTGACGTGGACCGACGCGGACATCGTGTTCTCCCTTGGCGTAACGCCGATTTCCGTGGCGAAGGCTCAAACGGACTCCGGCTATCAACCGTGGTTCGAGAACGCAGTGCCGCAGACCCCTCCCGTGTGGGAAGCGAGCGGAGCCACGATCCCCATCGAGGAGATCGCCGCGCTGCAACCCGATCTGATCGTCGCCACCAAGTCCTTCACCCTGGCGCGCGCGTACGACCAGCTGACGGAGATCGCGCCGGTCGTCCATTTCGCCGACACCCCGTCGTCGGAAACGTGGCAGAGCGCGACCGCGACGGTGGCGTCGGCGCTGGGGGTTCCCGAGAAGGGCGAGCAGGTGATCGCCGACACCGAGGCCCGCATCGCCGACGCGGCCGCGCAATTCCCCGAGCTGGACGGAAAGACCTTCACGTTCTTCGTCGGGCCGAGCGACGGCGCGGTCTACATCGTCAACTCGTCGGACGACGCGGGCGCCAGCTTGCTGGGACAGCTCGGCATGGCCCCGACGGAGTTCGCCACCGCCCAACCCGTCAGCACCATCCCGGGCCGTGCGCAGATCAGCTACGACTACCTGTCGGAGACGGACGCGGACGTCATCATCGCGACCGGTCTGCCAGGTTCGGTCGACGAACTCGCCGCCCAGCCCGCCGTTCAGTCCCTGTCCGCCGTTCGACGGGGTGCGTTCGTGCCTCTCTCGCCCACGCAGGCACAATCGATCGCGTTCCCGTCGCCGCTCAGTCTGGATTGGGCGTTGAAAGAAATAGTCCCGCAACTCGGCGATGCGGCTCGTAAGTAGAATGCTCGCGACGGTTTTGCTCTAGAAGGAGATCGCACACACTCATGACCACCGAACAGCGGGAATTTCAGGCCGAGACGCGCCAGCTCTTGGACCTGATGGTTCACTCCATCTACTCCAACAAGGACAGCTTCCTCAGGGAGCTGATCTCCAACGCATCCGACGCCCTCGACAAGCTGCGGCTCGAGTCCTACCGCAACAAGGACCTCGACGTCGACACCTCCGATCTCCACATCGAGTTGGACATCGACAAAGAGGCCCGGACGCTCACGATCCGTGACAACGGCATCGGCATGACGCGTGACGAGGTCATCGACCTCATCGGCACGCTCGCCAAGTCCGGCACCGCCGAGGTACGCAAGAAGCTCAAGGAAGCCAAGGACGCCGCGGCGTCGGAGGAGTTGATCGGCCAGTTCGGCATCGGCTTCTACTCGACGTTCATGGTCGCGGAGAAGGTCACGCTGCTGACCCGCAAGGCCGGCGAAACCAGCGCCACCCGCTGGGAGTCGACCGGCGAGGGCACCTACGAGATCTCCGACGTCGACGGCGCACCGCAGGGCAGCTCGATCACGCTGCACCTCAAGCCGACCGACGAAGAGGATCACCTCTACGACTACGCGTCGGAATCGAAGATCAAACAGCTCGTCAAGAAGTACTCGGACTTCATCGCGTGGCCGATCCGCATCGACGTCGAGAAGACGGTCAAGGCAACCGAAGAGGGCGCCGAGGACACCGTCGAAATCGAGACGCAGACGATCAACTCCCAGAAGGCTCTGTGGACTCGCCCGAAGGACGAAGTGTCCGACGAGGAATACAAGGAGTTCTACAAGCACGTCTCGCACGCCTGGGACGAGCCGCTCGAGGTCATCCCGTTCAAGGCCGAGGGCACGTTCGAATACCAAGCGCTGCTGTTCATTCCGTCGCAGGCACCGTTCGATCTGTTCATGCGCGAGGGCAAGTCGGGCGTGCACCTGTACGTCAAGCGCGTGTTCATCATGGACGACTCGGAGGAGCTGCTGCCGGAGTACCTGCGCTTCGTCAAGGGTGTAGTCGACGCACAGGACCTCTCACTCAACGTCTCTCGTGAAATCTTGCAGCAGGACCGCCAGATCCGCGCGATCCGTCGTCGCCTGACGCGCAAGGTCCTCTCCACCGTCAAGGAGATGCAGAGCGAGAACGCCGAGAAGTACCAGACGTTCTGGTCGCAGTTCGGTCGCGCGCTCAAGGAAGGCCTCATCTCCGACGCCGACAACCGCGAGACGCTGCTGTCGGTGTCGTCGTTCGCGTCCACCAACTCCGAGGAGGGTCTGACCACCCTCGCCGAGTACGTCGACCGGATGAAGGGCGGACAGGAGCAGATCTACTACATGACGGGCGAATCCCGTCAGCAGATCGAGAGCTCGCCGCACATGGAGGCGTTCAAGGCTCGCGGCATCGAGGTGCTGCTGCTGACCGACTCCGTCGACGAGGTGTGGGTCGGCAACGTCCCCGAGTTCGACGGCAAGTCCTTCCAGTCCATCTCCAAGGGCGAGGTCGATCTCGACACGGAGGAGGAGAAGAAGGACGCCGAGGCCAAGCGCGAGGAGCAGGACAAGGAATTCGAGGAGCTGCTGAAGTGGCTCACCGAGACCTTGTCCGAGGACGTCAAGGAGGTTCGCCTCTCGACCCGCCTGACCACCTCCCCCGCATGCGTCGTCGGTGACGAATTCAGCTTCTCGCCACAGCTCGAGAAGATGTACAAGGCGTCGGGACAGTTCGTTCCGACCTCCAAGCGCATCCTCGAACTCAACCCGACGCACGATTTGGTGACGGGGCTCAAGAAGGCACGCGAGGAGCGCAGCGATGACGCGTCCCTCGCCGAGACCGCCGAATTGCTCTACGCGACGGCACTTCTCGCCGAAGGCACCGAGTTGAAGGATCCGGCGAAGTTCTCTCGTCTGCTGGCGGATCGGTTGACCAGAACCGTCTAGGCGGCTCCGCCGCACGTGAGCGGAAATGTAGGCCCTGGGTCAGGAGCGGAGCCTGCGGAGCGACCAGGGAACGCTACATTTCCGCTCACAAGGAAAGCTGATCCAGGGCGTTCAGATACCCTTCCGGATCGAAGTCGGGTACCAAAGCCGACTGCAGGATGAACCCCTGACACAGGCCGACCACCAACGGAGCCATCGACTGCGCCCGCGCATCGGCATCGGAGCCGCTTGCTCCGTTGCGTCTGAACCAGACTCGTAGGTAGCCCTCGTACAGGGCCCGCAGTTCCGTGACAACCGACTCCACCGACGTGGACTCGTCGGCCTCACCGGCGGCCGCAGCCCAAATCTGCACCAGAATGCTCGGATTGCCCACGTCCTTCGTCATGCCGGCCAGGAACAGGCGGATCACCGCCGCGGGCGGAGGCAGTGGATCCTGCTTCTCCAGTCCGTCGAGGTCCTCGGCTCGGCTCTTCAGCACGTCGCGAGTGACGTGCAGGATCAGATCCTGCTTGTTCTTGAAATAGCTGTAGATCGCGCCGGCGGACATTCCGGATTCGGTGATGATGTCAGCCATCGACGTTCCCTCGAAGCCCGATCGAGCAAAGCACGCCATAGCCGCGCCGATGATCCGGCGTTTCTGTTCCTCGCGATGACTCTCGCTCACTTTGGGCACTACGCCATATTAAAAACGAACACTCGTTCTTGACAAGCTCGTGACTGCCACCCAAGATAAAGAACGATTATTCGTTTTCGAAGAGGAGACCACGCATGAAGATCACCGCCTGGCCGCGAGCCGTCGTCGTCGCACTCGGTGCGGCGGCGGCACTCACGGTCGTCGTTCTGGCATTTCTGTGGCCGTCCGTCACCTCGACGGTGCAGGGAATTCCCATTGCGGTTGTCGGAGACAACCCGGCCGTCACCGACCAGCTCGCCGGCCAATTCGAGGTATCGACCGCCGCTACCCGTGAAGCCGCCATCAGGGCGATCGAAACACGCGAGGTCTACGGCGCCGTCGTCATCGGCCAACAGCCAGAAGTGTTGACCGCATCGGCGAACGGCACGGCTGTCAGTCAGATGTTCGGTCAGATCGCCGCACAGATGAACACCACCGCCGTCGACGTCGTACCCTTCTCGAGCTCCGACGCTCGAGGGGCCGGCCTGTCCGGGATGTCCTTCCCGCTCGTCATCGGCGGAATCATCGGCGGGGTGATCATCTCGATGCTGGTTCGAGGCACCTCACGTCGACTTCTGTCCACTGTGGTCTACGGCGTGGCGGCCGGCATCGTCGTCGTCGCCGTCACGCAGGGCTGGTTCGGGATCCTGCAGGGCGCGATCGTCGTGAACGTCGCGGCAGTGACCGCGGCAATTCTGGCGATCACCGCGCTCATCGTCGGCTTGACATCGATCGTCGGCCCAGCCGGAATCGGGATCGCGGCAGTGCTGATGATGTTCATCGGCAACCCGATCTCCGGAGCGGCAGCCCCCTCGCAATTCCTACCCGGGGCGTGGGGGACCATCGGACAGTTCTTCCCACCGGGAGCCGGATCGACCCTGCTTCGCACCCTGTCGTACTTCCCCGACGCGTCGACCGCCCAGCCATGGCTGGTACTGATCGCGTGGATCGTCGCGGGACTCGCGTTCACTGCGGTCGGGCACCGAAAGATCAAGACCGCGGGCGCAAGCACGGTGCGCGCCTCGTCGGAGACGGAACCGGAGCGTGTTGCACTGTAGGTATGACCGAACCACTCTTGATCGAGCGCCGGGGCGACGTCGTCGTCTGGACGCTGAACAACCCCGAGTCCCGCAATCCGATCTCCGAGATCGAGACCGTGGCGGCGATCGAGGACGCCGTCTCCGAGGCGAATCGCGACCCGAGCGTTCGGGTCGCGATTCTCACCGGCGCAGGTTCCGCGTTCTCCTCCGGCGGCAACGTCAAGCACATGCGAGACAAGCAAGGAATGTTCGGCGGCAGCCCGGCCGAGCTGAGACAAGGCTACCGACACGGCATCCAGCGCATCCCGAAAGCGTTGTATCACTGCGAGATCCCGACGATCGCCGCAGTCAACGGCGCTGCGATCGGCGCTGGGTGTGATCTGGCGCTGATGTGCGATCTCCGCGTTGCCTCCACGACGGCGAAGTTCGCCGAAAGCTTCGTCAAGGTGGGCATCATCCCCGGCGACGGCGGAGCCTGGCTTCTTCCGCGCGCCATCGGTATGGCGCGTGCCAGCGAGATGGCGTTCACCGGCGAGGCGATCGACGCTGCCACCGCTCTCGAATGGGGTTTGGTGTCGCAGGTCGTCGAGCCTGGTGACCTACTCGACGCCGCCCACACGCTGGCAGAGCGCGTCGCCGCCAATCCCCCTCAGGTACTGCGCATGACCAAGAAGTTACTGCGCGAAGGTCAGCACCAGAGCCTGGAGTCCCTACTGGAGCTGTCCGCCGCGTATCAGGCCATCGCCCACACGACTGCCGACCACGAGGAGGCAGTCGACGCAATGCTCAGTCGACGTGACCCGAAATTCTCGGGCCACTGAGCGCTCACTTCTGTTCCGGCAGAATGTGTTCGCCCGTTTTGTCGGTGCTGAGCGACAGCGAACTGATGTAGAGAATCTCGCCCTCCGGTCCGACCTTGTTGGAGCGGATCATGTCCGGCCGCTCGAACTCCATGCCGGACACATGACACAGCAGGGTCTCGTCCGACGGATTCCCGTGCTCGTCGAACATCGGCAGGTCGATACCGTCGTCGACGCGCCGCAGGTAGTATTTGCCCTTGGTTGCGACCGCGATGATCGGCGGTAGAACAATCGCGAGGACCAGCGCGACCATCGGCGAATACGGCTTGATCGCGTCACCGAAGACACCGAAGAACACGAGGATGGACAATCCTGCCGCAACGAGCATGGATACGAATCCGACCGGGTTGAAGTTGTACAGCATGCCGCGGCGGAACTCCGGCACCTTGGGCGAGAGCTTCAGGATGTACTTGTTGAACACGATGTCCGAGGCGACGACCGCGATCCACGCGATACCGCAATTGGCGTAGAAGCCCAGGATGTCGTTGAGGAAGCTGAACATGTTGGCTTCCATGAGAATCAGCGCGATCGCAAGGTTGAACAGCACGAACACCATTCGGCCCGGGTACGTCTTGGTGATGCGCGTGTAGGAGTTGGTCCACGCAAGCGATCCTGAGTACGCATTGGTGACGTTGATCTTGATCTGGCTGATGACCACGAGGATGACTGCAAGGGTCATGGCGAGCCATCCGGGCATGAAGTTCTCGTAGATCTCCAGGAACTGATGCACCGGTTCGTTGGCGATCGATGCGCCGTCGGCGACGTTCGCGATGAGGTAGACGGCGAGGAACAGTCCGACGACCTGTTTGAGAGCGCCGAAGATGACCCAACCCGGCCCGGCGAGAAGCACTGCAGTCCACCAGCGGCGAGAATTCTCGGGCGTCTTGGGCGGCATGAAACGCAGGTAGTCGATCTGCTCGGCGATCTGCGCGATGAGAGACAAGCACACTCCTGCCGCGAGCATGACCGAACCGAAGTTGACGCCCTTGCCGTCCGCGCCGTCCTGGCCACCGAACGCGAAGAACTCACCGACGGAATCAGGGTGGCTGACGACGAGGTAGACGAACGGCAACACCATCAGGACAAGCCAGAGCGGCGTCGTCCAGACCTGAAGTTTTGCAAGCGCTTTCATGCCGTAGATGACCAGCGGAATCACCATCAATGTCGACACGGCGTATCCGATGGGCAGCGGGATGCTCAGGCCGAGCTCGAGGCCCTGCGCCATGATGGAACCCTCGAGCGCGAAGAAGATGAAGGTGAACGTCGCGAAGATGACGTTGGTGACGACGGACCCGTAGTACCCGAAGCCACTTCCGCGCGTGATCAAATCGAGGTCGATGTTGTATCGCGCTGCATAGTAGGCGAGCGGCAGACCCGTCAGGAAGATGACGACGGCGAACACCAGGATTCCCCACAGCGCGTTTCCGGTTCCGTAGGAGATTCCGATGTTCGCGCCGATCGCGAAGTCGGCGAGGTACGCGATGCCGCCCAGTGCGGACGTGGCGACGACACCGGTCCCCCACTTGCGGTAGCTACGCGGCGCAAAGCGCAGCGTGTAGTCCTCCAGCGTTTCCTTCAGTGCCGAATCTGTCGGCGCAGGCTGCACAGCGGTCATGCAAGGAAGGTAGAAGCGCTACGTGTCGCCCACGTCACGCGAAGTACAGATGCTGTTACGTAGAGCCGCAAACCTGACTAATCGGGCACCTTGACGGTGCGCGGGGCTCCCCCGGCAGCGTCGACGAGCATCTGCAGGAACCACCCGAGGATCGGCGCGCGCAGAATCCAGCCCAGCACTGCCCATCCCAACGAGACGTGTTCGAGCGCTGCCGCGATCGCTCTGGTCCCGGTCAGCGTCTCCGCTCCCTCGTAGCGCACGCGTGTCAGGGTCTCCGAATGATCCTCGGCGGCCGCGATCCGAAGCGCCACCGGACGTCGACGAGCGAACCACGGTCCGACGGTGGAGCACGGGTCGCACGTCACCGACGCGAAGAGCGTCGCCGACGAAATGCGGGTGGGTGTCCACCGGGGCATCCAGTCCCTCGTGCATCGTCGATACTCGGCCCAGTCCGACCCGAACCTCGACACGAGGTCCTCCTTCTCGTGCCACGCGGCGAGGCCGGCACCGAACGCGCCCGCAAGCACAGCCGCCGCAGCGAGAAACGGCTCACGAAAGAGACCCGCGAGGATCAGCAGAAGCACAACGGCCGACGCCTGCATCGGATTCGCAACGTAGGCGTAGGGCCCAGTCGTGACCATTCGAACCGGCGGGTCCCACGGGAACGGCGTGCCGCCGCCGATCACCGCGAAATCGGCGACCGCGCGCAGGGCGATCACGACGACGACGAGGGCAAGTTGAAGCAGCAGGGAATCGACCAGACCACCACTGTCCGCTGCAACCCGGTTCCCGATGGTCGACCATCCGGACTCGGACCATCCGACGCTTCGGGAGAGTTCGAAAGACACTGTCGGAAGGCCGAACACGAGAACAGTCCCGAACAGCACGACCTGCATGCCCGCGCGCGTCCTGAGCGCCCGCTCGTTCGTCGTCAGCATTCCGAGCAGCAGTCCGGGAAGGAGCGCGATCACCACCGCGAGGACTTCACCCCACCACCATGCCTGTTCGAGCATCACCAGCGGGCGCAGACTCCCCATGGCCAGTACGTCCGCGACGATCAGGACGCCGACGGTTACCGCCGCATTCACCCACCGCGCCAGGAGGATCGGTAACGCACCCCACAAAGCGGACCACCCGAGCACGACGTCGACGGGAACCGACGACCACATGGTGCCCGTGGTCCCGAAGCTCCACCACCCGATCTGCACAGCAACCGCGTTCACGAGAAGCAGCGCCATGAAGTTCCAGAGCATCGCGAGAAACGCGGCGCCGCGAACCCGTGCGGACGAGGCCACCCAGAACGCACCGACCAGCAGCACCGGCAGCAGTACTGCGCAGGAACGCAGCGCAGCCACTGACAGACCGGTGTCGATGTTCACTGGTTCAGGCTGTCCAGCAGCCACCCCGCGGCGCGTTCGGTGACGTACTCCTCGATGGGACCGAAGTACCACGCGGGCGCCAGCTCACGCGTGTAGGAAAGCTCCAGATCCACCGCAGTGTGCGTCGAATCCACTGCGCTCCAGGTAATGTCGGCGACATTCCACGTCAGCCACGACGAGATGGGCGTGGTGTCACCGACGACCGCGAGGCGCGCGGAATCGTATGTGCGCGACACGACCTCGAAGGTGAGCTCGGTCGTGTGCTCGCCCCAGTGGTGCTCGGACACCAGCAATGGCCGGTGGTGCGCTCCGGTGAACGTGACGGTTCGACGAGCACCCACCTCGAGCGATCCACCACTGTCCGCGAGCGGCTCCGGAAAACCCCACGACAGAACTCCCGGGAGGGGTGTCCCACCGAAGTCCAGTGGTCGCTCCCACGCTGCGACGACGTCGGGCACGTCTGCGTTCAGGATTCGAGATGCGGACACCGTGGTCGCACCGTCGAACGTCGTCGCGGGCACGATACCCTCCGACGCTGCGACGGCGACGAGGACGAGCGCGGGGACGGCAACCGCGTGCACCTTGCCCTCTCCCGGCCCGGACTTGGCGATCTTCTCGACGACGATGGCGACGAGTCCGCCGATCAGGTAGAAGATCGGGGCCGCGAAGATGACGCAGATGAAGCCCTCACCCAGCAGCATCATCGACATCAGAAGCAGGACGGTGATGACCTTCATCGTGATGCCGACGGCGCTTCGACTCGGAGCGGACAACACCACGATGACCGCTACCACCGCAGGAATGCCGACGTAGAACGCCGCAGTCTGAGCAGCGCCTGTCTCGGTCAGCGCATGCCGCAGAAAGACCGCGACAGCGAAGGCGACGACACTGCCTGCCACCACGTATTGCGCCGGTGTCGGTCGACGTTTCCGTACTTCGTCCCCCTGTGTCATGCCCAGTAGGCAACCATACGGAAGACCGTCACGCACTGAGCAGTACGAAGTTCGCCATTTCAGCTCGAAGTTGATTCATGGCCCGGTGCTGGGCAACGCGTACCGCACCGGCGCTCATACCGAGCGCTCGACCGGTTTGTGGAGCGGTCATGCCCCACACCACCCGCATCAGAATGATCTTGCGGTGACGGGGAGGCAGCGTTGCCATCAATGCCATTGCTTCGCTGCGGAATTCGCCTTCGATCGCATGCTCTTCCGGCGTGTCGTCGGTGGACGGCTCGTCGAGCACCGAGTCCAGCGAATACGACCGTCGCAGAGTGGCTTTGCGGCCGGCGTCGGCAAGTTTGTGCGCAGCGATGCCGTAGACGAAGGCCATGAACGGCTTGCCCATGTCGCGGTACTTGGGAATTGCCGTCACCAATGCCAGACACACATCTTGCACCACGTCGTCCGCCGCCACATCCAGATTCCCCAAACGTGTTGCACAGTAACGAGCAAGCCTGGGCCTGACCAGCGCAATGACATCCTCGAGGGCTCGTCGATCGCCGCCGACCGCCAGCGGAACCCGCGATTCGAGCATGTCCACGATGTCGTTCGTCATCGTCGAAGTCCTCCCTGACTCACCGAAGCGCCTTGTGTGTAGTTCGATCCTGCGGCGGATGCGGCTTGGTCGATACCCACCCCAGGGTGAGGAGAGCCCATCCCTGAGGGTCAGCTGCTCACCTCTCCGGGTTGCTGTGTTTCCGCGTGGAGAAACGCACGATGAACAAGGAAGTAACAGCACGTCACGCGTCGGCGAATAGCCCTACACAGCGGCCGGAAACGGAGACCAACATGAGCGAACGAACGTACGGACGAAGCACCGTCGTGACGGACGACGGCACTGCGCTCTCGGTGTACGAGACCGGCCGCCGCGATGCACCGCTCACCGTGGTGTTCGTTCACGGCCACTGTCTCGCGAAAGAATCGTGGTTCGACGTCCGCGACCAGCTGCGGAAGACCTGGGCCGACGAAGTGCGGATGGTGTTCTACGACCACCGTGGGCATGGCTCGTCGGCGGCTGCCGATGCGTCGACGTACACGATCGAACAACTCGGACGCGACCTCGGCGCCGTGATTCGGGCGATGGTGCCCACCGGCCGATACGTCGTGATCGGCCATTCGATGGGCGGAATGACAGCGATGTCCTACGCCCGCCAGCACCTCGCCGAGCTGGGCAGTCGCCTCGTCGGCGTCGGTTTGATCGCCTCCGCCGCGAACGGCATCGCCGAGGAGGGCCTCGGTGCCTGTCTCGCCCACCCCGTCGTGTCGATGTTCCGCACCGCTGTCCGACGCGCACCGAGCGCCATGGCCGCGTCGAAGCGCCTGAGCAGGGGAATCTGCGCGCCCATCGTGCGGGCAGCAGGCTGCGGATCGCGACGGGTCAGCCCGCGGGTGGTCGCCTTGGCGTCGGCGATGTTGAACGAAACGTCGGTGGTGACCATGGCGGGATTCCTCGGATCGCTGCACGAATTCGACGAATCGGAGAACCTGCCGGCTCTCGCCGTGGTCCCGACGCTGGTCCTGTGCGGGTCCGACGACCTGATGACGCCGATACGCCATTCTCGCGTCATCGCCGACTTCCTGCCCGCGGCGCGGATGGTGACCGTGGAGAAGGCCGGTCACATGGTCATCCTGGAACGTGCCGGTGAGGTCGCCGACGCCGTGGCCACGCTCGTCGCGCAAGCGGACCCGGCCTCGCGTCGCGATGGGGCTAGGCGCGTCCTAGAGGTCGCGTTGTGAGATGACCCCGCTGTGCATGGCGCGTTCGGCCAGCCGGACGCGCTTCTGATTCTGGGGTAAGTCCTCCACGCCGAACTTGGCGAACAGCACCCTCAGATGCGTCTTGACGGCGTCGACGCTCAGGAATATCTCCGACGCGATCTCCTGGTTCGACGACGGGTTCGCGAAGGTCGCGTTGTGCTTGTACGGCCTGCACAGTGCGACGAGGACAGCCCGTTGCGTCTCGGTGAGTGACCGAGTACTGGGCATGTCGGATGCGATGCGCGTGGCCTCGTCGCCGACGCCGGAGAAGTCGTGGAAGGTCAGCAGCGACGTGCCGATGCGGATGGTGTCGCCGTGTCGGAGCCGCCGCCGCCCTGCCAACCGGTCTCCGCCGACGAAGGTGCCGTTGCGCGAAAGCCCGTCGTCGACGATGGTCCAGTGGCCGCCCATCCACTCGACCGTCGCATGCAGGCGAGAGACCTCGTGGTCGTCGGGGAAGGACACGTCCGCCTGTACGGACCGTCCGAGCGTCAGCCTGCCGAGTTCCGGCGTCAGCGCGACGTCCCGACGTGTTCCGTCGTCGGCGTCGTATCGAAGGCGTGCACCGTCCTGCTCCCCAGGATTCACCGCTACATCCTGCTCCGGCCCGGTGGGCCGGAGCAAGACGCAGGAGTTACTTCTTGACGGGCGGTGCGTTCAGCAGCGTGATGAACGGTCCCGCGTTGCTGGCGAGTGCGGACAGACCGCCGATGGCCGTTCCGGCGAGCGATGCCGTGGAGCCGAGCAGCAGTGCTCCGCCGATGCACCCCGCAAGCGGTCCTGCGCCGAAGAGCAGAGCTGCGGGTGCCGAGACGACGCCGACGGCGACTGCGCCGAGCAGGCAGCCACCGACGAGTCCCGTTGCTGCACCGAGGAATCCACCGACGGACGCCGACAGGCTCAGGTTGTCCTTGACTCCTGCGACTGCAGCGGGCAGGTCGACCTGCTGCAGGCCCGGAATCTGCGTCGACACCGGCGTCGCGGCCGCGGGCGACGCGTCGGCGGTGAGCACGGCGTGGTTGCCGTCGATCTCCGCGGCAACGGGGTGCGCGAGTCCCTCGAACGCGATGGACAGCGGCACCGAATCGACGAGGGCTCCGCCTGCGTCGCGGACGACCAGGTGATTGTTCTCGTTGCTCAGGGTGCCTGCGGAGGTGTCGACCAGCACCTGATCCCCCTGTGCGGTGACGTTCCACCCCACGGGCGCGGGAGCGGGCGCCGGGTCCGCGTAGGACGTCCCCATTGCGGTCGTCATTGCGGCGATGACCAATGCCGACGTTGCTGCGAATCTACCGATCTTCATGTTCCCCGTCTTCCGATGTCTGCTCCACACACCCCTTCTGGGTGCGGCGCAAAGCTACGGCGCGGAGCGAGTCCGCATACTGGACGGCAGAGAGACGGAGCGCATCCATAGCGTTAACAGTAGATCAGCTCTACCTTAAAGGGACAGAACGGATTTCGTAGATTCAAGGGCCGGTAATCGCCATCCTATTTCTTGCCGAACAAGCCCGGCCCATTGGACCCACCGTGACCGACGGCGAAGTCGTACGCCGACTCCGCGTGCTCGTGTTCGTCCAACCCGTCGGCTTCGTGTTGGGCATCGGCACGCACACCCATGACGGCTTTGATTCCGAGTGCAATCAGGGCGGTCACGACGCCGGTGTAGGCCATCACCGCGACCACCGCAACGAACTGAACCCACAGCTGATGCAGTCCGCCGCCGTAGAACAGGCCGTCGACGCCTGCCGGCATGTCTGCGCTCGCCAGCAATCCGATCATCAGAGTGCCGACGATTCCGCCGACGAGGTGCACACCGACGACATCGAGCGAATCGTCGTAGCCGAAGCGGTACTTCAGGCCGATTGCCAGCGCACACAATGCTCCCGCTGCGATACCGATGCCCGCGGCACCGATCGGCGTCACCGCCGTACAGGACGGCGTGATCGCCACGAGTCCCGCGACGACTCCTGAGGCAGCACCGAAGGAGGTGGCCTTGCCGTCGCGGATCTTCTCGACGACGAGCCACGCCGCCATGGACATCGCGCCCGCCCCGAGCGTGTTGACCAACGCGACGGCAGCGACACCGTCCGCTGCCAGCGCCGAGCCTGCGTTGAAGCCGAACCACCCGAACCACAGCAACCCCGCACCGAGCATGACGGCGGGAAGATTGTGCGGCCGCATCGCTTCTCGCGGCCATCCCCGACGGTTGCCGACGACGAGTGCGAGAACCAGACCCGCCATACCCGCGTTGATCTCGACGGCGGTCCCTCCCGCGAAGTCGACCGCTCCCAGGGCGTTCGAAATCCACCCGCCGGTCTCGGCGACCAGTCCGTCGAGAGAGAACACCCAGTGCGCCACCGGGAAGTACACGAGCGTCGCCCACAGTCCTGCGAACAGAACCCATGGCACGAACCGCATCCTGTCCGCGACGGCGCCGGAGATGAGCGCGACCGTGACCATCGCGAACCCCGCCTGGAACGCCGCGAACACCAAGCCAGGGACGGTCCCGACGAGCGGAATCGACACGGCATCACCGGAATACGTTCCGCCCAGCAGATCACCGAGCCCGACGAACTGCAGCGGATTGCCGATCCAGCCGCCCAGCACACCGTCACCGAACACCATTCCGAACCCGAACAGCAACCACAGCACCCACACGACGGCGATGGCCGACAGGCTCATCATCATCATGTTCAGCACACTCTTGGCGCGCACCATGCCGCCGTAGAAGAACGCGAGCCCCGGCGTCATCAACAGAACCATCGCGGTGCAAACGAGCAGCCAGGCAGTGTCACCCGTGTCGGGTGCGCCGAGTGTCACCGGCCCTGGCACCTCAACGGCCCTGGAATTTCGGCTTGCGCTTCTCGGTGCGCGCGCGCCGCGCTTCCTTCATGTCCTCGCTCGTCCACGCAGCACCGAACGCGTCCCACTGTTCCCGCGTCGGCTCGTCGTGCGTGCCGTCGTCGTTGAAGACGAGCTTGAGGTGCTTCAATGCCAGCGGCGCGAGTTCGGTGATCGCCGACGCCCACTCCATCGCCACCGCGAGGTCGCCGCGCTTGTTCGCGAGACCGCTGGTGTAGGCGCGGTCGGCGTCGAGCCGCTCGCCGCCCATCAGGATCGTTCGGGCGACGCTGCCGCCGGCGAGCGACGCAAGCCGCTTGATCGTCCAGTTGTTGACGGCAATGCCGAGCCGCGTCGACGGGATCTCGAAGAACGCACCGTCGGCCACGACTCGCAGATCACTCGCGATCGCGAGCTGCGTTCCCGCACCGACGGCCGGTCCGTTGATCGCTGCGATGACGGGGACGGGTGCGCCGTCGACCGCTCTGAGCAGGGATTCGAGAGCCTCCGGAAACGCCTTCGCGAAATCGTCGCCGTCCAGGTCCGCACCCGCACAGAAGCTGGTGCCCTGGCCGGTGATGACGATGACGCGGGCATCGTCGGCGACGGCCTTCTCGATCCCCTCACGTAGTGCCACGCACAGCTGGGTGTTCAGAGCGTTGCGACGCTCGGGGCGTTGGAGCTCGAGGGTGACGACATCTCCGTCACGAGTCTGTCCGATCATGAGATCAGACGTTACTCATGGGTAGATGTGAGCGCCGACTGCGGGCTGATCTACTGGTGAACGTGATCGAAACAGATGTGGCCGTCATCGGAGCCGGCCAAGCGGGCCTGTCCGCCGGCTATCACCTCCGCCGAGCCGGCATGGCGGCCGGCGAAGGATTCGTCATGCTCGACAGATCTCCCGCCGCCGGGGGCGCATGGCAGTACCGGTGGCCGTCGCTGACCCTCAGCACCGTCAACCGAGTTCACGACCTGCCAGGCATGGAGTTCGCCGAGGTACTGACCGACGAAAACCCGGACGGAGTGATCGCCGCCGAAGCCGTTCCGCGCTACTACGAGGTCTACGAAGAGAAGTTCGACCTGCAGGTTCGACGACCGGTCACCGTCACCGTGGTCTGCGACCGCGACCCTCGTTTCCGAGTCGAGTCGGAGGACATCGTGCTCTCGGCTCGCGGGCTGATCAACGCAACCGGAACCTGGGAGAAACCCTTCGTCCCCCGCTACCCCGGCGCCGAGACGTTCACCGGACGCCAACTCCACACCAAGGACTACCGCACGGCCGACGAGTTCGCCGGCAAGCACGTCGTTGTCGTCGGCGGCGGCATCTCCGCCGTCCAACTGCTCGACGAGATCTCCCTCGTCACCTCCACGACCTGGGTGACCCGGCGCGAACCCGAGTTCCGCGACAGCGACTTCGGACCCGACGCAGGACGCGCTGCCGTCGCGATGGTGGAAGACCGCGTCCGCGCCGGGCTGCCACCGGGATCCGTCGTCTCCGTCACCGGTCTCCTGCTGACCGACAGACTGAAGGCAGCACGCGACCGCGGCGCCCTCCACCGGCTACCGATGTTCAGCGCCATCGAACCCGCCGGAGTGCGCTGGGCCGACGGCTCCTTCGTCGACGCCGACGTCATCCTCTGGGCCACCGGCTTCCGCAGCGCACTCGACCATCTGGCACCCCTGCGACTCCGCGGCCACGGCGGCGGCATCGTCATGGACGGACGCCTCGCCACCCGCGTCGCAGCCAACCACCGCGTCCACCTCCTCGGCTACGGTCCCTCCGCCAGCACCATCGGCGCCAACCGCGCCGGCCGAGCCGCAGTGACCGAACTCCTCGACACCCTCAGCAGCGGATAGGTCGCCGAGTTCGCACTTGTGCTGGTGATTCTGCCGATTCGATCTGCACAAGTGCGAATTCGAGGTCGGTAGTGATGTTCCGGATCCGGTTGTTACACGAAACCGCCGGTTACACGTAGAAAATTCAAGCAAATCGCCCACTTCTGCACTGAGTGTCGGATAGGTTTCTTTGCATGCCCTCCATCTTGGGCGTCCTGCCGCGGAACGTACCGCCTCGGTGCGTGAACGTTCAGCGCTCGCACAGGTTTTCACCTCACACGAACAAGGAAGTTCGCACATGGGAAAGCTCGACGGGAAAGTTGCATTCATCACCGGGGCCGCACGCGGCCAGGGCAGAAGCCACGCGCTGAGACTGGCCCAGGAAGGTGCCGACATCATCGCGATCGACATCTGCGAGCAGGTCGGCTCCGTCGGGTATCCGCTCGCCACCGAGGAGGACCTCGCCGAGACGGTCCGCCAGGTCGAAGCCTTGGATCGACGGATCGTCGCCACCAAAGCCGATGTCCGTGACACTGCGCAGGTCACGAAGGCCGTCGACGACGGCGTGGCCGAACTCGGCCGTCTCGACATCGTTCTCGCAAATGCAGGCATCGCCACGTTCGCACCGCTCGAAGACCTGACGGACGACGTCTGGGACGAGATGATCGCGATCAATCTCACCGGCGTGTTCAAGACCGTCCGTGCCGCCGTGCCGCACCTCAAGGCGGGCGGAAACGGAGGCGCGATCGTGCTGACCAGTTCCACTGCCGGAATCAAGGGCCTGGCCAACCTCGCGCACTACGTCGCCGCCAAACATGGAGTGGTAGGCCTGGTCAAGACCTTCGCAAACGAACTGGCACCGTTCGACATTCGCGTGAACTCGGTGCATCCCACCTCGGTGAACACCGACATGATCCACAACTCCGAAACGTACAACCTGTTCATGCCGGACACTCCGAACCCCACCAAAGAAGATGCGGGCGCCGCGTTCAAAACGCTCAACGCACTCCCGATCGAGTGGGTCGAACCCGTCGACATCTCCAATGCCATCGCCTTCCTGGTGTCCGACGACGCTCGCTACATCACCGGCGTCCAGTTGCCCGTCGACGCCGGGTCGGTGATCAAATGACCGGAACACTCGAAGGCAAGGTCGCTTTCATCACCGGAGCTGCACGAAACCAAGGCCGCAGCCACGCACTCCGGCTCGCCGAGGAAGGCGCAGACATCATCGCCGTCGACAACAAATGACGCTTCTGACGTCGATCATCGATGTGCGCCGCCGGATCGCGGCGCACATCGTCGGGCGGGACCGTGAACTCGACCTGCTGCTGGCTGCCGTGGCCGCCGGACGGGACCTGCTGATCGAGGGCCCGCCCGGCACCAGCAAATCCACACTGCTCGGTGCCATCACGGCGGACTGGGGCATCCCGCTGCTGTTCGTCGAGGGCAACGCAGACCTGACGCCGGCTCGAATCGTCGGGCATCACAATCCTTCTCGGGTTCTCCGGGAGGACTACAGTGAGGACAACTTCATACCGGGACCACTGGTGGAGGCCATGCGCACCGGCGGTTTCCTGTACGTCGAGGAGTTCAATCGCGCCCCCGAGGACACGCTCAACACTCTGCTGACGGCCATGGCCGAACGCAGAATCACCATCCCCCGCGTCGGAACCGTGTCCGCACTGCCGTCGTTCCGAGTGGTGGCGTCGATGAACCCGTACGACAACGTCGGCACCACTCGACTCTCCACCAGCGTGCACGACCGGTTGTGCCGCTTGGCCATCGGATACCAGGACGCCGAGGCCGAGCGCGGAATCGTAGCCCTGAGAACCGAATCGGACTCGCTGAGACTGATCGCAGACGCCGTCGCCATCACCCGGGCGACTCGTGAACACGAGGACATCACCCAGGGCAGCAGCGTTCGAGGAGCGATCGATCTGACGCTCGTGGCCTGGCAACTGGCGTCGTTGCGCGAGGTGACGGTCCCCGACGTCACCGACATCGAACCTCCGCGCGACCTACCCGACAACTACCGACAAGTGATGCTCGACGCCGTCTACGTCGCCCTGTCCGGACGTATCCATGTCGACGACACCGCCGACGCCACGCCGGAAACGATCCTGCACCGCATATGGGAAGACCATTTCCTGCTCCGGCCTGCCGCCGCCGCTCCGGGTTGAAGAGCAGTACCGGCTGATTCGCCCGTCCGTCGACCGAGCTCGAAGACCTCGGCGCTGAAGCCGTTGCGCCGCAAACCCAAACAGCTCACCGAATCACCGTCGTTGTTCCGCCCGGGCGCCGGTGGAGCCGTTCTCGTCGCCGACGGCCGCGGTCGCCCCGGACACGCTGCCGGTGAGAACAATCCGTCGGCTCCGGGCTTCACCGACGAGTCCGCCGAGATCGTCACGTTGCGCGAAGCAAGCGAGGAATCGACCGTCGACGCGGCGACACGGGCCAGAGCCCGAAAGATCGCAGCGCGCTTGGCGGTTCGACGTCCGCGACGCGACGTCCGCGCCCGACGCGGAATCGGCGAACTGACGTCGCTACGCTACCGCGACGGCTCCGACGAACTCGACATGGACCGAACGATCGACGTGCTCGCAGCCAACCCGTATCCCGAGGACGACGACATCGTCGTCCGCGAGCGGCTGCACACCAAGAGGTCGATCGTTCTCGTCGTCGACATCTCGGGATCGATGAAGGGGGAACGGGTACGTACCGCGGCGGCGACGGTGGGTGCAGTGGCAGGTGAGCTGAACGCGGACGATCTGGCTGTCGTCGCCTTCTGGTCCGACGCCGCCGTGCTCACCCGGTTCGGCGACCCGACGACCCCGCTCGGGATTCTCGACACCGTGCTGAGCATCCCGGCCCGTGGACTGACGAACGTGCAGTTCGCGCTGGACACCGCGGCGACACTGCTGCGTGAAGTGTCCGCGCCCGACAAGCGAGTGTTGTTGCTGTCCGACTGCGTCCACAACGCCGGACCGGATCCGCGATACGTAGCCGCGACGATCCCCCGGCTCGATGTTCTGCTGGACACATCCGGCGAGAACGACGTCGAACTCGGCCGCGATCTCGCTCGTCTCGGCCACGGCCGCGTCCGAACGGTCAGCACCTACCGGCACGTGGCCCCGGCTCTGACCTCACTCTTCGACACGTGAGTGAAAATGTGGCCCAGGGCCTACAGTCTCACTCACAGTTGAGGACGTCGACCACGTACTTGGCCAGCGAACCCAACCTCGCCCGTTCCGGCATACGCGTCGGAACGTCCAGAGCATCCAGCGGCGCCGACGTGACCGGGCCGACGCAGATCGCAGCGACAGGACCACGCAGGGCAGCGAGAAAATCGTCGAGCAGTCCGTTGTCCTTGGCCGTCGACAGAAGCGAGGCGACCGCGGGAGCGCTGGTGAACGTGACTGCGTCGACCTCGTGGTTCAGGACCTTGGCGAGCAGGTCGATCAGCGGCTGTTGATCGAGCGGGCGAATCCAGCGGTACACAGGGATGGCGCGCACGTCGGCACCGAGCCGCTCGAGGGCGTCGCTCAGATGAATCGTCGGCTCCCATTCGGTGATGGTGCCGTGAAGCTGCACTGCGACATCCACGCCCGCGATCCCCTCGGACTCGAGGTGATCGGCTACTTCCTGCGACGCCTCGGTGGTCGGGGACCAGACTTCGCGGAGTCCGGCGCCGCGAATCGCGCCGCGCGCCTTGGGGCCTCGTGCAATGATGCGGGAATTCCCGAGGGCGTTCAGCAGCGCGTCACGAGAATCCCACGTCTCCGCGGCGTCGAGCCAGCCGCGGAAACCGATACCGGTGCTGATGACGACCAGCTCCGGCGGGTTCGCGATGATGCCTTCGGTCTTCTCGCGCAGATCGGAATCGTCGACGAGGGGAAGTACGTGAATCGCGGGAACGTGCACGGTCCGGGCGCCCCGGCGCTCGAGAAGAGTCGCGAACTCGTCGGCCCGACGCTCGGCCGTCAGCGCGATCGTTTTCCCCGTCAGCGGTGCCATGCCGCTCAGCATAAGCGCCGAGAGCCGGCCCACCTACACACGCGAGGACGCAGACCCTGGGGTCTGCGTCCGCGCGTGTGTGAAAGGGAATCAGGACGAGAACTTGTCCGGATCCGGGCCGGTGCGGCCGTCAGCAGAGTCGAGAGCGTTGATCTGCTGGATCTCGTCGTTCGACAGCTCGAAGCCGAACACGTCGAAGTTGCTCGCAATGCGCTCGGGGGTGACCGACTTGGGGATCACGACGTTGCCGAGCTGGATGTGCCAGCGCAGAATGACCTGCGCCGGGGTGACGCTGTGAGCATCGGCGATCGGCTTCAAAGCCGGCTCTTCGAGAACCGTGCCGGAGCCGAGCGGGCTCCAGGCCTCGGTCGCGATGCCGTGCTTGGTGTGGAAAGCCCGCAGTTCCTCCTGGATGAGGCGCGGGTGAAGTTCGATCTGGTTGATCGACGGAGTCTCGCCCACGGCGTCGGCCAGCTTCTCCAGCGTCGGGATCGTGAAGTTCGAGACGCCGATGGACCCGACACGTCCGTCGGCCTTCAGCTTCTGGAACGCCTTGAACGTGTCGATGTACTTGTCGCGGTCCAGCTGCTGCCAGTGAATGAGGTACAGGTCAAGGTACTCGAGGCCCAGGCGCCCCATGCTGGCGTCGAACGCCTTCAGCGTGGAGTCGTAACCCTGGTCGTCGTTCCACAGCTTGGTGGTGACGAACAGCTCGTCGCGGGCGATGCCGGATTCCGCGATCGCCTTACCGGTACCGGTCTCGTTCTCGTAGACCTTGGCGGTGTCGATGCTGCGGTAACCGACCTTCAGAGCCTCGGCTACCGCGTCGTGCGCGCCGTCGTCCGGAACCTGCCACACGCCGAAGCCGAGCTGCGGAATCGCATGTCCGTCGTTCAGCGTGATCGTCGGGACAGTGCTTGTCTGCGGTGAAAACGTCATACAAGTGCCAACTCACGGCTGGCTTCATGTGTTCCCGGGCAGGAGTGGAGCCTGCGGAATGACCGGATTGTTGCAGGAGTGGAGCCTGCGGAATGACCCGGTTGTTGCAGGAGTGGAGTCTGCGGAATGACCCGGTTGTGCAGGGGGAATACTGATCGGGTGACTGCCACGCTCCGTATCGACGACCTCACTGCTTTCCACGGTGACCGCACGCTGTTCTCCGGCCTCGATCTCACCGTGACCGAAGGCGATGTCATCGGTCTCGTCGGAGCCAATGGTGCAGGTAAATCGACGTTGCTCACGCTTCTGGCCGGTGTCGGAACCGCCGATTCCGAGGGGGACATCTACACGAGCCCGCCCGACGCCACCGTCGGATATCTTGCGCAGGAACCCGAACGTATCGCCGGCGAAACCATCGTGGAGTTCGTCGGCCGACGGACCGGAGTCACCGCCGCCGAGCAGACGATGAACGATGCAGCCGAAGCACTCGGTAACGACGACGGTGAGGATCGTTACACCCCCGCGTTGGAGCGATGGCTTGCTCTCGGCGGCGCGGACCTGGCCGAGCGGACCGCGAAGGTGCTCGCCGACCTGGGACTCGACGTCGACGGAAGCGCGCTCATGACGTCGTTGTCCGGTGGCCAGGCTGCCCGGGCAGGGCTCGCCGCCATTCTTCTGGCCCGGTACGACATTCTTCTGCTCGACGAGCCGACCAACGATCTCGACCTGGCCGGCCTGGAGCAGTTGGAACGGTTCGTGGTCGAAACGCGGGCGGCGATCGTCGTCGTCAGTCACGACCGTGAGTTCCTGGCCAGGACCGTCACCGGCATCGTCGAGTTGGATCGCGCCCAACACCGCATCGACGTGTACGACGGGGGTTACGAGTCCTACCTCGCCGAGCGAGAGATTGCCCGGCAGCACGCGCGAGAGAAGTACGACGAGTTCGCGGACACCAAGGCCTCACTCGAATCTCGTGCGCAGATGCAGCGCAACTGGATGGAATCCGGCGTCCGCAACGCACGCCGCAAAGCAACCGACAACGACAAGATCAGCCGCAAGACTCGGGCGGAGTCCACCGAGAAGCAGGCCGCAAAAGCTCGTCAGACGCAGCGGCGCATCGAACGGCTCGAGGTGGTCGAAGAGCCCCGTAAGGAGTGGGAGCTGCGCATGGAGATCGCGGCCGCACCCCGCAGCGGCACCGTTGTGTCGGTACTGAGCGGTGCTGTCGTCCGTCGCGAGGGCTTTACCTTCGGACCGGTCACGACACAGATCGAATTCGGTGACAGAGTCTTGATCACGGGCGAGAACGGTTCGGGCAAAACCACATTGCTGTCCGTCCTCCTCGGAAACCTGGTTCCTGACGACGGGACGGCGTCCCTGGGTTCCGGCGTCGCGATCGGCGAGATCGATCAAGCTCGCGGGCTGTTCACCGGGACCGCGACCGTATCGGACTCGTTGAGCGCAGCGGTCCCCGACTGGTCCGACGCCGACGTACGGACGCTACTGGCGAAATTCGGCCTACGCGGCGACGATCCCCTCCGGCCTGCAGGCTCCCTGTCTCCCGGTGAACGCACACGCGCTGCCTTGGCCCTGCTGCAGGCGCGCGGCGTCAACCTGCTGGTGCTCGACGAGCCGACGAACCACTTGGACCTCCCGGCCATCGAGCAGTTGGAACGGGCGATGGAGAACTTCGAGGGCACGCTCCTGCTGGTCACCCACGACCGCCGCATGCTGGGCACCGTTCGCGCGACCCGTCGGTGGACCATGAAGTCGGGGCAACTCACCGAGGCTTGACGTTATCCGCAGTTGACAGATCGTTGGGTTTATACAACACTTTGTTCCATGAGCCCCGTAAAGCGTGGGAACACGCTCCCGATCTTCAACCGGGTGGGTGTTCTGCGGGCCGAACGAAAGATGAGCCGCGCGCAACTCGCCGAACTCATCGAAGTCAACCCGCAGACAGTGGGCGCCCTCGAGCGGGGCGACCACTATCCGAGCCTCGACCTGGCACTGCGCATCTGCGAAGTCTTCGACCTCCCCGTCGAAGCAGTGTTCTCACGCAAGGAACTCGGTCCACTCTCCGCCGAACTGTTTCGAAGGGAGAACGACAAGTGACCACCCCCGACTCGAACATTCTGACGCGCTACCAGGACTACCGCACACGCAGGTTTCTCGAGAACGACGCGAAGACTCGACACATGCTGCCGACATGGCGAACGCAGAAGCGCCGTCGAATCCTCGCGGCTGCAGTGATGTCCACCCTCGTCGTGCTTCTCACCATCGCTGTCGCATCGCTGTTCTGGAAGTGGGCACCCATTTTGTGGGTCGCCGGCACCGTCGCCTTCCTGGTGCTGTGGACGATGCTGCAGACAGCCTCCGGTCGCCACAGCGATGCACCCGTGGGCGCCCTCGACGAATGGGAAGTACAGCAGCGCAACGAAGCTCGGTCGATCGGCTTGACCGTCACCCAGGGCCTCGTCATGGTCTCGGTGTTCACGCTGATCATCCTCGCGACCGGATACGAGAACGAGCGGCTCGCGTACGCAGGCGCGTTGTGGACACTCGTCAGCCTCATGGCCGGAATTTGTTCCCCAGCAATGATTCTCGCCTGGATCACTCCCGACCCCGACCCGGAAGACTTCTGAACAACGACCGAAAGGGCACCATGAGCACCCTCACGATCGACAACATCTCCAAGAGATACGGCGACAAGATCGCCCTCGACTCCCTGAAGTTCGACGTACACCCCGGTGAGCTCTTCGGCTTCGTCGGCAGCAACGGTGCAGGCAAGACCACCACCATGCGCATCACCCTCGGCGTGCTGTCCGCCGACTCCGGGCAGGTCCTGCTCGGCGGCAAACCCGTCGACCTCGATGTCCGCCGCACCATCGGCTACATGCCGGAGGAACGCGGCCTCTATCCCAAGATGAAGGTCGGCCCGCAGCTCGCGTATCTTGCCGAGCTGCACGGACTTTCACCGTCGGACGCCAAGTCGGCCGTAGGCACGTGGACCGAACGACTCGGTATCTCGGAACGACTCGACGACACCGTCGACGCCCTGAGCCTGGGCAACCAGCAGCGCGTCCAACTCGCCGCGGCACTCGTCCACGACCCCGCCGTTCTCGTTCTCGACGAACCGTTCTCCGGTCTCGACCCGGTTGCCGTCGACGTCATGAGCGACGTGCTCCGCGAGAAAGCGTCGTCCGGCGTCCCGGTGATCTTCTCCAGCCACCAGTTGGATCTCGTGCAACGACTGTGCGACCGAGTAGGCATCATCGCCGCCGGATCCATGAAAGCCGTCGGCACCGTCGACGAACTCCGCGGATCAGGCGATGCGCAACTCGAAGTACACGCACCGAACGCCCAGCCCGGCTGGGCCGACGGCATCGCAGGCGCCCGGGCCGTCAGCCACAGCGCCGGCCGGACGATCCTCTCCATCGCACCGGGAACCGACGATCAGGCCATCCTTCGTGCCGCCCTCGCCACCGGACCTGTACACGAATTCTCCTTCCACAAACCGTCGTTGAGCGACCTGTTCCGAGAGGCAGTGGCATGAGCACCCAAGTATCTTCGAGCCGGGCAATCGGCCTGATCGCCAAGCGCGAGTTCACCGTTCAGGTGATGAAGAAGAGCTTCGTCATCTCCAACGTCATCATTCTCGCCGTCATCGTCGGCGGCATCATCGCGTACTCCATCTTCGCCGGCGGAGACGACGAAGACCGCGACATCGTCGGCATCGTCGGTGACCAACAGATCGCGGCCGTCATCACCGCCACCGGAGACGCCGTCGGCAGCCCCGTCGACATCCGCGAGATCGCCGACGCCGACACAGCGAGATCCGACGTCGAATCCGGCGACGTCGCCGTAGCTCTCGTACCGGCAGGAGCCGGGGCCTACACCGCGATCACCGATTCCGAGCTCACCGGAGCACTGCGAGCCGTCGTCGAAGGCAGTGTCCAGTCGCAGGCCACCGACGCCGCGCTGGCGCAGCAAGGCGTCGACCAGGGCGCGGTTGCAGCCGCCGTCGCGAACGCAACGGTCACCGTCGACGCCATCGACCCTCCGGATCCCGAAGCAGGACAACGAGTTGCACTGTCTCTCGCCGCGGTGTTCATCCTGTACGCCCAGATCATCGGATTCGGAATGTACGTCGCCATGGGCGTCGTCGAGGAGAAGTCGTCGCGTGTCGTCGAACTGCTGCTCTCCACCGTCAGGCCGCTTCAGTTGCTGTGGGGCAAGATCCTCGGCATCGGAGCAGTCGGCATCCTGCAGCTCGCTCTCTACGGCGCTGCAGGTGTCGGCGCCGGACTTGCAACGGGCACACTCACCATCACCGGTACCGCGATCAGCGTCTTCGCCGGCACCCTCGGCTGGTTCGTGCTCGGCTTCGCCTTCTTCGCAGTCCTGTACGCAGCCGGTGGATCGATGGTCTCCAGGCAAGAGGACGTCAATTCGACGACGATGCCGCTCCTGTTGCTGATCATGGCAATGTTCTTCGCGGCGTTCTACTCGGTCGGCGACCCGGAGAGCACACTCAGCAACGTTCTCAGCTGGATTCCGCCGTTCTCCGCCGTCATGATGCCGCTGCGCATCGCCGCAGGCGTCGCGCCGGTCTACCAGATCATCGGAACCGCCCTCATCATGGCGGCCACCACCGCAGCACTCGCCGTCGTCGCTGCCAAGATCTACCAGCGCTCCATCCTGCGCATCGGCAAGACCGTCACGTGGAAGGAAGCATTCGCCCGTTAGGATCCCGCTCATGACAACACGGACGTCCGCCGCCGAGATACTCGATGCAGTTCTCGACGGCGGATCGTTCGTGTCGTGGGATCGGGAACCGATCGACGTCTCCCCCGGCCCGAAGTATGCCGCCGACTTGGCGAAAGCCCGAGACAAGAGCGGCGTCGACGAGTCCGTTCTCACCGGACAGGGGCTGGTCGACGGTAGGCCGGTGGCCATCATTGCGTGCGAGTTCGCTTTCCTGGCCGGGTCGATCGGAGTGGCGGCAGCCGAACGAATCGCCACCGCCATCGAGCGTGCCACCGCGGAGAAGCTCCCGCTGATCGCGTCTCCCACGTCCGGGGGAACTCGCATGCAGGAAGGCACTCTTGCGTTCGTACAGATGGTGAAGATCGCGGGCGCGGTGACCCTGCACAAACAAGCCGGCCTGCCGTACTTGGTGTACCTCCGCAATCCCACGACCGGCGGCGTCTTCGCATCCTGGGGATCGCTCGCCCACGTCACGTTCGCCGAACCCGGTGCACTCATCGGATTCCTCGGCCCTCGCGTCTATCAAGCCCTGTACGACAAGCCTTTTCCCGAGGGCGTACAGACCGCCGAGAACCTGTACCACCACGGCGTCATCGACGGTGTGGTTCCCGTGGACAGCCTCCGCCACCTCATGGTCCGCGCACTCCGCGTCGTCAGCCACGATGGCGAGACAGCCCACCACCTCGACCCGGCTCCCGCCGTCGGCGACATCCCTGATCGTTCCGCGTGGCATTCCGTGGAATCCTCCCGGCGCCCCGATCGTCCGGGCGTGCGGGAACTCCTCGAACACGCTGCCAGCGAACAGGTTCCGCTCAGCGGTACCGGCCAAGGCGAGTCGGACACGACGATCCTGTTGTCCCTGTGCAAATTTCGTGGAATTTCCTGCGTGGTCTTCGGCAACGACCGAAGCAGCCACAGCATCACCGCGACGATGGGGCCAGGCGCGCTGCGTCAGGCTCGGCGCGGAATGAAACTGGCCGAGGAACTCCGCATTCCCCTGGTCCTCGTCATCGACACGTTCGGCGCAGCACTGTCCAAGGAAGCGGAAGAAGGCGGTATCGCACCCGAAATCGCGCGTTGCATCAGCGATCTCGTCACCGTCGATACCCCGACGGTGTCGGTCCTCCTCGGCCAAGGAACTGGCGGCGGCGCACTCGCACTCCTGCCCGCCGACCGCACTCTGTGCGCACAGAACGCCTGGCTCGCGCCGCTTCCCCCGGAAGGCGCAAGCGCCATCGTTCACCGCGACACAGCACACGCGTCGGACATGGCCGAGGCGCAAGGCATTCGGTCCGTGGACCTGCTCCGCGACGGCATCGTCGACGCCATCGTGCCCGAACACCCCGATGCGGCAGAGGAACCCGTCGAATTCTCGACCCGAGTGGCCGGAGCCATTGCACGAGAACTACGCGACATCAGCTCCGACGACGACCGTGTGTCCTCACGCCTCGCCCGGTACCGACGCCTGGGCCTCGGGAATCACGGCCAGTAGGTCACCGGCCCGCACATCCGACGGAAGCTCCACCTTGGCGTCGCCCATCGCGAAGAACTGCCGACCCACCACCGAATGGCGGTTCGCGATATCGGCGACCTCCACGCACCCGAGCACGGCATCGACACGCACGATGCCGGCGATCACCGACCTCACCCGCGTCACCACTACACAACCCAACCGCGTCGGCGTGCCCTCGCAATCAGCGAAATCATCGACGAACACACCGTCGACCATCAACCGCCCATCACGAAAACCCGTGCCCGACGGCCACAACCCCGAATCGAATCGTGGTCGGCCTGCATTACGAAGAGACGGCAGCATCTCGAAAAGAGTCACATCTGCGAGTCTCCATCCGCCCCCGCCGCGTCGCCAGGATCTTGACGGAATTCCTACGCGCGGCCCCGAAACTTCGATGTTGCCTTTGCACTCAGGAGCGTGGCAACGCTCGTGACGTGGAGTCGATCGACCTGCGCCGCTTGCGTACCACGCTGATTATCTCGTCGACGACCCGGTCGAGGTCTGCCCGCACGGTCGCGGCCGAGTACCTCAGTACCAGCCACCCCTCCAGAACCAGAGCATTCTGGCGACGGCGATCGTTGCTGAACTCGGCCGGCCCGATATGGAACTCACGCCCGTCGATCTCGACGATAACGCGCGCACGAAAGTCGACGAGGTCACCGTAGAACGGTCCGACTCTCGCATTGATCTCCATACGGAAGTTTCGCGCAGTCAGTGCGCGCGCCACCATCCGTTCCGGTTCGGAACGAGTGCCGGGGCAACACCGACGCAACTGCTCTCGCAACGCAGTCATGCCGCGCATGCCGCTCGAAGCTTCACAGACCTCGGCGACCCTTCGCCACGGCAGGTGAACGTCGAGAGTCGCGTCCACGAACGCCTCGAGCTCGGCCTTCTGCAGAGTCGCAGCCATGTCGACGAATGCCTGCTCGATCGTTACCATGCGCAGTCCTCGGTACGTCACGGTCGCGGGGAGCTGCCGTCGATGGAGGCGAACCCACTCTGGGCACCGCGCTTGTCCCGCCGGTCCCACAGTGGCATCGACAATTTTCGGTTCCCGGTCGGTCAACCCCCACAGCCATGCAGCACTCGAATGCGAGACAACCGCACTCGGCTTCCAGAGAGTTACCGCCCTGCAGAGCTCGAAGTAATCCGGCGGTGACGTCGCGTACACCCGTGGCAATAGCCGCTGCAACTCTCCCGACTTCGTCCGGTATGTTATCGCCCCACGACTGATCCCCGAAGCCATGAGCTCCGCCGCTGTATGTACCCCCATGCGGTACACCGTTCCCGATCCAGCACCCCGCCGGTAGTGCTGGTGCCTCGAACTGTGGATAACTTTCGTTATCCACAGCCCTCAGTTGACGATGGGGTAAAGCCTCCTCGACAATCCCGCGGAATCCCGCCGAAACCACCCAGCAGTACGCAACCAGGTCAGCCGCCCACCGACTGACTTCAGTGCACAGTTTCCGCGACTTTTCACGGAATCCCGCCGAAACAGCCCAAGACTGTGCAGTCAGATCAGTAGCAATCCCCACGAACGCAACTCCTCTGCAACCGGGACCACACTAGGCTCGGGCCATGAGCGGCGAGTATCGAGATGCATTCGACAGGGCCAGGTCCGATCGTGAGGGTTTCTGGCTGGAAGCAGCCGAGGGGATCGATTGGGTCAGTGCTCCGACGACGGCGTTCGATGGCCGCTGGTTCCCGGACGGCGTGCTCAACACGTGTGTCAATGCGCTCGACCGGCATGTGGATGCGGGCGACGGGGACCGTACGGCGCTGATCTACGACTCGGCGATGACCGGTACGCAGCGCCGGTACACCTATGCCCAGCTGCTGAACGAGGTGGCGCAGTTCGCGGGAGTGCTCGTACGCAACGGTGTGGGGAAGGGTGACCGCGTCATTCTGTATCTGCCCATGATTCCCGAGGCAGCCGTGGCGATGCTGGCGTGTGCGCGGATCGGTGCGGTGCATTCGGTGGTGTTCGGCGGATTCGCGGCGAAGGAGCTCGCGGCGCGGATCGACGACGCCGAACCGGTGCTGGTGGTGACGGCGAGTGGCGGTTTCGAGCCGGGACGGGTCGTGGAGTACCTCCCGATCGTCGAGAAGGCGTTGGCCCTGTCCTCGTCGCCGACGGTGATCGTCAAGAGCCGCGACGGGATTCCGAGCGATCACGGATGGTTGGACTGGGATGCCGAGATGACCGAAGCGTCGCCGGCACAACCAGTTCCGGTGAAGGCTACGGATCCGCTCTACATCCTCTACACATCAGGAACCACCGGAAAACCCAAAGGCGTCGTACGCGACAACGGTGGCCATGCCGTCGCACTGAGATGGTCGATGCACAACATCTACGATGTCGGCCCGGGTCAGGTCATGTGGACGGCGTCCGACGTCGGCTGGGTGGTCGGGCATTCCTACATCGTCTACGGCCCACTGCTGGCAGGTGCGACAACGGTTCTCTACGAAGGCAAACCCGTCGGCACTCCCGACGCCGGGGCCTTCTGGCGGGTCATCGAAAGTCACGGTGTGCGAGCGTTGTTCACCGCCCCGACGGCGTTGCGTGCCATCCGCAAGGTGGATCCGCACGCCGAGGAACTGGAGAAGTACGACGTCAGCAGCCTGGAGACACTGTTCGTCGCAGGCGAGCGGCTGGATCCCGACACCTACGAGTGGATCAGCCGAACCCTGGACCGACCCGTCGTCGACCACTGGTGGCAGACGGAGACCGGCTGGGCGATCGCCGCGAATCTCCGCGGGCTCGAGCCACTTCCGATCAAGTCCGGTTCACCGACCGTCGCGGTTCCGGGTTTCGAGGTGACGATCGTGGACGCCGCAGGCACCGAGGTCGACGCCGGTACCGAGGGCAATATCGTCGTCAAGCTCCCGCTGCCTCCCGGCACCCTGGTGGGATTGTGGAACGACGAGAACCGCTTCCAGCGTTCGTACCTCGACACGTTCCCGGGCTACTACCTGACCGGCGATTCCGGGTACATCGACGCCGACGGGTACGTGTACGTCCTCGGTCGCAGTGACGACGTCATCAACGTCGCAGGTCATCGACTGTCGACGGGATCGATGGAGGCTGTCGTCGCGAGCCACCCCGCGGTGGCCGAATGCGCGGTGATCGGAATTCACGACGACCTCAAAGGGCAGCGGCCCAGTGGGTACGTGGTGCTCAAGGCGGGCGAAACCATCGAGGAGGACCGATTGCGCACGGAACTGGTCGCGATGGTGCGTGACCAGATCGGCGCACTCGCGACGTTCCGGGACGTGACGATCGTCGGTGCGCTTCCGAAGACCAGGTCCGGGAAGATTCTGCGCAAGACCATGCGGCAGATCGTCGCAGGTGAGGAGTACGGGGTTCCGTCGACCATCGAGGATCCAGCCGTTCTGGATGCGCTGGAAAAGCTACTCCGTCGGTGAGTGGGAATGTAGGCCCTGGCCTACATTTCCACTCACATAGGGCAGGAAAACGAGCAAGGTTGTCCGAAACCCGCGCGCCGGGGGCAGTCCGCTCGTCGTAATCTCATGCCATGACCGATGTCGCGGTGACGAAGAAGACGGACTGGCTTGCGCTCGGAGCGGTGACGGTCACCGTTGTGTCCTGGGCGTCGGCGTTCGTCGCGATTCGAGGAGTCGGAACGTCCTTCGGGGCGGGTTCCTTGGCGTTCGGCCGGCTTCTCATCGGCACGGCCGCACTCGGCGTGATCCTTCTCGCGAAACGGACGTGGGTCAGACCTACCCGAACTCAGTGGATTCAGATCATCTGCGTCGGTGTGTTCTGGTTCGCGATCTACAACGTCGCCCTCAACGCGGCCGAACAGCGCGTCGACGCAGGTACCACGTCGATGATCATTCAGATCGGCCCGATTCTCGTGGCTCTGTTCGCCGGACTCCTCCTCGGCGAGGGGTTTCCGCGGTGGCTCGTGATCGGCGCGGCCATCGCGTTCTCCGGCGCCGTGCTCGTGGGTGTCGTCACCGCCGTGACCACCACCGACACCGTCAGAACCGACGCGGATGCCCTCGGCATCGCCCTGTGCCTCGTCTCCGCCGTGACGTACGCCGTCGGTGTTCTGTGCCAGAAACCGGTGCTGCGCAGCGTGCCCGGCCTTCAGGTCACGTGGATGGCCTGCGCGATCGGCGCTGTGTGCACCCTCCCGTTCACCCCGGCTCTGCTCGACGACCTCGCCGACGCATCCGTGCAGGCAACAGGCGGCCTCGTCTACCTCGGCCTCGTACCGACGGCACTCGCGTTCTCCACCTGGGCCTACGCGCTGACCCGCATGAATGCAGGCAGGCTCGGCATCACCACGTACGCCGTCCCGCCCATCACCATCGCGCTGAGTTGGGCCCTGCTGAACGAAGTGCCACACATCCTTGCAGTGCTGGGCGGCGTCGTCTGTCTCGTCGGCGTCGGGCTCTCTCGCCGACGGTGAGCGTCACAGTGCCTTGAACCGGGCAATCGCGACCTCTCGCTCGTGCTTGTGGTCGACGATGGCGTCGGGGTAATCCTTGGGGCGTCCGAACTTCAACGTGTGCACGGCTTTCCCTTCTTCCCCGCGCAGTTCGGGAACCCAGCGGCGTACGTAATCGCCGGTGGGGTCGAACTTCTCGCCCTGGGTGATCGGGTTGAACACGCGGAAGTACGGGGACGCATCGGTTCCCGTGCCTGCCGTCCACTGCCATCCGTGTTGATTGCTGGCCAGATCGCCGTCGACCAATCGGTCCAAGAAGTATCGCGCTCCCCACCACCACGGCAGATGCAAATCCTTGACGAGGAACGACGCCACGATCATGCGTACCCGGTTGTGCATCCAGTTCTCGGTATTCAGCTGTCGCATACCGGCGTCGACGATGGGGAAGCCGGTCTTGCCGTCCTTCCACGCGTCGAACAACTCGTGTGCATGTTTGCTGGTGTCCAGCTCGATCTTGTCGAACTTCTTGTCGTAGTTCTCCCGAGCACTGTCCGGGCGCTGAAACAGTATGTCCGCGTAGAAGTCTCGCCACGCGATCTGGCGTCGGTAGGACGCGGACCCCTCGCTGCGCAGTTTCCCGAGGTCCGCCAGCATCGTCCGCGGGTGGATGGTGCCGTACTTCAGATGCACCGACATCCGAGACGTCGAGTCCAGGTCCGGCCGGTTGCGCTCGTCGTCGTAGTCCGAGACACGCTCCAGAAACTCGGCCCAGGCGCCCGACGCAGCCTTCTCCCCCGCAGGCGCGTCGGACGCATCCTTTTCGGTGGGAATCTTCACGCGTCGGGGAAGCCCCTTCACATCCGACGGATCGAGCCACGACACGGTCTTCTCCGACGTGTCCGCCGGGCCCCGCCATCCGTGTTCCATCCATTGACGGAAGTACGGCGTGAACACCCGGTAGGGCTCGCCGTCGTTCTTCGTGACCCGGCCGGGGGCGATGGCGTAGGGCGACCCCGTCGACACCAACGACACGTGTTCACCGACGCGCTCGTCTCTGGACCGCCCGTACGGACCGTAATCTGCGCTGATGTGGACTTCGTCGGCGTCGACGGCCTTCGCGACCTTGGGCACCACGGTTTCCGGATCACCCTTCACGACCAGCAGCCGGCCGTCCAACTGCTCGTCGAGCGCTTCCAGCGAACGAAAGAGAAAGTCCCGACGCGGCCCGCCCGACGCCTTCAGCAGCACGTCGTCGAGGACGAACAATCCAAGCACAGGCCCGTCGGAATCGGCCGCAGCCGTCAGCGTCGGAAGATCGCCGGTTCGCAGGTCGCGTCGAAACCACACCACAGTCATGCGTGTATTCATACCCGCGGGACTGCTCGACAATCCAATTCTCACAGTTCTCCCACATTTGCCTCATCGAGTCCCCAAAGTAGCCTTCTACCTTGGGAAACATGAGAAACACAGCAACCCCAGTTTTTCCGGGAGCGGCGTCGCTGATCGACACGACGTGCACGTTCGACGCCTACTACGCCAAGCTCTACGCCAATGCACCCGAACTGGCGTGGACGCTCGACGCCGACCGCGAACGCCGCAGTGCGCTCGAGGAGTTCTTCGCCAAATCGCCCGAGGAGCGCAAGATGACCGTCCAGAGCTGGGCGGCATAGCACGATAGAGCTGTGCCAGAATCAGCCACCGTACTCGTAGTCGACGACGACGCGGACGTGCTCGCCTCGCTTCAACGCGGACTCCGCCTGTCCGGATTCACCGTCATCACCGCGGTCGACGGCGCCGAAGCGCTCACCGCGGTCTCCCAGCGATCACCCGACGTGGTGGTCCTGGACATCAACATGCCGGTCCTCGACGGTGCCAGCGTCGTCAAAGCCCTCCGCGCGATGGGGAACGACGTGCCCATCTGTGTGTTGAGCGCTCGGAGCTCGGTCGACGATCGCATCTCCGGCCTGGAATCCGGCGCCGACGACTACCTGACCAAACCTTTCGTCCTGGCCGAGCTGGTCGCTCGGATCCGCGCGATGCTCCGCAGGCGCGCGACGGCACCTGCCCCACCCGAATCCAGCTCCGCCATCACCGTCGGCGGCCTGAGCGTCGACATCCCCGGCCATCGCGCCCACGTCGGGATGCGAGAACTGGATCTGACCAAACGGGAATTCGAACTGCTCGCAGTCCTCGCCAGGAACGCAGGCGTCGTCCTGACGCGTGAGCGGCTGCTCGAGCTGGTGTGGGGGTACGACTTCGTGGCCGACACCAACGTCGTCGACGTGTTCGTCGGATATCTCCGCCGCAAGATCGAGGTCGACGGTCAATCCCGCGTCCTGCACACCGTGCGCGGTGTCGGCTTCGTGCTGCGGCCGAGCTCGTGAGATTCTCTCTTCGCGCCCGAGTGGCCGTCGCGACCGCGCTCGGTGCGACGATCGTCGTCGCGACGCTCGCGACCGTCGCCTCCGTGGTCATCTCGAGAAACAACGTGAGCAACCTCGACGACCGGTTGACGACGGCGTCTCAGGTCCTGATTCCGAGTGCGTCGAGCCTCGAATTGTTTCTCGATCAGCTCGGCAGCTCAGGAGCGTTCGCGGTGACGATCCGAACCGGTGACACCGTCATCGCGTCGACTCCCACGCAACTGCCCCGATTGGACGAGGGCTCGGAGACCGTCGACGTGGGAGGTGACCGCTTCCGCGTCTACACCTCCGAGGCGGTGTCGGCGACCAACATCATCATCTCCATCGGTGTGCCCGCTGCCGAGGCACAGGAGATCACCGACGATCAACAGCGGTGGGTCATCTTCGGCGGATTGGCCGCTATCGCCGCGTCGACGGGTCTCGGCTGGATCTTCGGCGGCCGCGCGGTGAAACCGCTCGTGACACTGACTCGGCAGGTCAGTGCGCAGCCCCCGAGGTCGCCGGACACCTCGACCGGGGTGAAGGAGTCCGACGAGTTGGCCGTGGCCATCGCAGGCATGCTGGAACGACTCGGCGACGCGCAAGCACGCACCACCGAAGCCCTCGGCACCGCTCGGGATTTCGCGGCGGTGTCCGCGCACGAGCTTCGGACGCCGTTGACGGCGATGCGGACCGACATCGAAGTGCTGCGCACCCTCGACCTCGAACCGCCGCAACGACTCGAGATCCTCGAGGACCTGCAGCGGACGCAGGGCCGTGTCGAAGCAACTCTGACGGCTCTCGAGAAGCTCGCGTCGGGTGAGCTGTCCAGTGACAAGGATCGCGTCCCGGTCGACATCGTCGAGATCTGCGACGTGGCGGCTCAGGACGCGATGCGGCAGAACCCGGGTCTGACGGTCCGCATCGACTCGGCCCCATCGCTCGTCGTCGACGCTCTGCCCGCCGGACTCCGCCTCGCACTGGACAACGCGATCATCAACGCCGTTCGCCACGGGTCGGCCACCGACGTCGCGATCACGGTGACCGAGACCGACTCCACGGTGCAGATCGTCCTCGACGACAACGGATCCGGAATCCCGCCCGCCGAGCGGGATTCCGTCTTCGAGCGCTTCTACCGTGGGGCGTCGGCGACGAAGGGTGGATCCGGCCTCGGCCTCGCCCTGGTGGCGCAGCAGGCCGAACTGCACGGTGGCCGAGCTCGTTTCACCGACAGTCCGCTCGGTGGGGCCAGACTGGTACTGGACCTCGCACGCGGACACTAGCGTCCTGCTGCACCCGAGGACGCCAGTTCCTTGTCGGCCGGCTCGTCGGGATCCAACGGGTCGTCGACGTCGACGGTCTTCGGGTTGTCCAGCACGTAGGCGAGGCGTTCCCGATCGAGCTCGCCGGTCCACCTCGCGATGACGAGCGTTCCGAGTCCGTTGCCGGACAGGTTGGTCAGCGCACGGCCCTCGGACATGAAGCGGTCGATTCCGACGATCAACGCGATACCCGCAACCGGGATCACCGAGTCGAATGCCGTCAAGGACGCAGCGAGGGTGACCAGGCCCGCGCCCGACACGCCTGCAGCGCCGTTCGACGAGATCAGCATGAACACGAGCAGACCGATCTGAGTCCAGATGGGGACGTCGATACCGAAAGCCTGCGCGATGAAGATCGCGCCCATGGACATGTAGATGGCGGTGCCGTCGAGGTTGAACGAGTAGCCGGTGGGAATCGTCATGCCCACCACGTGCTTCGGTGTGCCTGCCGCTTCCATCTTCGCCATCATGCGCGGGAGAACCGTCTCCGACGACGACGTGCCGAGGACGATCAGCAGTTCGTCCTTGATGTACCGCAGGTACTTGAAGATGCTGAACCCGGCGAGCCTGCAGATGGGGCCGAGGACGAACAGCAGGAACAGAATGCACGTGAGCCAGAACGAACCCATGAACGTTGCGAGAGAACCGAGGATCGCGCTCCCGTGCTCACCGATCGTGAATGCGATTCCGCCCATCGCACCCAGCGGCGCAACCCACATCACGAGCTTGATGACGCCGAACATGATCTTGGCGAACGTGTCCAGTGCACTGACGACCGGCGCTGCCCGCGTGCCGAGCATCGTCACCGCAACGGCCACGAGGATCGCCAGCAGCAGCACCTGCAGCAACATTCCGTCGACGAAGGCACTCGCGAACGAGTCGGGTACCAGATTCAGGATGAACCCGGTCAGTCCCGTTCCGCTCGCTTCACCGGCCGACTCGATGGTGCCCGCGGCGGCCGACGAGTCGAAGGAGGCGACGTCGTAGTTCAATCCACGCCCCGGCCCGAGGACGTTGACGACGACGAGGCCGATCGCCAGCGCGAACACGGTGGTGACGTTGAAGTACATGACGGTCTTGAAGGCGAGACCACCCGCTTTGGCCAGGTTGCCCATGCCCGCGATCCCGACGACGATCGTCGCGAAGATCGTCGGCGCGATGACCACCTTGACGAGTTTGATGAACAGATCGGCCATCCACTTCATCTCCGACGCCACGCCGGGAGCGGTGAGGCCGATGATGATTCCGACGCTAATTCCGACGAGAACCCAGAAGTACAGCTGGTGGTAGAAACGCTTGCGCTTGACGGTGTCACCCGTCTCGGTGGTGGAAGCCATGCCGCCAATGTTCCGCAGTGGCGCCCGTCACACCAAGAAAGTTGCGTAGATTTGAGGTCGATCTGACATTCACATTTCGGACATAGGAGACGAGTGAGCGGAGGGATCGATCGACGGACCCTGCTCGCCGGGGTGTCGGCCGTGAGTCTCGCAGCCCTGCTGCCTGCGTGTTCCAGTCGGCCGGTTCCCTCCGTCGACAGCATGTTGTTGGCCACCGGACCGGCGGGGGCGACCTACCGCGAGACGGGGACCGCGCTGGCCGAGCGCTGGAACGACGCCCTCGCACGCGACGTCGTCGACATCGTCGAAACCGACGCGGCCGTCGACAACGCGGCACTGCTCACGGACGGGTCCGTCGACCTGGGTTTCGTGAACGCCGACGTGGCGAAGCCGTACGCCTCGGACTTCTCCGCACTGTTCCGGGTGTTCGACTCGGTGCTGCACCTCGCGGTCATGGCCGACGGTCCGGTACGAACACTGCAGGATCTTCCGGGCATGCGGGTCGCGATCGGCCTTCCCGGATCGGGAACGCGCTTCACCGCGCTTCGACTCCTCGACTCGGCCGGGCTGGCCGTCACCCCACTGTCCTACGGCCAGGACGACGCGGCCCGAGCACTGCTCTCCGGCGAACTGGATGCAGTCTTCTCGTTGACCGCGATGCCGACACCTGCGCTCGACTCGTTGGTGAAAAACGCGTCGGCGTCCGGTCGCGCGGTCGAGTTTCTCGATCTCGCAGTCGAGACCGAAGCCGTACGATCTGCGTTCCCCGGTGAGTACGTCGGCGTCGTGATCTCACGGACGGTGTATCCGGACATCGCGTCGAGCCGAACCCTCGCCGTTCCCACGTTCGTGCTGGTGCGCAACGAGTTTCCACGCGACTTGGCCCGTTTCCTGACCGCGAGCACGTTCGAGAACGTCCGGGCGCTGTCCGTGAACCGCCCGGAAGCAGATCAGATCAACCCCCGAACCGGAGCCGCCACCACACCGATACCACTGCATCCCGGTGCAGCGGACTGGTTTCGCGAACACAAGCCGTGAGTCACTCCGTCACACAAGCCAATCGAAGGCGTGCGACTGTGCCCCCGCCCGGCACCCCTCGCAGCTCGAACGTTCCTCCCACATCGGCTACCACATCACCCACGATGGCCAGACCCAATCCAGTCCCGGCCACGTTCTGATGCCGTGGCGCGCGCCAGAATCTGCCCGTCGCCGCAGTCAGCTCCGACTCCGACAAGCCGCGACCGTCGTCCACCACCTCGAACACCGCCCAACGCCCGTCGCATTCGGTGCGCATCCGCACCGTCACCGTCGTCCCGCCGGACAGCCGAGCAGCGTTGGACACCAGTTCGTCGAGCACCGCGACGAGGCCGCCGGAGGGTTGCCGGACGGTGCGACCTTCCCGACCCGGATCGTCGATCACCAACCGAACCCCGGCGCTCTCCGCGCATGCCTGCCACTGCGGCCGCGCCGCCTCGAACACGTCGACGACCGAACACAGGTCACCGCCGAGTTCACCGCTTTCCCGCTCCGCGGAGACGGCGCCGAGCATTGCCTCGAACGTCGCACCCAGTTCCACCGTCTCCGCGACGGCATCCTCGTGGGCCTCGCGGGCGTCGCCATCACGCAGCCATGGCCGTAGATTCTCGACCGCCAGACGCAAGCTGGCCAACGGATTTCGGAGCTGGTGGGCTGCGTCGGTGACGAAGGCGCGCTGACGCTCCATCGACCGCTCGACGGTGTCGGCCATCGTGTTGAACGACTCCGACAGTTCGCGCAGTTCCTGCGGGCCCCGATCGACGTCCGCACGAGTCGCGAAATCGCCCGCGCCGATACCCGCAGTGCTGCGCTCCAGATCGCGGACGGGCCGAAGGATCCAGGACGTCAGCGGCCACAACCCGACGAGCAACCCAGCCACGGCGACCACCAACACTCCGATACCGACGGCCCACTGAGACAGACTCCCGGCGCGCAACTTGTCCGTCGGAGCCTCGATGACGACGACGGCGGTCACCTGGGAGTCCCGGCCGACCGGTTCGACCACCCTCAACGGTGCGGCGGTCCACGGATAGACAGTCGGCGCCTCGGAGACTCGGCCGCCCGCGAACGCACGCCTGACGGCGCTTGCGAATTCCTCGTCATCGGGAAGCGGAACGCCGGGGTCGTGCACGGTCGCCCCGTCGAGCGCGAGCACCCACACAGCCGAGTCGTACAACGCCGAGTACGACGCCAATTCCTCTCCCAGCCCGGTCGATTCCCCGGATTCGATCGCCGCGTCCACCTCGGAGGCGAATCGCACTGCGTCGCCGGTCCTGTCGACGAACACGCGCTGAGTCGCGCGCTCGGACACCAGAATCGCGTACGGAATACCGACGCCGAGAACGAGAAGCGCAATCACCGGGACCATGCTGAGAACGATCCGTCTGCGCACGACCGTCCCCGTCAGCTTTCGGTTGCTGATTCGAGCCGGTATCCGACGCCTCGGACCGTCGTGATCGACGCTGCGGCACCGAGTTTCATGCGGAGCGACGCCATGTGAGTGTCGAGGGTTCTGGTGTTTCCCTCGCGCGCGGACTGCCACACGTGATCCAGGATGCGGTCGCGCTCGACAACGACGTCCACGTTGAGTGCGAGAAGCACGAGCACGTCGAACTCCTTGCGGGTCAACGGAAGCACCGAGCCTGCCAGCAGTACCTCGTGGCGGTCGCGATCGATGCACAGCTGACCGTGCCCGATACGACCTTGCGATTCCAGAGGTACGGACGACATCCTGAGTCTGCGCATCACGGCGTCGATACGCGCCATGAGCTCAGCGATCCCGAAGGGCTTGACCAGATAGTCGTCCGCCCCGGCGCGGAGACCACGTACGCGGTCGCTTGTGGCCCCACGCGCGGTGACGGCGATGACACCGGTGGACGGGTGATCGCGCAGCGCTCGGATCACGTCGACTCCGTCTCCGTCGTCGAGACCGAGATCGACGAGTGCGATGACGAAGTCCTGCCTGGCAATCGCTCGACGGGCTGCGGCGACCGCTGCGACCCGCTCGACGTCGTAGCCCTCGGCATGCAAGGACCGACGCAGAGCACGGGCCACGCGATCGTCGTTTTCGACGACCAATGCCCACATGTCCGAAAAGTCTACTTTGCGAGACTTCGAACTGTGGGCACTTGGTGGACGACCGGTCTACGTCAGTTGACGCCGAGCAGGTCGATCACGAACACGAGAGTCTTTCCGGACAGACGGTGACCGTGTCCGGCCGGTCCGTAGGCAAGCTCGGGCGGAATGGTGAGCTGACGGCGTCCGCCCACCTTCATCCCGGGGATGCCGTCCTGCCAGCCCTGAATCAGGTTCTGGAGCGGGAACTTGATGGACTCTCCGCGGTTCCACGAGGAGTCGAACTCCTCGCCCGAGTCGAACTCGACGCCGACGTAATGAACCTCGACGGTATCGCCGGGTGAGGCTTCGTCACCGTCACCCTCGACCAAGTCCACCAGCACTAGATCGATGGGTGGAGGGCCTGCCTGGAACTCGATAATTGGCTTCGTCACGCACTCCACCCTACGTCGCGCTGGTCAGCCGATCGGGTCAGCCATGCGAATAACGTCGTATTCGCAGGTCAGCACGTTGCCGGTGGCGGCGTCGGACATTTCGACCTTCCACGCGTCGGCGAACTGGTCGACGCCGGGATGCATCGAGATCGTGCCCGAGATCAGGATCGTGCCACGCTTGAACAGACCGCGCTCACGGAGCACGTCGAGCCAGTACTTGGGCGCGAGAAGATCCGCGAGCGATCCGGTCTGGATCGGGGTCTCCCCGACCCACCCCTTCAACGTGATGTCGTCGATCCGGTCGGCGACGTCGGACAGACGCCACGCACCGGAACCGAGCACGTCGGGTGACGCGTTCTTGCTCCACGCGACGCTGTGGACCTCGAGGTCGCGGTCGGTGTGATCACACGCGACGGTCAGCAGCACGTCGTCGTCGGTGTCGCCGAGAATCACCAGCGCCCACTCGGCTTCCCCGGAGGTGCGCCCGTGCTGCACATGCACGGCATTCGTCTGCTGAGCGAGGTACGGCGAGATGGGGTACATCGCGGGCGTGACGGTCGGTGCCGGAACACCGAGTTCGGCCAACTCGGCGATGTGATGAGCAACTTCTTCTTGGTTGCGTCCCGCGTAGCCGGCGTTGAGCAGATTCAGCGGTTCGACGGTCTCGGTGGTTCCGTCCGGAAGCGTGAACGTCAGCATCGTGAATGCCTCTCTCGTTAATTGATTGTTTCGAATACGCCGAAAAGCTTGCGCATACGTCTTGTATACAGCAAGTATGGAATCAGTACAACGGATACAGTGATCCAAGGCACAGACGAAGGAGTTGCCATGACTGCGCAGACAGTCGAAAAGAAAGGCCTGGTCAAGGCGTTTGCGGCCAGCCTGACGGGCACCGCATTGGAGTGGTACGACTTTGCCGTCTACTCCGCGGCGGCCGCCCTGATCTTCCCGATCGTCTTCTTTCCCGACAGCGATCCACTGACCGGCACCCTGCTGGCCTTCTCGACGTACGCGGTCGGATACGTGGCACGCCCCGTCGGCGGATTCGTCTTCGGACGCCTCGGCGACGTCATCGGCCGCAAGCAGCTGCTGGTCATCACACTGCTGCTGATCGGCGTCACCACATTCCTCATCGGATTGATCCCGGGTTACGACACCATCGGAATCGTCGCCCCGATCCTCCTGGTCACGATGCGCTTCGCCCAGGGCGTGGCCGTCGGCGGCGAATGGGGCGGCGCGGTACTCCTGTCGAGCGAGTACGGCAATCCCCGTCAGCGCGGCTTCTGGTCGTCGGCCGCACAGATCGGCCCCCCAGCCGGAAACCTCCTCGCCAACGGCGCTCTCGCCGCACTCACCCTCGCCCTGACCGAGGAGCAGTTCGAATCATGGGGCTGGCGCGTCGCGTTCCTGCTCTCCGCGGTACTCGTCGGCTTCGGGCTGTGGATTCGCCTCAAGCTCGAGGACACTCCGGTGTTCAAGGCACTCCAGGAAAGCGGTGACCGCTCCGAAGCGCCGATCAGCGAAGTCTTCAAGTTCCAACGTCGCCCCTTGATCGCCGCGATCCTGTCCCGCATCGCTCCCGACGTCATCTACGCACTGTTCACCGTCTTCTCCATCACCTACGGCACACAGAAGCTCGGATTCGAACGCAGCGAAGTTCTGATCGCCATCCTCATCGGTTCCGCGTTCCAGCTCGGCCTGATCCCGCTCGCGGGCGCCCTGTCCGACCGCGTCAACCGCCGCCTGGTGTACGGCATCGCCGCCGTCGGCGGAGTTGCCTGGAGCGCCGTGTTCTTCCTGATCATCGGCGGAAGCTCGCTGCCGCTGCTGATCCTCGGCGTCGTCGTCGGGCTGGCGTTCCACTCGTTCATGTACGGACCGCAGGCAGCGTTCGTCACCGAACAGTTCACCGTCCGCCTACGATCGACCGGCAGTTCGCTCGCCTACACCCTCGCAGGAGTCGTCGGCGGCGCCATGGCACCGCTGATCTTCGTCTTCCTGCTCGACAAGACAGACACCTGGACGCTGATCGTCGCCTACGTCGCCGTGGTCGGCGCTCTGACCGTCCTCGGACTCGCACTCGGTCGCAACCCCGACCGTGCCGAAGAGGAAGAGTACGAGGTCATTCGCGCGACTACGCCCTCAACAGGATCTGCAGTGTGACTTCCAGATGATCGTCGATCGCCCGATGCACGAGGTCCTCGTCGCCGCTCTCGAGAGCGGCGACGATGGTCTCGTGCTCGGTGCACACGTTCCGCTGACGATCGGACGCCGCGAACAACGCGGTCAGTCCGACGCGCAGCTGACGGGCCCGCAGGCCTGCATACGTCCGCGACAGCAACTCGCTGCCGGCGGAATCGATCAGAATTTGATGGAACCTGCCGTCCAGGTCGATGAATTCCTTTGCGGCATCATCGGTTCGAACCTCGGCGAGCACCTCCTGAGCACCGAGAGCGTCGCGCATCAGGGCCACCGGCGGGGTGCCGGTTCCGACGGCGACCGAGCCGGCGTGACGCTCGAGCACACCTCGCAACTCCATCAACTCACCGATCTGGCGGCCGGACATCGCGGGCACGTGAGCGCCGCGCTTGGGTACCATCTCGACAAGACCCTCCGCCTGCAACATCAACAGGGCTTCACGAACCGGCGTGCGAGACACTCCGATTCGAGTCGCCAGGTCCTGCTCGTTCAGAAATGTTCCGGTGGCCGCAGGTGACGTGAGCACTTGGTCACGAACGAACGAGTACGCCTTGTCCCTACCCGACACCGATTGCATACGATATGTATACCTCTCGACGCTCTACGAAACCATGCACAGCGTCCACAAAACAGGAGATCAGCAGATGAGCACCAGCCTCCGAATCAGCCTTGCCCAGGTCACCAGTGGAACTGAACCATCGGACAATCTGCGGATCATCGACACGCACGCACGCGCAGCCAAGGAAGCCGGATCCTCCGTCGTCGTCTTCCCGGAAGCGATGATGCGGTGCTTCGGCGGACCGATTCGCGGCGTCGCAGAACCCCTCGACGGCCCGTGGGCCGACGGCGTCCGTGCAATCGCGTCCAGCGTCGGCATCACGATCGTCGCGGGAATGTTCACTCCCGCCGACAATGATCGTGTCGCCAACACTCTTCTCGTGACCGGCGACGGCGTCGACGCCGGTTACGACAAGATCCACCTGTTCGATGCGTTCGGCTTCGCCGAATCCGATACGGTCGCACCAGGTTCCGAACCACTTGTCCTCGACATCGACGGTGTGCGCGTCGGCTTCGCGACGTGCTACGACATCCGCTTCCCCGCGTTGTTCCAAAAGCTCGGCGACCTCGGCGCCGAAGTCGTCGTCGTCGCTGCATCCTGGGGATCGGGACCGGGCAAGGCCGAGCAGTGGACGCTGCTCGCCCGAGCACGCGCACTCGACTCCACCGCATTCATCGCCGCCTGCGACCAAGCACAACCCGAGCAGTCGAAGGGAACCGCACCGCTCGGTGTCGGCCACTCCATCGTCAGCTCCCCCACCGGCGAAGTTCTGGGTCAGCTCGACACGACCCCCGGCATGCTGACCGTGGACATCGACACCGCATCGGTCGACTCGGTGCGCAAGAACCTACCGGTCCTGAAGAACCGCCGACAGTTCTGAACCGACTGTAGCCACCCGAAAAAACGAAAGCCGCCTGGACCCGTAGCGGGTGCAGGCGGCTTCTCGTTCGACGACGACTAGCGCGAGGACACGTCCTTGTAGTCGCGCTCGGTGTAACCGGTGTAGATCTGACGCGGCCGACCGATCTTCGTGGTCGAATCCTCGTGCATCTCACGCCAGTGCGCGATCCAGCCCGGGAGACGACCCATGGCGAACAGCACCGTGAACATGTGCGGCGGGAAGCCCATCGCGCGGTAGATCAGCCCGGTGTAGAAGTCCACGTTCGGGTACAACTTGCGCTCGACGAAGTAGTCGTCGGTGAGCGCCGTCTCCTCGAGCTTGAGCGCGATGTCGAGGAGCTCGTCACCGTTGCCCAGCTTGCCGAGGATGTTGTGCGCGGTCTCCTTGACCAGCGTGGCGCGCGGATCGAAGTTCTTGTAGACGCGGTGCCCGAAGCCCATGAGCTTCACGCCGTCTTCCTTGTTCTTCACCCGACGCAGGAAGTCGGTGGCGTCGCCGCCCTCCGCCTTGATCTTGTCCAGCATCTCGAGGACGGCCTGGTTGGCGCCGCCATGCAGCGGTCCCCACAGAGCATTGATGCCACCCGAGATGGACGTGAAGAGGTTCGCGTCCGAGGATCCGACCAGACGAACCGTCGACGTCGAACAGTTCTGCTCGTGGTCCGCGTGCAGGATCAGGAGCATGTCCAGAGCCTTCACGATCTCCGGGTCCACCTCGTAGGGCTCCGCCGGGAATCCGAACGTCATGGTCAGGAAGTTCTCGACCAGGCTCTTCGAGTTGTCCGGGTACAGGAACGGCTGACCGACGGACTTCTTGTACGCATAAGCCGCGATGGTCGGCAGCTTCGCGAGCAAGCGGATGGTCGAGAGCTCGACCTGCTCGGGGTTGTTCGGATCCAACGAATCCTGGTAGTACGCGGACAACGCGTTGACCGCACTGGACAGAACCGGCATCGGGTGAGCGTTGCGCGGGAAACCGTCGAAGAATCGCTTGAGGTCCTCGTGCAGCAGTGTGTGCCTGCGGATCTTGTCGGTGAACTTCTCGAGCTGGTCCTCAGTGGGGAGCTCACCGTAGATCAGCAGGTAACTGACCTCGATGAAGCTCGACTTGCCGGCCAGCTGTTCGATCGGGTAGCCGCGGTAGCGCAGGATCCCTGCGGCACCGTCGATGTAGGTGATCGCAGACTTCGTCGACGCGGTGTTGACGAATCCGCCGTCGAGCGTCGTGTAGCCGGTCTCGGCCAGCAACTTACCCAGCTCGATGCCGTCATTGCCTTCGGTTGCCTTGGCAATGGACATGCTGTGTTCGCCACCGGGGTAAACGAGGGTGGCTTTTGCGTCATTCTCAGCGGGCACGAATGGTCCCTCTCGAACTCATGTAACGGATACGTACTTAAATCGGACACTTACTGCAGTCGATAGAGAAACTAGTCTCTCGGCGGCTCGGACGCCCACGGAGGGTCGGCACCCGGACGAGAAACCGTGATGGCAGCAGCTCGTGCGGCGAACCTCAGTGCTGCTTCCCAGTCTCCCGCGCCCATGTCTTTCAGGTCACGCGTTGTGATAATGGTCTCGTTTGTCAAAAAAGCGAGTAAAGCTCCGTGCACGGTGTCACCTGCACCGATGGTATCGACCACATCGACGGGCACCCCCGGAACCGAGAATTCGCCCGACGCGGTGAACACCGAGATACCGTCGCCTCCCCGCGTCATGACGACCGCCGCGACGCCCGCCGCGAGCCAGTCGTCGACCGTCGTTCCCTCCGGGCCGAGCCCCAACCAATACGAGTCGTCCTCGCTGACCTTCAAGATGTCCACCGACGGCAACCACGACTTGAATCGGGTGCGAAAACCATCGGCTGTGATGTCTCCACTGGTGCCGTCGATGGCAGCCGGACGGATGTTGGGGTCCAGCATCGTCAGCTTCCCCGCCGCGTGCGCACGGTGCAGCAGAGCCGCGTACATCGACGCGCCGGGCTCGTACAGAAGCGACAGCGTGCCGAAGGACAGCGTCGTGATCTCGTCCGGCAACTCACCCGGATCACCGACGAGACGATCGGCCGTACCGTCCGCGTAGAACGAGTACTGAGCGCTACCGTCGTCGGCGAGGGTGGTCATCGCCAACGTGGTCGGCTCGGCGCCACGCTGCACCCACGTGGTGTCGACGCCTGCATCGTGCAGACTGCCGAGGATCTGCTCCCCGAACGCGTCCGTGGACACCCTCGACAGGAACGACACGTTCGTGCCCAGACGACCGAGCGACACCGCGACGTTGAACGGGCCACCCCCGAGCTTCGGCGAGAGCAACGGACCTTCGTGCACCGGAACCAGATCGACGAGGGACTCGCCGCACACCAGAATCGTCATCGCGTCAGAAACTCCATTCCCCAAGAGCCGGTCCAGGTTTCTCCCGGCGTCAGCACGATCACGTCGACGCCGGAATTGAACGCGTCGGGCGGGCAGGTCATCGGTTCCACGGCCACCGCACGACCACGATCCGGATACGCCTGATCATGCGCCGGATCGGCCGTGAACACCTGCACCCAATCGAACTCCCGGTCCGTCCACAGACCGGTGCCGCTGCCGTCCGGCCCTCGGAGAACGTGCCAGGCCCTACCGTCGGCGTCGGGCACTTCGGCGCTGAACGGGGTGTCGAGCCAGACGTCCTTCATGAGCCTCGGCGCCGAGAAATCGAACTCCGACCCCGCGGTCGGCACCGACGGACCGTTGGGCAGGTTGCGTACGGGGTCGAGCTGCAGGCGGGTCCCGGCGGAGAACTCCAACGTGCAGTCGTCGAGCGGAACGTCGCCGACGCGCACGAACGTGTGGAAACCCATGCCGTAAGGAGCGTCGGACTCACCGGTGTTGGTCGCCGACGCGGTCACGGTGAGCCCGCTGTCCGACAGTTCGTGCACGACCGACACCTCCACGCTGTACGGCCACCCCGGGTGCTGCCCGACGTCCACCGACTGCTCGACCCGTGACTCCGTTCTGTCCACGAGCGTCCAGTCGACCCTGCGCACGAAACCGTGGCTTGCATTGTTTCGAGACGGTTCGGTGATCTCCAACTGGTGTTCCGTACCGCCGAAGGTGAATGCACCGTCGGCGACGCGGTTGGGCCACGGAGCGAGCACCAGGCCCGCCGACAGCGGCGGTTTCGTCCCAGCTTCCCACGTCTCGGTCAACGGCGATCCGTCGAACTCGAGCAGCCTCAGACCGGCACCTGCCGCGGCGATCTCCGCCCGGTACTTCCCGCTCGAGATCGAATATGCGTCAGCCATGGCTGCCATTGTCCACTACCTGGCAGGCTTATTCGGTCATTCCGCGGGCTACACTCCCGACCCGGTACCGAATGAATGCCGGAAGAGCCAGCGCGGCAAGCGATACACCGATCACGACGAGCACTCCGCCGCCCGCCGCCGCGGCCGCGGTACCCACCGACGCCGCCGCAGCACCGTGCAGGACATCACCGATCCTGGGGCCGCCGGCGACCACGACGATGAACACTCCCTGCAGCCGACCTCGCATTTCGTCCGTCGCGACGGTCTGCAACATCGTCGATCGGAATGCGGCCGAAATCATGTCGGCCCCGCCGCCCAGAGCGAGGAACGCAAGCGCGAACCACAACGCCACCGTCGTCGCACCGTCGGACGCGAGACCGACCGCGACACCGAAACCGATCATCGCCGCACCCCACACCGTGATCGCGACGATCACAGCCATGCCTTGCCGTTTCACACGCGGGAGCCACCCGGAGAACACGCCTCCCACCACCGCACCCGCTGACATCGCCGCGAACAGCATGCCGAGAACCGGCCCGCCCGACGCCGGATCACCGAAGCTTTCGTGCGCGATCTGAGGAAACAGTGCCCGCGGCATACCGAACACCATCGCGATGATGTCGACCACGAACGACGCGAGCAGCACCTTCTGCGTCGCCAGATAGGCGAAACCGTCGAACACCGAACGCAACCCGGCACGCTGCCCAGCCGTGGAAGGAGGGATCGCGGGGAGCTTGATCACCGCCCACAGCGTCGCGAACAGGAACACCGTGTCGATCAGATACAGCGTCTCCAAGCCGATGTAGTAGATCAGGATTCCGGCGCTCAACGGTCCAGCGATGGCGCCGAAGTTCATCACCGTCATATTCAGCGAGTTCGCGGCCGGAAGTTGACCGGGAGGAAGGATGCGCGGCAGCAACGCACTGCGCGTCGGCTGATTGACGGCGAAGAATGCCTGCTGAACGGCCAACAGAACCAGAACGACCCATACGTTGTTCAGATTCAGGAACGCCTGCAGCCAGAACAGCGCAGACGTACCGATCAGACCGAACGTGGTGCACATCAACAACGTCCGACGATCCATCACGTCCGCGAGCGCACCGCCCCACAGCCCGAACACGATCAGCGGAACCAACGCGAACACGCCCGTCAACCCCACGTACGCCGAGCTGAGCGTGATCTGGAATACCTGTTGCGGCACAGCGACGATCGACAACTGCGCACCGATGACGGTGATGATGTTGGCGAGCCACAAGCGTCGATAGGCAGGGGTCTTCAGCGGAGTGGTGTCGGCCAGGACACCGCGAAGAGCATTCACGGCTGCAGGCGCTCCACCAGCCGAGTCGACGTCGTCAACCGAATTCTGTTGTGCAACCGGTTGGTTCGGCCTTGCCAGAATTCCACGGTCTCCGGACTCAGCCGAAACCCACCCCAACCGGGCGGAACCGGCACGTCCACACCGTCGAACCTGCGAGCGACCTCTGCCAGAGCCGCTTCGAGCGCCTCACGGGAATCGATCGGCCGCGACTGCTGCGACGCCCACGCCCCGAGCTGCGACCCGCGAGGCCGCGACGCGAAGTACGCCGCAGTGTCCTCCGCAGACACTTTCCGGACGGCCCCTCGGAAGGTGAGCTGCCGCTCGATACCGATCCACGGGAACGTCACCGAGGCGTACGGGTTGTGAGCGAGTTGGGTGGCCTTGTCGGATCCGTAGTTGGTGTAGAACACCACGCCGTCGGCGTCCAGACCCTTGCACAACACCGTCCTGGTCGACGGCCGACCGTCGGTGTCGACGGTCGCGAGAACCATCGCGTTGGGCTCGGCGACCTTCGCCTCGACAGCGTCGGCGAGCCACTGCTGCGCCACCGGTAGCCAGCCGCCGAGCAGCCGCTCCGCATCCACGTCGGCGTCCTGCTTGTAGTCGACCCGCATATCGGCCAGAGGTGAAGTGTCGCGCGGTTGCCTGTCTCGGTGCACGAACCGCCACGTTACTCCCGAGTACGAGGCGCTACAGTTCTGACCAGGCAAGCTCGAACGCGAGTCGCGAGGCTACAAGGAGAGTCCTACGGTCATGGCTGTACAACAGGTTCCCGAAGATTTCGTCAGTGGTCTCGAAGGCGTCGTCGCGTTCACCACCGACATCGCCGAGCCCGACAAGGACGGCGGCGCACTGCGCTACCGCGGCGTCGACATCGAAGACCTCGTCGCCAAACACGTCACCTTCGGCAACGTCTGGGCACTGCTCGTCGACGGCCGCTTCGGACCAGGACTCCCACCGGCCGAGCCGTTCCCGCTTCCCATCCACACCGGCGACGTCCGCGTCGACGTCCAAGCCGGCTTGGCCATGCTCGCCCCCATCTGGGGCTACCAACCCCTGCTCGACATCGACGGCGCCACCGCCCGCGACCAACTCGCCCGCGCCTCGGTCATGGCACTGTCCTACGTCGCACAATCTGCACGCGGCATCTACCAGCCAGCGGTGCCGCAGAAGAAGATCGACCAGTGCGAAACCGTCACCGCACGCTTCATGACCCGCTGGAAAGGCGACCCCGACCCCGCGCACACCGAAGCCATCGACGCCTACTGGGTCTCCGCCGCCGAACACGGCCTCAACGCCTCCACCTTCACCGCCCGCGTCATCGCCTCCACCGGCGCCGACGTCGCCGCCGCACTCTCCGGAGCCATCGGTGCCATGTCCGGCCCACTGCACGGCGGCGCACCCGCCCGCGTCCTCCCGATGATCGAGGAAGTCGAGAAGAACGACGACGCCCGCGCCCTCGTCAAAGGCATCCTCGACCGCAAGGAAAAGCTCATGGGCTTCGGACACCGCGTCTACCGCGCCGAAGACCCCCGCGCCCGCGTCCTGCGCGCAACCGCCAAGCGACTGAACGCCCCGCGCTACGAAGTCGCAGCCGCATTGGAACAAGCAGCCCTGGCCGAACTCCGCGAACGCCGCCCCGACCGTCCCATCGAAACCAACGTCGAATTCTGGGCCGCGGTCATCCTCGACTTCGCCGAAGTACCCGCGCAGATGATGCCCGCCATGTTCACCTGCGGCCGCACCGCCGGATGGTGCGCCCACATCCTCGAACAGAAACGCCTCGGCAAACTCGTCCGCCCCGCCGCCATCTACACCGGCCCCGCACCACGCACACCCGAATCCGTCGACGGCTGGGGACAGATCGTCTGACATCGGCGCAGCGTCGGTCGCTCACTCGATCGCTCGACGCGCGGGTTTCAGTGGGAGCGCGTGCTGCAACAGGCGCAGTCACTGCAACCCGCGCAGGCGCGCCCAGGTGACCGAACGGCACATTCGCTCACACCGGGTTATACACGAAATTCGGTTATCCACAGGTTCGTCATCCACATCTAGCGCTGACTACTTTCGCAGGTCAGCATGGTCGCATGGACAACCGACGCGACCCGTTGCTGCTGCGAAGCGCTCTCATCCGAACCGGCTCCACGGACAACGACATCCGGTCCGCGAAGTCCGCCGGGACCATCACGTCACTCAGACGAGGAGCCTTCGCACCGACGGCTGCACTCGTCACGATGCGTCCCGAGGAGCAGCATGTGTTGGCTGTCCGCGCGCACTTGTCCGCCGCCAGAAGCGAGCTGGTCGTGAGCCATCAATCGGCAGCGGCGGTTCACGGTTTTGCGATGTGGGCGCCGGACCTGACCAAGGTTCACGTCACCACCAACCGGACATCGGGCGGACGCAAAACCAGCAAAAGTCATGTCCACGCCGCTCCCCTCACCGAAGACGATGTGACGGTGGTCGACGGCATCCCGGTCACGTCCGCGGACCGCACCGTCGCGGATCTGCTGCGCACCTTGCCCTTCGAAGCAGGAGTGTGCGTCGGGGATGCGGCACTGCACAGTGGTTCGGTCACCGTCACCGGCATCGCTGCTGCCCTCGCCAGGTCTGCCGGCCGGGGCGTCGTCAGCGCACGGCGGACGCTCGCTGCGTGTGATGCGCGAAGTGAAAGCGTCGGTGAATCGAGGACCCGTGTTCTGCTCCGCGCGTCGAACATCGAACTTCCGGACCTGCAGGTGAAGCTGTACAGCGAAACCGGAAAGTTCCTGGGTCGGGTCGACTTCCTCTTCCTCATCGGCGTCATCCTCGAATTCGACGGCGATGTCAAGTACTCGAAGTACCTCAGGCCAGGTCAGACGCCGGCGGAGGCGGTCATCGAGGAGAAACGGCGCGAAGACGAACTTCGATCGTTCGGCTGGGTGTTCGTGCGATGCACATGGGCCGAACTCGCTCATCCCGAACAATTCTTGGCGAAGCTGCGACGCGCATTCGAGACGGCGGCCGGCCTACCCGCACCCCGCACAATTACCTACCCCTGAACGCGCACCTTCCAGCGCCTGCGCGTACTGCAGCACACGCGCCCACTGCAACCCGCGCAGCCGGACTCCAACAGACCGAACGGCACATTCGGTCTCCACCGGACCGTGAACGCGCACCTTACAGCGCCTGCGCGTACTGCAGCACACGCGCCCACTGCAACCCGCGCAGCCGGACCCCACCGGACCGAACGGCACATTCGGTCTCCACCGGACCGTGAACGCGCAGGTTCCAGCCCCATGCGCAGGTTGCAACCCTCGCGTCCAGGACAACGTGCGCGTGGAGACCGGCGACCTGCGAGCGACCCACTTGGACTAGCCTGTATGTGCCTGTTCCCTCGATGCTTAGGATGCGCTGCTCAATGGCCGAATTGCCGATCATTCCCGCTGATCTTCTGCCCGCCGACGGACGTTTCGGCTGCGGACCGTCCAAGGTTCGCCCCGAGCAGCTGCAGTCTCTGGTGGATGTCGGTGCGTCCGTGTTCGGTACGAGCCACCGCCAGAAGCCGGTCAAGGACGTCGTCGCACGCGTACGCAGTGGCCTGAAGCACCTCTTCGACCTCCCCGAGGGGTACGAGGTGGTGCTCGGTAACGGTGGAACCACCGCATTCTGGGACGCCGCGGCCTTCGGCCTGATCCGCGAGAAGTCGCTGCACCTGACCAACGGTGAGTTCAGCTCCAAGTTCGCCTCGGTCGCGAAGAACAACCCGTTCATCGGTGACCCGATCGTCGTGAAGGCAGAGCCCGGCAGTGCTCCGGAACCGACGTCGGATCCGTCCGTCGACCTGATCGGGTGGGCGCACAACGAGACGTCGACGGGTGTGGCCATTCCGGTCAGCCGCCCGGCCGGTTCCGAGAACGCGCTCATCGCCATCGACGCGACGAGTGGCGCAGGCGGGCTCCCCGTGAACGTCGCGGACTCCGACGTCTACTATTTCGCGCCGCAGAAGAACTTCGCCGCCGACGGTGGCCTGTGGGTCGGCCTGTTCAGCCCCGCAGCGCTCGAGCGCGTCAACGAGATCCAGGCGTCGGGCCGCTGGGTTCCGGACTTCCTGTCGCTGCCGATCGCGATCGACAACAGCAGCAAGGACCAGACCTACAACACCCCGGCGGTCGCCACGCTCCTGCTGTTCGCCAACCAGATCGAATGGTTGAACGACAAGGGTGGCCTCGACTGGGCGACCAAGCGCACTGCGGATTCGAGCTCGCGTCTCTACGACTGGGCCGAGAAGAGCGAGTTCGCCACTCCATTCGTGGCGGATCCCGCGCACCGCAGCCAGGTCGTCGGCACCATCGACTTCGACGAGAAGGTCGACGCCGCCCAGGTCGCGAAGGTTCTGCGCGCGAACGGTGTCGTGGACACCGAGCCGTACCGCAAGCTCGGACGCAACCAGCTGCGCGTCGGCATGTTCCCGGCAATCGAGCCGGACGACGTCACCGCACTGACGAAGAGCATCGACTGGGTCGTGTCCGCCCTCAGCTGACCTGCACCGGGTCGGCAGCAAGCTCACAGCTCGGGCGCTCCCTTCGAGAGTTAAACTAGTTGGCATCTGCAACTATCTCGAAGGGGGCGCCTTGTGCGTTGGCCGGCGATCCTTCTGCGACTGAAAGTCACGATCACCTACTCGGTCCTGGCCGCGACTGCCGCGATACTCGTCGGGCACCTCGGCCCGCACGCACAATGGCATGTTCTTCTTCGCGCCAGCACCAACCTGCACAATCTCGGCGACGGTCACGTCGGCACGCTCGTCGCGAGCGCATTCCTGACCGACGGTGAACCGAACTGGGTGTGGCTCGGTGCCGTCGCGTTTCTCTTCGCGGTCGCCGAGTGGATCTCGGGGTCCACGCGATTCCTGCTGGCCTTCGCCGCCGGTCACATCGGTGCGACGGTACTCGTCGCAGCCGGCCTCTTCGTCGGAATCCACGCCGACTGGCTGGAGGATTCACTCGCAGTAGCCGTCGACGTCGGCGTCAGCTATGCGGCGGCGGCCGTTGCGGGATCACTGATCGGCTACCTTCGCGGGCCGTGGCGGGCGCTCTGGGCGGGCGGCTGGCTGGCTCTCGTCGGAGCCTCCGCGATCGCCGATCCGTCGTTCACCGCATTCGGCCACGCAACGGCTCTCTGCATCGGATTGGCGTTGGGCGCGTACTTCCTGCACCACGACGCAAATACACTCCGCGACAAGCGCATTGACGTCGATGCGACGGAATCCGTGCACCCGACTAGCGCAATGACTAGTCTTTGACAAGAACGCGACGGGTGCGTGTCGCAGACGCACTCGACGTCACGAGTGGATTACTGTCGACGAGGACGATATCGCGAGTCGGCGCGATGAGGAGGTCAAGGTGCGGGATCTACGCGTGGTCGGTCTCGAACCCGATGGGCAGTACGTGATCTGCGCAGATCCCAAAACCGGCGACAAATTCCGGCTTCCGGCCGACGACAAACTCCGCGCGGCCTCTCGCGGCGACATCGCTCGACTAGGACAGATTGAGATCGAAATGGACAGTTTGCTACGCCCCAAGGAGATCCAGGCCCGAATTCGAGCGGGTGCCACCGTCGAACAGGTGGCGAGCGACTCCGGAATGGCACTGAGCCGTGTCGAGGTCTTCGCCCATCCCGTTCTGCTCGAACGCTCGCAGGCCGCGACGATGGCGCAATCCGGTCACCCCCTTCGTCACGACGGACCCGCGGTGCAGACCCTCGCGGAGGTCGTCGCACTGGCGTTCCGTGCACGCGGACACCACCTCGACGAGGCCACGTGGGACGCTTGGCGCGACGAGGACAACAAGTGGGTCGCGCAGCTGAAATGGCAGGCAGGCCGAACCACCAACAAAGCTCACTGGCAGTTCCTGCCCGACGGCCACGGCGGCACCATCACCGCCCTGGACGACGCGGCGGCCGAGCTGGTCGATCCGGACTTCGGCCGTCAGCTCCGCGGTCTCGCGCCGGTCCGCGCCCTCGAGGTCGCCCCGCAGGAAGAGTCGCAGCAGACGTTCGACGAGTACTACGGCACCACCGCGGACAGTGAACTGGACGACGCTGCCGACGACGAACCGGCCGACGTCGTTGTGAGCGAGCCCAAACATGATGCACTTCCGGCACCGAAAAAGGACAAGAGGGGTAAACCGGCGATGCCGTCGTGGGAAGATGTTTTGCTGGGTGTCCGCAGCAGCGGGCACAGCTGACATGAACCGCTGACAGTCGAGAAGGGTGCCGGGAGTGGGGGTCAAAGTATCGACCATCTGGTACACCGACGCACCTGACCCGGCGTCCTTGTTACGCGAGACGACGGCGTCCGATCATGCTGCCGCCGCGGCTCTCGTCGGTCGATTGATCCCGGACCTCACGGCGCTGTCGACGACGCAGAGCCCTCTACCTCGGTCCGCCGGAGTCGGACCCGACTCGATCTTCGTCGGCTGTTACCCGGGCACCACCGTCGTGTGTTCGACGAACCTGTCGATCGCCAAGCCGTCGCTCATCCCGGAGTCCTGGGTACGTCCTCTCGCCTCGGAGCGCACGTATTTCGTTGCGACCGACCCGGAGAATGCGTGGGGAGCGTTCGCCTACTGGGAACACGGAACCCTTCGCCGCTCGTTCAGCGCGACGCCGATCTACATCTACGAGGACCTCGGCCTGCCGCTCGTGTGGGAGCGACCGTTCTGGGCAGGCGAACGCCCGTTGATCTATCCACCCGGGGTGTTGCCGGACCCACAATCGCTTCCGTTCCATCCGCAGGAATTCGCGGAAGCAGCCAACGCGGAATGGCTCGGCTTCCGCTACACGGGAGCGCCGCGCGGCGACGAGTTCGATCCGACGCCCATTCCCGCGTCCGGTTTTGCGCTCTACACACCCGGCGAAGAACCGGCCGCCGAGGCTCCCGCACCGGTGTCCGCACCGACCGACCGCAAGTTCATGCGTTGGCTGCGACGGAAATCCCCAGAGCCACAAAGCTGAGCACTCCGCCGACGCAGACGCCGTACACCGGCCAACGCCAGACCCGCGTCGACCGCCACCGCAGTACGGTCGGAGCCGCACCGCCGACGACTATCAGGTTGATTCCGATCGCGAGAAACACGTTGATGTGGGCGAGTTCCTGTCCGAACGCCGTCAGGGCAGCGCCGACGAGCACGGCCACGAACACTGCCACCGGGATGCCGGTGAACAACACGTCACGGTCGCGTGCAATGCCCCTGTCGGTCACGACGACTGCAGCCGAACACGTTCGTAGAACGCCATCGCGGCGGCCGTGGCGACATTGAGCGAATCGGTGCCGGGCGCCATCGGGATCCGCGCCCTGACGTCGGTGGCGCGCATCGCGTGCTCGGTCAGTCCTGGTCCTTCGGCGCCCAGCAGCAGAGCCACCTTCTCCCCGGTCATCGCCTCCGCCAGTGGAATCGCCGACGGATTGGGCGTCAGTGAAATCGTCTGAAACCCTCGGTCCTTCAGCATCTTCAGACCCCGGGGCCACTCCGGAACACGGGCGAACGGCACCCGAAGAACGTGCCCCATCGACACTCGCACCGCGCGACGGTAGAGCGGGTCCGCACACGCGGCACCGAACAACACGGCGTCGGCACCGAGGCCGGCGGCGTTGCGAAACATCGACCCGAGGTTCTCGTGATCGTTGACGCCCTCCAACACGACGACGGTTCTGGCGCCGTCGAGTACGTCCGCGAGCTCCAGATCCGGCGGGCGGTGCGCGGCGGCGAGAACGCCACGGTTCAGGTGGAAACCGACGGCCTCGGCCATCACTTCCGCCGTCGCCCGATAGAAGGGCACGTCGACGCCGTCGAGTCGGTCGCCCAGCTCTTTCAGGCGGCGGTCGACACCGAGAAGGCTGATGGGAGCGAACCTCGAGGTGAGCAGACGCTCGGCCACGAGCACACCTTCCGCGATCACCAGGCCTTTACCCTCGGGCAGATCGGGTCGACGGTCGGACGAGTTGAGATCGCGAAAGTCGTCGAGCCGCGGGTCCGCCGAGTTTTCGATGTCGATTACGTGTACCACGTGTCCATCTTCCCACCCGCATGAAAAGCGCCCCCGTCTATGCCAAGCTGAGGAGCGATGACTACCGACGACACGATCACGATCCGTACCGCCACCGACGACGACTGGGATGCCGTGGCGCTGCTCGACGCGCACGCGTTCGGCGAGCACCAGAATTCCGAGGACCTGGCGGAAACACAGATACTGACCAGCTCAGAACACGTCGTGATGGCGTGGGACGGGGATGCGCCCGTCGGCGTCGCGATGCACTTTCCGATGTCGGTGACGGTCCCCGGCGGCACGCAGGTGGACGCGTCGGGTGTGTCGTGGGTGTCGGTCGCGCCGACGCACCGTAGGCGCGGAATCCTGCGGCGCATGTTCACCCGGCAACACGAGAAGCTAGAGAAGGCGGGTGCGCCGCTGTCGCTTCTCACCGCGAGCGAAGCCACCATCTACGGCCGGTTCGGCTACGGACCTGCCACCGAAGAACATTCGGTGGTACTCGATCGCCGGTTCGCGCAGTTCCACAAGGACGTCCCTCCCGTCACCGGGGTTCGCCTCATCGAATCGGCCGAGGCGGCGAGCCTCCTCCCGGACATCTACCACCGGTGGCAGCGCAGGACGGCCGGAGCACAGCCCAAGCCGCCCATTCGCTGGGAGCGCTTCTTCGCGGACCGCGAGAACCGTAGGCACGGACTCACCGAATTGTTCTTCATCGCGCACGCCGACGGTTACGTCGCCTACCGGCGCAGCCCGACCGAGTCCAAGATCGTCGTCCAGGAATTCATCGCCGTCACCGATCAGGCGTACGCGGAGCTGTGGCAGGTACTCGCCGGGGTCGACCTCGTCGACACCATCGAAGTCAACCAGGCTCCCGACGAAGCGTTACCGTTCCTGCTCACCAGCAATCGGCTACCGAAGGTCACCGCCCACCACGACGCATTGTGGTGCCGGGTCATGGACGTCAAGGCTGCGTTGGAGGCCCGCACCTACGGAGTCGACGCTCAGTTCGTCCTCGACATCGAAGATCCGTTCCTGAACGCAGGCGGCACCTTCGACGTGACCATCTCCGAAGGACGTGCGTCGGTGACGCGTACCGAAGCAGCACCGGACGCGACGATGAAGCTCGACGTCCTCTCGGCGATGTATTTCGGCACCCACAGCGCCACCAGGTTCGCGGCGGCATCGCGGTTGTGGGCACGTGACCCGGAAGCGCTGCACACCGTGGACCTGGCCTTCTCCACCGACCGCGCCTCGGTCATGGGCTGGGCCTTCTAGGAATCTACGGCCGGCCGACCACACCGTTGGTGAAGGCGTAGTGCACAGCCTGCGCCCGGTCCCGCAGTCCGGCCTTGGCGAACAGGTTGTTGATGTGAGTCTTGACGGTCGCTTCGCTGACGAACAACGCCGAAGCGATCTCGCGGTTGGTGAGCCCTTCCGCGATGTGACGGAGCACCTCGGTTTCGCGTGGGGTCAGCTCCACTGGAGGGGTGGTCGGCGCCGCAGGTCGGGCGACGGCCAGCAGGCGCGCCTGCACCGCACGGTCGAGTACCGACTGACCTGCCACCGCCGCGCGGAGCGCCGCAGCGATTTCGTGTCGTCCGGCATCCTTGGTCAGATATCCGACGGCCCCTGCGCCGAGCGCGCCGAGGATGGAGTCGTCGTCCGCAAAGGTCGTCAGCACCACGACGGGCAGGTCCGGGTGTCGTCGATGCAGCTGCGTGGTCGCCTCCACCCCACCGATCCCCGGCATGCGAAGGTCCATCAGGACGACGTCGGGATCGACGCGGTCCACCTCCGCGATCGCCCCCTCGCCGTCGGACGCTGTCGCGACGACGGAAATGTCCTCGACGAGATCGAGCATCGTCGCCAGGGCTTCTCGCACCGACGTCTGGTCGTCGGCGATCACCACGCGCACGCTCATGCGTCGAGTGTGACGTGTACGCGCCACCCCTGATCGGTCGGCCCTGCCGTCGCCGTGCCACCGACGAGGGCGGCTCGTTCACGCATCCCGACCAGACCCATCCCGCTGCCGACGACTGCGCTCGGCAACTCGGACGCCTGATTGTCGACGGTCAGTTCGATGCTCTTCGGGTGGAAGGTCAATGCGACGTCGACGGGTGCGTGAGGTGCGTGCCGATGCGCGTTGGTCATCGCCTCTTGAACGGAACGAATCAGGAACTGCGAGCCCTCGACCGACGGTTCTCGCGGTGATCCGTGCACCTCGAACCTCGCCTGATCGCCGACGAGATCACGCAGCGTCGGCACCAGCGGGAGGGCGTCGTCGCGCAGTGCCTGTACCGCGCGACGTGCCTCCACGAGGCCTTCTCGCGACAACGACTGCGCCCGTCTGATCGATTCGCGGGCGGACTCGATCCGATTGCCGTCGAGCAACGCGTCGGCGACCTCGAGCTGCATGGTCACCCCGGACAACGAATGCGCGAGAACATCGTGGATGTCGCGAGCGATCCGGGCCCGTTCGGCGAGCGCTTGTTCACGAACCTGTGCCTCCAGTGCCGCCACCCGGTTACGTCGCGAATAACCGAGAAGCGCCGGCATGCCGACGACCAATCCGGCAATGGGCGGCCAGGTGTCGATGCCGCAGGCGTCGGCGACCGCGAGCGACACCGCACACGCGACGCTCACCGATGCCGCGAGCGGCAACGACACCGACGGACGGAAGCGGTACCCGATACTGCCCGCGACGAAGAACGGGAACACCGAGGCGATGGAATCGGTCGCGAACGGAAGCAGGGCCGCGGAGGCGACGATTCCGACACCGATCAAGCCATTGCCCACCCGTGCCGGCACCCATTTCTCCGGCGCCGTCCGCACCGACATGACGACGCTGTTGACGACGAGCAGGCACAGCACGAGAAGGCCCTCACCCTCCACCCCGAGTGGGCGGAGGGTGAGGAACGAGGCGACGACGATCACCGCCGCGAAGTACGGGGTCAACACCGATTCAGTCTGTCACTCACGCCGCGCGGGCGGCTCCGTGCCGCCACACCGCGTGGTCACCGGTCTTGCGTGCCTGCCATGCAATGGTGTGCCCGGTACGCGTGGCGCGGTAGAGAACCACCAGGCCCTCGGCGAGGAAGCCGACGCCCAGCGACAGCATCAGCGCGTGTCCTGCGACGGTTGCTGCCGACGCGTCGATGGAGGCTTCGATCGGTGACGCGACCAGACGTACGGCAACCGACGCGATCAGCAGGGCCACCGACGCGACCGTGTAGCGCATGAAGGCGAAGCCGTCGCGGGGTTCTATCTTGATGGTGAACCCGCGAAGCACTCCCAGAGCCGCGGCGACGGCGGCGCCGAACGCCACGAAGGCAACGGCCATCGGGGTGATGCCGACGGACCCGATACTCGCGACGCCGATGACCGCAATGATGCCGGGGAGCACCAATGTCCGGCGGGCTTCGATCATCTGACCCGTCATGCGGCGGAACAGTAGGTAGAGAACCAGAGCTGCGATGAGGACGATCCAGGTGATGTTCATGTCCACAACGCTAGGAACGATCGAGTGCATTCGTATCGACCCACGGGTGGAGATCAGGTGGAGCTCGTCTCCGCCCCCTGACATTTGTCATGGCTCGGCCGTGACATCGTCACGCCAGCCGATGACGCACAGCACTACTGGTCGCGGCCCGATCGGGCGAGAGTTATTCTCATGAAACAACCAGACGAAGGAAACCTCTTCACCGACCTGATGGAGTTCGGCCCCGCGCCGACGATGGCGCGCGAAGTCGTCGTCATCGTCATCTCCCTTGCCCTCCTGGCCGCTGTCATCGCCCTCGTGGGAACCAGCACGCTCGTGTGGATAGTCGCCGTGGTCGCGGTCGTGTTCCTCGCGGCACGCTTCGCGTTCGGTCTTCGTGAGTGGGGCAAGCGATGAGCATCATCGAAGTCGACGGCATGACCCGTCGGTACGGCACCGGCAAGACTTCCTTCGAGGCGGTCAGCGACCTGAACCTCTCGGTGCGGGAGGGCGAACTGTTCGGACTCCTCGGCACCAACGGCGCCGGTAAGACGTCCACTCTCGAAGTGATCCAGGGACTTTCGCGCCCCAGTGAAGGGACCGTGTCCATCATGGACATGGATCCGGTCCGAGACCGCCGCGACGTGCGCCCGAATCTGGGGATCATGCTCCAGAAGGGTGGGCTTCCGTCCGACCTGACCGCACTCGAGAGCCTGGAGATGTGGGCGGGCACGTGCAGCAACCCGCTGCCGGCACGCGACGTCCTCGCCCGAGTGGATCTGGCGGACCGCGCGGACACCCGGGTCAAGTTCCTCTCCGGTGGCGAGCAACGACGATTGGACCTGGCCTGCGCGATCATCGGACAGCCGCGTGTGCTGTTCCTCGACGAACCGACGACGGGTCTCGATCCCGAGAGTCGCCGCAACACATGGACGTTGATCGAGGAACTCAAGCAGTCCGGAGTGACCATCATGCTGACCACGCACTACCTGGACGAAGCCGAGCAGCTGTGCGACCGGCTCGCGATCATGCACAAGGGCCGCGTCGTCCGTAGCGGAACCGTCGCGGACGTCATCTCGGGGCATCCTGCGAAGATCCATCTGGAGCTACCACCCGTGACGCTCCCCGAACTACCGGGTGCGACGCTCGACATCGAAGGCGGTCGTCTCGTCATCGCCACCCAGACCGTGCAGGACACGTTGACCGACCTGCTGCTGTGGGCACGACAGTCCGGAGTACGCCTCGAAGGACTCGATGCACGCGCCGCATCGCTCGAGACCGTGTTCCTCTCCATCGCAGACGAATTCGACGATCGTAAGGAAGTTGCAGCATGAGCACCCTGGCCACTCTCTCGCGCTCGGAGTTCACCCTCCTCGTCCGCAACCGAGTACTGCTGTTCAACGCCATGATCATGCCGCTGCTGTTCCCCGTGGTGGTCCTGATCATCGGGCGGAACAGTGACGCGGGGTTGACCGACACGATCGTGTCCTCCGCACTCGAGGTCTTCTCCCTGTTCCTGCTCGTGTTCCTGGTGTACTACAACCTGCTCTCGGCGTACGCCACGAGACGGGACGAGCTGGTGCTCAAGCGACTTCGCACCGGTGAAGCGACGGACAACCAGATCCTGCTCGGCCCGGCGGTACCGTCGTTCGCTCTGACGATTGTCCTGACCATCGTGATCGTCGCCGTCATCGCGGTCCTGGGAGGCGGACTCCCCGTCAACCCGATTCTCCTCGTGGTCGGATTCGGCGGTGGCGCAGCACTGTTCGCTGCACTGGCCCTGATCACCTCGACGTTCACCCGCAACGCCGAGGCAGCACAGATCACCAGCCTGCCGATCATCCTCGTCGCCATGGCCGGAACGTCGTTCCTGCGGGGAATCGTTCCCGAGTCGGTGGACACGGTCATCGACCTGACTCCGATGGCGGCCGTCCTCGACGTCGTCAACCTGGGCTGGCTCGGAACCACCGATCCGGATTCGGCCGCGCTCGCCTTCGCCGACACCTTCTCCCCCGCCCTGAAGCCGATTCTGGTCATCGCCGCGTGGATCGTCGGGTCGATCGTGATCGCCAAGACACACTTCCGTTGGGAACCGCGTGCCTAGAGACCTCGGTCAGGCTCTGGAAAGGTGGTGAACATGAAACTGCGGCGCTACCTCGATCCGCGAACGACATGGCGGGACACCACCGACGTCGACAAAGTACGGCTCTACACCCGTCAGTCGTTCGTGAGCATCGTCGTGCTTCTCGGAGTGGTCGCGCTCGCAGAATCGGTGACCGAGCGACTGTGGGTCTCCGGAGTCGCTCTCGCCGTCACCGCAGGCGCGACCGCGATCACGGTGCACCGAATGCCGATCATCGGCGGAATGCGCAGCGGCGAGATTCGGTGGCCCCTCGCCATCACGGCGGTGTCCGCCGCGGTGGCGGGGATCGCCGGAACGGCCACGTTCAAGATGTGGGCGTTACTGATCGTGGCCATCCCGGTGACGGCCCTGATCCCGCTGCGGTGGTCGGCGGCCATCGGCGTGGTCGTCGGCGTCGCAACCGGCGTCTCCCCCTACGGCCCTCTCGCCGGCGTCGTCGCGTTCGTCGTCGTGGTGGGTATGGCAGCCACGGTCAAGCTGTCCATGTGGCTCCTGGCCGTCGTCACGGAACTCGACTCGTCCCGTGAAGCGGCAGCCTTGCTGTCCGTCGCCGAGGAGCGACTCCGCTTCTCCCGCGACCTGCACGACGTCGTCGGCCGCGCGTTGTCCGCAATCGCGGTCAAGAGCGAACTCGCCGCCACACTGTCCCGGCGCGGCGACGAGCGCGCCGCCGAGCAGATGGAAGAAGTCCGAGACCTGGCTCAGCACTCCATGACCGAGGCCAGACAACTGGTCCGCGGATACCGCTCGATCGACCTTGCGAGCGAACTGAACGGTGCGTGCTCACTTCTGCGGGCCGCGGGCATCGACACGACCGTCACCGGCAGCCCCGACGACGTCTCACCCGACTTCAGCGAAGCCGCCGCCTGGATCGTGCGCGAAGGTGCCACCAACATCCTCCGCCACTCCGACGCCACCCACAGCAGCATCGACGTCACCGAGAACTCCGTCCGCATCACCAACAACGTCCCCCACCAGCAACGGACAACCGACGGCACCGGACTCGCAGGGCTCCGGGAACGACTCGCCGCCGTCGGCGGAACCGTCGACACCACCCTCACCGAGGACGAGTTCACCCTGACCGCGACCTTCGCCTCGGCAGCGACAAGCGCCTCCACCCATGCACACCCCACTCATTCCGCAGGCTCCACTCCCGCCCACCCCGGTCATTCCGCAGGCTCCACTCCCGCCCACCCCGGTCATTCCGCAGGCTCCACTCCTAAGGTTGGTTCATGATCCGCGTACTCCTGGCCGACGACGAGAATCTGATACGTTCCGCCCTCGCGACGATGCTGTCGCTCGAGGACGACATCGACATCGTCGCGCAGTCCGATTCCGGGGAGGCCGCAGTCACCGCGGCGAAGGAACACTCACCCGACATCGCTGTTCTCGACCTGCAGATGGGGGGAATCGACGGTATCGAGGCCGCGGGACTCATCGCCGGCGCCGTCCCGACCTGTGCCGCCATCATCGTCACCAGCCACGGCAGGCCGGGGTATCTCAAGAAGGCATTGGAAGCCGGAGTTCGCGGCTTCCTACCGAAGACGACGTCGGCCGCGACGCTCGCCGAGGTGGTGCGGACCGTGCACGGAGGCGGCCGATACGTCGACCCATCGCTCGCCGCGGAAGCCATCGGCGCGGGAGATTCACCACTGACCCCGCGAGAGGCGGACGTTCTCGAATTCGCAGCCGACGGCGCGACCATCGCCGAGATCGCCTCGCGCGCGCACCTGTCCCAGGGAACCACACGCAACTACCTGTCCTCGGCCGCAGCGAAACTGGGAGCAGCCAATCGGCACGAGGCGTCAGCCGTTGCGCGACGCCACGGCTGGATTTGACGTCACCTCCAGGGACGGCAGCCGACGACCCGGCGCGGCCCAGCTGACCCCGATCCGTAAACCGTTGTGCTTCATCAGGTACACGGCCGCGATCACGCCGGTCAGGAGCGAGACGACGCCGCCGACGACGAGAGGGGCGCGGGGGTCCAGTACGTCCGCCAACCACCCGAGGACCGGACTTCCGATCGGAGTACCCCCGAGGAAACAGAGCATGTAGATACCCATGACCCGTCCGCGCATGTCCGACGGTACGGACATCTGCAGAATGTTCATCGCCGACGTCGAGAACGTCAGGTTCAGTGCACCCGTCGGAATCAGCAGCAGCGCAACGAGCACGTAATTCGGCATCAATCCGACGAGCATTTCGAAGAAACCGAACGCAATGATCGCCCCGAGGAACAACCGGAGCCGAGGCGTCGTCGATCGTCGCGCTGCCAGCGTCGCTCCCAGCAATGTTCCCACCGCCAGCGTCGTCGACAGCAGCCCGTACGCGTCAGCACCGCTGCCGAACGAGTTACGCGCCAACACCGCGAGACTCAGCGGGAAATTCAACCCGAACGTGGACACCACGAACACCGTCGCCAGCAACACTCGCAGATCAGGCCTGCCCCACACGTAGGAAAAGCCGGCTCGCACCTGTCCTTTCGCGCGCGGGGCACGTTCCACGGCGAACAAGTCCTTCGCGCGCATCGCGATCAATGCACCGAAGACGGCAGTGAAGGACGCTGCATTGATCAGAAAGACCCAGCCCGTTCCGACAAGCGTGATCAGGACACCGGAGATGGCAGGCCCGATGATTCGGGCCATGTTGAACGTCATGGAGTTCAACGCAATTGCGTTGGACAGCGTTTCCTTGCCGACCATCTCGATGGTGAAGGATTGACGCACCGGGGCGTCGATGGCCGACGAGCACCCCAACACGAACGCGATGACGTAGACGTGCCACAGTTCGACGACATTGCCCACGTCCAACAGGCCGAGCACCAGTCCGCACACCGCAGCGAAAACCTGCGTGATCATCAGAAGCTTGCGCTTGTCGTACCGGTCCGCCAGCACACCGCCCCACACCGACAGCAGCAACGTCGGACCGAACTGCAACGCCATGACGATCCCGACGGCGAAACCGTTGCCTCCGGACAACGTCAGAACCAGCCAGTCCTGAGCAACACGTTGCATCCAGGTCCCGACTAGCGACACGATCTGCCCCGACGCCCACAATCGGTAGTTGCGCGTTCGAAGCGCGGCGAACATCGGCGAGGCTGCGGGCACTCTATAGATATTAAACCTATCTAACGAGTCGTTCCGCAGGCTCCACTCCTGGCCTAACGAGTCGTTCCGCAGGCTCCACTCCGGCCCTCACGAGGCCCCTGCCTATTCGGACTCGCTCACCAAGGCGCTGATGATCCCCACGGCATCGCGCAGGGTTGCGAGCTGGGTCTCGTTCAACCCGGCCAACTGCGCAGTCATCCACGCCTCACGAGCACTTGCCTCGTCCGCGATGAGCGTGTGCCCGGCGGGCGACAACGACACGATCACCTGACGGCCGTCGGTCGGATGCGCGGTGCGCACCACCAATCCCAGGTCCGCCAGTGACGCGATGACCCTGGTCATCGACGGTGGCTGCACGCGCTCCCGAGCCGCAAGAGCCCCCGGTGTCATGTCACCCTCACGGCTCAGCGTGGCCAAGGCCGACAGCTGAGTCAGCGACACTTGCGAATCGACCCGTCTCCCCCTCAGATGACGAGTCAATCGCACGACGGCAAGCGACAGGTCGCTCGCCAATTCACGGTTGTCCTTAACGTTATTTCCCGACGTCACAGCGAGGAGACTACGCCTAGCAACGAGGATGAGCTCAGGTAACCGCGTCCGTGATGGGTCCGACCACGAAATACGCCACGAACAGTAGAGCGACGACCCAGAGCAGGGGATGTACCGACTTGGCCTTGCCTCGACCGACCGCGAGTATCACCCAGGCGATGAAGCCGACGCCGATACCGTTCGCGATGGAGTAGGTGAACGGCATCACGAGGATGGTCAGGAACGCGGGAAGGGCGATCTCGAACTTCGTGAAATCGATGTCCCTGACCTGTCCGATCATCAATGCGCCGACCACGACAAGGGCGGGGGCCGCTGCTTCGATCGGGACGATGGCGGTCAACGGCGTCAAGAACATCGCGGCGAGGAACAGCACACCCGTGACCACGTTGGCCAGGCCGGTGCGTGCGCCCTCAGCGATTCCCGAGGCGGACTCGACGAACACCGTGTTCGACGACGCCGACGCACCGCCGCCTGCGATGGCGCCGGTTCCCTCGATGACGAGTGCCTTACCGATTCCGGGGAGTGTGCCCTTCTCGTCGACGAGTTCGGCCTCCTTGCCCAGGCCGGTCATCGTCCCCATCGCGTCGAAGAAGTTCGCGAGCACGAGGGTGAACACCAGCAGGCTTGCCGCCAGCACACCGATGCGGGTGAAGGCGCCGAACAGGTTCACGTCTCCGACCAACGACAGGTCGGGGATCTGGAAGAGCTGATCCGGGAGAATCGGAACGCTGAGGTTCCAGCCCTTGGGGTCGACGCCCTGCGACGGACCCACGTCGGTGACGGCCTCGACGATGGCCGCGACGACGGTGGTGACGACGATTCCGATGAGCAGACCACCGCGCACCTTGCGTGCGACGAGGATGCCCATGAGGAGAAGTCCGAAGACGAACACGGCCGTCGGCCACGACGCGATGGAGCCGTCGATGCCGAGCCCGACGGGAACCGTCGTACCGGCAGCGTCGGGGACTCTCCTGACGAATCCGGAGTCGACCAGACCGATGAACGCGATGAATGCTCCGATACCCGCTGCGATCGCAGCTTTCAGCTCGGACGGGATCGCGTTGAACACGGCGGTGCGGAATCCGGTGACGGCCAACAGCACGATGATGATTCCGTCGATCACCACCAGGCCCATTGCCTCGGGCCAGGTGACCTGGGGTGCGATGGTGACCGCCAGGAGGGTGTTGATGCCGAGTCCGGCTGCGATGCCGAAGGGATAGTTGGCGACGATGCCGAACAGGATCGACATGAATCCCGCGACGAGCGCGGTCACGGCGGCGACTTGCGACACCGGCAGGATGTTGCCGAGCACGTCCGTCTTGGCCGCTGCGTCGTCGGCCGAGAAGCTGCCGAGGATCAACGGGTTGAGTACGACGATGTACGCCATCGCCACGAACGTGACGACGCCGCCGCGCACTTCGGATCCAACGGTGGATCCACGTTCGGTGATCTTGAAGTAGTTGTCCAGGAGCCGGGACTGGAAGGCCATGGAGGTAACCTACATTTCGTGGACCCCGAGTCGGAACCGAACGAGCTCAGCCCCAGGCTGACCGATCCGGCTCCGGTGCTCGCGGCCGGACTTGCCCTGTGGATAGCGGCAACCGTCGTCGTTCTGCTCGTCGGCGAGCGGTGGTCGTCGGCGCTGCCCGTCTGTTGGGCCGGAATCGGTGTCGGAGCAACCGGTTACGTGGTGTTTCTGGTCCAACGCGCGGCATCGAGGCGCGGCAGCAAGACCGCGCAGCGCGGCTTGAACTGACTGTTCGACCTTCATAACCCACGTCACGTCGTGCCGCTGCACGTAATCGTCGTCACCCTACACAGCTCTGACGTGCGGAAACTCACCTCTGAATCGGTTGAGTTACACAGATTTAACGTGGACTATTGGTTATGTCAGTTTCAAGCAACCGGATGATCCACGAAAGCAAGGCCATGAAGTTCGTTTCGCAGTTCCGTACCCGCCGTAACCACACCCGCTCGCTCCGCGCTCTCTACGCACGCGCGCACGCAGTCAGCAGCCCCTCGATGCGCGACGAACTCCTCGTCATCGCGCAGCGGTCCGACTTTCAAGGTCGCTGATCACGGCTGATCGCGCGGACCACGACGATCCACAGCAATCCCCACAGGGCTCCGAACACCCAGCCCGCCAGCACGTCCGTCGTCCAATGGGCACCCAGGTAGATCCGGGAGAACCCGATCGCCAGGGTGCCGGCGACGGGCAGCGCCAGCAGGCTGCGCCTGTGCAGCCACGGCGTCCGTGACGTCACCAGGACGGCGATCGTCACCGTTGCGAGGATGGCGGACATCATCGCGTGGCCGGAGGGGAACGAAAAGCTGGAGATTTCGACCAGTCGTTCCGGAACCGGTGGCCTGGCGCGCCCCCACAGCAGCTTGGCCAGACTCATTGCGCCCCAACCCGTCAACATCGCGCCGCCGACCATGATCGCGTCGGGCCGACGGCCGGATGTCAGCAATGCTGCGCATCCCGCGATGGACCAGACGAACATCCACACCGTGTTCCCGAGTGTCGTGATCACCCAGAACAGTGACGTCACCCAGGCCACGCGATGCTCGACCATCCACTGAAGGACGTCAGCGTCCACCTTCGACCTCCCTGCTGTCGGCGATGTGAGTGACGCCGTCCTCGGTCACCCACCAGGCGAGGGTTCGCTCCCCCGCCATAGCTCCGCGAAGTCGAACAATCAACTCGTGGTGCACGACGACCCGCCCCGCGGGCAGGTCGAGTCCCAGTGCCGCGCAGGCCAACACCGACGACGACTCACGATCGAAGGAACTCACCCGTCCCACGCCCCGCACATCACCGTGGACAACGTCCGAGGCGAGGCGCACATCGAGCACCGAAGCCAGCACGGACGCGGACTCCAGTGTCGACAACACGGTGACGTCGGCGTCGACGACGGCGGCGAGCCACGGTCGATCGAGCACCATCGCATCGATCGGGTCGACGAGTGCACCCGACACCGATCGAACCTGCGGCGGCAGGTCCAGATCGTCCTCCTCGACGCGCCCCGACGCCACTGCGTCGGCGATCGCTGTATGAGTTGTCGCGATCACCGCAGGAGTCGGTGCGCGCGAGGGATCGGCGAGACGCTCGATCAGCAGCCGGGTGAACCAGGCGCTGTCGCAGTGGTTCGGCGCCAGCGCAGCTGCGAGATCGTCCGCACTCGGATGCTCGAACACGTCGAGCAGTCCGTCGAACGTCGTGTCCGACGGCGCACGGTACGTTCCGACAGACGCGCCGTCGACGACGGCGTGCCGCCGCAACCACCACGCGGTGTATCCGTCCCGATCCTGCAGCGCGGCGCGTGTTCTCGGGTCCGCCAACAGCTGAGACAGCGCTTCCGGCCAGGCATCGGAGTCCACGAGATCCAGGTCGCGGACCGCGACGAGCGTCTCCGGGTCATCGGCCAGCGACGCCCACCACGCGGCCTCGTCGTCGAGGTCGTGATCCGGCTCGGTCGGCAGGTCGTCGGTGACGACCCCGAATCCCCAGCCGACGCCCACTGCGCGTAGCGCTTCCGGTCCGTGTGAACGTACGACGGCGGGATCGACCGTGCCGAACGGCGAGTCCTCGGACAAGACGGCCGCCAACGGTGCGTCGGGCAGCAACAATTCGTCCGCCGCACGCAGTTCACCGGTGGAACTGGCCAGCGGAATCGATCCGAGCCACCCGGGCAAACCGTCGGCGTTCGCGGCAAGAGTGAGTACGGCGTCGGTCAGCTCGTCGACGGCATCACCGTCGTCCCAGTCCAGTTCGTCCAGAAGAGCTTCCAGCGCAGGATCGGACAGCATCTCCGCGGCGGACAACTGTGCCGCGCCCAGCCTCGTCAACAGAGGTCGGGCGGCATCGGGGTGAACCAATCGAGTCCAGTGCACTCCGATCGCACTGTTGATGCCGTCGCCGAGTACCGTCGTGCGCGGCCCCGTCACCGTACGGCCGTCAGCGAGTGGAACAGGAAGTGCAGCAAGCTCTTCCGATGCAACGCCGTCGACGACCAGAGCCGCGAGCCCGTCGTACAACCGACCCCACCACGCCGGTTCGCGGTCCACACCGGTGAGCATCTCGGCGAAACGCGCCAACCCGATGCGACGAACGTCGACCGCAGCCAACGCCGCTGCGTGTCGTGGACCGGACATCGACGGCGCAACCAAATCCGGGAACGTATCTGCCAGTACCTCCGCCAACTCGTCCGTGAGCCCGGGCAGAACCATGGCTCGGGACGGAACCAGATCCACCCCTCCGACTCCGAGAAGCCATGCAGCGGAGGATGCCTCACGCAGAATCGACTCCCGCAGGACCTCGTCGACGGCACTGCGCGCGAACCCGGGCACCGGGACGAACGTCGGTCGCACCGAGGAAGGCAGGGCCGCCAGCATCCGGCCGTATCCGGCGGCAAGCCCGGCCACATCGGCACCGGGGAGTACCCGTCGGCGGTCGGGTTGCATGGCCACGTCGGCGATCGGCATCGCCGGCAGCGACAACTCCTCGTCCGAACGCGTCGGCGCGCGAAGAACATTCGCGGAATCAGGTACCGGCCGATCGTCGACGGTCGGAATCAGCCACCGCACACGCTCGGTGCGATACTGCCACCACCGGCCCCCGTCCACGTCGACGACTTCCACCCCGTTCCCGACACCGGTGACGGTGCGTTCGAGGCGGTCGCCGGCTATGTCGATGACCGTCAGCGCTTCCAGTTCCAGCAACAGCGACGCCGCTTCCTCGCGCATCGAGGCGAGGATCTCGTCTGCGTCTCGCACCCGCAACACGACTTCGGAGTCGAATCCGTCGGCGGGCGGGACCGAACTCGGCCACGCCAGTCGCAGAACCGGAACACCGGCCGCCGGCGGCACCACCCCGGCGTCCGCCAGCGCCCGCACCGTCCGATCGGCGCTGAAGACCACGCCGCCTGCAGCGGAACGAAATTCGATCTCATCACTGACTGCGCGCACCGCGGTGAAACCGACACCGAACCGCCCGACACCCTCGGTTTTCGCGGACACCCGCAACGCGGTCAGAGCGTGCACCCCACTTCGATCGAGCGGAGCGCCGGTGTTCGCGACGTGCAGGAACTCCCCTTCCGACCACGCACGGAGCGAACCGGGCACCCGGCCGCGTGCGGCAGCGTCGGCGGCGTTCTGCGCCAGCTCGGTCAGCAGCCGTTCGCGATAACCACCGCGCACCAGATCACTCTCGGTGGCAGAGTCCTCCCGCAATCGCGTCGGCGACGACGTCCATGCGGACAGAACCGCCGCACGCAGCGATTCGGTGTCGAATGGATCGCTCAATCGGTCGATCGATCGTCCTGCTCGGCGGCGTCGACGAGAGCCTCCGACTCGGCCTCGGGCGTGATGGCCCCCGGCTCGGCATCAGGCTCGGCATCAGGCGTGGCGGCCTCCGGTGCGGGTGGTGTGGCGACGACCTCGAGAGCCGCGTCGTCGTACGGGTCGAACTGCGGAGACCCGGCGCCGGTGGGCAGCTCGGTGTCGGAGTGCGCGCCACAGCCGTACTCGACGTGCACCACTCGCCCGTCGGCGGAGTACTCGTTGCCGCACACTCCGAAGGCTGCCGACAACGACCCGGCGATCGGCAGGAAGAATCCGCACAGACCGCAGGTCGACGGGGCGGCCTTGGCCATCTCGCTACCCGGCCCGAAGTCACCGTCGTGCCACCGTTCGGCCGCGTCGAGTCGCTCCTCCCGGCTCGGAACCTGCGTACGGCCCAACCCGAGTTCGAGAGCGACGTCGTCGACAGCGGGGTCACCGGTCGCCACGTACCCGGGCACCAGACGTGGATCCTGCTGCCGGGGCGGGAGAAGATCACCCGGTCCGAGGTCGCCCGGACGGATCCGCTCGTCCCACGGCAACCACGCGGGCGCGACGAGAGCGTCGGGGCCGGGGAGCAGCACGATTTCGCTGATGGTCGCGACGTCGGCGTCCTCGGGCGCGGCGACGACCACAGCCCACTGCCATCCGCGGTAGCCCTGCAATTCGGCACGGAAGCGGTGCGTGGCCGCCGAGCGATCCTCGGCGGTGACGCCGAGATATTCTCCGACGCCGCCTTCGGCCGAATCGATCAGCGCCGCACGAGCCAACTCCGCGGCGTCGGCGAGAACGGGGCGAATCTGGTCGAGCTCAGGAGACGATGTGAAACTCACACATTCATTTTGCCGCATCACTTCGGATGCGCCCAGTTCGGGCTGCCATGATGGGGCGATGCCTGCGCCGTTTCGTTCCAGGGTGAAGACCACGGCGGCTGCCGCGCTGGGTCTGCTCACCGCAGTGGGACTGGTGACCGGATGCACCCTTTCAGAACCGGAATCGTCGGCGACACCGGCCGACGCGCTGTCCGTCACCGTTGTTCGCACGCTTCCCCACGACCGGACGTCGTTCACCCAGGGGCTCGAGATCTCCGACGGAGAACTGTACGAGAGCACGGGTCGCAACGGAACGTCCTACGTTCGCGTGAGCGACCTCGACACAGGCGAGATTCTCCGGCAGGTCGACCTGTCCTCCTCGTACTTCGGTGAAGGCATCACCGTCACCGACAGCACGGCCTGGCAGATCACCTGGCAGGACGGTGTCGCGTTCGCCCGCGACCCGCTGACTCTCGCCGAACGCACCCGCGTCGACTACGACGGTGAAGGGTGGGGCCTGTGCGAAGCGACGGACGGTTCGTCGCGCCTGATCATGAGTGACGGCTCGTCGACGCTGACGTTCCGGGATCCGGTGACGTTCGACGTCACCGGCGAGGTCACCGTCACTCAGGACGGTGACCCGCTGTCCGACCTCAACGAGCTCGAGTGCGCCGAGGACGGTTCCGTGTACGCGAACGTGTGGAAGACGTTCGACATCGCGCGGATCGATCCGCAGACCGGCGCAGTCACGGCGACGATCGACGCCCGGCCGCTGTGGGACGCGATGACCGACGAGGAGCGGGCCGGAGCCGACGTCCTCAACGGCATCGCACAGATACCGGGCACCGACCGGTTCCTCGTGACCGGAAAATTGTGGCCGACGATGTACGAGGTGGAGTTCACGTGAGTCGGTGTACTCGCCCATCCGACTTTCAGTGCAGAATTGATCTGTGACCGATCCCCGTGATTCCGACGCCCCCGCGGGTGAGGACCACCCAGGGTTCGACAATTACCGGCCGGCCCCCCGCGCCGCGAGCCGGCGTACCCCGTTGCCTCCTCTGCACCCACCGAATCCCCAGCCTCATGCCGATCAGCCGCAGGCGCAGAAACCGCAAGCGCAGAAACCGCAGGGACCGAAGCCGCCTCCGATCCCCCGAAAGCTGACGGTCACCCGGGTCGCCGCGATGCGCAGCCGAGAACTGACGGGCAAGGGCATCGCGACGTTCCAGCGCGCAGCGAAAGCCGACGGAGCCGACAAGTCCGGCCTGACGGCGCTGACCTACGCGACCATGGCCAACTTCGCGTCCGACGCTGCCATTGCCGTCGCCCTGGCCAACACGTTGTTCTTCTCCGCCGCAACCGGCGAGGACAAGCTGAAGGTCGCGCTCTACCTCGTCATCACGATCGCACCGTTCGCCGTCATCGCGCCGCTGATCGGACCGATGCTGGACAGGTTGCAGCACGGTCGTCGCATCGCGCTCGCCACCTCGTTCGGTCTGCGGACGGTACTGGCGGTGGTGCTGGTGTTCAACTTCGACAGTTGGGTGCTGTACCCGGCCGCACTGGGAATGTTGGTACTCAGCAAATCCTTCGCAGTGCTCAAATCCGCGGTGACGCCGCGCGTACTTCCACCCGAAATAGACCTCGTGAGGGTCAACTCCCGGCTCACGGTGTTCGGCCTCATCGGCGGCACCATCGTCGCGGGCGGAATCGCCGCCGGAATCGCGTTCGTCGCAGGCTCCCCCGGTGCGCTCTGGTTCGTCGCTGCCATCACGGTGTTCGGTGCATACCTCAGCATGCGCATCCCATCCTGGGTCGAAGTCACCGAAGGCGAAGTCCCCGCAACCCTGAGCTACCACGGCGACGACGCCCAGACGGAAGTGATCCGACGCGGCCGAGCCGAGGAAACACCGTCGGCTACGCCTGCGAAAGCGCGGCGTCAGCCTTTGGGCAAGGCAGTGATCATCGGGCTCTGGGGTAACGGAACCATTCGAATCCTGACCGGTTTTCTGACGCTCTACGTGGCTTTCGTCGCGAAAGCGCAGACCGAACACGAGCCGATCAAGCAGGCAGCGATGTTGGGCCTCGTCGGCGCCGCAGCCGCGATCGGCAACTTCGCCGGCAACGCGGCAGGCGCACGGATCAAACTGGGCAGGCCTGCCATCGTCGTTCTCCGGTGCACCACCGCGGTCACCATCGGCGCGATCGTCGCGGCGATCACCGGCAGTCTGCTGACCGCCGCACTTGCCGCGCTGATCGCCTCCGCGGCGAGCGCACTGGCCAAGGTCTCGTTGGACGCGTCACTGCAGTCGGACCTGCCACCGGAATCCATCGCCTCCGGATTCGGTCGATCCGAGACCGTACTCCAGCTCTGCTGGGTACTCGGCGGAACCATGGGCGTACTGCTGCCCACCGAGTTCTGGCTCGGTTTCACCGTCGTGTCGGTGGTGCTTACGGTCGGCCTGGTCCAGACCTTCCTCACCTACCGTGGGAAGTCGCTGCTCCCCGGATTCGGGGGCAACCGACCCGATCACGCAGAACAGGTAATCCCCGACGCCGTCGGACATCCGTCCGCCGCGACCAGTACGAACAGAACGTGAGCACAGTGAATTTCGCACCGAAGACCAAGAAGATACTGGCCATCGGCACCGTCGGCCTCGTAGTCGTCGCAGTTGCGTTCGTCGCGGTTCTCGCGCTGCTCGTCAAGGATGCACCGTCGCATCGGCCGACAGTCACCGCATTCGCCGACGGTAGAACCGTCGTCGTCGAGCCGTACCTCTACTGCCCAGTGAACGAACCGCTGTGCGACACCGACGGCACCAGCGCCACCGTTCCGGTGCGCGAGGGCCACCCGTTGCAGCTGTCGTTGCCCGGTGAGATCACCTCGGCGCCCTGGATCCTCGCCGCGGTCTACGCGGACGGCGACGGAGCCGTCGAGTCGGACACCCTCTACCTGCCCGACGAGAAGCTGGGCATGACGGTCCAGCCCCTCGACGACGAGGGCAGGGAGTTGCTGGGCGTCGAAATTCGACTCCCGTCGGGCGTCATCGACTCCGACACTCAGCAGGAGGAGATCATCAGCCACGCGATCTGGTCGATCGCGACCAAGACCGACTGATCAGCTGTCGAGCTCACGTGCGACGGCACGGACGACCTCGGAGATCTTCTGGGCGGTCTTGCGGTCGGGGTACTTGCCTTTGCGCAGCTCCGGCTGAATGGTGGCCTCGAGCAGCGTGATCATGTCCTCGACCATTCCGTGCAGCTGGTCCGGGGTGTGCTTGCGCTCGACATGCTCGCGCCGACCCTGTGTGTTCTGACGCACGGTCGGCGCCGGTTCGAGGACCTTGAGACTGAGCGCCTGAGGTCCGCGGCGGCCTGCGGCCATGCCGAATTCCACGCGCTGACCTGCCTTGAGGCCGTCGACACCTGCGGGGAGCGCAGACGAGCGAACGTAGACGTCCTCACCTTCCTCCTGAGAGAGAAAGCCGAATCCCTTGTCGACGTCGTACCACTTCACCTTGCCGGTAGGCACTGCGCTCACCCGTCCATTTGTCTCGATTGTTGTTGCTGGCACAAAATTTCGCGCCCCGCACGATCGGCGAGACGCGAATACGACAGTCTACCGCGACTACGCCGGTGCAAGCACCTGGGTTTCTTCCCCGTCGAGCGACTACCGTCGTGCAGTGTGACCGATCGACGACCCCGAGCCGGCTCGGCTCTGCTGCGCGTAGCACTCGTTCTTTTCGTTGCCGGACTGGTTGCCATCGCGGCGATCTTTCTGGTTCCGGCAGTGGGCGGAAACGAGCCGCCGTTGTGGCTGTACCTGACCGCGATGATCGCCGCACCGCTCGGCTTCGTGCTGGCGCTGGTGTTCGCACTGTTTTCCGGCCGACGAGCACGATAGACGGGAGTACCGACCATGCGTCCGATACTGAACATCATCTGGCTGATCTTCGGCGGGCTGTGGCTCGCACTCGGCTATTTCGCAGCGGGGATCATCTGCTGCATCCTCATCGTCACGATTCCGTTCGGAATAGCGTCCTTCCGAATCGGCGTCTATGCACTGTGGCCGTTCGGCAAGACAGTCGTCGAACGTCCGACGTCCGGCGTCGCATCGGTGATCGGCAATGTGATCTGGCTGATCGTCGCCGGTGTGTGGCTCGCCATCGGACACATCGCCACTGCTTTCGCAATGGCCATCACCATCATCGGGATTCCGCTGGCGATCGCGAACCTGAAGATGATTCCGATCTCTCTGATGCCACTCGGCAAGGACATCGTCGACGCCTGATCACTCCAGCCCCTCCCGCCCCAATCCGGATGGGTGTGACTTCCATCACATAACAGTGGGGTAACGGAAGGGCAACGGACGGACGTCGTCGCGGTGCCGAAGCCTCTAGCTGCAGATTCGTTCGTTACCGAAAATCGGACGCGAGCACGCCGCGCGACGGCTCGAAAAAGCAACAGTTACCAAATGGTGACACTCCACGGGAACTTCAGTACGGTCAGTGGCGGCTGAGAAACTTCGGCCGAATCCGTTCCCGCAGCGCCAAACCTCGTCCCGCGGAAACGGACCCCCACCAAGAACACCCAGGGGACGAGGACGGGGGACCCACACGTCCTCTCGGATAACCGGAACGCTCCGCTCCCGCGGAACATTCCTTGGGGTGAAGCCCGACAATCCTGCAGCGGTCTCGCTGCCGGGAACGCCGGGCCGGGCTACCTCTCAGCCCGAACCCGACAGCTGACCTCGCAGGCGCCTGTGGAGAGGATTCGAAGAAAAGTATGAGCGGACGTCATCGCAAGCCGACCACCACCGGCCGCACCGTCGCCAAGGTCGCCGTCACCGGCGCCATCATGGGCACAGCGGGCATCGCCTTCACCGGTACCGCCACCGCAGCTCCCGACTCGGATTGGGACCGTCTCGCTCAGTGCGAGGCAGGCGGCAACTGGGGCATCAACACCGGCAACGGTTTCCAGGGTGGTCTGCAGTTCTCCCCCAGCACCTGGAACTCGCACGGCGGCCAGCAGTACGCAGCCACCGCGAACCAGGCCAGCCGCGAAGAGCAGATCGCGGTCGCCGAGAAGGTTCTCGCATCGCAGGGCTGGAACGCATGGCCCTCCTGCTCCTCGAGCCTCGGCCTCAGCAGCGCACCGTCCGAGCGCAGCGTTCCCGCCTCGCCGAAGTCCGCTCCCGAAGCACCCAAGCTCCCCGACCTGACGTCCATCCCGACGGTCGACGGCTCTGCCGAGGTCATCGACGGCATCACGAGCGCCGTGCAGACCTTCACCAACGACCCGCAGATCGCCTCGATCATCAAGGACGCGACGCAGGGCATTCAGCTCGACCCACAGCTGGTCGAGTTCTACCAGGCCAACAAGGCGTTCCTGCCTCAGTAAGGCACACCGCCGGTACGAGAAAGGCCCCCGAGACCGTTGGTCTCGGGGGCCTTTCTCGTCTGTTCGTATCGGATGTGTCAGCGGTTGACGACGGTCACAGGGTGCGCGTAGGGCAGGTCCTCCACGGGCAGCGGGAACTCGGTCTCCTCGCCGTAGGGCGACAAGCCTCCCGATCGCGTGGACGACAATTCCGTCACCGCATGGTCACCGCGCGCGGTTTCCGGCCAGCCTGGATCGACATAGGGCTTCTTCGACTTGTTCACCATGCGCCCATTTTGACACCTGCGCTGCGGCATACACCAGTCCAGGTCACTAATCTGATACGTGATGACCGATAAAGCAGCGCCACCGGACCTCGCCACGTGGCTGGAGTCCCGCTCCGATTCCGAACTCGTCGGCTTTCTCACGCTGCGTCCGGACCTGACGGTGCCACCCCCGTCGACCATCGGTGTTCTCGCCGGCCGCGCCGAGCAGCGCGCGTCGATTCTTCGCAGCGCCGACTCTCTCGACACGCTCGCGCTGACTATTCTCGAGCTTCTCTCGATCGAGGGTGCGGGTGATCTTCCCGTGTCCCGCGCGCGTCTCGACGACGTGATCGACAAGCGTGCCACCGCCAAAGCCGTCGATCGGGCGCTGACGGCGCTGGGTGAACGCGCTCTGGTCTGGGGCACACGAACACTTCGGATGGCTCCCGCGGCACCGGACGCCGTGCCGTGGCGAATCGGCCGCATCCTGGATGCCGACGACTCACTCACGCCCGAGCGCGTCACCGAAGCGCTCGCCGGTATCGAGTCGAGCGAACGTGGCCTCCTCGAGACTCTCGCGAGGTCTTCTCCCGTCGGTCGAACCCGCGATGCCGCGCCGGGCACGCCGCCGGACCGCCCGGTCCAGAAGCTGCTGCGCGCCGGGCTGCTGACGTGGCTGGACGAGCAGACGGTCGAGCTTCCGCATCAGGTGGGTCAGGCGCTGCGTGGCGAGCCGATCTCCGATCCCACCTCACTGACACCGCCCAAGCCGGCGACGACCAAGTACACGGCGGCCGACGTCGACGCTGCTGCGGCGGGCGAATCGCTCGAGCTGATCAGGCACTGCGCTGCGATCATCGAATCCTTGGCGGTCGCACCCGCCCCGGCGCTGAAGGCCGGCGGTCTCGGCATCCGAGAGCTCAAGCGCATCACCAAAGCGACGGGTCTCGACGAGAACCAGGTGGGACTGCTCGTCGAACTCCTTGCGGCCGCAGCACTGATCTCCAGCGGCACCCCCGATCCCCTTCCCTCGAACGACTCCGGCGACGACTACTGGGCGCCCACCTCCGCTGTCGACGCCTGGACGACGGCAACGCCTGCAGCGCGCTGGCACGCCCTGGCGTCGGCGTGGCTCGATCTACAGCGTGCACCGTGGCTCATCGGTATGCGCGATTCCAACGACAAGCCCGTCGCCGCGCTGTCCGAGGAAGTTCGTTCGCCTGCAGCCCCGCGCGACCGTCGCACGATCCTCGAGTTCCTGGCCGATCTGGGCGCCGGTCGATCGGTGACGCCCACCGACGTCTCGCGTGGACTCGGCTGGAAACGTCCACGGGCAGCGGCCAGGTTCGCGATGCGCCCGACGCAGAAAATGATCGACGAAGCCACGACGCTCGGCATCGTCGCCCGCGGCGCGCTGTCGTCACCGGGCAAAGCGCTGTTGCACGGCGGCGACGCCGAAGCCGCCATGCGATCGGTTCTCCCGAAACCGATCGACTACATCCTCCTCCAGGCCGACCTCACTCTGGTGGCGCCGGGACCTCTCGAACCTGATCTGAACGATCGGATCGAGCTCGTGGCCGACGTCGAGTCGGCAGGCGCGGCGACGATGTACCGGATCACCGAGGACAGTCTGCGCCGAGCTCTCGACGTGGGCATGAGCGCGGCCGAGCTGCACAGTCTGTTCACCACGCACTCCCGTACCCCGGTTCCGCAGGGACTGAGCTACCTGATCGACGACGTCGCCCGGCGCCACGGACGACTCCGGGCGGGTGTCGCGTCGTCGTTCGTCAGGTGCGAGGATCCGGCTCTGCTGGCCGAGGTTCTGGCCTCCCCGGCGAGCGAACAGTTGGCGCTGCGCGCGCTCGCTCCGACGGTTGCCATCTCTCAGGCGCCCCTCGCCGAAGTCATGAACGTTCTCACCGCGGCGGGTCTTGCACCCGCAGGCGAGGATTCCAACGGCGCCATCGTCGACCTCCGCAGCCGCGGTGCGCGCGTCCCGGTCCGCAGAACCCGGGCTCAGTTCCGCAGCCCGGCCGTACCCACCGACGAGCAACTCGCCCGGCTCGTCACCGAACTGCGAGCGGGCGAACGCGCCTCCCGGGCGGGCGGTCACACCGTGCGTTCCGACGGAACCCGCGCGACAGGGACCGCGACGCTCGCTCTGCTCCAGACGGCGCTGCAGGTGCGGCGAAGCGTGACGATCGGCTACGTCGATGCCCAGGGCACCGCGTCGAGGCGCGTCGTGGATCCGGTGGCGATGGGTGGAGGCCTGCTGGAGGCATTCGACCCCGCCACCGGTGAAGTACGCCGCTTCACGCTGCATCGCATCACCTCGGTGGCTCTCGTCGACTGACGTGAGTGGCAATGCAGTTCCGCTCACATGCGCGGGCGGCACGTTATGTGGACAATGGAACAGTTGCGCATTTTCGATGCGCATCAGGCGCGCTGCGCCGAAGAGTTCTGTAGGAGGAACACGTGACCGATGGGCCTTTGATCGTCCAGTCCGACAAGACTCTGCTGCTGGAAATCGACCACCCGCAAGCCGGTGAAGCGCGCGGCGCCATCGCTCCGTTCGCGGAGCTCGAACGAGCGCCCGAGCACGTACACACCTATCGCATCACCCCGCTCGCACTGTGGAACGCGCGAGCAGCGGGCCACGACGCCGAGCAGGTCGTCGACGCACTCGTCAACTACTCGCGCTACGCCGTGCCGCAGCCGTTGTTGGTGGACATCGTCGACACGATGGCTCGGTACGGCCGCCTTCAGCTGGTGAAGAGCCCGATCCACGGACTCTCGCTCGTCAGCCTGGATCGCGCCGTCCTCACCGAGGTCATGCGACACAAGAAGATCGCGCCGATGCTCGGCGCCAAGGTCGACGAGGACACGGTCATCGTCCACCCGAGCGAGCGCGGGCATCTCAAGCAGATGCTGCTGAAGATCGGCTGGCCCGCCGAGGACCTCGCCGGGTACGTCGACGGCGAAGCGCACCCGATCGATCTGGATCAGGAGGGCGGCCACTGGTCGCTCCGCGACTACCAGGAGATGGCCGCGGATTCGTTCTGGGCCGGTGGCTCGGGCGTCGTCGTTCTCCCCTGTGGCGCCGGCAAGACGATGGTCGGTGCCGCTGCGATGGCCAAGGCCAAGGCGACGACGCTGATCCTCGTCACCAACACCGTCGCAGGCCGCCAGTGGAAGCGCGAACTGATCGCACGCACCTCGCTCACCGAGGAGGAAATCGGTGAGTACTCGGGCGAGCGCAAGGAAATTCGCCCTGTGACCATCGCCACCTATCAGGTCATCACTCGTCGCACCAAGGGCGAGTACAAGCATCTCGAGCTGTTCGACTCGCGCGACTGGGGTCTGGTCATCTACGACGAGGTCCACCTGCTTCCGGCGCCGGTGTTCCGCATGACGGCCGATCTGCAGTCCCGTCGTCGCCTCGGCCTGACCGCGACCCTGGTCCGTGAGGACGGCCGCGAGGGCGACGTGTTCTCGCTCATCGGCCCCAAGCGATACGACGCTCCGTGGAAGGACATCGAGGCGCAGGGGTGGATCGCGCCCGCCGAGTGCATCGAGGTTCGCGTCACGCTGACCGACGCCGAGCGCATGGCGTACGCGGTGTCGGAACCGGAAGAGCGATACAAGCTGTGCTCGACGGCGCACACCAAGATCGCCGTGGTGAAATCCATTCTGGCGAAGCACGAGGACGCGCCGACGTTGGTGATCGGGGCCTACCTCGATCAGCTCGACGAATTGGGCGAGGCCTTGAACGCCCCGGTCATTCAGGGGTCGACCAAGAACAAGGAACGGGAAATCCTGTTCGACGCCTTCCGCAAGGGCGAGATTCAGACCCTCGTGGTCAGCAAGGTCGCGAACTTCTCCATCGACCTCCCGGAAGCATCCGTGGCAGTGCAGGTTTCGGGAACCTTCGGATCACGCCAGGAGGAAGCGCAGCGACTGGGACGCCTCCTTCGGCCGAAACACGATGGCGGACAAGCGCATTTCTACTCCGTCGTGTCCCGAGACACCCTCGACGCCGAATATGCTGCGCACAGGCAACGATTCCTCGCCGAGCAGGGATACGCGTATCGCATCACCGACGCCGACGACATGCTGGGGCCTGCGATCTGAGCTGCAGGCGTGCTAATAATGGGCAGGTGCGCCGATTCGATTTTCCCGTAGACGTTGCCCACGCCAACTCGGTGAACGAGACCATGGGCGACGTCCGGCGGCTCCGTGTCTCCGCCGTCGTCACCGCGGTCGTGTTGATCGCCGCCGCCGCGTGGTTCTTCTGGTTGGCGCATCCGTGGTCCTACATTCTGGGCGCGGTGTTCCTGATCACGGCGGCGACGTCCTTGTGGGTGACCGTCTGGGCGCCGCGCAAGGTCGGCACCGTCGAGGACCTCTACGCCGAAGGAGGGCTGGTGCCCGCCGTCATCGCGGAGACGCGTGCACGCGGCGTCACCCTGCTGGCGCTGATCGACATCGCCAAGCCCGACGCGGGCGCGTCGCACTACGCCCTCGTCACGCGCAGCATCCGATCGCTGCCCGGCCACGAACTGGTCGAAGGGGAACTGGTTCCGTCTGTCTCGGTCCTGTCGGATCGCAGCAAGAACGCGATCAGCGACACCTGGCAGATGGTCGCCCCGATGCCCATCGCCTGGGGCACCACGGACGCATCGGTGATCGAGCGCGCTACCGCGGCGATCAGCGAAGCGGAATGGGCTCTGCTGGTCGCCAACATCGGCCTGTCCCCCAAGGTTCGTCAATCCGACAACCAGCAGCTCCTGGTGGATCCGCACGACTTGCCCGACGAACTGCGGTAGCGCACCGCCGATCAGGACAGGGCCGGAATTACCTCGCGCTCGAACAGTTCGATGCCGGAACGGTCGTAGGCGGCTTCCGGGAAATAGAAGATGCCGTACGCGAGCCCCTTCTCCTTCAGCGCCGTCAAATTCTCGACGATCTGCTCCGGCGTGCCGACACCGGGAAGACCACGGAACGCGTCGAGCGCCGCATCCGCCTTCTCGGCCCCCACGTACTGCGTCAGACGCGCCTGAAGCTGATCCAGCCTGTCCTTCACTTCTGCTTCCGTGGTCCCGATCGCGACGTTGTAGTTGGACGAGCGCACGATCGAGTCGAAATCGCGGCCGACGGCGTCGCAGTGCCCCTTCAGCAATTCCGACTTACGCGTGAACCCTTCCGGGGTGCCGTCGAAGTTGGTGTAGTCGGCGTACTTCGCCGCGATCTTCAGCGTGACCTTCTCGCCGCCGCCTGCGATCCACAGAGGGATACCGCCGTCCTGTACCGGTTTGGGCCACACCCGAGCACCATCGACCTGGAAGTACTTCCCGTCCAGCGTCGCTTCTCCGGTTTCCCAGGCCTGCTTGAAGATCTGCACACCCTCGTCGAGTGCACCCAGACGCTGCCCGGCGGGAGGGAAGCCGTATCCGTATGCCCGCCACTCGTGCTCGTACCAGCCCGCACCGATGCCCATCTCGACGCGGCCGGCCGAGATCAGATCCACCGTCGCCGCAACTTTCGCCAGATACGCGGGATTGCGGTACGCCATCGACGTGCACATCTGCCCCAGACGGATGCGCGACGTCGTCGCCGCGAACGCGGACATCAGAGTCCAGGCCTCGTGCGTAGCCTCGTCCGTCGGCTCGGGAACGGTGTGGAAATGGTCGTACACCCACAAGGATTCCCACGGTCCGGCGTCGGCGGCGGACGCGAGATTCCGCATCACGTCCCACTGCGCCGCGGGGTCGATACCGACCAGGTCGAGTCGCCAGCCTTGAGGAATGAAGAGTCCGAATCGCATGACCGGAATCCTACCGATCGAGTAGGAATCACACCCCTCGACCGACAGCGCCGATGACGGGGCGACCGCGATGCCCGAAATGTGACACCAGCTACGCTGCAGGAATGTCCGCGGAGTATCAGAGCCGAACCGTCGAGCGACTACGCCCGTTCGGATCCACCATCTTCGCCGAGATGACCGCGCTCGCCGTGTCCACCGGAGCCGTCAACCTCGGACAGGGTTTCCCCGACACCGACGGACCCGCGTCGATGCTCGACGCCGCGAGAGGCGCCATCGCCGACGGCTTCAACCAGTACTCACCCGGGCCCGGATTGCCCGTTCTGCGCGAGGCCGTCGTCGCCGACAGGCAGCGGCGTCTGAGTGTCGAGTACGACCCGGCAACCGAAGCGCTGATCACCGTCGGCGCCACCGAGGGCATCGCAGCCACCATCCTCGGACTGGTCGAGCCCGGCGAAGAGGTCCTGCTCATCGAGCCGTACTACGACTCCTATGCAGCTGCCATCGCGCTGGCCGGCGCGCGTCGCAAGACCGTCTCGTTGGTACCGGACGGCACCGGATTCGCTCTCGACACCGACGCCTTGGCCGCCGCGATCGGCCCGAACACGAAACTGCTCGTGGTCAACACACCGCACAACCCGACCGGGACCGTACTCACGCACGCCGAGCTGACGCGGATCGCCGAAATCGCCTGCGAACACGATCTTCTGGTCCTCACCGACGAGGTCTACGAACGACTGACCTTCGACTCCCCCGACTCGTCCGGGCGGTCGACGAGATCCACCCATACATCGCTCGCGTCGCTTCCTGGGATGTTCCAGCGCACGGTCACCGTGTCCAGCGCCGCAAAGACGTTCAACGCCACCGGCTGGAAAACCGGCTGGGCCCTGGGACCACGTGAGCTCATCGATGCAGTGCGCGCCGCCAAGCAGTTCATGACCTTCGTCGGCGGAACTCCGTTCCAGCCGGCCGTCGCACACGCCTTGAATCACGAGGACGCATGGGTGGAGAATCTTCGCACGTCCTTGCAGGCAAAACGAGATGTTCTGTCCTCCGCACTCACCGCCGCCGGGCTCGACGTCAAAGCAAGCGACGGAACCTATTTCGTGTGTGCGGACATCTCGTCGGTGGGCGGAGTCGACGCGCTGCAGTTCTGCCGAACCTTGCCGGAAAGGATCGGGGTCGCGGCCGTGCCGGTCAGCGCCTTCGTCGACGATCCGAGGCCCGCCTCCGGGCCGAGCAACTGGACGACGCTGGTGCGATTCGCATTCTGCAAGAAGGACGACGTGCTCGCCGACGCCGCGTCCAGGCTCCTCACGCTGTGATCGCATGAGTGCCCGTACGATTCCTGCCGAGTTCATCGCCAAGGCGGTCGTCCTCGCCGAGAGCGGCGGCGTCGACCTGTCCTACCCGATAACGATCGCCGGGATCGACCGGTCCTCGCTGAACGATCCGAGCAAGCGACTGACCGCCGAGCAGGTCACGCTGTTCACCCAGGCTGCATGGCAGGTCACCGGTGACGAACTGTTCGGACTCGCGTCGATGCCGCTGCGGCGCGGCAGTTTTCGAGTCATCTGCCTGACCTTGATTCACTGTCCCGACCTCTCCGCAGCCTTGAACCGCATGTCCGAAACGACCCGAGTACTGTCCGGAATGCCCCCGATGCTGATCACGGGCGATGACTCGACGACGCGTCTGACCATCCCCCCTGCCGACAACAGTCACCTGCCCGAGCAGGCGCGGGCAGCTGCGGGTCGACTGCTCACAGATTTTCGGATGGTCCTGGTACACCGTTTCGCTGCTTGGCTCATCGGAGGACGAGTCAAACTGCATTCAGTCGAACTACCGTACGACCTCGACGATCCGTCCACCGGCAAGCTCTACGACCGAATGTTCGGCACGAGAGTCACTTTCGGAGCCGAGGTAGCCGCTCTGGAATTCGACAATTCAGCGATGCGAGCACCCATCGTGCAGACCGAGGACACCCTCGCCGAGTACCTCCGCGAATCCCCCAACCTCCTGTTCACCGCCCGCGACTACGACAGCACCGCGTCCGCACAAGTCCGCCGGGCACTCGAACTCGGCCTGCAGGGCCAGGCACCCGGCACCGACGACATCGCGGACATGTTGACCGTCAGCACCGCCCATCTGCGTCGCCTACTGCGGCAGGAAGGTACCTCCGTCAACCAGATTCGTGAGGAGGTCCTACGGGACGCCGCCGTCTCCGGACTGAGCCGCGGCGACTCGGTGGACGACATCTCCAACAGGCTGGGCTTCTCCGAACCCTCCGCGTTCCGCCGAGCCTTCAAACGCTGGACAGGGCAAACCCCCGGCGCCTACCGCTGACCCTCCCTGTCAGGACACGCAGAACTCGTTACCCTCGGGATCGGTCATGGTGATCCACGTGCTCGGACCGACCTGACCACGGTGCGAGATCGCGGCCCCGGCGTCGACCAGCTTCTGAGCGATGGCCTCGCGTTCGTCACCGACCCTGATGTCGAAGTGAAGACGATTCTTGACCGTCTTCGGCTCGGGAACGAGTTGGAAGAGAACACGCGGGGTTCCGGGAGTGTCCGGATCGAAGATCGCCGCGCCGATCTTCCAGACCAGGTTGCCCTCGAACACCACGGCGTCCTCCCGCCTGGCGTGACCCGCCGCGATCAGTCCCTCGATGAATGCACTGTCCGTGGGTTCGACGATCCATCCCAGGGCCTCGGCCCACCATTTCGCCTGCTCATGAGGCTTCCCACTGTCCACCGTGACCTGAAATTCGTATCCCATGTGCACACGATAGGCCGATGCACCGACACGCATACGCCGGTCAGGCGACGTTCTCCGCAGCCGCGTTCAACGCAGACGCAATATCGTCCAGAACGACGGGAATGGTCAGCACGGTGAGTCCACCGAACGCGAAGTTCTTCTCCACCGAGAAGCTTTCGGTCGAGGCGGTTCGTCCATCGGCGACGACGGGCAACTCGGCGATGACCGGTTCCGCCAGGAACGCGGCGAGTGACGGCTTGTCGTACGCGACGACGAAGAGGACGTCCGATGCGATCGCCGACGCCTTCTCGTAACTGAGGTCGAAGTACACGGCCTCGGCGTCGTCTGTCGGATCGGACTGCTGAATCGACTCCTCGTTGACCAGACCGAGTTGCTCGAGGAACTCCACTCGCACGTCGTCGTCCTTGCTCACCGAGAACACACCGGGCTCGTTCGGCAGGGCGACCGTGATCGACTTGTCCTTCAGCGCGGGGTATTTCACCGCGACCTCCGCGATGTTCTTCTCCGTATCCGCGACGACCGCGGCCGCTTCGGCCTGCTTGCCCAGGGCCTCGCCTGCAATCGTCACCTGCTCTTGCCACGAGGCGGTCCACTGTCGCTCCGGATAGGCGACGACTGGCGCGATCTCAGAAAGCGCGTCGAACTCGGCCTGGCTGATACCGGAGTAGGGCGCGAAGATCAAGTCGGGTTCGGCCAGGGCGAACTGTTCGATCGGGGCCTGGCCGGTGCCGTCTCCAGCCAACAATGTGGGAGTCGCGGCGCCGAGTTCACCGAGAGCGGTTCGATCCCACGGCAGCACGCCCTCGGCGTCGGCGCCGTAGCTTTCACCGACGAATGCTGGCATCGCGACCGGCACCACACCCAAGGCCAGCAGAGCATCCTGGTTGGACCAACCCCAGGTGGCAACGTGAGTCGGGGCCGAGTCGATGGTGGCGCTTCCGAGAGCGGAGTCGATGGTGACAGGAAACGAACCCGCCGCCGCGGCCGACCCGGTCGCTGCCAACGTCTCGGTGTCGGCCGACGAGTCACCGGAATCGGTACTGCATCCGACCAGCGCCGTTGCCATCGACGCAGCAACCAGGAACGCGGTGATACGACGCGTCGGCGAACCTATGTACATCGACAGGACCCTCCGAGAGTTGGTTTAGGTTCACTAAAGTAGCACGCCAGGAAGGGTCACCTAACCTCGTAACAGCCACCTCCTTATGGGTGGAACATACGTTCGAAAACCGCTACGCTGTGCCGATGAGCGTGGAACTTCAGGGCTCGCTGTTCACCGATGACGAGGAGCAGTTCGGCCCCCTCGGATCGACCGTGAGCAGGCGGGCACTGTCGAACGGCGCATGGGTGGACGTGCGGCCGGGGTGGGTCGGTTCGATCGACTTGTTCGCCCGTCTCGTCGACGGGGTGGACTGGCGGGCAGAGCGGCGTCAGATGTACGACCGTGTGGTCGACGTACCTCGCCTGGTGCGGTTCTACTCCGACTCCGAACCGTGGCCGGACTCGTCGTTGAACGAAGCCAAGACCGCTCTCGACGCACACTACGGCCCGGAGCTGGGCGAGACGTTCACGACAGCCGGATTGTGTTATTACAGAGACGGATCCGACAGTGTGGCGTGGCACGGCGACAACATCGGCCGCAGCGCCACCGAGGACACGATGGTCGCCATCGTCTCGCTCGGCGCCACCAGGCAACTGATGCTGCGCCCCCGTGGAGGCGGAACATCGCTGAAATTCACACTGGGACATGGCGATCTGATCGTCATGGGCGGCTCGTGTCAGCGCACCTGGGAGCACGCCGTTCCCAAGAGCACCCGCGCGACCGGACCACGCATCAGCGTGCAGTTCCGGCCGCGCGGTGTCCGCTAGCCGCGACGAGTCTCGACGGCAGCAGCCAGCACATCGAGTTGTGCCGCAGTGGTGTCCCAGTCGAGGCACGCGTCGGTGATGGACTGGCCGTAGGTCAGGTCCTCCTTGTGTCCGAGAGTCAGATCCTGACGGCCCGCGACGAGGAAGCTCTCGAGCATGACACCGACGATGCCGTGCTCACCCTCGCCGAGGCGTCGGGCAACGTCGGTGACCACGTCGACCTGCTTGTTGTGGTCCTTGCGGCTGTTTCCGTGGCTGGCGTCGATGACGACGCGCTCGGGGAGCGACGACTTCCGCAGACGCGCGACCGTATCGGCGACGGATTCTGCGTCGTAGTTCGGTCCGTCGGTGCCGCCGCGCAGGATGACGTGGCAGTCCGGGTTGCCGGTGGTGCGAATCAACGCGGCCTGGCCGTCCAGATCGGTGCCGGGGAAGACGTGACTCGACGCCGCCGCACGGGTGCCGTCGACCGCGACCTGGATGTCGCCCTCCGTCGAGTTCTTGATGCCGACGGGCATCGACAGCGCACTGCACAGTTGCCGGTGAACCTGGCTGGCCGCCGTCCGGGCTCCGATCGCGCCGTAGCTGACCAGGTCCGCGATGTACTGCGGCGTGATCGGGTCGAGGAATTCACACCCGACGGGCAGTCCGAGCGCGGAAATGTCGACCAACAGCTGACGCCCCACGCGCAGTCCGGAATTGATGTCGAACGAGCCGTCGAGGTGCGGATCGTTGATCAGACCCTTCCAGCCCAGCGTCGTACGCGGCTTCTCGAAGTAGACGCGCATGACGATGTGCAACCGATCGCCCAGCTCGGACGCTTTCTCGGCGAGCTTGCGCGCGTACTCCATCGCAGCCTCGGTGTCGTGCACCGAGCACGGCCCGACCACCACGATGAGACGGTCGTCCGCGCCGTTCAGAATGTCGACCACACCGGCGCGGCCGCGACGAACCGTCGACGACACCGCGTCGTCGGCGGCGTGCTCACGTCGTAGTAACGACGGCGCCACCAGCGGGCTGATGCTGATGGTGCGCTGATCGTCCAACGACGTATCGGTAGGGGTGACAGCTGTAGTCATGAGAAATCCTTTTCGATTCTCAGACCGGCCCTCGGAGAGCTCCACGCACGCTTCGAGCCGGTCTGCATCCGGCTCGTGGGGTGGGGTCTCAGCGCATGGCGTCGCTGGCTGACCCACCCGGGGCCGGCCTGCTAAACCAGAAATACGTGCGCTGCATGGAACAGACGGTAGCACGCCTGTCCCCGGGGGCATGCGCGGCACTATGCTCATGCGTGCAGTTGGTTCGCCCAGCGGTCGTGAGGAGCCCCGAAGACCACGGACGGCGACGCAAGAGGGAACCCGGTGAGAATCCGGGACTGTCCCGCAGCGGTATGCAGGAACGACCGCCGTCATATGCACTGGAGAAGCCTCTCTGGGAAGCGACGGCCAGTAGGTGCGGCCTCCACCCGAGGACCGCGTGCTTGCGAGTCCGAATACCTGCCTTCTGTGCTGCGCACGCCGTGCGCAGCGGTTCACCGCCCCGTGGAATGGGCGAGTCGACCTGCAGCTGGTGTACGTACATGGGCTCGGTCGTCTCGCGCGCTCGGTGGTGATCCACCCACGTGTGACGTACATGGAGAAATGCCAGTGACATTCGAATTCACCGCCACGATTCTCGGTTCACCCCGGATCGGACCGCGACGCGAGCTCAAGCGCGCAGTCGAGTCCTACTGGGCAGGCACGATCGACGCTCCCGCACTGGAATCGGTGGCCAAGAGCCTCCGTGAGGACACCTGGACGGCGTCGAAGAACGCCGGTCTGGACTCGATTCCGGTGGGCACGTTCAGTTACTACGACCAGGTTCTGGACACGGCGGTCATGTTGGGGGCGCTTCCCGAACGCGTGCTGGGCATCGAGAGCGAACTCGATCGCTACTTCGCGGCCGCTCGCGGCACCGAATCTGTTGTGCCTCTGGAAATGACGAAGTGGTTCGACACCAATTACCACTATCTGGTGCCCGAGATCTCATCCGACACCACGTTCACCCTGCACCCCGAGAAGATCCTCGGCGAGCTGGAAGAAGCGCGGACGCTGGGCATTCCGGCACGACCGGTTCTGGTCGGCCCGGTGACGTTCCTCCTGCTCTCCAAAGCCGTCGACAGCACTGCGCCGCTCCTGGACCGCCTCGAGGAGATTCTGCCGCTCTACGCAGACCTGTTGACGCAGCTGGCCGGCGCAGGAGCCGAGTGGGTTCAGATCGACGAACCCGCGTTGGTCGCGGACCGGACGCAGGACGAGATCTCCTCGGCGAAGCGCGCGTACGACTTCCTCAGTGCACTGGAGACCAGGCCGGCGATCCTGTTGGCGTCGTACTTCGGTGATCTGGGCGACGCGCTCCCCGTGCTCGCATCGACCGGCATCGAGGGGTTGTCGATCGATCTGACCGCACCGGGCACCGTGGAGCAGCTCGCTTCGGTACCGGCTCTGGTGAACAAGCGCATCGTCGCGGGCATCGTCGACGGCAGGAACATCTGGCGTACCGATCTGGACAAGGCTCTGGCCACGCTCGCCAGTCTGCTCGGTAGCGTGGGCGCCCTCGCGGTGTCGAGTTCCTGCTCACTGCTCCACGTTCCGTACACGCTCGACGGTGAGACCGACATCGTGGACCCACTTCGCTCCTGGTTGGCCTTCGGTTCCGAGAAGATCTCCGAGGTGACCGTGCTGGCGCGTGCGTTGAGGGACGGAACCGATTCCGTCGCAGCCGAATTGCAGGAGTCGCGCGCCGCGCTCGCGAGTCGTCGCACCGACCCGCGCCTGCACGACGCCGCCATCCGCGCCCGGCTCGCCGCAGGTGTCTGCGTCGATCGCAGCCCGGCCGACGAGCGACGCCCGGCCCAGGCCTCGCGGCTGAACCTGCCGTCCTTGCCGACGACGACGATCGGCTCCTACCCGCAGACCACCCGGATTCGCGTCGCCCGCGCTGCCGTACGCAGGGGGGAGATCGACGACGCCGAGTACGTACGTCGTATGCAGTCGGAGATCGCCGACGTGGTTGCGCTGCAAGAGAACATAGGTCTCGACGTTCTGGTGCACGGAGAGCCGGAGCGCAACGACATGGTGCAGTACTTCGCCGAACAACTGAACGGTTTCGCAGCGACGGCGAACGGGTGGGTGCAGTCCTACGGATCGCGGTGCGTCCGCCCGCCGATTCTGTTCGGGGACGTCAGCCGAAACGGTGCGATGACCGTCGACTGGATCACGTACGCACAGTCTCTGACCGATAAGCCGGTGAAGGGAATGCTCACTGGACCGGTCACGATCCTGGCCTGGTCGTTCGTCCGCGACGATCAGTCGTTGGCCGACAGTGCCGATCAGGTGGCGCTCGCAATTCGCGACGAGACGGTGGATCTGCAATCCGCGGGTATCCGCATCGTGCAGGTCGACGAGCCCGCACTGCGGGAGCTTCTTCCTCTACGCGGCAAGGACAAGGCGACTTACCTGGCGTGGGCGGTGCGGGCGTTCAAGCTCTCCACGTCCGGTGTCGCGGATTCCACTCAGATCCACACGCATCTCTGCTATTCGGAGTTCGGTGAGGTCATCGACGCCATCGTGGCACTCGACGCCGACGTCACCTCCATCGAGGCAGCGCGGTCGCACATGGAAGTCTTGGATGATCTGGGCGCTGTCGGTTTCGACCTCGGAGTGGGGCCCGGGGTCTACGACATTCACTCACCTCGAGTCCCGAGCGTCGACGAGATCACCGATTCCCTGCGAGAGGCACTGAATTCGGTTCCCGCCGAGAGGTTGTGGGTCAACCCGGATTGCGGGCTGAAGACACGCGGAACCGTCGAGGTCGAGGCGTCGCTGCGCAATCTCGTCGAGGCCGCGCGCGCCGTTCGCTAGCTCTGGCGTCGATCCTCCGGTGAGCGGCGAAGCGCATCGTTCACTTTCGCGAGGATCGGCACGGCGTCCTCCACTGCCCGACGCTCGGCGGCGGAGAGCTTCGCGATTTCGGCCGACAGTACCTCGATCCTGCGGTCGGCCCGGCGTTCGCGTCGGGCCGCCCGTTCGCCGTTCACCCGGAGCACGACGGCTCGGCCGTCGGCCGGATCGGGGTGCCGGTCGACCAGGCCCTTGTCGACCAGTGTGCGCACCAGCGTGCTGACGGTGTTGGGGCGAAGTCGCAGTCTGGCGGCCACGTCACCGATCCGACTGTCCGGGAACGCCAGGATCGTTCGGACGACTTCGGCTTGTGCGAGCGGCAGCGTTTCGTCGGTACCGGAGGTGTCCAGGTGGAGCCGAAGAACGCGGCGTAGGCCGAATGCGACCTCGAGAAGGCCGCGGGCGACGTCGTCATCGGGGTGGCTCATGCCACAGAACTATATCTGACACAGATATTGTTTACCGGCGCTGATGCAGGATAGCGTTACCTCATCTTGTCGATCCCGTACCCAGAGGCCTCGTGAAACGCGCACCGATCTTCCTGTCCCTTCTCGCCACCGCAGTACTCGTCACCGCATGCGGGTCGAGCGAGAACCCCGCTGATCCGAGCACCACACCGGCGACGACCCTGGCGACACCTACGGCCGCCGAGGCCCCTGGCCCGACGGGCATTCCCGACGGGATGGGCTCCCCCGGGGTCGACGACGGCGTCTTCCCCCGCACCGTCGTTCATTTCGGCGGGTCGACGGCAATTCCGGCCGAGCCCAAGCGAATCGTCGTCATCGCCACCGGCCAACTCGACGCGGTACTGACACTGGGCGTCGCTCCCACCGGCGTTGCCTACGGTGACGGAGCAGCCCTGGTTCCGGACTACGTCGGCCGCGAATTCCCGCAGTTCAGCGCCGAGATGGCAGGGTTCGTCGACGTCGGGAACAGGCAGGCCCCCGACCTGGAGGCCATTGCAGCGCTGGAGCCTGATCTCGTTCTCGCGAACAAGGCTGGTTCCGAGGACATTTACGAGACATTGTCGGCGATTGCGCCGACGGTGTTGACCGAAGGCACGGGCGTCAACTGGAAGCAGGATTTCCTGCTGCTCGCGGATGCTCTCGGCCGAACCGAGCAGGCGCAGTCGTTCGTGGACGACTTCGTGGCGCGTGCACAGGATCTCGGAGATCAGGTCGGTGACGACACCGTGTCGTTCGTGCGGTTCACCGCCGACCGCGCCCGAGTGTTCGGGGTGCCGTCGTTCGCCGGCTATATCGCCTGGGATGCAGGTCTTGCACGCCCGGAAAGCCAGCAGTTCGACAAGACGTCACAGGATTTCAGTGAAGAAGAGATCCAATTGGCCGATGCGGACTGGGTTTTCGTCGGCAGCCAGGACAACGGCCCGGGTTCCCGGCAGCAGACGTACACCACCAACCCACTGTGGACCGGGATGAGCGCGTCCACCGAAGGCCACATCGTGACCGTCGACGACGATCCGTGGTACCTCAACGCCGGTCCGACCGCGGCGACGATCGTTCTCGACGGACTCACGGAGACGTTGACCCGGTAGAGCAGTCGAATGGGGAACGTGCGCGTTCCCCATTGCTTCGTCTCGATAGGTTGCACACAACTTAGTTGTGCACTACATTCGTTCTCATGTCAGACGACCTCGCACTCGACCGTCAGGTGTGCTTCGCGCTGTATTCCGCATCGCGGGCTACCACCGCGGTGTACCGCCCGATGCTCGAGCGCCTCGGCGTGACATATCCCCAGTACCTCGTCCTTCTGGTGCTGTGGGAAAAGGACGGACGCGGTGTTCGAGAGATCTGCGCAGAACTGGATCTCGACACCGGCACACTGTCTCCGCTCCTGAAGAGACTGGAAGGACTCGGCCTCATCGAACGTCGCCGCTTGGCGTCGGACGAGCGTCGAGTCGAAATTCATCTCACCGAAGAAGGCAAGGACCGTCGCCGTCATGCCCTCGACATCCCGAGAGAGCTTGCGGGCAAGACCGGCATGACCGTGCAGGACCTCGAACACCTCCGCGACTCGTTGATCACACTGACCGACGCGCTGCACAACACGAAAGGCGTATCCGAATGAAGACGATCTACACCGCAGAAGCACTGGCCACCGGCGAGGGACGCAACGGGCATGCCCGCACATCCGACGGCCGTCTCGACCTCGACCTCGCGATCCCCGAGGCCATGGGAGGAAGCGGCAACGGCACCAACCCCGAGCAGTTGTTCGCCGCCGGATACGCCGCATGTTTTCACTCTGCCCTGCAGATGGTCGCTCGCCAGGACAAGGCCGACGTCACCGACTCGGCAGTCGGCGCCCGCGTCGACATCGGACCCAACGACGCCGGCGGCTTCCAGCTCGCTGTGACGCTCGAGGTGACGCTGCCCAACCTGGCGCGTGACGACGCTCAGGCTCTCGCAGACAAGGCCCACCAGGTCTGCCCGTACTCCAATGCCACCCGCGGCAACATCGACGTGACCGTGACGGTCACGGAAGACTGAGGCGATACCGCATGCAAGCCAAGGAAATTCATCTCGCATCCAGGCCACACGGCGAGCCCGCGCCGGAGAACTTCCGGACGGTGACCACCGATCTGCCCGCCCTCGAGGACGGTCAGATCCTGGTACGCAACCTCTTCATGTCGGTGGATCCGTACATGCGCGGACGAATGAACGACGTCAAGTCCTACGTACCGCCATTTCAGATCGACGCCCCCCTCGACGGAGGAGCCGTCGGAGAGGTCGTGGAATCCAAGAACGACAACATCGCGGTCGGCGACGCCGTCTCCCACGGCAAAGGATGGCGTGATCTCGCTGTTCTCGACGGTGATTCGGCTCGTGTCGTCGACCTGAAGAAGGCGAACGCGTCGGCGTACCTCGGCGCGCTCGGCATGACAGGTCTGACCGCATACTCCGGACTGACTGCTGTTGCCCAGTTCAAGCCAGGTGACACAGTGTTCGTTTCCGGCGCGGCCGGCGCCGTCGGTTCACTCGTCGGACAAATTGCCAAGGCTCTCGGCGCTGCGCGCGTGATCGGCAGTGCAGGCTCGCCGGCGAAAGTGAAGCGGCTGCTGGAGCTCGGTTTCGACGCAGCGTTCGACTACCACGACGGACCGGTGAAGAAGCAGCTCGCGGAGGCCGCACCGGACGGAATCGACGTCTACTTCGACAACGTCGGCGGCGATCACCTCGAAGCAGCCCTTGCGTCCGCCAACAAGTACGGCCGATTCGCACTGTGCGGGGCGATCTCTCAGTACAACGCCACCGAGCCGACCCCGGCTCCGCGCAACCTCGCCCTCGCCATCGGAAAAGAGTTGACGCTGAAGGGATTCATCGTCGGCTCCTACAGCCACCTCGCCGGAGAGTTCTCCGAGAAGATGGCCGGATGGCTCGCCGACGGCGTCGTCGAATGGGACGAAACCGTCGTCGACGGTCTCGAGAATGCGCCTCGCGCGTTCATCGGGCTGCTCCGCGGTGAGAACACGGGAAAGATGGTCGTCAGCATCTGACGTCCAGGCGCCGTGGAGGGGCGACCCGATACCGGTCACTCCCCACGGCGTCATAGCCCGCCCAGCGATGGAAAGCTCACGCCGGTAAGCCTTTCCGATCTGTCCCACAGCGCCTCCTGCACCGCCCGGTCACGCGCGGGCCGACTGGGAGCGACGATCGTCGGATACCCACGCAGCTCTTGACGGCCACCAGGTCCGATGTACAAGCCGCCGGTGACCTCTGGGGATGTCGCCGCGTACAACTCCGGCAGAGCACCCATCCCTGCGGACTGAGCCACGATTCGGTTCCCCACCGACAACAACGCATCCTGCACGGACTCCGTGTGGCCCTGCAGGTTCGTCGTGGCGTACCCGGGATGTGCGGCAACGGACTTGATCGGCGACGTCGCCGCGTTCAACCGTCTGTCCAAATCGAGCGCGAACATCAAGTTCGCCAGCTTCGACTGCCCGTACGCCGGCCACCGACGATACCGCCGGCGCGAGTAGTTCAGATCGTCCAGATGTATCCGACCGATCCGGTGCAGGCCACTCGACATGGTGACAATGCGGTCCGTGATCTTCTCGATCAACAGTCCCGTCAGAGCGAAATGCCCCAGGTGGTTGGTGCCGAACTGCATTTCGAACCCATCGGCCGTCCGACGCTCCGGCAGCGCCATCACGCCCGCATTGTTGATCAACACGTCGACTGTGTCGACGGTGTTCGCGAACGACCTCACGGACGACAGGTCCGCCAGGTCCAACCGGCGCACATGGGCACGAGGCCCGATGCTGCGTGCGACTTCGTCGCCTTTGCCGGTGTCGCGGCAGGCGAGTACCACGTCGGCACCGGCTGCCCCGAGGGCCCGGGCCGTCACCTCCCCCAGCCCGCTGTTGGCCCCTGTGACGATGAATCGTCTGCCCGTCTGATCCGGGATGTCCGACGTGGTCCAGCCTCGCTGCGCGCTCACCGACCGAGCCTAACTCTGCACCGGCGTCAGGACGCCCTTATCTTCTCGCTCGCTGTCGCGGACACCTCGTTCATCGGCGGCCGGTCGAGTCCGAGGACATCACTCGTCACGCCGAAGAACGGGTCGCCCTCGGAGCCGAACGCCGTCAACCCGACGGCGGAGTCCGCAATACCGAGTCGTCCGAACATCGTCGCCATTATCTGCCTGCTCATCACCGCCAGCTCGGACGTCGGCCGGTTGCGATGCTCGCGCACACCGAGGCCGACCTGACCGATCGAGTCGACGCCCAGACGCCGGTACGTGTCGATGAGAATACCGATCTCGACGCCGTATCCGGGGGCGAACGGTATCGACGTGAGGAGCTCGCGTGTCCCGCCGTACTCGCCACCCAACGGTTGCAGAACTCCGGCGAGGTCCGGTAGCAACGCGGCCAGCAGGGGACGCGCCACCATCTCGGTCACTCGCCCACCGCCGCTCGGAGAGGTCATCCCGTCGACTCGGAGTGGCCGACGATAGAACCCCTTGACCAACTGCACCCCGGTGTCCAGCAGTAGCGGTCCCAGAAGCGATGGTACGAACCGAGGGTTCGGGTCGAGCAGGTCGGAGTCGACGAACACCACGATGTCTCCGTCGGTCGCGGCCAGCGATCGCCACAGAACTTCGCCCTTGCCGGGTCGGGGTTGCAGATGCGGTACCGCCTGCTCACGGGTGACAACCCGGGCGCCCGCCCGACGCGCCTCGGTTGCCGTCGCGTCGACGGAGCCCGAGTCCAGGACAAGGAGATCGTCGACGAGACCGCCGAGCAGAGGCCGAATGGACCGAACCACAGCCGCTACCGTCGCCTCCTCGTTCAACGCTGGCAGAACGACCGACACGGTTCTGCCCTGTTTCGCGTCCGTCAATTCTTCGACGGTCCACAGCGCCTCGCGCCACGAATTGCGCACGACGTCGCTCATCTACGCCACCCCGAGCGACCGGGCAAGCAGCGGCCAGGAGTCGTGCATGTCGCCTTCCCAGTACCCCCACGAATGTGTGCCGTTGTCTCGGAAGTTGTAGGTCGCCGGGATCCCCAGAGCATCGAGGCGAGCCCGCATCATGCGCGAACACCGGTCGGTCGCCGACTCGATCAACGCTCCGACGGCCAACTGTTCCACGAGCTTTCCCGGACTACCTGCCACATCCGGACCGTCGATGGTGTCGAGTGGCCCCGGCAGTCCGCTTCCACTGGAGATGTAGAGCTCGGTGCCGCGCAGCTTCTCCGCGTTCACGTAAGGATCGTTGTCCACCCATGCCCGATCCGAGTCCGGGCCCCACATGTTGAGAGTGTTTCCACGACCGCGCATTTCGACGACGGACTTGACATACGCGCGCCCGACCGGATCCGATGTCATTGCGCATCCCGAGTACGACGCAGCCGCCGTGTAGAAACCCGGATGGGCAAGGGCCAGTTGGAACACCGAGGTTCCCGCCATGGAGATACCTGCGATCGCGTTGATCCCGTTACCGCGAAATTCTGTGTCGACCACCGCGGGCAGTTCGCGAGTGAGAAAGGTCGCCCACTGGTTGCGCCCGAGAACGGGATCGTCGCGGTACCAGTCGGTGTAGTAACTTGCCGCGCCTCCTGTGGGTGCGACGACATTGACCTGCTCGTCGCTGAAGAACCCGGCGATGTCCGTGCGGTCGAACCAACTGCTCCCACCGTCGCCACCTGCTGCCCCGTTGAGCAGATACAAAGTCGGAGCGGCAATTTCGGGGTTCGCCGCCCGGTACACCGTGACCGGAATCGGCCTGCCCATCGAGGGAGAGAAGACGTCCACGACGCTTGTCCGATCACCGATCACCCGGTTCGAGACGATCGCGGCACCGCCGCCGGGTTCTGCTCCCGCACCTCCAGCGGCAACGCAGGACAGCAGGCACGCCGACACGACGGCGGCAAGCAGTTTCAGAGCAGGGCGGTGGGGCATTCGTGAAATGGTATGTCGGACTGCATTACCGATCGGGTCGACAGTCGAGAATTAAGAGAAGTAGGTGCTGGAGCAGGCCATGTTTGGGCCGTCTCACAAGCCGAAAACCGTCGCCAAGCACTGCCTGCACGACCATGATGGATCCCGCGTCGGCGCGCTTCGCGCTGCGCATCCGAATACACCTTGTTGTCGGGAAAAGGGGTCCACGTGGTCAGTTTCGGTCTCATCGGCGATTGGAAACCACAGCCAGGACTGGTGACGACATGGACCGCGACACCCGAGTCGAGGGCACGAGTGCACGCGGCGCCGCCGCATTCGACACCCGCGTCGCACATCCAGGAGGAGTACCTGAAGTCCGCGTACCGAAATCGCGACTCGGGCTTTCGGTTCTCTCGATTGTGCCTGGTGACCTTCGACATCTTCGAACCACTGGACCCGGCGTCCATGGATCGCGCGATCAACGGTTTCGTCCGACGACACGACACGTTCTCGACGTGGTTCGTCACCGACGACACCGGTGTCGTGCGCCATCAGGCCTCCGCGGACGACATCGAACTCGCACCGACGGAACACGGCAGATTCGACGACGAGGAAGCCCTGCGTGTCCACGTACAGAACACCACACCAGGACCGACGTCGTGGGACTGCTTCTCGTTCGGCGTGATCGATCGCGGCGAGGAGTTCACCGTCTACGCAGCGGTGGATCATCTCGACACCGACGGCATATCCCAAGCTCTGACCTTCTTCGAGCTGCGCTCGCTCTACACCGATGCGGTCGCCGGGACGCTGGACGTGCGGCCCTGCCTCGGCAGTTACCTCGAGTACTGCGCCCGCGAACGCACCGCATCCGCCGAGTTGTCGCTCGATTCGCCCGACGTGCGTCAGTGGGTCGATCTGGTGAAGGCCAATGGCGGAGACTTACCGTCTTTCGCTCTTCCCCTCGGTGCGCTCGAGAGATACACACGATCCGAGGTGTCCACGCACCCCCTCTTCGACCGGGCCGAGGGCGAGGCGTTCGACGAGGCCTGTGCCAGGTTCGGAGCGAAGTTCATCGGAGGCATTTTCGCTGCGGCAGCGATCACCGAGTACGAACTCGCCGGCCACCACACCTACCTCGGCCTGACCCCGAAGAGCACCAGGAGCATGCCCGCCGAGTTCGGCGCGATCGGCTGGTTCTCCAGTCTCATCCCCGTTCAATTTCCTGTCTCGGGGACACAGACGTTCTCCCATCTCGCCGGGGTCGCGCAGCGCGCGTTCGACGCAGGAAAGGCGCTGTCCGACGTCTCGTACCACCGGGTCCTCGAACTCGTGACACCCGACATGGGGATTCGAACCCAACCCGGCTGGTCAGCGCCGATGATCTCCTACGTCGACGTCCGTACGTTGCCTGGCGCGGACATCGTCTCGAGCGTCAACGGTGGCCTCTTCGGAAATCAGGGCAGTTCCGACGAGGTGTACCTGTGGATCAACCGATTCGAGGACGAGACCGGGACGACCTTCATGTACCCGGGCACCGACGTCGCACGGGACTCGGTGTCGCGGTACAACGCCAAGATCAGTGAGATTCTGCAGTCCGTCGCGACCACCGGCGACTACTCGTTCGCGCAGGCGATGACCGGAAAAACCGCGTAGGACAGTGCAACCCCCACGGCGCACGGCACGGCGCAGGCTCGCCGCGTGCCTGTTGGCCGTGTTCATGCTGATGATCGACGTCACGATCGTCAACGTGGCTCTTCCGTCCATCGCCACCGACATCGCCGCCGGGTCGAGCGCGCAATCGCTGATCGTGTCCTCCTACACGTTGGCGTTCGCGTGCACCCTGCTGACCGGGGCGTGGCTGGGCGGGATCGTGGGCCGCAGAACCGTGTTCGTGTCCGGCATGTCGGTGTTCGTCGCTGCGTCGATTCTGTGCGGGGCAGCCGATTCGCCTGCGCTGCTCATCTCCGCGCGAGTCCTGCAGGGCATCGCGGGCGGAATGGTGTCCGCGCAGACCGTCGCGATCATCGCCACGTCGTTCCCACGCGAGCGCCACAGCGTCGTGTTCGCGCTGTACGGTGCCACCGCGGGCGGCGCGGCGATTCTAGGTCCGTCGATCGGAGGGATCCTCGTCTCGTTGGACATGTTCGGTTGGGGCTGGCGGTCGGTGTTCCTCGTCAACGCACCGCTCGGCGTGGGCGCGATGGTGATCGCGGCCGCGAGCTTGTCGCGTGAGAAACCCGCAGGGGTTCAGCATCTCGACGTTCTCGGAGTTGTTCTGTCCACCCTCGGACTGATCCTTCTGATCTATCCGTTGGCCCACAGCTACGAGCACGGATGGAGTATCGCAGGCACCTCGGCAGTGCTCGCCTCGCTCGCGGTCCTTGCGCTGTTCGTACTCCACGAACGCCGATGGAGCCGAGCCGGACGAAACCCCATGCTGAGGCTGGATCTGTTCCGGCAACGTACGTTCGCACTCGGCTGCGCGCTGTCCGTCCTGATGTTCGGCTCGTTCACCGGTTTCTTCTTCACCGTCTCGCTGAGCCTGCAGTTCGGACTGGAGTTGTCACCGATGCGCACCGGCGTGATCACACTGCCGTTCGCCGTCGGTGCCGCAGTGTTCTCGGTTCTGTCTCCGACCTTGTTCGCCAGGCTGGGAACTCGGATGCTCCCGCTCGGTTTCGTACTCTTCGGAGTATCCATGATGTGCTTCGCCGCCCTCACCTACCGCGAGGACACAGCACGCAGCCTCGCCCTGCTGGCACCACCACTGTTCGTCGGCGGCGCTGGAATCGGTGTCTTCGTCGCACCGTTGCAGACGACGATCGTCTCGGGCACCGACGACACGACCGTCGGGTCGGCGTCGGGGTTGATCCCGACCGTCCAACAGGTCGGTCAAGCCGTCGGAATCGCCCTCGTGGGACTGCTGTTCTTTCAACAACTGTCGGCGCTGTCGGACGCACTACCACCGGACAGCACCGGGTGGGTTGCCGCACAGCCGTACATCGTCGCTCAGCGTCACGTGTTCTTCGTACTGTCGGCCGTCGTCGCGTGTGCGGCGGTGCTTGCCCTCGCCTTGCCCAAACGGGTCACAGGTCCTCCACCCGTTCCCGTACCTGTCTGATCAGCCGCCCCGCCCGAGAAGAAGGAAAGATCCGTGCGTTCTCGCATCACCGCTCTGTTCGTAGTGCTGGCAGCCGTCGGCGCCTTGGTCGGATTTCCGGCCGCCGCTGCCGCGGACCCGGTCGACCTGATCGCCGACCCCGATCCGTTCTACGCCGCACCCGCCGACGTGGCCGACGCCGCCAACGGCGACGTCCTCGACAGCCGACGCGTCCCGACGTCTGCGTACCCGGGCACCGACGTGTGGCAGGTCAAGTTCCGCTCCACCGACTCCGCAGACGATCCGATCGCGGCCGTGACGACGGTCCTGATGCCGCAGGGACGCGGCGCGGGCACCCCACTCGTGTCGTACCAGGCGATCGTCAACGCCCTCGGCACCAAATGCGCCCCGTCGCACGGATTGTTCTCCGATGAATTGATCGAGGCGCCCGCCGTGTATCTGGGCATGGTCGCCCGCGGCTGGGCAGTTGCCGTGCCGGATTATCTCGGCCCGACGGCAGCCTACGGCGCCGCGCGAATGGCCGGCCAGATCACCCTCGACGGCGTACGAGCGGTGAAGCAGTTCGAGCAATTGCCGCTCCGTGACTCCCCGGTCGGCCTACTGGGCTATTCCGGCGGCGGTCTCGCGACATCCTTCGCTGCTGCGCTCGCGCCGACGTACGCGCCGGATCTCGACATCGCCGGAATCGCCGAAGGCGGAATCCCGTCCGACCTGGCGCAGATCGCCCAGAACCTGGCGTACAGCCCGCTACCGCACCCGGGCTTCGGCATGGCGATGGCGGTGGCGCTCGGGCTCGAACGCGAGTACCCGGGCCGATTCCCCATCACCCCCAACCTCAACGACCGGGGAATCGCACTGCGCAACAAGATGTTCAACGAGTGCCGACGCTCGATCCTGATCGACGGTGCCTTCAACAGCGCTCGTGACCTGAGCACCGCCGCATCACTGGCGGACACACCGAGCGCGCAACAAGTACTCCGCGAGAACAGTGTCACCTTCTTCGACGGAGTCCCGACGGCACCGCTGTTCGTATGGCAGGGCGTCAACGACTTCATCGCTCCGTACCAGCCTGTCGCCGACATGGTCGACCGATACTGCCGATCGGGCGCCGACGTCGTGTTCCGCGGATACCCTGCGGCCGAGCACTTCTCCGCGACCGTCCTCGGCCTCCCCGAGGCCTACCTCTGGCTCGACGCCCGGTTGCGTGGCGAGCCCGCGCCGAGTGACTGCTGACGGCCGGCAACTAGGGTGGGTGCATGGCGCGTGCTCCCCTACCCGTGCGCGACGGGCTCGGTCCGACTCGGGTTCGTATGCCCGACGAACCGAGCACTGTCACCGTGTTGCAGTATCTGATTTCGCGGTTCCCGCAGGACGAGAGGAGGCTCCGCGAGAAGGTTGCACTGGGTGAGGTCGTCGATGCAGGCGGCAATCCCATCTCGCCGGATTCCGTGGTGCGTCCTCGCGCCGATATCTATCTGTACCGAGACCCACCCGTCGAGCCGGTCGTGCCGTTCCCGATGGAGATTCTGCATCGCGACGAGAACCTTCTGGTCGTGGACAAACCGCACTTCTTGGCGACGACACCCCGCGGTGCCTACGTAGCGCGGTCCGCGCTGGTGGTTCTCCGTCGGGAGCTCGACCTGCCGGATCTGTCACCCGCGCATCGCCTGGATCGACTCACGGCAGGTGTTCTCGTGTTCACGACCAGGCCGGAGGTGCGGCGCGCGTACCAGGAGCTGTTCGCGGCTCGTGCCGTCACCAAGATCTACGACGCCATCGCTCGCCACGACCCGAATCTGGCCGTTCCACTGGTGATCAGAAGTCGAATGGTCAAGGAGCGCGGTGTTCTTCGCGCCGAGGAGGTACCGGGCGAACCGAATGCCGAGACACGGGTCGAGGTCGCAGCCGTCCGCGACGGCTGGGCAAGATACACGTTGACACCGAAAACCGGCCGCACACATCAACTTCGGTTGCACATGAGCTCACTGGGAGTGCCGATCGTCGGGGACAACTTCTACCCGACGTTCCACGAGGTCGCCCACGACGACTATTCCTGTCCCCTGGCACTGTTGGCGCGAGAGCTCAGCTTCGACGATCCTTTCTCCGGCGAACGGCGTGTCTTCGCAACCCGTCGAACGCTCGATTTTCCGTCCTGACAGCCCTACTTCGGCATCGAGACGACGTCGCCCCGCGACGCGTTTTCCTCGGCGATCTCGGCCGTCCGCACCGAGATTCGGTGGGAAAGAACAGCCAATGTGAACAATCCGATCGCAACATTGATCAGCGCCGTGAATCCCTCTTGCGCAAAATCGACCAAGGCATTCAGCAGAGTGAACACCAATGCGGCGATACGCAGTGATCGGAGTGGCCACAATCTGCCCTTGCGAAGCCGGAGTACTGCCGGAAACGCGAGCAGGAATGTGATCGCCGACGACGCGAACAGAATTCCCCCGGCAATTCCCATTTCGTCGATATCGATGGTCGTGTCGCGCGTGTCGAGATCCAGTCCACCGAGCGTCAGTTCGACCACCCCGAAGATCACCCCCACGAACGACGCAGCCGTCATCGCCCACGCCACCACCGGAACCAGGCGCGGGCTCTTGAAGAATCTCGGGATCAACCGCGGCGCGAACATACGAGCGTCGTACAACCGCGAACGCGTCGCCGGTGCTCCTTCCAGCAACAATCGAAGGCCGGCGACGGTATCGACCTCGGCGCCCTCCGCCTCAGCGCGGTCGACCATGCGCAACGCCCATTCGCGGCGATGATCCGGCAACCCGTGTGCGACGCCTTCTGCCGCGATCGAGGCCGCGTTGGCCAGAGTCTCCTCGTGGGAAGGCCGTCGGGAATCCCGCACGATGCGGTTCAGCACGAGGACGACGACGACGAGGACGTACATGATCTCCGACGACGGCCCGTAGAAGTAGTCGTTGTCCTTGGTGACGAACTTGCCCACCTCGTCGAGGAACAGCCCGAATCCGACGCCTCCGAGTACGACGGCGAGCGCTCGGACCCCGAACCCGATGAACAGCCACCCGACCAGCAACGCCACCATCATCAGCGCGCCACCGTACAGCGCGTGTGCGATGTGCAGGGTCTTGCCGCCCACCTGCGGGTAGTCGGTCAGTTCCAGGTAGAGGCGGGTGACGAGAATCGTCACGATCGCGATGATCATGAATGCTTCGGCTGCGGTGCTGCCGTACGCGTCACGATGCACGCGCGAGTGTCGAACTCGGACGGTCTTGGGTGCGACGTCGGGGGGCACCGATCGAGTATGAGCGCGATCGTGGGCCGATGAGGGCGAAAAGGCCACGTCGGTGATGCGCGATAGCATCGCCGGCATGACGATCGTTGCGCGAACACGTACTGCGGCCCTGTCCGTCGTGATCGGTGCACTGCTTCTCGCGGGGTGCACTACGGAGGATCGATCCGATGCGGATCGGTCGCTCGAGAACGCCGCCGGTTCGGCGAGCAGCATCGCGACAAGTGTCCGGGATCGCGCTGGAAGCGTGTTCGACGAGGCCAAGGTGCACGCGTTCGTGGTCGCGTTCCGTGCCCAGTTCGGCGGGTTGGCCGAGGGCAGAGACGACACTGCGATCGAGAACCTTCTGTCCAGTACGTGCACGGAGATCGCCGGGGGTACGCCCGAGTCGGACATCGTTGCGCAGTTGGAGGTGGAGGCCGCCAAGGGCGACGCCGTTCCGACGACGGAGCAGGCACAACGGATCTACGACCAGGCCGCCCTCGCCTGCCCATGACACTTGCTTGACAAAATCGTTTGCCGAAACTGCAATATCCTCATGAGTACTTCCGAGGACGATGTCGGTTCGGTCATCGCAGGCGTCGGCCCGCGCCTGCGCAAGGTGCGCACCGAACGCGGAACCACACTGTCCGCGCTGGCGGACACGACGGGCATCTCCGTCAGCACGCTGTCGCGGCTGGAATCCGGCTCACGTAAACCGAGCCTCGAGCTGCTTCTACCGATCGCACGGGCCCACCAGATTCCGCTCGACGAGCTGATCAGCCCGCCACCCGTCGAAGACCCTCGCATCAGGAGCACCCCGGTGCGCCGCGAGCACGTCACCATTCACCCGCTGACCCGTCGGCCGGGCGGGATGCAGGCGTACAAACTGGTCGTGGATCCGGTGCGCAGCGAGCCGTCGCCCCGTGTCCACGAGGGGTACGAATGGTTGTACGTTCTCGACGGTCGGTTGCGCCTCGTTCTCGGTGAACACGACATCGTCATGAAGCCCGGCGAAGCCGCCGAGTTCGACACACGGGTACCGCACTGGTTCGGTGCAGTCGACGATCGCCCGGTGGAAATCCTCAGTCTTTTCGGTCCGCAGGGCGAACGGATGCACGTTCGAGCCAAGCCCACCGATTCGTAGCTGTTTCGCTACTTTCCAGTCGGATCCATATGGCAGAGTGAGCGATCCGAGAGCCGACGATGTCGGCTCCGGAACCACCGAAGCACACGAGAGGTACGAGGAACGTTCATGACTGAGAGAAATCCCGAAACAACGGTGTCTCGGGGACCCGCATCGCGCTCGGATGTGGATATCGCGACGGGTGTGCTCGTCGGCCGATGCGGCGTGACCGTCACCGCCGCGGTGAACGACCTGTTCGCCACCGCACGTGACAACCGGGTGAGCCTGTTCGAGTTGGCGCGGACGGTCATCACGATCGCCGAGGGCCGCGACAGCCTCGATTCGGAGTCACGCCGGATAGCGCTGACGCGCTGGGGACACGTGTTGGCGCCGGGCTCAGTTACGCAGAGCGGGGTCCCCGCGTAGCTCGGGAAAGCGGGCGGTCATGTTGTCGATCTGGCGATACATCTCGTAGAGCTCACGCCGCAACGTGGCCGCTTCGCTGTCGAGTTCACGTGCCCGGGTCATGGCCTTGTCCGCTCGCGCACGAAAAGATCTGGCCTGTGCAACCTCGATGGCCGCCGAACACTTCTCGATGTGCTCGGCGAGACTCCTCGCGAAGACGCGAGCCTGCGCGAGATTCACCGCGTAGTTGGCGTCGCGGTAATTCGTCTCCTGCGGGGTGGAATCGATGATCGTGCCTTCTGTCCCTGATGGTGTCGGAAAACAAACTTTACGCCTGCAGTATCTCCGACCGCGCAGGCAGTGTGTCAGGAAAACACGATGGCCAATACCACCGATGCCGACGTTGCCGCGATCGCGACGATCACCAGGGTCGCCAACACACGCTGCCTCAAAGGCCTGCCCCGTCGAGTCACGCTTCCATCCGAGAACTCGTCGTCGACGAAATCGTCCACATCGACGCCCACCTCGTCGAAGTACACCGTGTCCCGGGGCGGCACCCATTCCTGCCCGCTTGCTGCGATCCCGGTGACCAATCGGTCCAGCCGCGCGCGAGCGCGCTCCGGGTAGTACCGGGACGGGGCGTTGATAGGCAGCGACTTCGCCAGCTCGAGAGCAGAACGGTGACGTGCAGCCAACGCCTCGAACGCAGACGATGCAGTCGGGTCGTCATCGGCTTTGTTCGTCAGGAACCACGCCGCCCCGGCGGAGGCACGATCACCCCGCAACAGGTGCGTGTACGCGAGCAGTTCCAGAACGGGCTGGGATGCCGGTGCAGTCCTCAGCGCCTCGTACAGGCGTTCCCGAGCACCGTCGAGGTCACCCGCAGCCAAGGCCCGCTGTGCGCTGTCGATCACGTCCACAGCGAGAAGCGTAACCGTCCGGCGACTCGGGCAGGGCGGTGACCGTGAGGCGAAGCGTGCAGCACAACCCGGAAACGAAACAAGCCCCCGACCGAATTCCTCGGCAGAGGGCTTGTGGACTTCATGGTGGCCAGGGCCGGGATCGAACCGGCGACCTTCCGCTTTTCAGGCGGACGCTCGTACCAACTGAGCTACCTGGCCGGGCGGCACCGGTGACAATGCCATCTCGTGTACTACACGCAAGCCGACACTTTCGTATCGGATTTGCGACCCTGACGGGACTCGAACCCGCGACCTCCGCCGTGACAGGGCGGCGCGCTAACCAACTGCGCCACAGGGCCTTGCTGTGAATCATTCCCGGAGGAACTTCCCGCCGTAGACCTTAGCAGGCTTTCGACCTGCTTCGAACCGCGGCGGCCTGCAAGAGACTGCTGTACTGCCGACCGGTTTGTCAATTCCGATCGTTTCCTGCGTACCCCCTACGGGATTCGAACCCGCGCTACCGCCTTGAAAGGGCGGCGTCCTAGGCCGCTAGACGAAGGGGGCCCGACGGAATGACCCGGACCCGAATTTCTCCGGTCCCGAACTGCTCCGCCGCTACCCTCAACGGCGTTCCGTTGGGAGCTGGGATAGCTTAGGACACTTTTTGCGGAAAACTCAAACCGGCAGGTCAGACTCGGTTTCTGCGGCATTTTCGCGCCAACCCTCAGCCTTCCACCGGTCCAGCCAAGCCGGCGACGCCATCGCGTGAAGAACAACTTCGAGCGATTCCTCGAACATCACGCGCAGATCGCGACTGTCGGAGACGAGGTCGGCCATGTACCGCTGGCCGGCAAGTGACGCAGACAGAACTCGGATGAATTTCTCCGGACCGAACTCTGGGTCGAGGTCACCCATCTCCTGCGCCTTTCGCGCGAGCTGCACACCCGCACGGCCCCATACACGCCCTCCACCGGATTGAATCTCGGCGTAGAACTCGGGCTCGACTATCAGCCGGAACTCGGCACGAACGATCACGTCGTTCTGGAACCCGAGCGCCAGGTCGTCGATGATCCCTCGGATCACCTCGAAGGGATGGAGCGGCGAATCGATCCACTTCTCCGTGATCGCGACGTACCGGTCCAACGCAGACGTCAGAACCGCACGGGCCAGGTCTTCCTTGGATTGGAAGTGGAAGTACATCGCACCCTTGGTGGCATTCGAGCCCTCCAGGATGGTGTTCACCGACGCAGCCGCGTACCCGCGGCGTGCAAACTCCGATGCCGCCGCTTCGACTATCGCAGCTCGGGTTCGCCGAGCGCGCTCTTGTTGTGCCATTGCTTCCGTGCCTCCGAACCCAAGCGACCTGCATCTATCAGCAGGCAGTACCGCTAGTCGAGAGTACGTCAACCAGCGCACACAGGACCGACCACTCGCTCGGAAAATGCGTTGGAAACAATAATTCGGACAAATCTCCGAGCTGTCTTCAAACAATCCGAGTGGTACGATCAGGCAGGCTCGAGTGCGCTGCAGGGGGTGCGCACTCGAGCCGTTTCTTCGTCGCGCGCCCCACAATTCGGGCTGTGCCAACGGGCCTTCGTCGAAGGCCTTACAAATATGCCCACGGTGTAAATCCGACAGTTTCGGACATTCCGAATCGAGACCTCCACCACACCGCCGCCACAATTGAGTGACGTGCCTCCCCTGAGTGACGTGCCTCCTCTGGGGAACTCGATTCGCAGCCGTCCGTCGGCCGTGCATCCGAAACACGCCCGCCCAGCCATCGAGAGGCAGAGCCGGAGCCGTCACGAACTCCCTGCGACACAGACATTCTGGACCGATCGACCACACCGACCGCGTCGAAACAATCGGAGTGCCCGGAATTCGTTGCCAGTTCGATTCATCAACATGTCTCGACGCCGATACCGCTGTGGCCGTACGAATCTCAGAAGGGGTTCGTATAACGGTTTCGCCTCTGTCCACGCCGGAAGCACTCACCCACTCGAACACCCCTTTACTGTGACCCACAACACATCGTGGTCAACGACGACAACGAATTCGGGTGCACGCATGACTCTTCGAACCATTCTCCGCCGCTCGGCAGCAACAGCCTTCAGCATCGCGCTGCTGACCACCGCCACCTGGACGGCGAACGCCGATCCGGTGTCGGATTTCGTAGATCCGGCCCAGGACCCCGCACTGGCCGAGGCGACACCACTGGGTGAGCCGTGGTTCGATCCGCCAGCCGGGTTCGAAAATTACTCCCCTGGAACGGTTCTCAACACCAGAGCAGTCACCGTCGGTCCGTTGCTGACCCCTGTCCGATCGACACAGATCCTCTTCCGGACCACGGATTCCAAGGACCGGCCGGTAGCCGGTGCGACCACCGTCATCGTGCCGACAGCACCCTGGGCAGGGCCGGGCACCCGACCCGTCGTCGCCTACAACATGGCAATCGACTCGCTCGGCCAGACATGTGCACCGTCATGGACACTGCCTCGCGGCATCGCACCGGAAATTGCTGCGGTACAACTCTTCCTGGCCAAGAACTACGCGGTCGTCGTCACCGATCATCAGGGTCCGCGTCAGGCGTACGCCGCCGGACGCATGGCGGGACACGCGGTCCTCGATTCCCTCCGCGCCATGGTGAATCTGCCATCACTCGAGCTGCCTGCCGAATCGCCGATCGCCATCACAGGTTATTCCGGCGGAGCCATCGCGTCCGGGTGGGCGGCCCAACTCGCACCGGAGTACGCACCCGACGTCAACATCGTCGGAACGGCATTCGGAGGCGCTCCCATCGACTACCGCATCCTTCTCGGGTCGATGAACGGCAACAACGCCGCATCGACACTGTTCCTGTCGGCCGCGATGGGGGTCGCACGTGAATACCCCGAGATGTTCCAACTGATGAACGCCAACGGGCTACGACTCGCCCAGATCGCCAAGGACATGTGTGTGTACCTGCTCGCGCCCGGCGGGCTCGTCGCACCCATCCCTGTTCAAGCTCTCTCCGATGTACCGAACGTCGACCGAACGCCCATCGCAGAAGACATCATCCGGCAGACCCGCATGGGTGGAGACCTCACACCGTCGGCTCCGGTTTTCATCTATCAGGGCCAGCACGAATTCTGGATCCCCAGACAAGGCGCCGAAACCCTGTACGACGAGTGGTGTGCGGGTGGCGCTCAGGTTCGGCTGGAGGAGTACGTCGGCGAACACCTCGTCGTCGCCGTCTCCGGGCTCCCCGGCTCCCATCAGTGGATCGACGACAGGCTCGCCGGAATACCCGCCCCGGAGGGATGCAGCAGTTTCGGTCGGTGACCGAACCCTCCCGGTGTTCTTTTCGGGGGCGCGCCAGGGGGCGTGGCGGAGCGCCAGGGTGGACCCACTACACTTTCGATCCGCGCCCCTATAGCTCAGTTGGTAGAGCTACGGACTTTTAATCCGCAGGTCGTAGGTTCGAGTCCTACTGGGGGCACTTCACCACCTCTCCCGCCACTGGGCCGAGCGGCCCCTCCCGCCACTGGGCCGAGCGGGCCCTCACGTCGGGCCGCCGAGGGATCGGCAGCACACTCCCAGCTACGAGTACGCACACTTCCGAGGTGCACGGTCGTACACTCGGTAACGGTTCGACTTCGGGGAACGAACTCAGTCCTTGGGGGATTCTCCGACAAATCAGCCGGTGACGTGCTGCGCCCAACGAACTCAGCGGAGTTCACAGCGTGGTTACGGTGCCGTAAGCTCGAGACCGTTGTCCGCAATGTATGGAGGCTATGTAATGGCGAGGGATCTGACACAGCTGGAGCTGCTCCAGGAGCTCGTTCCGGTTGCGGAAGACAACGTCAACCGGCACATGTCCATGGCGAAGGAGTGGCATCCCCACGACTACGTGCCGTGGGACGAAGGCCGCAACTTCGCCGAACTCGGCGGCATCGACTACGACCCGGAACAGAGCAAGCTGTCCGAGGTCGCCAAGGCCGCGATGATCACCAACCTCCTCACGGAGGACAACCTGCCGTCGTACCACCGCGAGATCGCCGAGAACTTCTCGCAGGACGGCGCCTGGGGAACCTGGGTCGGTCGGTGGACCGCAGAAGAGAACCGCCACGGCATCGTCATGCGCGACTACCTGGTCGTCACCCGCGGGGTCGATCCCGTGGCTCTCGAAGAGGCTCGCATGATTCACATGACCAACGGGTTCGCTTCACCCGCGGGCTCGCAGACGGGTCTTCTTCATTCCGTCTCGTACGTGACGTTCCAGGAACTCGCGACCCGCGTGTCGCACCGCAACACCGGCAAGGTGTGCGACGACCCCATTGCCGACCGCATGCTCCAGCGCATCGCAGCCGACGAGAACCTGCACATGATCTTCTACCGCAACATCAGCGCTGCGGCACTCGACATCGCACCGGATCAGACACTCGACGCACTGTCGGACATCGTCATGAACTTCCAGATGCCCGGCGCGGGAATGCCCAACTTCCGTCGCAACGGTGTGTTGATGGCCAAGCACGGCATCTACGACCTGCGTCAGCACCTCGAGGACGTCGTGTGGCCGGTGCTCCGTAAGTGGCGCATCTTCGAGCGCGACGACTTCACCGGACGCGGAGAGAACAAGCGCGAAGAACTGGCCGCGTTTCTCGAGGACCTCGAGAAGCAGGCGACCAAGTTCGAGGAAATGCGTGACCGCTCGCTCGCCCGCGAGGCGAAGAAGGCAGAGAAGCAAGCTTCCTGATCTCGAGCTTGCTGATCTACAGACCAGCGATCGAAGCCCTACACCTCGACCGCGGTGTAGGGCTTCGATCGTGAATCCCACGGGCAGCACCGCAGGCTTTGCTCCCAGCCGACAGACCATCTCCGAAAGAACACGAACGAGGCTTCACCCATGACATTGCGGATCGGTTCACTCGAACTCCGGAGCCCGGTGGTACTGGCACCGATGGCCGGTGTGACCAACGTGGCATTCCGCACCCTGTGCCGCGAGCAGGAACTCGAGCGCGCAGGCAGCACCTCGGGTCTGTACGTCTGCGAGATGGTGACGGCGCGCGCACTCGTCGAACGCCAGCCCGCCACGATGCACATGACCACGTTCGGACCGACCGAGACGCCCAGGTCACTCCAGCTCTACACCGTCGACCCGGACACGACGTACGCGGCCGCGAAAATGATCGTCGACGAGAACCTCGCCGACCACATCGACATGAACTTCGGCTGCCCGGTCCCCAAGGTCACCAGAAAAGGTGGCGGTGCGGCACTGCCGTACAAGCGCAACCTGTTCGGACGGATCGTCGCCGCAGCCGTGAAAGCAACGGAGGGAACCGACGTTCCGGTGACGGTCAAGTTCCGCGTCGGCATCGACGAGGAGCACCACACCCACCTCGACGCCGGACGAATCGCAGCTGCCGAAGGCGCCGCCGCCGTCGCACTGCATGCGCGGACGGCGTCACAGCGGTACTCCGGCACCGCCGACTGGACGCAGATCGCACGCCTGAAGGAACACGTCACCGACGTGCCCGTCCTCGGCAACGGCGACATCTTCTCGGCGTCGGACGCGGTCCGAATGATGGCCGAAACCGGTTGTGACGGTGTGGTCGTCGGTCGCGGGTGCCTCGGCAGGCCGTGGCTCTTCGCCGAGCTCAGCGCCCGGTTCGCCGGGCGCGAGGAACCCACTGCCCCGACGCTGGGCGAGGTGGCCGTCGTCATCAGGCGGCACGCCGAGCTCCTGGCGGAACACCACGGCGAGGACAGGGGCCTGCGCGAGCTCCGCAAGCACGTCGCCTGGTACCTACGCGGCTTCCCCGCCGGCTCGGACCTGCGGGTGTCCATGGCGTTGGTCAAGACTCTTCCCGAGCTCGACGACCTACTGGGACAACTGGACCCGTCGGTTCCTTTCCCGAAGGACGCCGAAGGTCCTCGTGGCCGCCAAGGCTCTCCCGGTGCGGTGTCGCTGCCGGAAGGATGGCTCGACGATCCGGAGGACATCTCGGTCCCGGCGGGCGCAGACCTCATGCATTCCGGCGGCTGACCTGTGCCGACGCCCATCCGGGCGTACTGAAGTGGACCACATCGGATTCCTCAGTATCATTGCTGGGATCGCCCGATCGACGGCGAGAAGATGTGTTCGAGGAAGGTCAGGTTCGAATCCGTGGGTGACGATCGAGATTCGGGCTCTTCCATGTCCGACGGTCGCGCGCCGTGGGAACGACCGATCTCGCGGATCCACAACCCCGACTCCGAGTCCGTTCGGCCTTCCGCCGCGCCGAGGCCTCCGGAACCCGAGCGTGAGCCGGAGCAGGAGCAGGAATCGAACGGCGGTCTGCTGAAGAGATTCGGTAAGAAGCCACCTTCCAAGCCGGATGCCGTGTCCGTTGCCGAACTCATGGATCGCGGTTCCGAGGACGAGCGACCGGCCCCGCGAGAACCGAGGGCGTCGACCGGAGAACGCGCTCGGCGAGAGCCCGACGTCGAGGCCCCTACCGAGAAGATCGATCCGATCACCGACAGCACGCCTCCCCCGGTGACCGCGCTCCCGGAAGCAGTCGGTGTACCGGCCGAGTCTCGCCCCGCGCTGACCCGTCTCGCGATGAGCAAGGTGCGCCGCCGCAAGCGCATGCAGAACATGGCTCGAGGCGTGGTCTCGATCATCGCCATTCTGTCCGTGGCACTGACCGGTGTCGTCTGGGGCTATCTCCGCAGCACCGACCGCGGATTCGCACAAGTTGCCGCGCTGGACCCGAACTCCACCGACGTCGTCGACGCCGACGGGCAGTACGGCGACGAGACCTACCTGATCGTGGGAACCGACACCAGGGCCGGTGCCAGCGGCGAGATCGGTGCAGGAACCGTCGACGACGCCGAGGGCGCCCGATCGGACACCGTGATGCTGGTCAACATCCCGGCCGACCGAAGCCGCGTCGTCGCCGTGTCCTTTCCTCGTGACCTCGACGTCGAACGCCCCGAATGCGAAGCGTTCGACAACGACACCAACAGCTACACCGGCGAGATGTACCCGGCTGCCGACGGAGACAAGCTCAACGCCACCTATGCACTCGGCGGACCGAAGTGCCTCGTGAAGACCATCCAGAAGATCTCGGGCCTGAGAATCGGCCACTTCGTCGGTATGGACTTCGCCGGCTTCGAGTCGATGGTCGACGAAATCGGTGGAGTCGACGTATGCACGGCACAACCACTCGTCGACTACGAGCTGGGCACCGTCCTCCCCAATGTCGGAGAACAGAGGATCGACGGCAGGACTGCGCTGAACTACGTCCGTGCGCGGCACGTCGACACCGAGGGCAACGGCGACTACGGGCGTATCAAACGCCAGCAGCGATTCCTGTCGTCACTGCTGAGGTCCGCGCTCTCCAACCAGGTCCTACTCGATCCCGGCAAGCTCAACGGCTTCGTCAGCGCGTTCACCCGCGACACCTTCGTCGAGAACGTCAAGACCCAGGACCTCATCACACTCGGCCGTTCGCTGCAGAACGTCGACGCAGGCGCCGTCACGTTCCTCACGCTCCCGACGGACGGCACCAACGAATGGGGCAACGAAATCCCCGTCGACAGCGCCATCGCAGCCCTCTTCCGAGCGATCATCGACGACCTCCCCCTCCCCGGCGAAGAGCGCGTCGAACCGACGCCCGCTCCCGAATCCCCCGCGGAGCCGACGGTCCCCACACTCGCCGTCGACCCGGCAACCGTCTCCGTGCAGGTCTCCAATGCATCGGACACCGCCGGTATGGCAGCCACTGCGTCGAGCGAGCTCGCGTCGTACGGCTTCCAGATCCTCGACGTCGGCAACTTCGTCGGATCCGCCGCGCAGACCGTCGTACGTTTCTCGCCCGGTCAGGAATCGGAGGCAGCTACCGTTGCCTCCGCCATTCCCGGTGCCGTCATCGAACAGTCCGCTGGGCTGGACAGTGTGGTCGAGGTCGTCCTCGGCGCCGACTACCCCGGCTACACCACCGCGCCGACCGTCTTCGGACAGCCGATCGAAGCCACCCAGGTCGAGGGCAGCACCGAAGCTCCGGCGCTGCCCGAGAACCTCGCTTTCACCAACGCTGCCGACGACACCTGCGCATAGCGCGAATCCATTCATGCCCCGTTCACCCGGTGGACCATGAATGGATCTGTGTGACGCACTAAACTTGCGCCTTATGCGCGTCGCCTACAACGAACAGATGAACGATTTGGCCGATACCCTCGGCGAGATGGCCACCCTGGCCGGCTCCGCCATGGACAAGGCCACCCAATCCCTCCTCCAAGCCGACCTCGTTCTCGCCGAACAAGTCATCTCCGATCACGACAAGATCACCGACCTCAGCGCGGTATGCGAGGAAAAAGCGTTCTCCCTGCTCGCTCTGCAGGCACCGGTCGCCGGTGATCTGCGTTCGGTGGTCTCCGGAATCCAGATCGTCGCCGACATCGACCGCATGGGCGCCCTCGCCCTGCACGTCGCCAAGATCACGCGTCGACGCCACCCCGCCCACGCCCTTCCCGAAGAAGTCAACGGCTACTTCGCCGAAATGGGACGTATCGCAGTTCAGCTCGGCGCATCCGCCCGCGAGGTGCTCGAAACCCGCGACCCGGAACGCGCCGCCAAGCTGCGTGAAGAAGACGAGGCCATGGATGATCTCCACCGCCACCTCTTCACCGTCCTCATGGACCGCGAATGGCAGCACGGCGTGGCCGCAGCCGTCGACGTGACGCTCCTCGGTCGGTTCTACGAGCGCTTCGCCGACCACGCCGTCGAGGTCGGGCGCCGCGTGATCTTCCTGGTGACCGGCGAACTGCCTGTCGACCTGAACGCTCCCAAGCTCAGCAACTCCTGATCGTTCTTCTGTCTACCTCAGGAGCGAATGTGCCGTCTGGTCAGTCTGAGTGACCGCACGGCACATTCGCTCCACACACCCCGGTCGAACTCGCTTCCGACGTCCACGCGCAACGAGAAAACCCCCGACTACCCAAGGCAGTCGGGGGTTTCGTCGTGTGGTGCGGGTTATCCGAAGCGTCCGGAGATGTAGTCCTCGGTGGCTTTCTGGGTCGGGTTGGAGAAGATCTTCTCGGTGTCGTCGATTTCGATGAGCTGGCCGGGCTTACCGGTGGCTTCGAGGTTGAAGAATCCGGTCTGGTCGCTGACGCGCGCGGCCTGCTGCATGTTGTGCGTCACGATGACGATGGTGAAGTCTTTCTTGAGCTCACCGATGAGGTCCTCGATGGCGAGGGTGGAGATCGGGTCGAGGGCCGAGCAGGGCTCGTCCATCAGCAGCACGTCGGGCTGGACGGCGATGGCGCGGGCAATGCACAGTCGCTGCTGCTGGCCGCCGGAGAGTCCGCCTCCCGGCTTGTCGAGTCGATCCTTGACCTCGTTCCAGAGGTTCGCTCCCTTGAGGGAACGCTCGGCGATTTCGTCGAGCTCCTTCTTGCTCTTGCCGCCCTGCAGTTTGAGGCCGGCAACGACGTTGTCGCGGATGGACATCGTCGGGAACGGGTTGGGACGCTGGAAGACCATGCCGATGGTGCGTCGCACACCGACGGGGTCGACGCCTGCGCCGTAGATGTCCTCGCCGTCGAGCAGAACGGAGCCCTCGACGCGTGCGCCGGGGGTGACCTCGTGCATGCGGTTGAGCGAGCGGAGGACTGTCGACTTACCGCAGCCGGACGGACCGATGAAGGCGGTGACGCCGCGCGGCGGGACTGCGAGGGTGACGTTCTGCACGGCGTGGAATTTGCCGTAGTAGATGTTCACGTCTTTGAGGTCGAGACGTTTTGCCATGGTCGGCTCCTGAAGTTTCGGGGTGGGCGTGCGACGGTCAGACGTTCTTCGGCGAGAAGAACTTCGAGACCAGCTTTGCGCCGATGTTGAGCAGGGCAATGATCAGGATCAGCGTCAAGGCTGCTCCCCACATGCGCTCGGAGGTGAGCGCGCCGGTTCCTGCTTTCTGCAGGTCGACCATCATGAGCGGCAGTGACGTCTGCGGCCCGGAGAACAGGTTGAAGTTGATCGCCGTGGCGGATCCCACGAGGATCAGCACCGGTGCGGTCTCTCCCATGACGCGGGCCAGGGCGAGCATGATGCCGGTGACGATGCCGGACAGTGCCGTCGGGACGACGATCTTGGCGATGGTCTTCCACTTGGGGACACCGAGTGCGTAGGACGCCTCACGCAGGTCCTGCGGAACGATGCGGAGCATCTCCTCGGACGACCGCACGATGACGGGAATCATCAGCAGGACGAGGGCGAACGACACAGCAAGGCCGGACCGTTCGAAGCCGAACGTGGCGATCCACAGTGCGTAGATGAACAGGGCGGCGACGATGGACGGGACACCGGTGAGGATGTCGACCATGAAGGTGGTCAGGCGAGCCAACCGAGTTCCGACGCCGTACTCGACGAGGTAGATCGCGACGAAGACACCGATGGGGATGGAGATCAAGGCACAGAACAAGCCTTGCGTCAGCGTTCCGACGATGGCGTGATACGCACCGCCACCTGCGATGAACTGGGTGATGCCCGCCTGGGAGTTCTGCCACCACGCCGGCGCGACAACGGCGGAGAGCCCGCGCGAGATCACCGTGTACAAAACCCAGACCAGCGGTACGAGCGCGACGAGGACCGCCAGGCTGACGAGGACGGTGGCAGCGCCGTTGGAGAACTTCCGACGCGCACTGACGCCCTTGAACGTGGGTTCCTTGACCGGGCGATCCATGGTTGCGGTCATGGCCTAGTCCTTCTTTCCTGCGATCGCGGCGCGAGCGCCTGCGTTGACCACGAAGGTGAGCACGAAGAGCACGAGGCCTGCGGCGATGTAGGCGCCTGCCTGCAGCTGATTGTTGAACTCGCCTGCGGCAAGGGCAATCTTGGTCGCGAAGGTGCTGCCACCGTCGAACAACGTCCATCCGAAGCTCGACTGGACGCTGCGGATGATGATGTACAGGGCGATGGTCTCACCGAGGGCGCGGCCGAGGCCGAGCATGGAGCCGGACACGAAGCCGGACTTGCCGAACGGGATGACTGTGGTGCGAACGACTTCCCACCGGGTGGCGCCGAGGGCGAGTGCAGCCTCGATCTGTCCGCGCGGGGTCTGTACGAACACCTCGCGGGTCACCGCGGCGATGATCGGCAGGATCATCACTGCCAGCACGATGCCGCCGGTGAAGATGGTGCCGCCGCCCGCGATGGACACCGAGCCGGTGGAGAACAGTGGGAACCAGCTCAGGTTCTCGTTCAGCCATTCCGCGAACGGGCTGATGGCGGGAGCGAGCACGTAGAGGCCCCAGAGGCCGAACACGATCGAGGGAACCGCGGCGAGCAGGTCGATGATGTAGCCGAGCGGCCCGGCGACCTTCTTCGGCGCGTAGTTGGTGAGATAGATTGCGATCCCCAGAGCCACGGGCATGGCCAGGATCAGCGCGAAGATCGACACAGTCGCGGTCACCAGGAACAGGTCGCGAATACCGAAGACCATCGCAGAGGTGTCCGAGGTGTTCCACTGACCGTTGTAGGTCAGGAAGTTGACCGTGTTGTTCTGCAACGACGGGATCGCGCGCCACAGCAGAAACACGCCGATGGCTGCGATGAGAACGATGACGAAGACACCCGAGCCCGTGGCGAGGGTGGAGAAGATCCGGTCACCTGGGCGCGTGACGGTGCCGCCCTTGGCTTTTTTGTCGGGCAATTGCTTGGGTTCTTCCGTGTTCCGCGGCACGCCGCCCGCGGAAATGCTCGCCGCAGATGGTTCGCCGGTGATCGAGTGGGTGTCGCTCATACCGCTCACGTCTCTCGTTTGATGGCTTAGAGAGACGGGAGTCCCACCCGGGCGCCGCGGCTGTTGCTCGCGGCGCCCGAAGCGGGGTCTCGTCTCAATTGAATCAGGCGATCGCGTTGATCGCGGTCTCGAGGCGCTCCTTGAAGGACTCGGGCAGCGGGACGTAGCCGGCTTCCTCGAGGCCCTGCTGGCCTTCGTTCGCTGCGCTCAGCAGGAACGACTTGACTGCTGCGGAGGTGTCGGCGTCGTAGCCGGCGGAGCAGACGATTTCGTACGTGGCGAGAACCAGCGGGTAGCTGTCCGCTGCGTTCGACGCATAGAGGGCGTCGATGTCGATCGCGAGGTCGTTGCCTTCACCGGAGAACTCGGCGGTGTCGATTGCTGCGCCTGCGGTCTCGCTGGACAGCTCGACGGGTCCGTTGCCGAAGTCGACAGCTGCGGTGCCGAGGCTTTCCTGGTCCGCGAAGCCCTTCTCGACGTAGGTGATGGAACCGGGGGTAGCGGCGACGGCCTGAGCGACGCCCGAGGATCCGTTGGCACCTTCACCGACGCCACCGGCCCAATCCGAGCTGTGATCGAGGGTCCATGCCTCGGGTGCAGCTGCGGAGAGGAAGCGCTGGAAGTTGTCGCTGGTGCCCGAGGAATCGGAGCGGTAGATCGGGGTGATCGGAGTGGACGGCAGGGTTGCACCCTCGTTCAGTGCAGCGATCGCCGGATCGTTCCAGGTGGTGATCTGGCCGGTGAAGATGCGTGCGGCTACGTCGGGGCTGACGACGAGGTTGTCGACGCCGTCGACGTTGTAGGCAACGGCGATGGGGCCGAAGACCAGCGGGAGGTTCCATGCCGGGTTGCCCTGGCAACGCTCGGCCGCTGCGGCTGCCTGCTCGTCCTTGATGGTCGAGTCGGAGCCGGCGAAGTCGACGAGGCCGGCGACGAACTGGGTACGGCCGTTGCCGGAACCACTGGTCGTGTACTCGACAGCCTGCCCGGCGCAGACACCGGAGTAGATGGACGTGAAGTTCGACATCGCGTTCTGCTGAGCGGACGATCCTTCACCGGTCAGAGGGGTCTTGCCCTCACACGTTGCTGCCGAGTCCGTGCCCGCAGCAGATTCGACGTTCGCGTCACTGCCACATGCGGTCAGCAGCATGGCGCCGATCGCCACTGCGCCTACGAGAGACGCGCTGCGCTTGAGCTTCACCTGTTTCCTCCGGGGAATCTTGTGCCGTGTCTCGTGTCAGCACCGGGATCGTGCGTGTCACGAGGATCAAGGTGCCGGCCCGTTTGTCGACCCTCGCACCGGGCGGCGTCGGCGCCGCCCGCTGGAAAAGGTAAGGGCCGCCGGTGGACGGCTACCCCCGGGTTGGTTAACGGAAGATGAACAGAGTGGGCTGTATGTCCGGTTCTACGGACGCGAGTAGGCGACGTCGGTATGAAAACGCGTGAAACCCAGTCGTTCGTACGTGTGCACGGCTGCTGCATTGTCCGATTCGACGTACAGAAGCACGTCCTGCAGGTCCCTGCCGCGCAGGTAGTGCAACCCAGCGAGCGTCAACACTCGGCCGAGCCCCCGACCTTGCGCCTCGGGGTCGATACCGACGACGTAGACCTCGCCGATCTCGTTCTCCCCGGCCTCGGCCGGGTGGACCTTGGTCCAATGAAATCCGAGGAGGGTATCGGTTCCTTCTTCGAACGCGAGAAACACCCCGGCAGGATCGAACCACGCCTCGTCACGCCGTTCGGCGATGTCCTTCTCGGTCCATCCACCTTGCTCGGGGTGCCAGGAGAACGCCGCGTTGTTCACGCGAAGCAGTTCCGCGTCGTCCTGATGCCCTCGGTAGGTCCGAAGCGAAACATTGTCCGGCACAATGACATCCGGCAACGCAGGCTCGGCGAGCGGACGCCTGAGCTGAAGCAACTCGCGAGCGACCGACAACCCGAGCGTCGACGCCAGTGCCCGTGCGGCATCGATGTTTCCGTGCGCCCAGATCCGGGCCCCGGCCCCACCGTCGGCGAAGGATCGGTCGATCAAACGTGTTCCGATTCCGCGAGTGCGGAACTCCGGATCCACGACGATCTCGGTCATCGTGGGCGATCCGGCAGCGGTGCCCGCGTACCCGACGACGCGTGAACCGCCCGTCGCGATCAGATGAGTCGTGTCGTCACCGGATCCGACGGATTTCAGTGCCTGCTCGGACAGCGGCGCCGTGCCGTCGACCTCGGTTGCGCGTGCGGCGATCGCCCGGATCTCGTCGACGACGTCTGGCGCCATCTCCGCGGAATCGATGCGAGCGATATCGATCGAGAGAGTCATCGTCGGTCAGTTCGTACTTCCGTTTGTCGCGCCGCCCAGGGAACTGAACTCGACGCTGTCCGAATCGTTGTCGTCGTCGCCGTCGGGGGTCGCCGGACCTCCCTTGGAGCTACGGCTGGGTCGCACGGCCTTGTACCCGACGTTGCGGACGGTGCCGATGAGCGACTCGTACTCGCTTCCCAGCTTGGCCCGCAGGCGCCGGACGTGGACGTCGACGGTTCTGGTGCCACCGAAGAAGTCGTACCCCCACACTTCCTGGAGCAGCTGGGCACGGGTGAAGACGCGTCCCGCATGCTGGGCCAGGTACTTGAGGAGCTCGAATTCCTTGTAGGTGAGGTCCAGCGGCCGACCGCGCAACCGGGCCGTGTAGGTGCCTTCGTCGATGACGAGCTCACCCAGTGTGATCTTGCCCGATGCCTCGGGACTCGCGACGCCGCCCGACCTACCCACGAGGAGCCGCAACCGCGCGTCGATCTCCGCGGGGCCGGTGCCGGGAAGCAGGATGTCGTCGAGACCCCACTCGGAGTTGACCGCGACGAGGCCGCCTTCGGTGAGGACTGCGACGACCGGAATCGCGGAGCCCGTGCTGCCGAGCAACCGGCACAGTCCGCGCGCCGCTGCCAGGTCGGTACGGGCATCCACCAGCGCGATGTCCGCGGAACCGGCCTCGAGCAGCGAGGAGACCTCGGTCGGAGCGGGCCGCACGTGGTGGGCCAACAATGCCAGAGACGGCAGTACGGCCTCCGGGTTCGGATCGGAGGTCAGAAGCAAGAGCTCCATTCAGCCTCCATTCTTACCGCTGTCACTCAAAGACTCCTTCGCCGAGGTCGAGTCCTTGTTCAGGCAACAAGACTAACCCGTCCGACACCTGTCGCGTGCCGCCGTCCCCGAAAGCCCCGGCGGGCATCGGTCACAATGGGCGTCATGCGCAAACTGATCATCGGACTCGTGAGCCTGCTGGCACTTGCCGTCGTCGTGGACTTCGGAGCGGCCGCGTACTCCGAGTACCGCGTCTCACGCGCAATTCGCGACGGCGGAGATCTGACCTCCGACCCGCAGGTGATCGTCCACGGATTCCCGTTCCTGACCCAGGCCGCCGACGGCAAGTATCAGAACGTGGAGATCCGCGCTCAGGACGTACCGACCGACTACGTGGACTCGACGACCATCGAGGCCAACCTCCGCGGCGTCGCGGTACCCCTCTCCGACCTCGTCGACGGGTCGGTGGGAGCAGTGCCCGTCGACGAACTCGACGGCCGAGTGCGCATCGAGGCAACCGACCTCGGACGGTTCCTCGGTATCGTCGACCTGCAGGTTTCCGCTCCCCCCGCGGACAAGTCCGACGGCACGGGCGGGTCCGGCGGCTCCGGTATGACCACGAACGGCGGCGTCGTCCTGACCGGCACGGTCCCCGTCGGCCCGGTCGAGACCAAGGTCGCCGTCCAAGCGGACCTCATCCTCGACGGTGACAGTGTCGACATCGTTGCGAGCGACTTCTACTTCGGCCCGGAGGGGAACGCCGATTTCAGCATTCCGGACTTCGCGAAGCCTGCGGTGCTCGGGCTCTTCACCAAGACCATCGACCGGCAGACGCTGCCGTTCGGGATTCTCCCGACCGATGTCTACGCGGAGGGTTCGCAGATCGTGATCGAGGGCAATGCGAAGGACGTGACCATCGATCTCGAGCAGATCGAGAAGCCATGACCGGAATCACAATTCTCGTGGTGACACTCGTCGTCGCCACGATTGTCGGACTGGTTCTCCGGTCTCGGTCCGGCACGGTGCGCGTCACCGACTCGGAAGGTTCGGCCGGTCGCCGAACCCTGCTTCTCGACGCCGGAGCCGTTCCGGGTACGTCGACGGTTCTGCACTTCTCGGCGGAGTGGTGCGGCCCGTGTGCTGCCGTCCGCCGGGTCGTGGGCCAGGTGATCGACGGGTCGACCGACGGAGCAACGGCACAGAACGGACCCCAGGAGCTCGAAGTCGACATCGACGCTCACCCGGTCCTCGCGAAGGAAATGGGCGTCCTGTCTCTGCCGACGACGTTCGTGCTCGACGCCGACCTGGTGGAACGAGCCAGGATTTCCGGGGTTCCGAAGGCCGACGCCCTCCGTTCGGCCCTCGAGAACCTGTAGTTCTGCTGGTCCGCGACGTCCGGTAGGATGCTCGGTGTGTTCACCGCCCACGAGCTGATGCTCACCAGTCGCCGCACGGTCGATCTGTGCCGACTGGGCGGTTGTTGCTGTCGCTGCCACTGATCTCACCGCCGGCCTCGTGGCCGCGCATCCATCCGGTTCGAGATCGTCGGCGAATCCTTCGTGTTCGCCGCGCCCATGCAGTTGTCTGTCATCAGCCCAGCACGCAGGAGCACCGTTGTCCACAGAATCTCCATCGTCCCCAGAATCTCCCCCGTCCACAGCTTCCTCGGCCGTGGTCGACCAGGTCGACGTCCGGGGGCCACGCTTCGCAGCGTGGATCACCACGGCAGTTCTCGTACTCGTTCTGATTCTCTCCACCTTCCAGAGCACCGTTGCTGCGGTGATCCTGGCGGTTCAGGCCGTCGTGTTCGCGATCGGCGCGGCACGCGGGCCGAGGAAGAGCCCGTACGGGTCGCTTTTCGCACACTTCATCGCGCCGCGACTCGGACCGACCACCGAACGTGAACCCGTCGCACCGCTGAAGTTCGCCCAGCTCGTCGGCTTTCTGTTCGCTGCAATCGGTGTGCTCGGCTTCGCACTCAGCACTCCCCTCGTCGGGACGATCGCGACCGGCTTCGCGCTGTTCGCGGCCTTCCTGAACGCAGCCTTCGCATTCTGCCTGGGCTGCCAGATCTATCCCCTCGTAGCGCGACTGCGGACACAATCCGCACGCGCTTGAACGCTCGACCCCTCCACCGACCGAAGTAACGCACAAGATCGAAAGGAAACCCATGGCTCGCTCCGACGTCCTGGTCTCTGCCGACTGGGCCGAGCAGAACCTGAACGCCCCGAAGACCGTTTTCGTCGAGGTCGACGAAGACGCAAGCGCCTACGACGGCGGTCACATCGAAGGCGCAGTGAAGCTCGACTGGCGCAAGGACCTCCAGGATGCGGTTCGTCGCGACTTCCTGAACCAGGAGCAGTTCTCGGATCTGCTCTCGTCGAAGGGCATCTCCAACGACGACACCGTCGTCCTCTACGGCGGCAACAACAACTGGTTCGCTGCTTACGCCTACTGGTACTTCAAGCTGTACGGCCACAAGGACGTCAAGCTCATCGACGGTGGCCGCAAGAAGTGGGAACTCGACGGCCGCCCGCTGTCGAAGGACGTCGTCACCCGTGAGGCGACGCAGTACCGCGCCGAGGCTCCCGACCTGTCGATCCGCGCCTTCCGCGACGAGGTCATCGACGCGATCGGCAACAAGAACCTCGTCGACGTGCGTTCGCCCGACGAGTTCTCCGGCAAGATCCTCGCCCCCGCACACCTCCCGCAGGAGCAGGCGCAGCAGCGGGGCCACGTCCCCGGTGCCATCAACATCCCGTGGAGCACCACCGCCAACGAGGACGGCACCTTCAAGGACGACGACGCCCTCGAGGCGCTCTACAAGGAAAAGGGCTACGACGACGGCAAGGCCACCATCGCCTACTGCCGCATCGGCGAGCGTTCGAGCCACACCTGGTTCGTGCTGAAGGAACTTCTCGGCAAGTCGGACGTCAAGAACTACGACGGCAGCTGGGTAGAGTACGGCTCCCTCGTCGGAGCACCCATCGAGTTGGAGGTTCACTGATCATGTGTGCTGCACCCGTTCAGGGCCAGGCCATTCCGGCAGGCGTCGACGTCGAGAAGGAAACCGTCATCACCGGTCGTGTCCTCGGAGGCGACGGGGAGCCTGTGGGCGGTGCGTTCGTGCGCCTGCTCGACGGCACCGGTGAGTTCACCGCCGAGGTTGTCGCGTCGGGCACCGGAGACTTCCGTTTCTTCGCAGCTCCCGGCAACTGGACGCTGCGCGCACTGTCGGCGTCGGGCAACGGCCAGGCCGACATCGCGCCGGAGGGCGCAGGCATCCATTCGGCGAACGTGACCGTCGGAGTCTGATCTCTCCCGTAGGCCGAAAGAACCCCCGCACCGATCGGTGCGGGGGTTCTTTTCCGTGCGGTGTCAGCCTTGCGTCGTCTCGGGGACGATCTCGGTCTTCGGCTCGGTCGTCGGATCCGGCACGACGCTGTACTGCGGCGAGAAGACTCCGGGGGGAACCACGTTCAGCGACTCCAGGAACGCGCCCAGATCGCTGTCGCGCGTGACGGTGCCCGGGGTAGGCAACGTCTGCGGATTCGGCTCACGCGCAGCCTCGGGGAGAGGCTCGGCATCCGGCGCTGGGGGTGCGTCGTCGGTGTTCTTGCGTTCGCGTTCGGTCTGCGCCAGATCGGTCACCCAGGCGACGATCTTCTCGCTCTCCCATTCGCGGCCGTCGCCCGGGTTGTTGTTCCAGTACAGGAGGTGCTGGAGGAATCCGATGAAGATGTACGGCCCGACGACGACGTCGACGATGCCCTTGTTGTTCTCCACGAGGCCCTCACCCTCCTGGCGGAGCTTCTCGCGCACCTTGTCCGCACCGGGGCCGAGAGCCCAGTTGAGATCGGCGAGAAGCTGGTCGGGAGTCAACTGCTCCCACGCCTTCTGTTCGTCGACCTCGTAGAGCTGATCGGACACCTTGAGCAGAACTTCGAGCAGCGTCTCGTCGGACTCGAGCCAATCCTTGTTGGTGGCGATGTCCACGATGGCGCGGGTGGCGATGGAGCTCACGGCCCGCGCGAAATCGGCGACGGTCTGCAGCGGGTTGAGAATCGTCAGCCGCATCTGTCCCAGAATGCCGAGGGCCAACTGCAGCGCGACGATGTTGTCCGGCGCGTCGCAGGCCAGATCGTACGGTCGGCACGACCACGTCACCTTGTCGTTCAGCGTTCCGTAGTCCTTGGCGGTCTGCGACTGGAAGCCACCGTCGGTCGGGCCGGGCTCGTCGAAGTTCGGCACACCCGCCGGTCGGTACGGCGCACCGATCATGACGACCCCTGCGATGTCGTCTCCGGTGACCAGCGCGGCCGGATCACGATGACCGAGCTCCATGGAGACACGTTCGATGACTTCACCGCCGACGCTGTAGCCGAGCAGAACGAACTTGGTGTCGTCGCCGCATGTGGTCTTGTACTGGTCGAGCAGTCGGTTGGTGGAGGCGACGCCTTCTGCGACGGACTGTTGGTAGGTGTCGACGTCCGAGAGCACGCCGACGCCGTAGGTCGACGGGTACGGGACGTAGAGCCAACCGACGGAGCCGGGACTGTTCGCGTTCGCCTGCCCGACGGGAAGTGTGACATTTCCCACCCAGTTCGACGCCGGGGACCGCGGCTCCTCGTTCAGGGGGTCACGGTCTGCGTCGGAGTCCGTCGCGCCGGACACTGCGAGCATCAGTACGTCCGGGCAATCCTGGGCGTAGTTGTTGGGGTCGATGTTCGGCTCGTCCGACGATCCGGAGGACGAACCACTGTCCGCAGAGCCAGTGTCCACAGAGCCAGTGTCCACAGAGCCACTGTCCACAGAGCCGCTGTCCGGTGCAGCCGAGGCTGCGGTGGGAACCACCAACAGCAGGGCCGTTGCAATTGTCGCGGTCGTGAACAGCCAAGAGCCAGCACGTGATCGGCGCTGCATGTACGGGTCCTTCCCCAAAACTTCGAAACGTTTTCGACAGCCGTCAGCGCCGGGTCTCGATACTCCCCCGACCCGACGCCAGAAGAAACGTACCGTGCAGAACGCGATCTGTAGAGACGGGAAGTGAATCGGACCATTTCCGACGGCGATCGTCAGTGAGAAGCCACTATTGCGTTGACGCGAATGTCGGGGCGCGGTTCGATCGTGGACCTGGCTGGGGTTAAACTCGGCGACGTGGTCATCTTCTTCGAGGTACTGCTCGCCGTCGCTGCAGTCGCCATCATCGCGTTCTCGCTCTATGTCGTCTACCGCCTGGTCACCGACGAATCGTGAGTGATCGCGCCGCCGACGAATCGGACGAAACCCGGTCTGCCAACGAGGCCATTGCCGAGGCAGCCGAGAAATTCGCGTCCTCGTCGACGCGCAACATCCCCACGCTGCCGGATCTGCCGCATCCCGAGGACACGGCGAATCTGCGGCTGGGGCCGGATCTGAATCCCGCGCTGCTCGCACTGCTGCCGCTCGTCGGTGTGTGGCGCGGCGAGGGCGAGGGCCGTGACCCGGAATCGGGCGAGGAGTACGCCTTCGGTCAGCAGATCGTCGTCTCCCACGACGGCGGCGCGTATCTGGGTTGGGAATCTCGTTCCTGGCGTCTGGACTCCGACGGCAACTACGCGCACCCCGATCTCCGCGAGACGGGCTTCTGGCGGGTCAGTGGCGGCGACGGAGAGAAGGGCACCGAGAACGAAGAGGTCATCGAACTGCTTCTGACTCACAGCACCGGCGTCGTCGAGCTGTACTACGGCCACGCACTCAATCAGTCGTCGTGGGAGCTCGCCACCGACGTCGTCATCCGGTCGACGTCCGGGGCGCTCGTCGGCGGCGCGAAGCGCCTGTACGGCATTGTCGAAGGCGCGGACCTCGCCTACGTCGAGGAACGCATCGGAGCCGACGGCGAACTCGCTCCGCGGCTCTCCGCCCGGCTCTCTCGCTACATCGGCTGATTCGGTACATCGGCTGATCCAGTACATCGGCTGATCCAGCCCCACCAACCGTGAGCATGCGAACGGCCCCCGAGCCATACCTGCGCTGATGCAGGTCTCGGTCGGACGGACCGAGGGCTCGGGGGCCGGGTAGCTGCCGTGGATTCGCTCGCCGCTCGCGCGGTAGAAGAATCCGTCAGCGGTAGCGGCTAGCTGGCAGCCACCTCACGCGTCCTAGAGTTCTTCAACTTCAGACCACCTCCTCTCTCGTGTACTCGACAACGTACGCCCGGATTTGGAGGCTCGCAAAGGGTTTTTCTCGAGTTCGGCCGACAGCGAACGCCCGAGGTCCACGACCTGGTCCGCACGGGTGTCCGGCGGCAGCTGGTGCGTGACGAGAACAACCGTTTTGTCCTCGTCGACGAGGCCGCCGTCGCGATCGAGCAACCGCCGGATCAGATCGGACCCGGACACGTCGTCGAGATGTTCGGTCGGCTCGTCGAGCAGCAACACGGGCGCGTCGGACAGCAGAGCGCGCGCCAGCAGGAGCCGTCGGCGCTGACCGCCGGACAGTGAGGCAGCACCGGCAACGAGAGTGGTGTCGACGCCGTCCGGGAGCTGGTCCAGCCAATCCCCCAAGCCGACCTTCGTCAGCACCGCTCGTGCCTGGTCGGCGTCGACGTCGCCTCGGACGACCCGAAGATTCTCGAGTACCGACGTCTCGAACACGTGGGCGTCCTCCGCGAAGAACCGCGCGCCCGGCAGTTCTGCATTCCCCAGTTCACTGTCCGACGGGACGAGCCCTGCCAGTTCCATGAGCAGCGTCGTCTTGCCCACGCCGCTCGGCCCGACGACGGCGATTCTGGCGGCGTCGTGCGGCCCCGGAAGCGCCGCGCCTGTGCCCACCCGTCGAGGCTCGGGCGCGTCGGCGTCGTCCAACAGCGCCGTGATGCGCGACGCGGACAGCCGCGCGCGCGTCAGAGTCACCGCAGCGGCCGGCAGGACCGATGTCGCTTCGAATGCCGCCAGTGGAACCAGCACGATGATGGCCAGTGCCATGGGCGTCAGCGCGCTCTCGGTGCTGCCGTACAGCGAGATTCCGATGAGCAACGATCCGAGCACGGATGCGCCGATGGACAGTGGAAGAGCCGCGTCGGCGAAGGCGGTGGGCATCGATGCGCGGTCGCGGGCGGTCACCGCGGACCGGTTGGCTGCGGAGGCGTCGGCGAGGGTTCGTGTCAGTTTTCCGGCGACTCTCAGTTCCGGTGCGTGGTCGAGAGCGCGTACCGCGATGTCCATGAATTCGGTTCGTGCGGCGACGCCTTCGGTTTCGGTGATCAGGGCTGCGCGTGCGGCGAGAATCGGTGCGACGACGCCGGCGAGCAGCAGTGCGAGAAACAGGATCAGCGCTGCGCTCGGTGAGATCAGTGCAATCAGCACGGTTGCGCTGATCATCAGTATCGCGGACACGCAGATCGGAACGAGGGCGCGAACGACGACGTCGCCGATGGCGTCGATGTCGGCGCCTATCCGTGCCATCAGGTCACCGCGGCGCAGGTCCAGAGTTGCGCGAGCATTGCCGTCGGCGAGCCGCTCGTACAGCCCGGTGCGTGCCGAAGTCATTCCGCGGAGAGCGGTGTCGTGCGTGGCGAGGCGCTCGAGGTAGCGGAAGACGCCACGGGAGATGCCGAGGGCTCGCACGGCGACGACGGCGACGGTCAGGTCGAGCACCGGCGGCATCTGCCATGCACGCGTGATCAGCCAGGCGGAGACGGCGGCGAGCGTCAGAGCGCTGCCCAGCGTCGCGACGCCCGCGGCCACGCTCGTCGCGACTCTCGCGGGGCGGAGTTCGAACAGTGCGAGTGCTCGTCGGAGATCGGTGTACATCTACTCGGCCCTCACGTTCACCACGACGTCGGCCCACGCCAGAACCGACGGTCGGTGCCCGACGACTATCACGGTCTTCCCTCGATCGGCGATCTCGCGAAGGGCCGCGAGTACGAGTGCCTCGGCTGCGTCGTCGAGATGCGCGGTCGGTTCGTCGAGCAGCAGGACGGGTTTGTCGGAGGACAAGACCCGGGTCAGGGCAAGTCTCTGCAGTTGGCCGAGCGACAGTCCGACGCCGCCTGTGCCGACTTTCGTCTCCCAGCCGTCGGGGAGGTCGGCGAGGACTCGATCGAATCCGAGTGCGGCAGCGGTGTCGCCCAGCACATCGGTGGTGCTGCCGGTGAATTCGAGGTTCTCCCGCAAGGTTCCCGGTACCAGTACCGGCCGCTGCGGCAGCCAGGCGATCTGATCCCACCACGATCGGAGGTCGAGGCTGCGGGCGTCCAGGTCGCCGACGAGCACTCGGCCCTCGCACGGCTCGGTGAGCCCGAGCAGGATGTTCAGCGCCGTCGATTTGCCCGCACCGTTGGGTCCGGCGAGCACGGTGACGAGTCCGGGTGCGATGTCGGCCGACAGTTGGCATGGTGCCCGGGTTCCCCTGGATTCGCGTTCTCGGGACGCTCCGCTCCTCGCGGACACCGATTCGAATCTGATTCCGGTTCCCGCGGCGTCGACGACGGCCGTTCCGGGCGCGGCCGGAGCACGTCGGTCCAGGATCGCGAATGCTTTGTCGGCGGCGGCAACTCCGTCTTCCGCGGCATGGAACTGGGCTCCGACGCGACGCAACGGCACGTACACCTCCGGTGCGAGTACGAGTGCGATGATGCCTGCCTCCAACGCCATGTCGCCGAACACGAGTCGCAGTCCGATACTGACGGCGACGAGGGCAACGCACAGCGTCGCAAGCAATTCCAACACCATCGAGGACAGGAACGCGATCTTCAGCGCCCGCATCGTCGCTCGGCGGTGCGCGTCGCCGAGCGCTTGGACTCTCGCCGCCGGGCCACGCTCGCGGCCCAGTGCGCGCAGCGTCGGAAGGCCGGCGACGAGATCGAGCAGTTGCGCGGACAATCTCGTCATCGATTCGAGCGTCTTCTCCGCGCGCCCCTTGGTCAGCAATCCGATCAGGATCATGAAGATCGGGATCAGCGGGAGAGTGAAGAAGATGATCAGAGCCGACGTGAGATCCTCGGTGAGGATGACCACGAGCGTGATGGGAGTGAGGGTCGCGGCCAGCACGAGCGACGGCACGTATCCGGTCAGGTACGGCGCGAGGCCGCCGAGTGCACGCGTCACCACGATCGCGATCGACTCGCGTTCGGAGTCCAGGTCCCGGGGATCCATGTGCGACGCCGCATCGAGGACTTCGTTCTCGATCTCCTCCACGACTCGTGACGCGGCACGGTGGCCGTACCGCGCTTGCAACCACGCCGCGAGGGTGCGAACGACGATGGCGCCCAGGAGAATCCACAGCTGCGCTGCCCAGTCGGACATCTCGCGGGCGTCGGAGGTGATGACGCCCGCGAGGACGGTGCCGAGCATCACCGCGGACACGACGACGGCCGCGGTGTCGATCAGGGCGAGTACGACGATGAGGACGAGGTACCGACGTGCGGATCGCGAGTAGCGCCACAGCCGTGGATCCACCGGTCCGCGGCCGGCCGTGGCAGTCGTACTCACTTGGAACGACCGAGCGACAATCCGATCGAATCAGGAATGTGAGCGGTGGAAATGCGCTTGCGGAACACCCAGTACGTCCAGGCCTGGTAGCCGATCACGACGGGCGCCATGAACGCTGCTGCCCAAGTCATCACCTTCAGCGTGTACGGACTCGACGACGCGTTCTCGACGGTGAGACTGAAGGCGGGATCCGTCGTCGACGGCATGACGTTGGGGAACAGTGACCCGAACATCAGCACGACGACGGCGATGACGGCCACCGTGGTGAACACGAACGCCCACCCTTCGCGGACCTTGGCAGTCAGTACGACCACCGCGATCAACGATGCCGCGGCGACGCCGACGAGAATCCACGTCCACGTCGTGCCGTGGGCGAGTTGGGTCCACAGGGCGAATCCGCCGCCGACGACGAGAGCTGGGATCGACAGCCGCACAGCAATTTTCACGGCATCCTCATGGACGTCGCCGGAGGTCTTGAGCGCAATGAAGACTGCTCCGTGGAGCGCGAACACCAGTGCCATCGTCGCGCCGCCGAGCAGCGCGTACGGACCGAGCAGGTCGAGAAGCCCGGCTGTGACCTTCTTGTTCTCGTCGATCGCCACCCCGCCGACGATATTGGCGAACGCCACTCCCCACAACACTGCGGGCACCCACGATCCGATACCGATACCCAGGTCGCACCGCCGACGCCACACCGGATCGTCGATCTTGCCGCGGTACTCGATGGCGCAGATCCGCAGGATCAACGCGACGAGAATCAGCAGCAACGGGAGGTAGAAGCCGGCGAAAAGCGTGGCGTACCACTCCGGGAAGGCCGCGAACAACGCCCCGCCTGCCGTGATGAGCCATACCTCGTTACCGTCCCAGACCGGCCCGATGGTGTTGAGGACAGCCCTGCGCCTCTTCTCCCCCACCTCTGCATCGGCGTGACGGCCAAGGAGAGGCATGAGCATTCCGACGCCGAAGTCGAAGCCTTCGAGGACGAAGTATCCGGTGAACAGGACCGCTATCGCGATGAACCAGAATTCTTGGAGTCCCATGGTCGTCTTCCTCTAGTACGCGAACGAGAGTTGTTCGGAATCGACGTCCTCGTGGGGGTGTTCGTCGTGTTCGAGCGGTCCTTCGATCACGTAGCGCCTGATCAGGAAGAACCAGACACATCCGAGGGCGGCGTAGAGCAGCGTGAAGGTCACGAGCGAGGCGACGACCAGACCCACCGGGTGGTCGGACACGCCTTGGTCCACGGTCAGCCGAATCTGGTCGATTCCGTTCAGATTCGGTGCCACCACCCACGGTTGGCGTCCCATCTCGGTGAAGATCCAACCGGCGCTGTTGGCGAGGAACGGCGTCGGAATCGCGGCGAGGCTGAGCCACGAGAACCATTTCTGGTCCGGTACCCTTCCGCCGCGAGTGACCCACAGGCCGGCGAGGGCAAGCAGTGCCGATCCGGCGGCGAGGCCGATCATCATTCGGAATGCCCAGTAGGTGACGAACAGGTTGGGCTTGTAGTTACCGGGTCCGAACTGCTGCTCGTACTGTTCCTGCAGCTGGTTGACCCCCTGGACCGTTGCGCCGAAATCGTTCTCGGCGAGGAACGACGTCAGGCCGGGGATCGAGATCAGGTGTTTCACCGACTCGCAGTTGTTGTGGGTTCCGACGGTCAGCAGCGAGAACGATGCACCGGTCTCCGTATCGCACAACGATTCTGCCGACGCCATCTTCATGGGTTGCTGCTCGAACATCAGCTTGCCCTGGATGTCTCCGGTGATCGCGAGTGCGCCGCCCGCGACGATCATGACGACGAAGGACAGCCGAGCCGCAGGACGGAACATGCTGCGCGAGTTCTCGCTTCGTCCCTCGCCCTTCGACTTACCGCGCGCCTCGCGCACCATCCACCAGCCCGAGATGCCTGCCACGAAGGTCGCAGCCGTCAGGAACGCGCCTGCGACAGCGTGCGGGAATGCCGCAAGTGCGGTGCTGTTGGTCATCAACTCCCAGATGCTCGTCAGTTCGGCACGACCGGTCTCGGGGTTGAAACGTGCGCCGACGGGATGCTGCATCCAGGAGTTGGCAGCGATGATGAAGTAGGCCGATGCGTTCACGCCGATCGCGACGAGCCAGATGGTGGCCAGGTGAACGAGTTTCGGCAGTCGGTTCCAGCCGAAGATCCACAGGCCGAGGAACGTCGATTCCAGGAAGAATGCGACCAGCCCTTCGAGCGCGAGGGGTGCCCCGAAGACGTCGCCGACGAACCGCGAGTACTCGCTCCAGTTCATTCCGAATTGGAACTCCTGCACGATTCCGGTGGCGACGCCGAGGGCGAAGTTGATGAGGAAGAGCTTGCCGAAGAACTTGGTGAGGCGGTACCAGGAGTCCTTCCCGGTGATGACCCACATGGTCTGCATCGCCGCGATGATCGGTGCAAGACCGATCGTGAGCGGCACCAGGATGAAGTGGTAGACGGTGGTGATTCCGAACTGCCACCTCGAGACGTCCAAGGCGTCCATGACTACTCCGAACTCTCGGCCCGCGGGGAAGATACCGCTGCTTACGGGCGTGCCCCAGCGAGTTCGAGAGTACTACTACGCGTAGTAGTAGCTCAAGCGTCGGCGGCGGAGTCTCCGATCGATTCGACCGCCAGATCGACCATGGAACGCACGTCCTCGGCGATGGCCGGTACCGGAAGTTCGACGCCGTTGAGCGTCGTCACGCGGGCCGCGAGGGTGATGCTCGAAATCAACCAAACACCATCTGCCGCAATCAGATCGGCAGGGTAGACGTTCGCGCGCTCACAGGTGTACCCCTTGCTCGACGCCACCTGGAACAGGGCGTCGACCGTCGTTCCCGCGAGGATCCCCTGCTCCACCGGGGGTGTGACGAGAGTCTTACCGCGTGCGAGCACCACGGTGGAACGCGGACCTTCCAGTACTCGTCCTTCGCTGCTGGTGAAGATGACGTCGTCGGCTCCGAGACGCGCCGCGTGCCGTAGTGCTGCCATGTTGGTCGCGTAGGACAACGTCTTGGCACCGAGCAACCCCCACGGCGCGGACGCCGCGTAATCGACCGAGTAACCGCGGTTCAACGTGACCACCGAGACACCTTCGTCTCGCGCTTTCGTCACCCGCTCGTGCAGCGGCCCCACCGTCGCATAGCCCGTCGGCTCTCCTCCGCTCTCGCGACCGCGGCTGAGCACCAGCCGCAACGCACCCTCCGCGTCGGATGTCCGAGTCCATTCGTCCACTGCGAGGCCGACGACGAGGCGCCACGAATCCAGGTCCGGTGTCGGCAGGTCGAGGGCTGCGGCCGACGCCGTCAAGCGGGCCAGGTGAAGTTCGACACCGCACGGCGCTCCGCCGCGCACCAGGAGCGTCTCGAACACTCCGTCGCCGCGTACGGCCGCGAGATCGTCCGCATGCAGCAGCGGAGCGTCCGCGTCGTGAACCTGCCCGTCCAAGGTGACTACTACGCGATCCGACATGAACGCAGCCTACGTGGGTCCTGATGCCCGTTTTCACGTCCCGCGACGACCCGCTGTCACCGCGTCGACCTACTATGGAAGACGTGTCGGATACTGCTGTGATCGCACCGAGCCCTCTTCTGACTTTCCCCGACGCCGTGCCGTCCCCGGAGAACACGCCGGACAGTGCCGTCGCGTGGCATTACGGAAACCCGTTCGGAGAACAACGGGACGCGGTGTCCAAAGCCGCGGTGATAGATCGGTCCCATCGCTTCGTGATCGCGATCAGTGGCGAAGAGCGGCTGACCTGGCTCAACACCATATCGAGCCAACTCGTGTCGAATCTGGCCGACGGGCACTCCGCCGAGAACCTCTCGCTCGACGTCAACGGGCGTGTCGAGCACCACTTCGTGCAAACCGATCTGGACGGGGTCACGTGGATCGACACCGAAGCTGCGCACGGCTCCGATCTGTTGTCGTTCCTGAAGAAGATGGTGTTCTGGTCGAAGGCAGAACCCCGTGAGGGCAGCGAACTCGCGGTGCTGAGCCTGCTGGGCGCCGAAGCCGAGGCTGTTCTTGCCGCCGTCGGCGCCACGGTTCCTGCCGAGATCTACGACGCCACCCCGCTCACCCATGGCGGTTTCGTACGCCGGATGCCGTGGCCGGGCCGCAACGCCTTCGACCTGCTGGTTCCCCGGAGCTCTCTCGCCGAGTGGTTCACCAGATTGCGCGACGCCGGTGCTTCCCCCGCCGGAACGTGGACGTTCGAGGCGTTGCGTGTCGAGTCGATCCGGCCTCGAGTCGGCGTCGACACCGACGAGAAGACCATCCCGCACGAGGTGCGCTGGATCGGCGGCGTCACCGAACTCGGAGCCGTCCACCTCGAGAAGGGGTGCTACCGAGGTCAGGAAACCGTGTCTCGAGTACACAACCTGGGTCGTCCACCTCGCCACCTGGTCCTTCTTCATCTCGACGGTTCCGCCGACGGAAGACCCACCACCGGCAATGTGGTGACCGCGGGTGGTCGCACCGTCGGTCGCCTCGGCACCGTCGTCGATCACTTCGAGCTCGGCCCGGTCGCACTGGCATTGGTCAAGCGGACCGTCCCCGCCGACACCGAGCTCACTGCCGGTCCGTGTGCGGCCTCGATGGACCCGGATTCGATCCCCGCCTACGACGAGGTCCAGGCGGGACGCGCCGCGGTCGACCGTCTTCGCGGGCGATGACCTCTGCACGGGTCGACGCCGTGTGCGTCGTGCACGCGGATGTTCCAATGGGCCGGCGCGGTGTGGTGAACAGCGCGATCGACAAGCGTCCGGTCGATCATCCTGTCCTGGTGCACGCCGACGGGGTGACCGGTGACTACAGCGTGGACACCAAGTTCCACGGTGGGGGCGATCAGGCCGTCTACGCCTACGACTCGGCGGAGGCCGCTCGGTGGTCTGACGATCTCGGGCGTGAGATTTTGCCCGGGTGGTTCGGCGAGAATCTGCGGACGTCGGGGATCGCGGTCACCGACGCCGTGGTCGGTTCGCGGTGGCGCCTCGGTGAGGTGGTTCTCGAGGTGACCATTGCGCGCAAGCCGTGTTCGACGTTCGCTCGGTGGGTTGCCGAGCCCAACTGGGTCAAACGGTTCACCGAGCGCGGCGACGTCGGGGCGTATCTACGGGTGATCACGCCGGGCGCCCTCCGAAGCGGTGAGAGCATCTCGGTCGAGGATGTGCCGTCGCACGGCGTGACCGTTCGAGACCTGTTTCTCGGCAGAAATCCCGAGGGTCTGGCGGAGCTTCTCGGTCGGGGCGATCTCCCGGTGAAGGTGGAACGGGACGCCAAGCTCGCGCTCCGAAAACATACCCAATCGTGATTCTTACCGAGACTCAGCACATATTCGCAGGTTGCGGGCACTGCCGACGCCGGTGAGATGAAGCAAACAGGCCGGACACGTACTCCGTATGAGCATCCGAGCGATTCGCGCGCTAGAGTGTGTGCCAGGAAGAAATACCAAATCTAACGGGGCGCCCAAATTTCCCCAGGCCGCCCCGCAAGTCCGCGAGGGGGCAACGCCATGGGCCGAGGCAGGGCTAAGGCAAAGCAGACAAAGGTCGCTCGTGAGCTGAAGTACAGCTCGCCGACAACGGACTTGGAGAGTCTGCAAAGAGAGCTCTCCGGTCATTCGTCCAACTCCCACCGTGGCGGTATCACCTCGGGCGGCATTTCCTCTTCGGACGCGGACGGCTATTCCCGCGCCGAGGAAGACGAATACGAGGACTGGCGACGCTGACAGCGAGTTCGACAACGAAAAGGAGGGGGAGCCGCACGGCGGCTCCCCCTCCTTTTCGTTCGTCTTCGCGTCAGAAGCGCGGGTGGTTACCCAGCAGCACTGCACGCTCGGCCGCGGACTTGTCGCTCGACTTCTTCACCGTTCCCAGCGTCCAGCAGTCGATGTGCCGTGCAGTCAGTACGGCCAGCGCACGGTCGACGTCCTCGGGTGCGACGATGGCGACCATACCGACGCCCATGTTGAACGTCTGCTCCATCTCGGCGCGCTCGACGCGTCCGCGCTGGGCGATCAGCGAGAACACCGGTGCTGGGCTCCACGTCGTACGGTCGAGTTCTGCGACGAGGCCTGCGGGCATCACACGTCCGAGGTTGTTGGCCAGCCCGCCGCCGGTGACGTGGCAGAACGTGCGCACATCGGTTTCCGCGGCGAGTGCGAGACAGTCCTTCGCGTAGATCTTCGTCGGCTCGAGCAGTTCTTCGCCCAGGGTGCGGCCGAACTCCTCGACGTGCCCGCCGAGGTCCATGTGGTTGATCTCGAGCAGCACTTTCCGCGCCAGCGAGTAACCGTTGGAGTGCAGTCCCGACGAACCCATCGCGATCACGACGTCACCGGGACGCACGCGGTCCGGTCCGAGGACTGCGTCGGCCTCGACGACGCCCACTCCGGTGGCGGAGAGGTCGTAGTCTCCGTCGGCCATGAGCCCGGGGTGCTCGGCCGTCTCGCCGCCGAGGAGCGCGCAGCCGGCGATGACGCAGCCCTCTGCGATGCCCTTGACGAGTTCTGCGACCATCTCGGGGACGACACGCCCTACTGCGATGTAGTCCTGCAGGAACAGAGGTTCCGCTCCGCACACGACGAGGTCGTCGACGACCATTGCGACGAGGTCGAGCCCGAGGGTGTCGTGCTTGCCGAGGGCCTGCGCGACGGCGATCTTGGTGCCGACGCCGTCGGTGGACGCAGCGAGGATCGGTTCGCGGTAGTCACCCTTGAGCGCGAAGAGGCCGGCGAATCCACCGAGGCCACCCATGACCTCGGGACGCGATGCCTTCTTGGCCAGGGGTGCGAACAGCTCGACGGCCCGGTCACCCGCGGCGATGTCGACGCCTGCCGCAGCGTAGGAAGCACCACCCGAGGAGGATGCGCTCTGTGTTCGGGATTCCTCGGTCATGCGGCTCCAGCCTTGTACTCGTGATCGTTGCACGACAAATGCGCGCAATTGCGCTCTAACGGTACCGGAGTCCGATCCGTCGATGCGGAATGCCGTGGATCTAGCCGAAAGTATTTAGTTCGCGTAACGTTCTTGTTGCATCGAATTGTCGGTCGGGGGACTTCAGACAAGGAGGCAACATATGTGCGGAATCACGGGATGGGTGTCCTACGGACGAGATCTACGAGGCGAAAACCAGACTCTGCGAGCCATGACCGACACCATGACCCGGCGAGGACCCGACGACGAGGGACTGTGGACGTCCGAGCACGCAGCCCTCGGACATCGTCGCCTCGCCATCATCGATCTACCCGGCGGCCATCAGCCGATGATCCACCACAGGCCCGACGGCACCGAAGCCGTCATCGTCTACAGCGGCGAGACCTACAACTTCCGCGAGCTCCGCGGAGTGATCGGCGGCGACTTCCGAACCAGCAGTGACACCGAAGTGGTACTCCGTGCCCACGAGAAGTGGGGAGAGAACGCGGTCCCGCAACTCAACGGCATGTTCGCGTACGCACTGTGGGACACCGCCACCGAGGAACTTCTCCTCGTCCGGGACCGCCTGGGCGTCAAGCCCCTCTACTACCTCGAGACCGAGGACGGAGTCCTGTTCGGATCCGAACCCAAAGCGATACTTGCCAATTCACTGTCCTCCAAGAATGTCGGCATCGACGGACTACGTCGACTCCTCGGCTTCGTTGCCGACCCGTCGAACGCCGTGTTCGACGGTATGAAGGAGGTTCCGCCGGGTCACGTCGTTCGAGTGTCCGCCCAGGGTGCACGCGAAGTGAAATACTGGGGCCTCGACGATCACGAGCACACTCACGACCTCGACACCACCATCCGTACGGTCCGAGAGCTGCTCGACGACACTGCATCTCGACAGCTCATCGCCGACGTTCCGCTGTGCACACTTCTGTCGGGCGGGCTCGACTCGTCGGCGTTGACTGCACTCGCGGCCGGTCGACTCGCGGCCGAGGGCAAAGGCCCTGTGCGGTCGTTCGCTGTCGACTTCGTCGGGTACGCGGACAACTTCGTCGCCGACGGTCTCCGCGACGCCCCCGACACGAAGTTCGTGCAGGACGTGGCACGGCACGTGGCGTCGGATCACCGGGACATCGTGCTGAGCAACGACGACCTGCTCGATCCGGTTCACCGGGCAGCCGTGCTCGCCGCACGCGACTACCCGGGACTCGGCGACATGGATACCTCGCTGTATCTGCTGTTCAAGGCGGTACGCGAGCAGTCGACGGTGGCATTGTCCGGCGAGTCCGCAGACGAGGTGTTCGGTGGGTACGCCGATTTCCACGATCCGAAAGTGGTTGCTGCCGATACGTTCCCGTGGCTGGCCGGATCGATGGCACAGGGCAGGGACACGACGTCACCGTTCTCGCTCGATCTGCAGCGTCAGCTCGACATGGAGGGGTACTACGAAGATCAGTACCGGCGCGCGCTGGCGGAAGTTCCGAGGCGTCCCGGTGATGCGGGACTGGAAGCCCGGATGCGCGAGATCTCCTACCTCTACCTGACTCGTTTCCTTCCGTTGCTGCTCGAACGCAAGGACAGGATGAGCATGGCCGTGGGCCTGGAAGTACGGGTTCCGTTCTGCGATCACCGCCTGGTGCAGTACGTGTTCGGTACACCCTGGGCCTTCAAGACCTTCGACGGCCGCGAGAAGAGCCTCCTGCGTGCCGCGACGGCAGATCTACTGCCGCAGTCGGTCGTGCAGCGTGTGAAGAGCCCGTACCCGAGCACACAGGATCCGCAGTACTCGAAAACCATCCTGCAGGAGCTCGGCGCCGTTCTGGACGACTCCAACGCACCGATCGCGGCCCTGTTGGACCGAACCGGCGTCGAGAAAATCCTGGGCGCTCAGGATGATCCGCACGCCCGGCACGCTGCGGAGCGAGTCGTCGGCATCAACTCGTGGCTGGCCGACCACACCATCAGTCTGTAGCGGCTTCGCCGCACGTGAGTGGAAATGTAGGCACTGGGGCAGGAGCGGAGCCTGCGGAGCGACCAGAACGCACTACATTTCCACTCACAGCGTTTCAGGGCCTACTGAGGGCACTCACGTTGGCATTGGTGGACTCCGATGCCTGTCCGGCGGCGCTGGCCAGCATGCCTTCGAGGACGTGCTTGCCGAGCGCGTTGTCGGCGGGAAGATCGATGGGGTACTTACCCGTGAAACATGCGGTGCAGAGCCGAGATTCAGGCTGCTCCGACGCCGCGATCATGCCCTCGGTGGAGATGTAACCGAGGGAGTCGGCACCGATCGCCTGACGTACGCCTTCGAGGATTCCGTCCTCGGAGTCGACGCCGTTGGCGATCAACTCGGCGGGCGATGCGAAGTCGATGCCGTAGAAGCATGGCCAGCGGACGGGCGGCGAGGCGATCCGCACGTGAATCTCGAGCGCGCCGGCTTCACGCAGCATTCTGATCAGCGCGCGCTGAGTGTTGCCGCGCACGATCGAATCGTCCACGACCACGAGCCTTTTGCCTCGAATGACCTCTTTGAGAGGGTTGAGCTTGAGGCGGATACCGAGCTGACGGATGGTCTGCGACGGCTGGATGAACGTACGTCCCACATAGGCGTTCTTCATCAGACCCTGGCCGTACGGGATTCCGGAGCCCTGAGCGAAACCGACGGCAGCTGGAGTTCCCGACTCGGGGACCGGAATCACCAAGTCACCCTCGGCAGGGTGCTCCTCGGCAAGCCGACGACCGATCTCGACGCGAGTGGAGTGCACCGAACGGCCACCGATGACCGAGTCCGGGCGCGCGAGGTAGACGTACTCGAACACACAGCCCTTGGGTTCCGGCGCCGCGAATCGTGAAGACCTGACACCGTCGGCGTCGATGGCCAGGAGTTCGCCGGGCTCGATGTCGCGTACGAAGGCAGCTCCGACGATGTCGAGCGCGGCCGTCTCGCTGGCGACGACCCATCCCCGGTCGAGGCGTCCGAGAGACAGCGGGCGGATGCCGTGCGGATCGCGCGCTGCATACAGCGTGTGTTCGTCCATGAAGGTCAGGCAGAACGCGCCCTTCAGAGTGGGCAGCAATTCCATCGCAGCCTGCTCGATGGTGCGGTCTGCAGCCTTGTGCGCAAGCAGCGCGGTGACAACGTCGGAATCCGACGTGCCGTTACCCTGCAGACGGTCGCTGATCAGGCCTTCTTCGCGGGCACGCGTCGCGAGTTCGGCGAAGTTGACGAGGTTGCCGTTGTGCCCGAGCGCGATGCCCGTGCCCGCGGTCGTGGTCCGGAAGATCGGTTGAGCGTTCTCCCAGGTCACCGACCCGCTGGTGGAGTAACGGCAGTGTCCGATGGCGACGTGCCCCGGCATGGCACCGAGGGTCTGCTCGTCGAACACCTGGCTGACGAGCCCGAGGTCCTTGAACACCAGAACCTGCGAACCGTCGGAAACGGCGATGCCCGCAGCCTCTTGGCCTCTGTGCTGCAGCGCGTACAGGCCGTAGTACGAGAGCTTGGCCACATCCTCCCCCGGGGCCCACACTCCGAATACGCCGCATTCTTCCCGAGGTTCGTTCTCGGGTTCGTCTACAGGCTTGCCTACCAGAAGATTTGGACTGTCGACCGAGATATCGGCAGAGGTCACAACACTGCTCCCTTGGGGGACGGGGCGGGGGGCATGTACCAGTCTACGGGCACACAGGCCATGACAACGCATCGTGGGCAAGTGACATTCCCGGATCAGGCGCTTCGCGGCCATCTCCCGTTCACCTCAGCCGCGTCAGGCGCGCAGGATCGGTAACCAGTGTCCGACTTCGCTCGCCCTGCTGCCCGACGCCGTGATCGAACCGTCGTTCAGCGCGTCGTCGAATGCTCGGACTCCGGTCGCGACCTCGAGCCAGGTGCGCGGATCGGTCTCGACGACGTTCGGCGGAGTACCGCGGGTGTGTCGCGGGCCGACGATGCACTGCACCGCGACGAACGGCGGAACCCGAACTTCGACGCTGGATCCCGGTGCGACCTGGGCCAAGGTGCGGGCGGTGGTGCGGACCGCGTCGGCGACAGCAGCGCGGGGCGGCTTCTCGGCGGAGGCGTCGTGCACCCAGTCCGCGACGGCGAGAACCGCGGTACGTACCTGTTCCGGAGTCACCGTCTTGCTCGGAGCCATGTCGGTCAGCTTATTCGGGTCGTTCCTGCAGGCTCCACTCCCGGCTCAGGACGCGGTCCCCAGTGCACAGAAGTCCGCCCGGTAGGTCACATCCGGCCCTGCGCGGTCGAATTGCGTGCAGCCAGGATCGCGCCCGAAGCGTTCACCCCGTAGTGGAGCAACATCGGCGCGAGAACCCCGCCGCGGCGTCGTAGCCAGGAGAACAACACACCGGCCAGGAAGGTGCCGGCCACGGTTCCGAGCACGGAGTCTCCGGCCGCACGGGCGGGATGGATGTGCCAGAGGCCGAAGAAGACAGGCGACAGGGACGGGGACACGTCGTCGAACACTGCCCTGAACACCAACTCCTCGGTCACGACAGTTCCGATCGGGATCCGGAACAACACCCACTCGGCGAGGTCGTCGTCCGACGGTCGAACTCGGGTGGCCAGCGCTGGTACCGACGCGATCACGACCGCCCCCAGGGCAGGTACAGCTGCCGCACCGATCCCCCACTTCAAGCCGCTTCGCCATTTCTCCAACCCGAGCGGAGCTCGTGTCACTGCGGCCAACGAGATCCCGAACGCTGCGTTCACCACGGCGCGCGGTCGGTCGGACAGCTTCAGTGCTGGCACGACGGCCGTACTCCACGCCGTCGTCACTGCGCCGAGGGCGATGCCTCTCACTTCTCGGGGCCGTCGCGGCCCGCGTAGTCGTCCATCACGGCGCGCACTTTCTCGGTGTCCTCCGCTGTCCATCCCGCGGGCGCCGCGACTGCGACCCAGCCGTCGAGAACCAGGGTTCCGTAGTTGTGACCGTGACCGTCGGGCACGCCTGCGGCGTTGGTCAGATCGGCTGCGACCTGCCAGAAGGTGACGATCGGGAACCAGCGCATGTCAGGCAGACGGTCGGGGCCAGGAGCCTCCGACAGCCAGTCGGGGCGCTCGAACAGCAGGTCGGGCGACCACCAGACGACCGGGTCGGACGCGTGCTGCACGTAGAGGATGCGGGGACTGAGCCAGGGTTGCCCCTCGGGCGGGATCCCGGACGAGTTGTCGGCGAAGCGGACGACGAGACCATCCGCGTAGACCGGCCGTACTTCGGGACTGCCCGGGTCGCGGCGGTTCTTGAACTGCGACCACAACCGGTTCGCGTTCGGCGGCCCGACCCAGAGGACACCGTCGACACTGTCCCGGATCTCGGCGAGACCATCGAAGGCGCCTTCCCCGGACTGCGTTCCGAGACTTTCGCCGTAGACGTACAGCTTGGGCCGGGTGGCCTCCGGTTCCTGTAGCCACCGCTCGCGGACCTTGTCGATCAAGGCTTGACCTGCCTCGGCTGCCTTGTCGCGTTCGGCGAGGAAGGAAATCCAACTGGGGAGGTACGAGTACTGCGCGGCGACGGTGGCGACGTCGCCGCCGAACATCAGTTCCTCGGCTTCGATCGCGGTGGGATTGACCCATCCGGTGCCCGTGGTCGGGACTACGACCAATGCTTGACGCTCGAATGCTCCGGTGCGTTCGAGTTCCTGGACGACGATGTCGAGCCGCTCGTCCTGTGTCTCGGCGGTCTCCAGTCCTGCATAAGCGCGGATCGGTTCCAGCGCAGGCCGTCCGAGGCCGTCGGAGATCTCCTGTGCGCTCAGTCCACTGGAGACGAAGTTGCGTCCTTCGAATCCGAGGGTGTCCCAGGGCGCGAGAGATTGTGGGCTGCCGGATCGCTCGGGTTCGCTGGGTTGTTCTGCGCCCTCACGAGTTTCGTTGTTCTGCAGGCTGAAGATCGAGTTGGTGACATCGGAGACGGCCCGCAGCAGAACACCCTGAACGAGTGCGATGACCAGGACGACAACAAGAACGACCCCGATCACGTTCGCGACCTCACGGGGCATCTTGACGACCTTGTTGAGCTGGCGCGCGATGAAACGAACCAGGTCGCGCAGCACTCGCATCCCCGAGATGAACAGCGCGGCAACACCGATGCTCAACGCACCGGTGCGGAAGTATCCGGTGGTGGTCGTTCCCTCGGCGTCCATCAGTGCGGCAAGCTCTCGCTGCCACCCTGCGGACAGGTAGAGCATGTAGAGCGATGCGAGGATCGCGAGCGGCGGAATGGCGAACTTGACGTAGAGCTCCACGCGACGCGGCATGGGCCACCACGTCTTCCGGTCGAGGTACCACCTCCGAGCCGCCCAGCCGACGGCCACACCGAACCCGTATCCGATGGCGGCGTTGATTCCGCCGATCAGCCCCTGGAACAACCAATCACGCGGCAGCAGCGACGGCGTGAGCGACCAGCAGAAGAACAGTGCACTGAAGACGATGCCCGTGAAATCGAGCTTGAGCAACCCCCACGCCCACATGACGAAGGGGTGCCGCTCGGGGGAAGGTACCGCGAACTCGATCGGCAGACGGTGATGCGTGTGCTCACGCTCAACCGTGTCGACGGTCCCTTCCGATGCCTCTCCCCCGCTCACGGCCCTACCCGAAGAGTCTGGGCAGGGTGCTCTCGAAAGTGTCACGGAGTTCGGTCATCTTGACAGCGAACTGGCCCTGAACTTCGATTTCGTCCGAACCTTCGTCGACGACGCCGATGCGCGTCCACGGGAGGTTGCGGGCGGTGCACATACCGGTGAAGCGAGTCTCCTCGGTGCGCGGCACGGCGACGAGCACGCGTCCGGAGGACTCGGAGAACAAGGTGACGAACGGGTCGGCGCCTTCCGGAAGCAGAATGCGGCAACCGGTTTCGCCCGCCAACGCTGCTTCGACGACAGCCTGAGCCAGGCCGCCCTCGGAGAGATCGTGCGCGGCGGAGATCAACCCGTCACGCGATCCGGCGAGCAGGATGTCGGCCAGCAATTGCTCGCGAGCCAGATCGACCTTCGGCGGGACACCACCGAGGTGGTCGTGCTCGACCTGCGCCCAGATGGAGCCGTCGAACTCGTCGTGGGTGTCGCCGAGAAGAATGAGTGTCTCGCCGGGCTCGAGGCCGAGGCCGGTGGGGACGCGGCGGTGCACGTCGTCGATGACACCGAGGACTCCGACGACCGGCGTCGGAAGGATCGCTTCGGAGCCCGTCTGGTTGTAGAAGCTGACGTTTCCGCCGGTGACGGGGATGCCGAGGGTGACGCAGCCGTCGGCAAGACCGCGGACGGCCTGCTGGAACTGCCACATGACGCCCGGATCCTCGGGTGAGCCGAAGTTGAGGCAGTTGGTGACGGCCTTCGGGGTCGCACCGGTGACGGCGACGTTGCGGAACGCCTCGGCGAGCGCAAGTTGTGCGCCCTGGTACGGGTCGAGTGCGGTGTACCGGCCCGACGCGTCCGTGGCCAGCGCAATACCGCGGCCCGTCGTCTCGTCGATCCGAATCACACCGGCGTCAGCGTTCTCGGCCAGCACGGTATTCCCGCGGACGTAGCGGTCGTACTGCTCGGTGATGAACTTGCGGCTGCAGAGCTGTGGGCTGCCGATCATCTTCAGCAGCGTCGCCTTCAGTTCCTCGGCGGTCTCGGGGCGCTTCAGCGACGCGGTGGTGTTCGCGACGAGTGCGTCCTGAGTGGCGGGACGCTGCACGGGCCGCGAGTACACCGGGCCCTCGTGGGCGACGGTCTTCGGCGGAACGTCGACGACGGTTTCTCCGTGCCACGTGATCTCGAGGTTGTCGCCGTCGGTGACCTCACCGATCACCGTCGCGAGAACATCCCACTTCTTGCAGACGGCCATGAAGGCATCGACGTTGTCGGGCGTCACCACAGCGCACATGCGCTCCTGCGATTCGCTCGAGAGCACCTCCGCAGGCGTCATGCCGGTGGCACGCATCGGGACCTGCTCGAGCGCGATGTGCATGCCGCCGCTGCCGGCAGATGCGAGTTCGGACGTGGCGCACGACAGTCCGGCGCCGCCGAGGTCCTGGATCCCGACGACGAGCTTCTCGGCATACAGCTCGAGACACGCCTCGATGAGGACCTTCTCGGTGAACGGATCGCCGACCTGCACGGCAGGAAGCTTCTTCCTGCCGCCTCCCGTCTCATCACCGTCGAACGTCTCCGAGGCCAGCACGGACACGCCACCGATGCCGTCGAGACCGGTACGAGCACCGAACAGAATGATCTTGTTACCCAGGCCCGACGCGAACGCGAGGTGCATGTCCTCGACGCGCATGACACCTGCGCACAGAGCGTTGAGCAGCGGGTTGCCCGCGTAGGAGGCGTCGAACACCGTTTCGCCGCCGACGTTGGGAAGGCCGAGCGAGTTTCCGTAGCCGCCGACGCCGGAGACGATGCCCGACAGGACGCGACGTGTGTCGGGCGCATCTGCAGCACCGAAACGCAGCTGGTCCATGACGGCGATCGGCCGCGCGCCCATGGCCATGATGTCGCGGACGATGCCGCCGACGCCCGTCGCCGCGCCCTGATAGGGCTCGACGTACGACGGGTGATTGTGGCTCTCGACCTTGAACGTGACGGCCCATCCGTCACCGACGTCGACGACGCCTGCGTTCTCGCCGATGCCCGCGAGCATCGACTTACGCATCTCGTCGGTGGTGGTCTCACCGAAGTACTTCAGATGCACTTTGGAGGACTTGTAGGAGCAGTGCTCGCTCCACATGACGGAGTACATCGCCAGCTCGGCATCCGTAGGCCTGCGACCGAGGATTTCCTTGATGCGGGCGTACTCGTCGTCCTTGAGTCCGAGTTCTTTGTACGGCTGCGCTACGTCGGGTGATGCGACTGCGGCGGAGACAGTGTCAATTTTCACAGAGCTGTCGGACACGAGGAGTGGGGTCCCTTCCTGGAGCGAAATGCCAGGGGGAGTCTATCCGTGCAGGGTGACAGGCCCCAAAAGCAGCGTGCAAACATTGTGTGGTGGATACCCCTTCTGTCGCTTCCGCAGGCTCGGCTCCCATCGCGCTGACCGAGAACGATCTGGACGAATCGGGCGTTCTGACGCCTCAGATGGTGGTCAAAGGTGTGGACATCCCCAGGAAAGCCGTTGTGTGCTTCTTCGCGGAAGTGATCGAATCCATAGCCGGTCAGGGCAAGGCACGGGTGCTGTCGGTACTCCGATCCGAGCACGGCGAGCATCCCGTCTACGAGATCGAGCGGGGCGGCGAACGGCTCGCCGTGTTCCATCCGGGAGTCGGCGCACCCCTGGCCGCATTGTTCCTCGAAGAGGCGATCGCGCTCGGCTGCTCGGAGTTCGTCGCCGTGGGAGGTGCGGGAGCACTGACCGATCAGCTCGGCATGGGTCACGTCATGGTCGTCGACAGCGCGATCCGCGACGAGGGAACGTCGTTCCACTACCTCCCGCCCGGACGGGTCGTCGACGCCGATCCTGCAGGCGTCACGGTGCTGCAGAACGTTCTGACGGAGGCCGGGATCTCGCACGTCACCGGTCGATCCTGGACCACCGACGCCCTGTACCGCGAGACCCGTAGCCGCGTCTCGCGGCGCGTCGACGAGGGCTGCCTGACGGTCGACATGGAGGCGTCGGCGTTCTGCGCGGTCGCCCAGTACCGCGGCGTTCGGTTCGCGCAACTGCTGTACGCGGGCGACTCCCTGGCCGCGGACTGGGAGCACCGCGGCTGGACCAAGGCAGGCACCGTCCGCGAGCAACTGTTCTGGCTCGCGGCCGACGCGTGCCTGCAGCTGAGCTAGCTAGGCCAAGGGAGCCAGGAACGCAGCGAGGGCGTCGGCGTAGGCCTTCACATCGGAGGCGCCCATGAGCTCGCGCGCGCTGTGCATGGCGAGCTGTGCGGCACCGACGTCGACGGTCGACAGGCCCGTCCGTGAGGCCGTGATCGGGCCGATCGTCGAACCGCAGGGCAGATCGGCGCGGTGAACGTAGCGCTGCAACGGCACCCCCGCCTGGTCGCACGCCAGCGCGAACGCTCCTGCACCCGCGGAATCCGTTGCGTACCTGAGGTTCTGGTTGACCTTGAGCACGGGCCCTCCACCGAGTTCGATGCGGTGCGCGGGTTCGTGTCGGTCCGGGTAGTTCGGATGCGTCGCATGCGCCATGTCACCGGAGGCGCAGATGGATCCGGCCATGGTGCGGAGGAACTCCTCGCGACCGCCGCCGCGGCCCAACACGATTCGCTCGAGCACCGTGTTGAGCAGGTCCGAGAACGCGCCACGGTCGGACATACTGCCGACTTCCTCGTGGTCGAACAATGCCAGCACCGGGGTGACGTCCGTCGGATTCTGCACAGCCGCAATCAAAGCCTGAGTACCCGCGTAGCACGTTCCCTGGTTGTCGAGCCTCGGTGCGCTGACCAGTTCGCTCTGGGCGCCGACGACTGCGCTGGGCGCGAGGTCGTGCGTCATCAGCTCCCACCCGAGAACCGTCGACGGGTCGACGCCTTCGCGTTCCGCGACGAACGAGATGAACGATCGCGGTGAGTTACCCACGCCCCAAATGGCATTGACGTGTCGTTGCGGGTCCAAGGTCACGCCCTTGCGATCCTCGGACAGGTGAATTGCGAGCTGCGGGACACGGAGAATCGGTTCGTCGACCTTGACGAGCACCTCACGCAGCCCGTTGCCGTCGCGCACACTGAGTCGACCGGACACACCGAGATCGCGGTCGAGCCAGGAATTGAGCCACGCTCCCCCGTACGGCTCGAGGCCGACCATCTGCCATCCCGCCGACTCCAGATCAGGGTGCTGCTTGACGCGCAGGTTGGGGCTGTCGGTGTGTCCGCCGACGATCCGGAATGCAGCGCTGCTGCTCTCGGTACTCCATGCGACAAGCGACCCGCCGCGGATGAGGTAGTACCGCCCTGCCTCGGCCGGCCAGGCTTCGGTCTCGTCGACGCGGACGAAACCTACCTCCTCGAGCTGCACCGCTACGGTGCGGCACACATGGAACGGCGACGGCGACACGTCGACGAAATTGCACAGACCAGCGGCAGACGCAAGAGACGACATGGGAACCATTGTGTCAGTAGCTGCGTCGAACAGAGCAAGGACCACACATCGACTCGGGGGCGTCATGAATCATCTGGCAGCGCAGGCATCGGGACCGGCTACGACAGCCATCGTCCGCAAGAAAGTGATCGAGGCATTCGGCAAGCACGGGGTGAAGCTGACGAAGATCGACGCCACCACTCTGAAGACCGACGACGGCCACCACGTGACACTCGAGAATCTGACGGCACGCTGCCTCGGTGCTCCGCGGAAGTACTGGGGCGAGATCATCGAGATCCATGTCGCAACCATGCTCGAGTCACAGCGACTGAGTGACCCGCAGTATCTGCTGAACATGCCGGACGACGAGTTCTACATGCGATTGCGTGAGCGGGTCACTGCGCCGAGCGCGTTGCCGGGCAGGGGCGACTTCCGCTATTCGAGTCCGCTGATCGATGCGCCGAATTCACCACGCCGAGTGCTGAACTTGACGTTTCCGGACCTTGCGTTGACTCTCGAAGGTCGGTATCTGGAGAATCGAGACCTCGAGGCCGCGTGGGCGTTCGGTCGCGACAACACGGCCGCGATGACCTTCGACGATCGCGAAACACTGACCAAGGACGATGTGACGATCGACGTGTGCAAGGGCGATTCGATCTATCTCGCATCCAAGGTCGCGAACATGCCCACGCTGATCGCCGATCACCTCGGCGATTCACCGTTCGGCGTTCTGTTCGTCGTTCCCAATGCCTACGAGATCGACTACTACAAACCCTTCGAGTTCGACGCCACCGTTCGTGCGTCGACACTGCTCGTGCAGTTGGCGCGCATATTCTCTCGGGACACCCCGAATCCGCTGTCCCAGGATCTCTACTTCTGGCGTGACGGGCAGTACTGCCAGGTCAACGGTAGTTCATCGGCAGATCTGTTCGAGCGGACTCTCGCCGAGCTCTAGTGCGCGCCCGAGACGCAGAATGCGTTTCCGTCCGGATCGGTCAGGGTGACCCAACGGAATTCGCCCATCGTGTGCTCGTCGACCTTGGACGCACCCGAATCGACCAGAGCCGTCACCTCGGTGTCGAGATCCGCCGTCGTCAGATCCAGGTGGATTCGGTTCTTGCCCGGCGTCGGGTCGTCGACCTTCTGGAAGGCAAGGCGGTACGGCACCGAGGGCAGCGAGACGGTGTAGAACCACCCGTCGTTCTCTTCTTCGATGGTTCCGCCGGTCCTGGCCGCCCACCACGTCGCGAGCGGTCCAGGATCGGAGGAGTCGATCGTGATCATCACCGGTGTCAGGGTCATGCGTCGGAGAATAGACCCTGCTTCCTGCTAGGCCGAGACGATTGCGTCCAGTGCCGAGTAGAAGATGCCGAGGCCGTCGTCGCTGGGGCCGGTGAGGGGCTCGGTGGCGTGCTCGGGATGCGGCATGAGTCCGACGACGCGGCCGTTGGGCGAGGAGATTCCGGCGATGTCCCGCTGGCTGCCGTTCGGGTTGGATCCGCTGTAGCGGAACACGACGCGGCCTTCGCCCTCGAGCTCGTCGAGCACGTTCTGCGATGCCTGGAACCGGCCTTCGGCGTTCTTGACCGGGATCAGGATCTCGGCGCCCGTCTCGTAGCGCGACGACCACGCGGTGTCCGAGTTCTCCACTTTCAGCCACTGGTCGCGGCAGACGAAGTGCAGGCCCTCGTTGCGGGTCAGAGCGCCGGGAAGCAGGCCGACTTCACAGAGAACTTGGAAGCCGTTGCAGATGCCGAGGACCGGCATGCCGCCTTCGGCCGCCTTGACGACGGATTCCATGACGGGTGCGAACCGGGCGATCGCGCCTGCACGCAGGTAGTCGCCGTAGGAGAACCCGCCGGGGACGACGATGGCGTCCACGTTCTTCAGGTCCGCGTCGGCGTGCCACAGACTGACGGCCTCGCCGCCGGCGAGCGTCACGGCGCGGGAGGCGTCGACGTCGTCGAGAGTTCCGGGGAAGGTGATGACCCCCACGCGGGCGGACGACTTGCGTGTGCTCATGCTTCTCGGGTGACCTTCCAGTCCTCGATGACGGTGTTCGCGAGGAGCGATTCCGCGATCTTCTCGAGCTCGGCGTCGTCGACGCTGTCGTCGACCTCCAACTCGAACCGCTTGCCCTGCCTGACGTCGGAGACGCCTGCTACGCCGAGACGACCAAGCGCGCCTGCGATGGCCTGACCCTGCGGGTCGAGGATTTCGGCCTTGGGCATGACATCGACAACTACTCGGGCCACGAGGGAGCTCCTTGGATAAGACAAATACCGGCGGTGAAGAGTTTACGCAGCACCAGCGCGAGCCGCGAAACTGCGCTTAGTGTGGAGGAATGAAGCTGACGCACTTCGGACATTCCTGTGTACTCGTCGAGCTGAACGGCACCACGGTGCTGTTCGATCCCGGCAACTTCTCACACGGCTTCGAGGGCATCACCGGGCTCGACGCCATTCTGATCACCCACCAGCACCCCGACCACGTCGACCTCGAGCGTCTTCCTGCACTGGTGGACGGCAATCCGAACGCAGCGTTGTACGCGGATCCGATGACCGCGTCGCAGCTCGGCGAGCGGTGGACGGCCACACACGCGGGCCAGACGTTCTCCGTCGGCGGCATCCAGGTCAGCGGTGTCGGCGGGACCCATGCCGTCATCCACCCCGAACTGCCCGTGATCGACAACACTGGCTATCTGCTGGGGACACCGGAGAATCCGGGGCAACTGTTCCATCCCGGCGACTCGTTGTTCGTTCCCGAGCAGAAGGTGGACGTGCTGGCGCTCCCGACTGCGGCGCCGTGGTCGAAGCTCTCGGAGAACGTCGAATTTCTGCGCGCAGTCGCACCTCGGACCGCGTTCCCGATCCACCAGGCCGTCGTCGCCGAGGAGGCCAGGGGAATCTACTACGGCCGGTTCAAGGACATGGCCGACGAGAACACCGAATTCCGCGAGCTTCCTCAGGAATCCTCCCTCTCCATGTGAGTGAAAATGTAGGCCGGGGACAGGAGCGGAGCCTGCGGAACGACCCGATGGCACTGTCATCTCCACTCACATCAACCGGTCACCTCGGGCGGCAGAGTGTCCAGCATGATCACGGAGCTCCCGTCCCACTGGTAGCGGATTGCGACGGGACCACCTTCGGGTGCTGCGAACGCCTCGTCGGCGACGAGCCAGCGATAGTTCACGGTGATCGTGTCGGCGGTCTGGGTTGCAACACTCGTGAAGCTGTACGGCGCTGCCGTCGCCGTGCCGAGGTACACACCGTTGCCGAAGAACAGAATGTGCTCCGGTGTGCTCGCGGTGGCATAGGGCGACGCCGCAGCTTCCACCCACGTGAACGCTGCACAGGGATCACCTGTCCGGCCTGCGGTCCAGGCTTCGTCCGGAAAGTATCGCGGAATGGATGCCGCCGCATCGGCGACCACCGCAGCGTCCACACATGTCGCCGGCCGGACCGGGGCCACTGTCGGAGCTGCGTCCGCCGTCGGGATCCGGATGTCCGACGGAAGGGCAGGGACCGGCGACGGAACCACGACCGACGGCAGCGCGCCCACCGAGGGTGCAACCGTCGGCGACGCGGCCTGCTGCCCCGGCGCGGCAGTGGATTCCGACACTGCGGTCGCTGTGCCGCCATCGGTGTTTCCGCAGGCCACAGCGGCCATCATGCAGAGGTTCACGAGCACGATTCTTTTCATGGCGCCGCCTCGACATCGATTGCATCGTCGAGGGTTACATCCACTGGACCAGGTGGTCCGTTACGTCACGATCTCATAACCCCGCGAGCGGTCAGGCTGCTCTCACCCTGCGAACGTGTTCGTACACGCCCGGTGTTGCACCGCTGTAGAGCGCCAGGTCGACCGCGTCCAGGATTGCCTGCCGGGGACCGCTGCGGCCCAGTTGTTTTGCGCTGACCGCCAATCGGACGGTGCCGCCGCGTCGGGCGGTACGTCCGGCGCCGATGACCAGTGCTCGACACCACCAGGGTTCGGCTTTGAAGCCTTCGCCGATGCCCAGGACTCGTGCCCGTACGAGCGATCCCGTGTCCAGATCGTGAATTGCGCTGAGGCCTGCGAGCATTCGAAAGCCGGCCTCGGGCAGAGCGGCAACTGCTCCGGGTGATGCGATCCACCGCGGCGCTGCGAACACCCTTGTGCGTAAGCCGGTCTGCTCCATGACCCGGTCGGCGGCCATGAGCCGCAGCCGTGCTTCGTGGCGTGGAAGTGCTGCGAATTCGGCTCGGCGACGCTTGGTCGCGGCCTGGTCGTACCCGTGCAGGACTATCGCATCCCCCAGGTCCCGACGCCCTCGCAGCCAGTCCTGGGTGTTCTCGTCTTTCGTGAGCCGGTACTTGTCCTTCAGCCGCGGCGCAACGAGAAGCGACTGCGCGACGCCACGCTTGTCCAGTTCGAGGGCGAACTCCGCTGCGTTGTCGCAGGTGTCGTCCCTGATTCCGCTCACCGACACGATCAGTGCTCCAGACATGCCGCGAGCCTCGCACACCGATGTGAACGAGGCTCGACGGCAGAATTGATCGCGTCTAAACGGCGATGTTCTCCTTGGGCAGGATCTTGTCGATCGCAGCCAGTACTTCAGGGGCGTCCGGCTCGGTACGTGGGCGGAAGCGGTTGGTGACGACGCCCTCGGGTGAGATCAGGAACTTCTCGAAATTCCACTGGATATCTCCTGCGACGCCTTCTGCGTCCTCGGTCTTGGTGAGCTCCGCGTAGAGCGGGTGCCGGTTCTCTCCGTTGACCTCGATCTTCTCCGTGATGGGGAAGGTGACGCCGTAGGTGGTGGAGCAGAACGTTTCGATTTCCTCGGCGGTGCCGGGCTCCTGACCACCGAACTGGTTGCAGGGAACGCCGATGACGGACAGTCCCTTCGCCGAGTATTCGGTGGCAAGCTTCTCGAGTGTGGCGTACTGAGGCGTCAGGCCGCACTTCGAGGCGACATTCACCACGAGGACGGCCCTGCCCGCGTACTCGTCGAGCGAGGTGGGCGCACCGCCCAGCGTGTTGATGCCGATGTTCTGGACTTCAGTCATTCCACGAACTTACCTGTGGGTACCGACTTCTGGTGAGTTGGCTGTCCGAACACACAAGAGCGACCCTCCGAGTGGGAGGGCCGCTCTTGTACTACACGCCTGGTGACGGGGGGTGCGCGTCACCAGGCGGGGTCTTTTACGCCTTGGTTGCGGCTTTATCCAGCTCGACGTGCTTGTCGTCTTCCGGGAGATGGTCGTCGACCATGGTCTCCTCGTCGAACGGCAGGTCTCCGTCGAGGACGGTCTTGACGCGTGACGCGTCGATCGTCTTGGTCCAGGTTCCCACGAGAAGGGTTGCAACTGCGTTGCCGGAGAAGTTGGTCACCGCGCGGGCCTCGGACATGAACCGGTCGATGCCGACGATCAGCTGAACACCGTCGAGTAGCTCGGGACGGTGGCTCGACAGTCCCCCTGCCAGCGTGGCCAAGCCGGCGCCGGACACGCCTGCAGCACCCTTCGAGGCGATGATCATGAACAGCAGCAGTGAGAACTGCTCGGGGATCGAAAGCGGCATGTTCATCGCGTCGGCGATGAAGATCGACGCCATCGTCAGGTAGATGGCCGTGCCGTCGAGGTTGAACGAGTAGCCGGTCGGAACCACGATGCCGACGGTCGTCCGCTCGACACCGACGTGCTCCATCTTGGCGATCAGACGAGGCAGAGCCGACTCGGAAGACGACGTGGCGACGATGAGCAGGTACTCACGGGCCAGGTACTTGACGAGTTTGAAGATCGAGAAGCCGGACACGAACTTCAAGATCAGGCCGAGGAAGCCGAACACGAAGATGAAGCAGGTGATGTAGAACGCCAGCATCAGTGTGCCGAGCTGGATGACGGCGTCGAATCCCGTCTTTCCGACGACGCCTGCGATGGCTCCGAAAGCACCGATCGGGGCGAGCCACAGGATCATCGTCAGGATGCGGAAGACGAGCTTCTGCACCGACGCGATGCCCTTGAGAATGCCCTCACCCTGCTTGCCCATGGCCTGCAGTGCGAATCCGACGAGGATCGCGACGAACAACGTCTGTAGGACAGAACCTGCGGTCAACGACGACAGAAGCGACGTGGGGATGATGCCCGCGATGAACTCCATCGTGCCGCCTGCCTCATGGGCGGTATCTGCGAGTTTGAGGCCTGCGTCGTTGGGCGAGATGTTGAGGCCGGTTCCCGGCTGAATCAGGTTGCCGACGACCATGCCGATGCCGAGAGCGATCGTCGACATACCGATGAAGTAGGCGAGCGCAAGCCCACCGACCTTGCCGACGCTGGCGGCCGCTCGGACCGAGCCGATGCCGAGAACGATCGTGCAGAAGATGACCGGGCTGATCATCATCTTGATCAGGCTGACGAAGAGAGTTCCGAGGATGGACAGGTCGGACGCAAAATCCTTCGCAGTCAGACCGACGATGACACCGGCGACGACGGCGATGATCACCGCGATGTAGAGCCAGTGCGTCTTGTCGCGCTTCTTCTTCGGTTCCGGCGCCGGATTCCGGTTTTCAGCATCGATGCTGGTAGTCATGGGTACGTCCTTTGTGACTAATGGAGTGAGTTGGATCACGCCTTGCTAGAGGACGATGTTGGTGGAAATCGTGACCGTAGTCACGAATACGTTCATTCTGTTCACGAGAACCGGGTACGAAACAAAGGAACGAAACGTGGCGAAGCGTCCGACGAGCGTTGCAGGGCAAGTTCTGATCCTGCAATTGATCGTCATGGCCGTCATCGTGCTTGCCGGCGGGTTCCTGACCATCGTCAACGAGCGGTCAAACAGCGACGAGGCGACCCGCCGCGAGGTGATCGCCGTCGCGGCGAGCATCGCCAACGAACCGTCGACGCCGACGGCGATCGCCTCGGACGACCCCACTGCGTACCTGCAACCGGAGACCGAACGGATCCGAAAGGTCACCGGCGTCGACTTCATCGTCGTGATGGCGCCGGACCGAACTCGTTTCACTCACACGACCGTCGACCTGATCGGTCAGCCGTTCAGCGGCAACATCGATCGCGCGCTCGAGGGTGAGACGTTCACCGAGACCTACGTCGGGTCGCTCGGTCCCTCGATCCGCGCGGTGACGCCGGTGACCGACTCCACCGGCGCCATCGTCGGCCTGGTGTCGGCCGGGGTGACAAGGGACAAGATCAGCGATCAGTTCCTGGCCGGGCTTCCTCTCATCGTCGGGGTGGTGATCTCGGCCTTCATCGTCGCCGCCGGCGGCTCGGTGGCACTGAGCCGACGACTTCGTCGTCAGACGTTGGGCATGGCGCCGGACGAGTTGCGTTCGATGTACGAGCATCACGACGCCGTTCTGCACTCCATCAGCGAAGGGTTGCTCGTGTTCGGCAAGAGGGACACGGCGGAAATCGTCAACGACGAGGCCAGGCGGCTCCTCGATCTCCCCGATGGCCCTGTTCGTCGGACGGACCTGCCGGAATCACTGCAGCACATGACGTCCGGTGGCGAACTGCACCTGACCGAAACTCGCGTCCTGGTCGTCAACTCCGACCCGGTGATGTGGGAGGGTCGTCGCCTCGGCGACGTTCTCACGATCCGCGATCGCACGGAGTTGCAAGGGGTGATCGGTGAACTCGATTCGGTGCGGAGCTTCGCCGAATCGCTGCGTTCGCAGGCGCACGAGTCCGCGAATCGCCTGCACACCGTCATCACGATGGTGGAACTCGGTCGGCCACAGGAAGCTGTCGAGTTCGCGACTGCGGACCTCGAACTGTCGCAGAACTTGATCGACCGATTGATGAGCGCCGTGGGTGAACCCGCTCTGGCCGCCTTGTTGTTGGGCAAGGTCAGTCAGGCAGCCGAGCAGAGCGTCGAACTGACGATCACCGAGGACACAGCGCTGGAACATGCCGGCATCGTCACTCCGCGGGAATTGGTCACGCTGGTCGGTAATTTGATAGACAATGCAATCGATGCGTCGAAGGAAGCAGAGCAGCCGTGGGTCGAAGTGACGGTGCGTGATTCGGAATCGGAGCTGATGGTTCGGGTGTCCGACAGCGGACCGGGGATGCCCGCCGACGTACTGAGAACTGCACTGACCCGCGGATACTCGACCAAATCCGGGTCGCGCGGCCTGGGTCTGGCACTGGTGACACAGGTGGTCAATCGGTACCGCGGATCGCTGACCTCCGAGGTCACCTACGGTTCGGTGTTGACCGCGATCATTCCGCTGGGGAGGCCCTCGTGATCCGAGTCTTGATCGTCGAGGACGAACCGCTGATCGCCGAGGCGCATCGCAGCTACGTCGAGCGCGTTCCGGGGTTCACCGTCGTCGCACTGGCGCACACAGGGTCGGCCGCACTGCGGGCCGCAGCCGAAGCCGTCGAACCGATCGACCTGGTACTGCTGGACATAGGCCTGCCCGATTCCAACGGCATCGACGTCGCCGCTGCGCTCGGCGGTCTCCGGCCGAGTCCGGACGTCATCGCCATCACGTCGGAGCGTGACCTCTCGGTGGTCCGATCCGCCGTGGCCCACGGTGTCGTTCTGTACCTACTGAAGCCGTTCACGTTCGCCGCGTTTCGGGACAAGCTGGACCGGTACCGCGAGTTCCACGACGCCCTTCCCGCGGGAGAGAACGCCGCGAGCCAGCGGGACATCGACCGTGCCATGTCGCACCTGCGCACCGCGGACGAACGCGCCTCGACCCCCAAAGGTATTGCGCCGCAGACGATGGACGGAGTCACCGCCATCGTCCGCGACGCCCCCGACGGGCTCAACGCATCCGAGGCCGCCAAGCTCGTCGGGGTCTCGCGCGTGACGGCCTGGCGGTACCTCGAGCGCCTCGCCGACGACGGCCTGGTCACCCGAAACACCGAATACGGCAAGGCCGGTCGTCCACAGGTCAGGTACGTCTGGCGCTGACACTCACATACGGGCGCCTGTCTGCTGCACGATCCAGGCGTACTCGAAGGCGGCTTCCTTCCACTTCTCGTATCGTCCGCTGACTCCGCCGTGGCCTGCGCTCATCTCGGTCTTGAGCAGCAGGTCGGAGTCACCGGTCTTGGTGGCACGCAGTGCGGCAACCCATTTGGCGGGCTCGACGTAGAGCACACGGGTGTCGTTGATGGACGTGATCGCGAGGATCGCTGGGTAGTCCTTGGCTTCGACGTTCTCGTAGGGACTGTACGACTTCATGTAGTCGTACACCTCCTTGTCCGCCAACGGATTGCCCCACTCGTCCCACTCGATGACCGTGAGCGGCAGCGACGGGTCGAGAATGGAGGTCAGTGGATCGACGAACGGAACGTTCGCGAGGATGCCGTTGAACAGCTCCGGCGCCAGGTTCGCGACAGCACCCATCAGGAGCCCGCCCGCGCTACCACCGTCGGCGACGAGGTGTTTCGGCGCCGTCCGACCCGTGTCGATCAGATGCTGTGCAGCGGAGACGAAATCGGTGAACGTGTTCTTCTTGGTGAGAGTCTTGCCGTTCTCGTACCAGTGGCGGCCCATCTCGCCGCCACCGCGCACGTGTGCGACGACGAAGACGATTCCGCGGTCCAGTAGCGAGAGCCTGGCTACGGAGAACGCCGGATCCATCGATGCTTCGTACGATCCGTAGCCGTACAGCAGGGTCGGAGCAGGGCCTTCGGGAACGTCCTTGCGCAGCACGATGGACAGCGGAATGCGGGTCCCGTCGGCCGCGACGGCCCAATCTCGATGCTGGACGTAGTCGTCGGCGCGGAAATCACCCAGGACGGGCTGCGCCTTACGGAGCAGCAACTCGCCTGATTTCACGTCGTAGTCGTACACCTGCCCAGGGGTGATGAACGAGGTGTAGACAAGACGAAGAAGTGGCTGCGTCCACTCGGGGTTCGAGCCGGCGCCGACGGCGAAGAGTTCTTCCTCGAACTCGAGTTCCTCGTAGTCGCCGTACCCCTCGGGTCCGATCGGCCAGATAGCCAGCCGTGTCAACGCTTCTCGGCGGTAGTTAAGTACGAGATGGTCGGCGAACGCGTCGACGTCCTCGAGCCTGACGTCGTCGCGGTGCGGAATCAGAATGGTCTGGTTCGACGGATCGTCGACGGGTGCGTCGGCGAGGAGGAAGTTCTCCGCCTTCTCGCCGTCGGTTCCCCAGCCGTTGACGGAGCCGTTGTGCTGGATCAGGAATCGATCCTCACCGTTCACCACGGCATGCTCGACGCTGTACTCCACACCGGTTTCGCGCGGGAGTACGACGCGGAATTCGCCTTCCGGATTCTCGGATTCCAGGACGAGGCATTCGGAGGTGATCTTGGAGCCGACCCAGATCATCAGGTACTTCTCGCTACGGGTGGAGCCGAATCCGACCCAGTAGCTCTCGTCCGGCTCGTGGAAGACCTTGACGTCCTCGGAGGATGGTGTGCCGAGCTTGTGCCGCCACACGGTGTCGGGACGCCAGGATTCGTCGACGGTTTGGTAGAAGACGTGGCCGTGGTCGATCGACCAGGTCGCTCCGGTGGAGACCTTCTCGATGGTGTCGGGCAGTATCTCATCGGTGCGCAGGTCCTTGAAACGCAACGTGTACCGCTCGTCGCCCTCGGTGTCGGTCGAGTAGGCCAGGAGGTTACCGTCCTGGCTGATCGAGAATGCTCCGAGGGAGAAGAAGGTGTGCCCCTCGGCCTCGATGTTGGAATCGAGAAGGACTTGCTCGCCCGGCACCTCACCGGACAGAGTGGGAGGTGTCCAGTCGTCGGGAGAATCCACGGCGCAACGGCATTGGAGGCCGTAGGACTTGCCTTCGATGGTCCGCGAGTAGTACCACCAGTCGCCCATACGCGTCGGGACCGACAGGTCTGTCTCCTGGGTGCGTGACTTGATCTCGTCGAAGATCTGTCCGCGGAGTTCCTCGAGACCGGCGGTCTGCTGCTCGGTGTAGGCGTTCTCGGCTTCGAGGTAGGCGATCACCTCGGCATCTTCCTTGTCCCGCAGCCACTCGTAGTTGTCGACGACGGTGTCGCCGTGGTGGGTCCGTTCGAGGGGGACCTTCTTGGCAATCGGTGGAGTAACTGTCATGGCTTGACCCAATCGTCGAAGTTGAGGCCCGAAATGCGTTCGTAGGCCTCGATGTACCGTGCACGAGTCGCCGCGACGACGTCGTCGGGAAGAGCAGGCGGCGGCGTGTCACCGTGACGGTCCCAGCCCGATTCGCCCGTCAGCCAGTCGCGGACGTACTGCTTGTCGAAGCTCGGCTGAACGCGACCTTCCTCGTAGCTGTCGGCCGGCCAGTACCGCGAGGAATCCGGGGTGAGCACCTCGTCGGCGAGAACCAGGTTGCCGTCGGCGTCCTGCCCGAATTCGAACTTGGTGTCGGCGAGGATGATTCCGCGGTCGAGTGCGAAATTGGCAGCTCGGGCGTAGATCTCGAGGGTGTCCTCGCGAAGTTTGAACGCCAGTTCCTCCCCGACCTTGTCGACGACGGCGGCGTAGTCGACGTTCTCGTCGTGCTCGCCGAGAGCCGCTTTGGCCGCGGGCGTGAAGATCGGCTCGTCGAGCTTGCTGGATTCGACCAGACCGTCGGGCAGGGCGACACCGCACACCGCGCCGGTCCGCTGGTAGTCCGAGAGCCCCGAACCGGTCAGGTAACCGCGAGCGACGCATTCGATCGGCACCATCTCGAGGCGCTTGACGACAAGAGCCCGTCCGAGCAGTTCCTGAGGGATCCGCTCGTCGAGCGGATCACCGGCGAGGTGATTGACTCCCCCGAGCTCGTCGAAGAAGAACACGCTCATCGCCGTCAGGACGCGCCCCTTGTCGGGGATCGGCGTATCGAGGACGTGGTCGTAGGCGGAGATGCGGTCGCTTGCGACGAGAAGCAGGTGGTCGTCGTCGACGATGTAGAGATCGCGAACCTTGCCGCCGGCCAGATGCTGGTAGCTACTGAGTGTTGGGCGCACGAAACCAACCCTATCTGGGCCTGATGTCGTCATGTCTCGGCGACAGGAGAACAATGGTTGCTGATGGCAACCAACGAGATCGCAGACGTCGGCTTCCGGTCCGAGCGCGGGCCGGTACTCATCGCTCTGATGCTCAGCACGTCGCTAGTCGCACTGGACTCCACGATCATCGCGACGGCCGTGTTGACCATCGTGGACGATCTCGGTGGTTTCAGTCAGTTCCCGTGGCTGTTCTCGATCTATCTGCTGGCCCAGGCCGTGTCCGTGCCGATCTACGGGAAGCTTGCCGACCTGTTCGGCCGCAAGAAGGTCATGCTGTGGGGCATCGCAGTGTTCCTCCTCGGCTCGATTCTGTGCGGCCTGGCGTGGTCGATGCCCGCGTTGATCGCTTTCCGTGCGGTTCAGGGACTCGGGGCGGGGGCGGTGCAGCCGATGTCCGTCACGATCGCGGGCGACATCTACACCCTGCAGGAACGCGCCAAAGCCCAGGGCTACCTGGCCAGCGTGTGGGCCATGTCGGCAGTGCTGGGGCCTGCACTCGGCGGTGTGTTCTCCGAGTTCCTGTCCTGGCGCTGGATCTTCTTCGTCAACATCCCACTGTGCGCACTGGCCGCCTGGATGCTGATCCGACGCTTCCACGAAGGGCCCGTCGACCGCTCGAAACCCACGATCGACTACCTCGGTGCGGGTCTGCTCACCGTCGGCGCGGCTGCGCTGCTTCTCGGGTTGCTGGAAGGCGGACAGTCCTGGGCATGGGCGTCGGGCACGTCGGTGGGGATCTTTGCACTCGGGGTCGTCTCACTGGCGTTGTTCACCTGGCAGCAGACCCGCGCGCCCGAGCCGATACTGCCGCTCTGGGTGTTCACCCGGCGCGTCCTCGTCGTCAGTAGCCTGGTGTCCCTCATCGTCGGGGCAATCGTGCTGGGGTTGACGTCGTACGTCCCCACCTTCGTGCAAGGCGTCCTCGGCACCGGTGCCATCGTGGCCGGCTTCGCTCTGGCGACACTCACGCTCGGGTGGCCGATCGCGGCGTCACTGTCCGGCAAGTTCTATCTGAGGTTCGGATTCCGCGCGACGGCGTTGACCGGTGGGTCCATCGCGGTGGTCGGAACCGGATCGGCAACGCTGATAGGCGCGCAGTCGCAGATCTGGATGATCGCCGCCGTCTGCTTGGTCGTCGGGCTCGGCATGGGTCTCATTGCAAGCCCGACGCTGATCGCCGCGCAGTCGTCGGTCGAGTGGTCCGAGCGTGGAGTGGCGACGTCGACCAACATGTTCGCCCGCTCCATCGGCAGCGCCGTCGGCGTCGCGATCTTCGGGGCCATCGTGAACTCGCGTGTCTCCGGGGATCCCGAGCCCGAACAGCTGTCCGACGCCATTCATCTGGTCTTCCTGGGCGTCTTCGGTGCGGCGGTGCTGATGCTGCTCGCCGCAACGTTGATGCCCAAGGCGGCTCCTCCGCAGGTGAGTCGACGGACATCTCAGCCGTGACGATTTACTTCGCGAACAGCGTCTGCACCTGATCCAGGGTCGAGATGACCCCGTCGTAATCCGGTCGGTAGCTCGTAGCAGGCAGCTCGAAGACGTTGCCGGATGCAAAGGCAGGCAGACTCGCGTAGGCGGGATCCTGTTTCAATCCGTCCAAGCTACGACCGGCGACCGGAACGACGATGATGACGGGTGCGCTCGCCACCGGAGCCAGGAGTTCGGGGCTGATGATGAACGAGTCACCCGAGCCGTAGAGCTCGGGGTTGTCGGCTTTGGTGAGCACGTCGTCCGGTTCGAGGCCGACGTTCTTCAGCAACTCCGGCAACGTTGCAGTCTGCGGGATGAACGCGGGCTCGTTGGTGCTCAGCGACAACAGGTACGACACGGGCGATCCCGGCACCGTGATGGCGTCTTTTACTTCGGCGACCTTGTCGTCGTATGCCTCGAGCAGTCCGGCAACCTTGTCCGACTCACCCGCAGCGTCGGCAACGGCTTCGAGCTGTCCCTGCCACGTGTTGACGGACGCGGGTATCAGAACAGTCGGCGCGATGGCGGTCAGCTGGTCGTATGCTTCGTCTGCCTGGACGGCGGAAATTCCCTGTCCGCCACCGATGATGAGGTCGGGTTCTGCCTGTGCGATCGCCTCGATGTTCAGCGCTTCGCCTGCGGGCAGTTCTTCGGTGCCCTGCTCCTCCGCCTTCTCGGCCCACTGCGGTGGGAAGCCACCGTCGAGGTTGGTCACGCCCAGAAGCCGCGTGTCGGTGATGGCGATCGGTGCGTCGAGGGTGAAGAGGTATCCGGCCAGTCCTGCAGACAGCACCGCGATGCGTTGCGGATCGGCGGGCACGGTGACGTCTCCCTTGTCGGTCGAGATCACCCTGGTCTCGCTGCTTGTGGCTCCAGTTTCGGTGTCGTCACCGGGCGAGTTGTCGCTACTGCATGCGGTGAGACCGACCGTCACTGCGGCGAGCGCGGCGATCACGCGCACACTGCGCCGCCGAAGAAGTGAACCGGACAAGGTAAATCCTTTCGGGAGCGCGAGACATCAGTAGTGCTCGACCAACTCAGCATTCTAGATCGATCACTCGCAGTTGTGGTGGGTCAGCTTTTGCGATGCACCACACCGCGCGAGACGAGATCGACCGTCAGGACCACCGCTAATGTCTGAGCGAGCAAGAGTCCGGTCAACACGAGTATCTGCACGGCTCCGGCCTGGATGGCCGAACCGCTGGCCAACAGCACACCCACGAAAGCTCCTGGCAGTGTCACGAGCCCGACCGTCCGCGTCTGATCCAACCCAGGCAGCAGCGCGTCGCCGGCAGTGGGACGAACGACTTCGAGCCGCGAATCACGTTCGGTGAGGCCGAGACTCAACGCGGCTTCTACTTCACCGTGCCGCTCGGACAGTGCATCCAGAGCTCGACGAGCCGCAAGCGACGTCGCTGTCATCGTGCCGCCCAGAATGATGCCACCGACGGGCACGATCGCAATCCCTTCGGCAGGAACGACTCCCGTCGACAAACACAATGGAACGACGACGCCGATCCCCACGGCCAGTGGGACCGTCAACCACAGCCCGGATCTCCCGGCCTCCGAACGACGAATGGACGTGAAGGCAGCCGCTGCGAACATGACCACCAGCACCAACAGCGACGACCACAAGTGCGCAAGAGCCGCAGCCAGAATCAGCGAGATCGCCGCCAACTGCAGGAAGCCCCGGACCGCAGCCGACGGCACCGTCCACACCCGCCCGATGGCAGAAACTCGATACACCAAGGCCGCCAGCAGGACCATGACCACGCACAGGACTGCAAGGGGAACGCCGGGCTCGACCAGGGAAGAACTCACCCACCGATTATCCACGTGAGTGGAAATGTAGGCGGAAGCCTACGTTTCCACTCACAGACCGACGCGCTCCAGCATGGCGTCGAATTCCTCGCTGGCCTCGGCTTGACTGCGGCCTGCGGCCAATGCGCCGTTGTACACCGCCAGTGCTTCTTCCTGGTACTTCTTGTATTTCTCGAGCCACTGCTCGGAGTTGGCGCGCCAGTATCCGATGATCTCGAATCGAGTCACCGGGTAGCCCAACTCCTTCCGGAAGTACTTTCGCACGACCCGGGACGACGCAGCCTCACCGGCGAACCAGATGTAACCCTCGCCGTCGGGCAGTTCCCACTGACGTGCCGCGTCTTCGAGCACACTCGCGGAATCACCGTTGCCGGAGCCGAATCGCCAGTCGTACGTCACGTCGCCGGCTGTCTCGAACTCCTGCTTGTCACTGCGCTCGAGCACCTCGACGATCGCGTGAGCTTGTGCGCCACTCGGCAATTCCTCGATGATGCGTCCGAGCGCAGGCAGACCCGTCATGTCTGCGACGAGCAACTGCCACTGCGCCGTAGCCGGGATGTTGTACCAGGAACGTGGCCGCGTCCACAGCAAAACCTGGCCGACCGTCGCGTTCAGCGCCCAGGTGGCAGCAACACCGCCTTCGTGCGCGACGAAATCGATGACAAGGTGCCCGGAGTCGGCATCGAACCGACGGACGGTGTAGTTGCGGCCCTCGGGCGCATCCTCGATGCCGTGGAACCACCATTCGCCGTCGACCTCGGTCATCGCAGGCGGACGATCCTCACCCTCACGCGCGAAGAACAACGTCACGCATTCGTCGGGGGCCCCGATGCTCACGTAGTCGGCAACGTCCTCACCACCGAACGTCACCCGCACCATGTGCTTGGTGATCTGCTCGACGGCAACAACTTCGGCGTAGTAGAAACCCTTGCTCATTCTTCCTCGTCCAGATGTTCGTGGGTATCGGAGACACCTCGGCGCCAATATCCAGTGATCGAGCTGTCCCCCTTGCCCAAACCCAGATCCTTCCGGATCCAGGACCGCAGCGGACGTATGTCCCCGGCCTCGCCGGCGAGCCAGACGAACACCGAAGCACCGTCCGGAATCTTCGTCGATCGTACTGCCGTCTCGAGCCCCGACGCCTCACCGTGCGGCGTCACAATCCAGTGGACGTCGATTCCACCCGGCGGGTCCAGCTTCTGAATGCTCGATTCGGTGTGCACTTCGATGTACACGTCTCCGCGGGTGTCACGCGGCATCTCCTCCAGCCAGCGAGCGATCGCAGGCAGCGCGGTCTCGTCGCCGACGATGACGAAATGGTCGTATCCGGGATCGATGATCACCCCGCCGGGAGGTCCCGCGACATGAAGGGTGTCACCCGGCCTTGCCGCGATCGCCCACCCCGACGCGAGCCCATGTCGGTGCACGACGAAATCGATATCGATCTCCCGCTCCTCGGGACGGTACTTCCGGACTGTGTACTCACGGGTGGTCGGGAAGGGCTCCGGCCAATCGAGATGGTCGCCGTCGGGCACCGGGAGCCGCAGCTCACCGGTGTCGACGTCGGGGAAGATGAGCTTGACGTGCTCGTCGGCGACCTGACTGACAAATCCATCGGTCCCGGCTCCACCGAACGTCACGCGGATCATCGTGTCGGTGATCATCTCGGTCCGGACGACCTCTGCCGCACGGATCTTGATGGGATAAGGCTGGCGTCGGGCGGGCGTAGGCACTACAGGCTCCTGATCGATTAACATTCGAAGTTAGGCTAACCTATAGAACTAGTCGGGCGCACCCCCTGTGATTCGTCGAACCCGTACGGCCAACCCCGTCGACGCGTCCGCTCGCAGCACCGGAACCCCACCGTCCATCCCCTCCCACTGGAACACGAGCCTGCCGACGTATGACATCCGCCTGGAATCCGCCCAAGCACATCCCCGTTTTCTTCGACATTCCGGACACGCCGCCGCAGCGTCGAATCAGAATCCGCGACGACATGTCGCCGCTACGCCTCTCGGCGTCGATCATCCGATCGGCAGGCTGGCATGCGGCACTCGGGTGCCTGCTCCTGGTGCTGTACAACACCGCGACGACGCTCGTTCCGCTGGCATTGGGTGCAGCCATCGACCGCGGCATCGGGCCGGTCTCCACGGGCACCCCTGCCGGTGAGGCCGTCCGTGGGTTCCTGCAGTGGCTTGCCGTCATCGCAGGCCTCTATGTGGTCATGAACTTGACGTATCGCTTCGGCGGGCGCATCGGGTGGTTCGCTGTACAGCGTGCGAAGTACGAGCTGTCGTCGCGAGTGATCGAGCGCATCCTCGACGCACGCGGAACCGCAGGCGGACCGCAGCTGCCAGGGCGGCTGCTGTCGGTGGCAACCTCCGACAGCGACCGGGCCAGCAGCGCAATCTATTTCGCGGTGTATCCACTCGGCCATATCGTCGCGATCGTCGTCGCGGCTGTGTCGCTCTTCGCCATCCACCCGGTTCTCGGCTTGACCGTCATACTCGGGTCGCCATTGCTGTTGGCGCTCATGGCGGTTGTCGCGCGTCCACTGCAGAGACGCGCAGAGGAAGAACAAGATGCCGTCGCGGACGCGGCAGGCATCGCCGCCGATCTGGTGTCCGGCTACCGAGTGATCACGGGCATCCACGCTCAGCGCGCCGCCACTGACCATTACCGAGGCGTGTCCCGATCGGCCCTGCGCGGCACACTCGCGGCCAACAGGGCAGAGGGCGCGGTCATCGGCATCAACAATGCGCTGACCGGTCTGTTCGCGGGCGTGGTGACCGTCATCGCTGCAATGCTCACGTTCAACGGCTCCATCACGATCGGCGGCCTTATCGCCGCTGCCGCCATGGCCCAGGTGCTTCTCGATCCGCTGAGAAGTCTCATCGAGGACGCCGCAACGTTGGGTGCGATGGTGTTGGCGTCGGCCAAGCGTGTTCTCGATCAACTGCACATCGGCCCCGATCCGGAGGCGCTCGGAACCGCTCCGATCCCGGAGTCCCCGACGCTTCGGATCCACTCGCCCCAGATGACCGACCCGATTCTCGTCACGCCCGGCGAGTTTCTCGTGATCGACCCGTCCGCGATCGATGCCGACGGGCTCGTCGCCGCGATGACCTTGACCTCGCGCGGCGAGCAAGACAAGACCCCGGGCATCACACTCGACGGACGTCCCTTGCGAGAACATGACCCGGCCGAGGTCCGCCGCCGGATACTCGTCTCACCCCATCAGCCGGACCTCCTCGAACCGACGTTGTTTGCCAACGTGGCGTCCGCGGAGGCAGTTCCGGGGTCGGCCGAGCACACCAGCGCCCGCGGCGCGCTGCAGGCAGCCCGCTGCGACGGCCTGGAGCACGAACTTCGCGACGGCTACGACACCGATATCGGCGACGGCGGCAGAACCCTGTCCGGTGGCCAACGCCAACGCGTCGCACTCGCCCGCGCACTGCATCGCCGTCCGCCGGTACTCGTTCTGCACGATCCCACGAATTCCGTGGACTCGGCCACCGAGCACGACATCGCCACCAGGGTACGTTCTGCGCGAGAAGGATTGACCACGATCGTCATCACGTCCTCGCCCGCCTTTCACGCAGTGTCCACGCACAGCATCGCAGGAGAACATTCGTGAGCGATACCGAAATGCAGCGTCTGCCGGTCGCCGACTGGCGCGAGATGCGTAACGAGATAACAGAACTTGCCGAGGGCAGGAAGCTGAGGATCGCGGGCATCCTCCTACTTCTGCTGACCTCGGCAGCCACGACGCTCGTCCTCCCACTGACCATCGGGTGGATCGTCGACACGGTCACCGCCAGTGAAGCGTCGGGAATTCCAGCGGTGTTCTGGTGGCAGTTGACTGCACTGGTGGCCGCTGCCCTCATCGGCGGCGTCGTCGAGTTCTTCGGCATGGTGGCGCTCGGACGCGTCATCGACACGATGGTCGCTGACCTGCGCGAGAAGTTCATGGCGGCGACACTGGATCTGACGGAGACCGAGGTGGAACGAGTGGGAGTCGGAGACATCGTGACTCGTGCCGCATCCGACACGCGGAACGTATCCGACGAACTCCCAGCAATTCTGCCGACGCTGTCAGCAGCGATCTTCACGATCGTGCTGACCGTCATCGGGGCAGCGGCCATCGACTGGCGCTTCGGCATCGCATTCTTGCTTGCCGCGCCGTTGTACGTACGGGCATTGAGGTGGTACCTCCCCGCGGTGCCGCCGGTGTACGGCGCACTGCGCTCGGCAGACAGCACCCGCGGCGAACGTGTACTCACCACACTCACGGCGCTTCCAACCGTTACCGCATTTCAGGCGGGCGATGCACGTATCAACGACATCCAGAGCGCAACATGGGACGTGGCACGTTGGGAGGTGCGCGCTCGAATCATGCAGAACCGTTTCTTCAGCCGCATCAACCTCGCCGAGGCGGTCTGCCTGCTCCTGATCGTCGGATGTGGTTTCGTTCTGGCTGCGCGGTACGGCACGTCACTGGGTTCGATCACCGCCGCCTCGCTGTTGTTCCTGCAGGTCACCGGACCGATCTCGATGCTGATGTTCGTCATGGACGACTTGCAGTCCGCCGCAGCATCTCTCGCTCGGGTCGTGGGTGTCACGAAGAACTACGCCGCTCCGGCCGCCGCGCCGGACTCGACCGTGAGGCGAACCGGCCACGTCGTCTCGGTTCGTGATGCATCCTTCTCCTATCTACCGGAGCACCCCGTGCTGAACGGCGTCGATCTGACGCTCCACACCGGGGAGCACCTCGCGATCGTCGGCACGAGCGGTTCGGGCAAGACAACGCTCGCCCGTCTGATCGCCGGCGTGCGCGAGCCGAGCGGCGGAACCATCGAGGCATCGGTACACCGATCGCGGATCGCGTACCTGAACCAGGAGGGACGAGTCTTCTCGGCAACACTGCGCGAGAATCTGGCGTTCGCCGCGCCGGATGCTTCGGACGAGTCACTTACGCACGCACTGTCACTCGTCGGCGGGGATGTCCTTCTCAGCTCGCTCCCCGGTGGCCTCGACACCGAACTCGGCGAGGAAGGTCACCGCATCACCGCGGCGGACGTTCAGCTGCTCGCGCTGGCCAGGCTGGTCCTGCACGACCCCGCGGTGGCGATTCTGGACGAGGCCACAGCAGAAGCAGATTCGCGCAACTCGGCTCTGCTCGACGAGGCCACAGCGAAGGCACTACATGGCCGGTCGGCGATCGTCATCGCGCACCGACTCTCGCAGGCGCGTGCATGCGACCGTATCGTCGTCCTCGAGCGCGGGTCCATCGTCGAGGAAGGCACCCACGACGAGCTACTCGATGCCGCGGGCCGCTACGCCGAACTGTGGTCCGTGTACAGCGCCGACATACAACCCCATTCAAAGGTAAGGCTAGGTTAAGCTGAGCTAGGTTAGGCTATCAATCTCAGCCTCGCCGGACCTACGCCGAGGAGCACCCGTGAAGACCTGCATCGCCACCGTGTCACTCGGCGGAACGCTCGAGGACAAACTCGACGGCATCGCCGCGGCAGGCTTCGACGGCGTCGAAATTCTCGACGCCGACCTGACGGCTGCATCATCGAGCGCCGCAGAAATCCGTCGGCGATGCGACGACCTCGGATTGACAGTCGACCTCTACCAACCGTTCAGGCGCGCCGAAGGCGTCACCGAAACCGAATTCGCCGACGTACTCCAACGTTTCCACCGCGAAAGCGACATCATGGAGGCGCTCGGCGGAGATGCAATCCTCGTCGTCTCCAACACCGACGACGACGCCATCGACGACCGAGACCTCTCCGCCTCGCAATTGCATGCACTCGGCGAGGCCGCAGCAGAACACGGCGCCACCGTCATGTTCGAAGCGCTGGCCTGGGGCACCCACATCAACCGCATCGCCGACGTCGAAGATGCACTGAAGCGCGCGGACCACCCGTCGTTGTCACTCGTCGTCGACACCTTCCACCTCTATGCCGTGGGAGACGGAATCGAGCAGGTCCACGCCCTCGACCCCCGCGGTATCGGCTTTCTTCAGGTCGCCGACGCCCCGTGGATGGATCTCGAGCTGATCCAGTGGAGTCGGAATCACCGCTGCTTCCCCGGAGACGGCGAGTTCGACGTACTCGCCCCCGTTGCCGTCGTGATCGAAGCCGGATACACCGGTCCGCTGTCACTGGAAATCTTCAACCCTGGATACCGCGAACGCCCCGCAGCCGACGTCGCGGCACACGGGGCAGAATCGCTCGACGCTCTGATTTCTCGTCTGCAATACACCACAACGTGAGCGGAAATGTAGGCCTGGCCTACATTTCCGCTCACATAGGAAGGGATAGATGACCGCGTCCACTCACGACCTCGCACCCCTCGCCCTGGACGGAGTCGTCCCCTATCCACCGGAGTTCGCGCAGCGCTACCGGGATGAGGGCATCTGGGTGGACCAGACGTTCACGGAGTTTCTGTTCAGCTCGATCGAGCAGCACTCGGAGGAGACTGCACTGATCTTCGGTGACACCCGAATCACGTACGGCCACCTGGGCGAGCGGATTCTGACGCTCGCGGCCGGGTTCGAGCGTCTCGGAATCCGGCGCGGCGAGCGCGTCGTGGTCCACCTCCCGAACATTCCCGACTATGTGGCGCTGGTGTTCGCACTCTACGAGATCGGCGCAGTACCCGTCCTCACCCCGATCGCGTTGCGCCTGCACGAAATCGGTTACATCGTCGAAGAATCCGGTGCCCGCGGGTACATCGCCACCGCCGCGCACGACGGGAACGATCTCGCAGCCCTCGCAGCCGAGCTGAAGTCGACGTCGTCCACACTCGAACACACGATCATCGTCGACGCCGATGGACTTGAACCGCTTCTTGCACAGGGCACACTGGAACATCGTCGACGATCGCTCCCGTCGGACGTCGCTTTCCTGGCATTGTCGGGAGGCACGACCGATCGCCCCAAGCTTGTCCCGCACACCCACGAGACGTACCTCGCCTCCGTACGGGCGGCAGCCGCGATGACCGATATCACCTCGGACACAGTGCAACTCGTCGTGCTACCGATGTCGCACAGCTTCGCGATGCGCTCCCCCGGTTACCTGTCCACGCTCGCTGCCGGCGGCACAGTCGTCATGGCGCCCAACGGGAGTCCGGACGTGAGCTTCCCCCTCATCGCCGAGCATGGTGTGACCATCGTCGCGCTGGTCCCCCCGCTCGCGCTGGCGTGGTTGAACTCGTCACTGAAAGAGCGATACGACCTGTCCACGCTCGCCGTCATCCAGGTCGGCGGGGCGAAGTTCAGCCCCGACTCGGCGCGACGAGTTCGGCCCGAACTCGGGGCGACGGTCCAGCAGTCCTTCGGCATGGCCGAGGGCTTGCACACCTTCACACGACTCGATGCCGACGAGGACATCATCACCACTCGCCAGGGGCGCCCGACCACCGACTACGACGAAATCCGCGTCGTCGACTCTCATGGCCAGAATGTCGACAGAGGCACCGCCGGTGACCTTTTGACCCGTGGACCGTCGACCATCCGCGGTTACTACAACGCCCCTCAGCACCAGAACGTGTTCACCGAGGACGGCTTCTACCGCACGGGTGACATTGTCGTCCAGGGCGCCGACGGTTACCTGACGGTCACCGGACGCTCGAAGGATCAGATCAACCGTGGCGGGGAGAAAGTCGCACCCGCAGAGGTGGAAGACCTGCTGCTGGCGCACGAGTCGGTCCACGAGGCGTCCGTCCAGGGCATTCCCGACGCCGTCCTCGGTGAGCGTGTCAAAGCATTCCTGCTCCCACGCGAGGGTGTGGATCCGAAATCGTTGTCGCTGCCCAAGGTTCGGCAGTTCCTGAAGGCCAAGGGGCTCGCGACGTACAAGCTTCCTGACGTCGTCGAATTGGTCACCGAGTTCGAGCGCACCGCCGTCGGAAAAATCAGCAAGAGACAGTAGAACCGCTTCGCGTGTCGACGAGTGTGGGGCCGGATTCTTTCCCGGCCCCACACTCTCGCGTCCCTATGTTTTCTGCGCAGACTGCTGCAGGTCCTCCAGAACCGCAAGCCAGCGTTCCAGCCGTGGATCCTCTGCCAACACGATGTAGTCCACCTTCTCCACCCCTGCGCTGCGCCACTGCTCGACGAGTTGCATCACGCGCACGGAATCCATTCCCTGCTCGCGCAAATCCAATTCGTGGTCGAGCTCGTCGACCTCCACGTACAGCACGTTCGCCACATCTTCTTGTACCTGTTCGCTGCTCAGTGTCATTGCTGTTCGGCTCCTTCGTCGCCTGGTTCCAGTAGTCGGGAGAGCTGCGCACCCCAGTGGGCTCGTCCGCGCGCGGTGAGGATCACCGACGTGTGGTTTTCGCCGTCGGCCACAGTGATCACGGCCCGCGGGAGATGGACACGCCAGGCGCCCCGTCCAGCGGTGAGCCCCTCCGCCTCGGAGTTGTCGATGGTTTCCCCGGCCAACACGACGAGCGAGCCGCAGTCGAGTCGGCCGCTGGTCGGTTGAGCCATGAGTTGTTCACATCGGTTACCGGACACCGCAAAGGCTTTGACGAGCGTCTGGTTCGCAAACAACGCGCGGCTTCCCTCGTCGCCGAGAATGGCCAGCAAGTCCTCGCGTCTGCTTTCCAGGTACTCCAACTGGGCATCCCGGTCGTCGACGAACGACACATCGGGCGCAGGCGTCTCGGGGGCGCTGGTCGGATAGGTGTCGAGGATCGTCAAGGAATGGATCTCCTCTCCTCTCGAGCGAAGCTCCTGCGCCACGGCGAACATGATGTGTCCGCCGTAGGACCAGCCGAGCAGGTCGTACGGCCCGGTCGACTGCACACGTTGCACCGCATTCGCGTAGACGACGGCCAGTTCGGCGAGCGTGGCGAATTCGATGTCGACGCCGCCGTGTGCCGGGTCCTGCAACCCCACGATCCCCAGTCCGTCCGGCACGTAGTCGGCCAACACGTCGTACGCGGCTGCATCGCCGCCGTACATCGTGTGCGCACAGAACAGAGAGCGCCCGGACGAGGATGGCAACAGCGGGACGAGTATCGCGTCGGCCACGTCGGTCGGGGCGACCGTACTCGCGGCGCGATCCTGCGCTGCAGCAGCCAAACCTGCGACGGTCGGGTTCCGGAAAATGTCGTTCAGAAGCAACGACGTACCGATCTCCTCGTTCGCCCGAGCGACCAACCGGACAGCGAGCAACGAGTGCCCGCCGAGACGGAAGAAGTGGTCGTCCGAGGTGAGCGCGATGTCGTCCGCGAGTCCCAACACCTCGCGGAACAGACGGCCGATCGTATTCTCCGCATCGGTCTCGAGTTCCTGTCCGCCGGTCAGTGCTCCGGTGAGGTCGGGTGTGGGGAGGGCGCGGCGGTCGAGTTTGCCGTTGGGGGTGACCGGGACGGTGTCGATGGGAATGAACACCGTGGGGATCATGTAGTCCGGTACCCGTGCGGTCAGATACTCCCGGAGTTCGCCGTCGGTGATCTCGGTGCCGACGTAATAGGCGGCAAGGTATTTGTCATTGCCGCCGGGGTGGTCGGCGGCAATGAC